>DBEP01000114.1:202258-202461 GCA_002294045.1 Lachnoclostridium sp. UBA903 | reverse complement strand
AATTCCTCCGTTTTCTCTTGCAAGACGGATTAAGTCCTCCCAGGTTTCAGGGGCTTCCTTCACTTTATCCGTATTGTAAAACAGCGCATTGGTTTCAACCGCAACAGGCACCGCATATCTTATGCTATCTGCATAACAGGCCTGTACGGATGCATCCGCATAATCCCCATTGCTGTAAATCTCTTCCGGCACCGGCTCCACCA
>DBEP01000114.1:124783-202245 GCA_002294045.1 Lachnoclostridium sp. UBA903 | reverse complement strand
CCGCCTGGGCAAATTGCTGCAAATCAGAAGTTTCATGGATTACCTTTACGGTATTACCTGTTTCCTCTGCCCACATTTCCCCGTATTTCTTCAGTGTTTCGGCTTCATTCTCCAGGTTTGTCCAGACAACAACGGAAGCTGCCTTTGCCTGACCTGATTCCGGGCTGTCTGAATTCACGGCCGGTTTCTCCGTTTTGCCGCAGCCGGAAAGTAACATTGAGGCAAGTAAAACGGCGGGCAATAAGCCTTTTGTAATTTTGTTGCTCATCTTTTTCATACCTTATTCTCCATTCTGAAAATTAAATTATATGATTGATATGCTGCTTATTTAAAATCCCTGATTGCTTTCAGAGCCGGAAGGGTATTGCCGTGAAAGTCAAAGAGTGCCTGGTTTGCCCACGTATTGCCGCCGCCCGAGCTGTCTTTGATGTATTTTCTGCCTTCGGCTGTGGCCCAGGTGGAGCCTTTGACCGGAATCCAGGCCGGCTCCCAGTAAAAGAAGCCTGTACCCCTTTGATTTTTTACACGCCTGATACGGTTTAATAATTCGGTCATGAAATCGCTTTGGCCTTTTTCTGTCGGTTCAAACGGAACCTTATCCGCCAGCTCTTTTGAGAAAATCATCCCTTCGTTATTATAGCTGTCCGTAGTAAAGCCGTAAGCGGTTTCCACAACCATGACATCCTTGCCGTACCGTCTGCTGATATCGTTCATATTAAATTCCAGTTCATCCAGGGTTCCATGCCAATAGGGATAATAGGACAGGCCGATTACATCATACGCCACGGATTCTTTCTCAATATTGTCAAACCATTCCCTGTATAGTTCATTATTTCCGCCGTTATCAAGATGAAGTATCACTTTGATATCGGGACTTATATCCTTTACGGCCGTAATCCCCTGCTTCAAGAGCCGTACCATGGCACCATAATCCGGAAGCCTGCCGTCAGGCCATAAGATACCGTTCGTCAGTTCATTTCCCACCTGGACCATGGCCGGCATTAATCCCCGGCTTTTCAGCTTGCCTAGTATATTATAGGTATAATTATAAACTTCCTCTTCCAGTCCTGCACCGGTCAGATTTTCCCATGCCTTTGGTTTTATCTGCTTTAAGGGGTCCGTCCAAAAATCGCTGTAATGAATATCCAGAGCAAATAACATACCGCTCCTGCATGCCCTGTCTGCCAGCATGGCAGTTGTTTTCAGGTCATTTGTACCTCCGCCGTAAGGTATTCTGTTCCCATTGTAAGGATTATGCCAGAGCCTCAGCCTGACGGCATTGATATCATGATTTTTCAGTATTTGAAAAATGTCCTGTCTGGTACCGTTATCGTAATATTCTGCCCCCAGTTCCTCTAATTCCCTTAACATGGAAATATCCATTCCCTTAATAAAACTCATTCCCTGCCGTTCCTCCTGCTCCTTTGTGCTGATCGATACCAAAATTATTGTATTTGATTTCATATTAATACTATCTGATATTCATTCGGTTTAATCAGTTAAATATTTATCTTTTAATTAATAAATATTTTACTATTCCAGTATAATTACATTTTACTAAAAAGTCAAGAGACATATCTTATATTTTTATACATTTTGAACCCTTTCTAATAAATTTGACTATCTCTGTAGTATATTTAAAAGATATAAGTTATTTGCTTGACATTCAATAAATTATTTAGTAAAATTATTAAAAAATTCAGAATAAATGAGGGAATACTTATGGCAACAATTAAGGATATTGCATTAAAGGTGGGAGTTTCAAGCGCTGCCGTATCACGTGTGTTGAATTATGATGAAGGAATTTCGGTAAATGAAGAAACCAGACAGGCAATCTTTCGGGCGGCGGAAGAATTAAATTATAAGAAAAAGACAATCAACCCTAAAATAGAAGATGTCGCTTTATTATACTGGTCCCGGAACCAGGAGGAATTTGAAGATATTTATTATAAGACCATAAGACAGGAGCTTGAAAAACAATCCAAGGAACGTAATATAAAATTAACCCGTTATAATAAATCAGACGGAATTAAGGCCGTCGGTAAACACTCCAGGGCTTTTATCGGAATCGGCTGGTTTAACATGGAGGAAATAAATTACCTGAAAAAAATAACCCCTCACGGGATATTTATCGACACTTCCCCGGACGAAAGCAGTTTTGATTCCGTAAGGCCTAATTTGGATTCCATCGTAACACAGATAGTAGATTATTTTGTGGAAAAGGGACATCAGAACCTGGGCTTTATAGGCGGAACGGATTTCGATATTAATACCGGAAAACCTGTTATGGACGTCAGGGAATGGTCCTTTCGGGAAAGCGCCAAATATTATAACCGGTTAAATGAAAAAAATATTTTTATTGCGGATACTTTTTCCGTGGACGAGGGTTACCGCCTTGGTATGAAAGCCATTAAAGAATTGGGTGAAAATATGCCTACGGCATTTTGTATGGCAAGCGATACTTTAACGGTGGGCGTATTGCAGGCTTTTAATGAAAAAGGCTGGGACATCCCAAAACGTGTGGCCTTCTACAGCATTAACAACATCAGTATCGCCCAGTATGTCTCTCCGCCACTTACCACGTTCCACATCGACATTCCGCTGATGTGCGATGCGGCACTGAACCTGCTGGCAGAAAGAATATTAAAGGGAAGGAACATAACAAAAACAGTCTATATCAACGGAAAGGCCGTTTTCAGAAAAAGCTGCTAGTCTACCGGGTATTCCCTGATTTTCTTTGAATTATTTATGATTTCGGAAGATACAATCATGATTACAATTAATATCAGCAGAAAGACCGGCAATACTCCGATTCCCGTAAACTCAGACATAAATCCGAATACGGGCGGTATAAAGGTACTTCCGACATAGGCAAATGCCATCTGAATTCCCATGATGGCCTGTGACAGCTCTTTGCCGAACCTTTTTGGTGTTTCGTGCAGCATTCCCGGGTAAATCGGCGCACATCCCAGACCAATCAGGATAAAGCCTGCCAGCTGGAAATAATCAGAAAAAGGAAGCAGCAGGAAAATTCCTCCCAGGCCGCAGATAATCTGCCCTGCCCGGATTAACGTCCTGTTATCCGTTCTCATTGCCAGAAAGCCGGATAAAAACCTGCCTGCCGTAATACCCAAATAATAAAAGGAAATCCATTTTGCCGCCGTATCGGCAGACAAACCGGTATGCCGGACTAAAAACGTGCCTCCCCACAAACCTGCGGTTGTTTCCACCGCGCAATAACAAAAAAAAGATAATAATGCGGCTTTGGCCCCCTTCATCCCAAGCAGTCTGGAAATCGCCGCATTCTGGGACTTTTCCTGGGACGAAACATAACCCTTCTCAAAAAATTTCCAAATGGGAAGGGTAATAAACAGCAGTATCACAAGACATATCTGTATAATGGAGATAGTTAAATATCCTTTATTCCATCCACCCGATTCCGTTAAAAACATTGACATTATAAGGGGGCCTGCCGTCGCGCCTATTCCCCAGAAACAATGGAGCCAGTTCATGTGGTTGGCTTTATAATGCAAGGCAACAAAATTATTCAGCGCAGAATCCACGGAGCCTGCTCCCAAACCCATGGGTACGGCAAACAGGCACAGCCAGATAAAATGGGGAGCGGCATAAAAGCCAAGCAGAGCAAAGGCTGTCATAAAAACGCTGACAGCCGTCACTTTTCCGGTCCCGAACCGCCTGATTAATTTATCGCTGTTTAAGCTTGAAATAATGGTTCCTCCGGATACAATCATGGTTATAATTCCCGCAAAGGATACGGGTACCCCTAACTCCATATGCATGACCGGCCAGGCAGAACCCAGTAAGGAATCCGGTAATCCCAGGCTGATAAACGCAATATATATAATAATTAACAGCAGTAACGCCATGTAGGCATCTCCTTCCTTTTCCCATTAACCCGCTTTAGAAAAACTGTGAATAACCGTTTGGTATCTCTCCTTCCAAACCGATGACCCTCGGCCACATACCCGTTTCCGCGATAATAAATCCCATTATCATTCCCATATGGCTGTGCAAATGCCTGTGCTGGCCCACAATCAGGGCAAACCGGGTCCATTCGCTGCCTTCCGGCTTTTCCAGTAGGATATCCTCCGTTAAGTTATTATTATATTCCCTGATTTTCGTTTCAACCGTATGAAAATAATTCGTCAATAATTCCCGCGGCAGCCTTTTTCCTGTCCGTACATCCAGGTTATTCAAATCTTTCTCATGAAAAAAGGGTTCCTGATATTTTCCCGGATTGATATACCAGGCATCCAGGGAATGCAGCATATGATAGACATGTTTCCACAACGGCATATCGCAATATAATTTATCCCACATTACATCCGGTATACATTCGATAACGTTGCGGACACTCCACAATGCCCGGTCAGCCTGATCTTTTATGATTTCTATAAAACCTGTCTGAATCATATAAAGCATCCTTTCGATTCCCTTTATCACTTAAATTTATCTAATTTCTCATTTAACTTATTATATATTCCTCTCATCCAGCTTTCGCTGGATAGGCCGGCGGCTTCTTTTCTGTCTGCCCATCTGACTCCGCTGTTTTCATCCGCTTTTATCCTTATTTCATCCCCTTCATCTGCTTCCAGCAGATATGTAATATTCAAATGAAGGTGCGAAGATACGTACTTCCCTTTTTTAACATGCCTGTTGACACAGAGGATTTCCAGGGAATAAATATCTTCCGTAACCGGTTTAATATTTATAATTCCCGTCTCCTCTTTTGCTTCGCGCAATGCTACCGATAAAAGGTCCGCTTCCCCGTCGGCGTGTCCCCCCGTCCAGGCCCAGCTGTCATAGATATTATGATATATCATCAAGACTTTTGTCCTGTCCCGGTTCACAATCCAGGAGGAAGCGGTCATATGTGCAACTGCATTCTCCCTTAATAAAATATTATCGAACAGGTCCATACATTGCAGTATAACCCTCCGGTCATTTTCCTCCTGTTCATTCCACGGCTGGTATTGCTTTATCTGATTATAAATACATCTATTCATACTTGCTCCCATTGCATACCGCAGGCCGGCCTGCCCGTAATACTCTGCCTTAAAAAGAACTCCCTTTAACCTTTTTAATCCGGGTATTAATATTTTGCTATATTCTTTTTTCTTATTATATCATGAACAAAAGGCATGTTCATTATCTTGTTGCTCCGGCCGGAAATTACAAGCAAAGTTGCAATTTCCTCTATACGCTTCATTATATCATTTAATTTCTGAAGTTATTTTAATCCTGCATATATAATAATGCATTTCCTGTCAATTATCAATGGGATTATTTATTTTCATTTATCAATCAGATTATTTTATTTCTTCATTTAACCGGGACAAACCCCTCCCTGTTTCTTTGGTGTACCGGACTTATAGTTCTATTACCGGCTATGATGCCCGGGAATTATTAACCCTATGTGAATAAATACAGCAAGTCCCGTTATTTCTGTTTTACCGCAATCCAGACTTCCTGCCTGTTATCCTGCATATAACTTTCAATGGCCGGTAAGTCCTCTAATTCGTAGCCGGAATTAGGCAGCCATTCCGTATAAAATTGCTTATAGATTTTCTGCACCGCATCCGGCAGCTTGCCGTCAGCATTAAAAACAGCCCAGGTCACTGATGGTATTTCAATTTCTTCCATTCCTTCCGGTACGGGAACATAATTGCAGGATAGGGTATCCACATAATTTGTAACCCCGATGCAATAATCCATGTCTTCCGAATTTCCCCATTGGCCTCCGATTGCCAAACCCAAAAATCCGGCAGGGCGGCAGTCGTTTTTCCGTAATAATTCCATAAGCCTATTCATAGTTCCGTCTTCCCAGGCCGTATCCCATATCTGCGGGATAATCTGAAAAGCCTCTGCCGTAGCCATGTTTTTCCGGATTCCTGCAATTTTAAATGCAGGCCGCTGTTCAATCTGATAGTTCATATTATCGGCTCCTTTTATGGTAATTTGAAAGGAGATTTTAGGACAGGATTTCAGCCGCACTGTTTGGTTTCTGGCCGATGAAGGCAGTACCCCGTGATAATTCTTAAAGGCACGGGTAAAAGAATCCTGGGATTCATACCCATACTTAAGGGCAATATCCAGAATCCTGTCCCGGCTGTTTATAATATCAAATGCCGCTAAAGTCAGCTTCCTGGTCCGTATATACTCCGAAAGGGGTTTATCCGCTATATAGGAAAACATCCTCTGGAAATTATAAATGGAGCACCTGGCTATTTTAGCTATCTCGTCACTATTTATATCACCCGTAAGATTATCTTCGATATAATCAATCACATTGTTCAGCTGTTTTATCCAATCCATGGTCTCACCTCCGGATTACATCATAACATTTAGGAGTTTTATAAGCCCGATATTTTGTGCCGTATAAAATCGGTTAACGGTTTTCCGGTTATTAATACCTGTATTTTTCCTGAAAAGCTCCCGGTATTTTTTGCAAGAGCCATGGACTGCTTTCCTTCACATACTTTCTGCTAACGGCCCAGGTATAGCCGGTGTTTCCTGTTCCTCAAACTTTATTTTAAATATTTAGAGTAACAACTTTTTTAAAAAGATAAATCATTGGAACATAAATTCTTGCCTGTCATAGTATTTTCCAGTCCGTTTTTCTGGGTAAGCGGACTGAACTGTAAACATAAGTATCAAGCCCACTTGCATTTCTTTATACTTCTTTAATATCATTACTAAAACTTATAAACTTTGATAAATCAGGTTGTTGGACATTTAATTGTTCATGTAAGCAACCTTCATAACTCTCTGAATTAATTTTCTTATCGTCTCTATTCCGATTAATTAAGATTTTAGTTTTATTAAAGCTGTTATTATATTTCAGAAATAAATATCAGTCAAGTTTAAAACAATTCTTGTTTTTCTTCAAGCCAGGATATAAAACTGCTTTCCGCCATTGGTTCCGAGTTTCAATACGATTTTGTTTCTCTTCAAGACAAGTTGAGCCGTGCTGTTCGAATTGGATAAACCACGTTTTAATGCAATTTTTGTTTTTCTTCAAGCGTCTTGATTTTTTTACCCGGTCAGGATATTTTTGAGTTTCAATACAATTTTTGTTTTTCTTCAAGTAAGGTCTATAAGAATGCGGTCCTTTTACAGGGAACGTTTCAATACAATTTTTGTTTTTCTTCAAGTTGCCATTCATGTAATGACACCGGATGGATACCATAGTTTCAATACAATTTTTGTTTTTCTTCAAGAAAACGGGCTTGTTTCGCCCTCTCAATGGTTTCTGGGTTTCAATACAATTTTTGTTTTTCTTCAAGTATGGGAGTATTATCCTTTGAAAAGGTGTGCCATGTGTTTCAATACAATTTTTGTTTTTCTTCAAGGTATGATACACACGTTGACCAGCCGCCATATACACAGTTTCAATACAATTTTTGTTTTTCTTCAAGGGGCTTATGAGTCTCAGGAAATAGAAAAATATTCGTTTCAATACAATTTTTGTTTTTCTTCAAGGACTATGTAATCGTCCATTCCTTCATCGTCTACCGGGTTTCAATACAATTTTTGTTTTTCTTCAAGCCTGCTCGAATTTGACAGAAACGAATAACCCGTCTGAGTTTCAATACAATTTTTGTTTTTCTTCAAGAGGAGTATTTCAGCCGGGATACGGACTTTGTCCCGGGTTTCAATACAATTTTTGTTTTTCTTCAAGGCAATACAATTTACAGGTACTTCCCCATTCTCCGTTGTTTCAATACAATTTTTGTTTTTCTTCAAGACGCACCCGTTTATATCTCCGGTTTCTTTTGAAACAGTTTCAATACAATTTTTGTTTTTCTTCAAGGATACACTGCTATTACGATAATGACACGGTTATATTGTTTCAATACAATTTTTGTTTTTCTTCAAGCGACATTCCGGATGATTTCAAAGGAAGAATTTACATGTTTCAATACAATTTTTGTTTTTCTTCAAGGTAAAAGCGCGCCGCCTGTATGCAAACACCATAAAGTTTCAATACAATTTTTGTTTTTCTTCAAGGAATAGTTTCATTGTTGGGGCTAGTGTAAACTAGTGTTTCAATACAATTTTTGTTTTTCTTCAAGTGACCGTGATTGTTTTTACCTGGTGGAAGTTATATAGTTTCAATACAATTTTTGTTTTTCTTCAAGGGAAGTCTTCACTGACTTTTTATAATAATAGCTTATCTTTTATTATCAGTCAATAGCTTATTTTATCAATGTTTTCAAAATAAAAAGTATAAATCTTTCCAAGTAAAATAAAATAATTATTAAAATGATTAAATATACGGCTTTCCCTTATAAACCAATGCTTTGTGGGTTTACTATAATTATTGTACTTGGAAAAAATCATATAGTATTATTAACTATTTATCCATGTATACGTATTTTCTGATAATAACTAAATATTTTATTAATAGCTAATAACTTGTTCAAATCTTAATCATCCAAACGAAACCGTATAAATAGTTTATCTTCCATGATAAATTTAATCTACTTGTAACCGTCTAACTGGATTGCCCGCTTATATGTTATTTTTCTTTTAAGTCCAGTATGCTAAATAATCTGGTTCATCCTTGCATCAAGTTCCTTATCAAAAATTTTATGGCTGTAGCTGTCCTGAAGATTTATCTACTTGTATTAAACCATACACCGTTACAAAGCAATTACGGTGTTTAATACAATTCTTGTTTTTCTTCAAGTGAACTTCTTACAACCTCGTAACCTGCACCTTTGAAGTTTAAATACAATTCTTGTTTTTCTTCAAGTGTATAAAGCACTTATGAAAGATAACTTGGGATGGAGTTTAAATACAATTCTTGTTTTTCTTCAAGTATGTTAATGGGAAATTCTGTGAAAAGGCTCATACAGTTTAAATACAATTCTTGTTTTTCTTCAAGCGCAACCTTAAGAGCTTATTTAAATGGCTTACAGTGTTTAAATACAATTCTTGTTTTTCTTCAAGCAGAGCAGGTCCGTGTTGTGCTTCGGCAACGCAAAAGTTTAAATACAATTCTTGTTTTTCTTCAAGGATTTAGGAAGATTTCAGAATAGATGTAAGTATTAAGTTTAAATACAATTCTTGTTTTTCTTCAAGTTTTGTTATTGGTATACAGGAAAAAGGGGTGATACGTTTAAATACAATTCTTGTTTTTCTTCAAGAGTTAAAAAATAGTATTAATACTCCTTTTGGTTATGGGTTTAAATACAATTCTTGTTTTTCTTCAAGGGTAATCTGACCTCAATCATAGGTTTCCTATTTCCAGTTTAAATACAATTCTTGTTTTTCTTCAAGCGGCAAGGCCCATTATTGCTACTATGATTGTCTCGTTTAAATACAATTCTTGTTTTTCTTCAAGATATTCCTCCCTAAGTTCTTTCCACGCCTTATCATGGTTTAAATACAATTCTTGTTTTTCTTCAAGTATTTCATCCCCTGATTCATCAAGCAGCTGTATCCTGTTTAAATACAATTCTTGTTTTTCTTCAAGAGACGAGAAGTGGTGAATGTGCCTATTGTAGGTACTGTTTAAATACAATTCTTGTTTTTCTTCAAGTTTAAGGTCATTCGGGGTAAGAGCAAGAAACCTGGAGTTTAAATACAATTCTTGTTTTTCTTCAAGGATAGAATATCGGGATTTTCTGATAAACACATACCCGTTTAAATACAATTCTTGTTTTTCTTCAAGGGAAGTCTTTACTACCTTTTTTAATAATATCTTATCCTTTAAAATCAGTCAATAGCTTTATTTTATCGATGTTTCCATAATAAGAATAAAAATTTTTCCAAGTAAAACAAATTAATTACCAAATAGACTATTATACATTTTTTTCCCTTATAAACCAAGGCTTTATGGACTTACTGGGTTTTAGTACTTGGAAAACTTATATAATATCAATAATTATTGAGATACATTTTAATCTAACTATACCACTTATGTACAATAAACCTCAAGCCACAACAAGTACAATTGTTTCAATGTATTTTTATGTTTCCTATGACTATATGTATTATAAAAATATTTCTCCTCTTTGTTTTGGATCAGTTCCTATAGTTTCTTCATCAAATGAACTTTCATTTATTAATTTTATCGTCGTAACATAATCCGTCTGTTTATTTATAACTTTTATTATTTCGCTTCGTAATTGCATGAGCCTGCTAGGTGTAATATGTCCTCGAAACACTGAATTTTGATGATGATTTAAATATTTCTTACATATTTTAAATACTTTGTTCACTCTTTTTTCTTCCACATCATAAAACAAGAAAATGTAATTGTAATTTATCTGTTTTTTCATACTACACATATCCCTTTCCCGGTTCATTACCCCATATTCATAACTCAAAATTTATTTTTGATTTATGATAATAATTATTTTAATAATAAATTACAGGCTTAACTTAACTAAGTATTATCCATGCATATATTTATAACTAAATCTACCCATTCAAATCTTGTCGTCCAAACTAAACGGTATAAACGGTTTATCTTCCATAATAAACTTAATCAACTTGTAACCGTCTAATCGGATTGCCTGTTTATATGTAATTTTTCTTTTTAATCCAGGATGTTCAAAAATCTGATTTATCCTTGCATCAAATTCTTTAACAAAAATCTTACGGCCGTCATCATTTAAAAGACAATAATTATATTCTTTAATAAAATGCTTTTCAATCTGAAGCTTTCTATTATTGACACAATCAAATATAGTTTTAAATACTATGATTGGTTTGAAAACCTCACACAAGTCCAAACATAAAGAAAACCTTCCTTCACTTGGTGAATGTAAAAAAGAAATTTCCTGATTGAGATGGGTATGATAAATTTGCGTAATTGTTTTTGTATAGAGTAGGCTGTTGCCAAATGATATAAGCGCATTAATAGGGTTATCCGGCGGCCTTCTTACTCTTTTGTTCATCAGAAAATCTTCAGGCAAAAAGAATTTAAAACTATCATAAAACTTAGACCAAATAGCCCCTTCTGCCATAAGTACTTGATTAATATTGTTAGATTTTTCCAATATTTTCGGGACATCTTTCTTAAGCCAATCAATATATTCTTTTAGCTCTTTTTTATCATGCCTGTAATAATGGTATAGTAATGCTCCAATATTTTTAGAAATACCTGATACGATTGCACGGGCAATATCAATACGGTTATTTCCCCATTTAACAGCCTGCTTAATTACCAGTTTCCCGCTTATCAGATATTCTTTGGGGTAAAAGCTCCCTATATAGTGGCCGTAATAGTCAAAATAATGCATGATTACCCCTGCTTTTGATAACATTCCTAAAAATTTGGTACTAAAGGTAGTATCCTGAAAACAATATAATTCTTTTACATCCTTTATCGGTATATAGTTATTACCTCTTTCATTCTGGAATTTTATTGAGAAATCCTTTTGCGATAAATCACCTTTTGAAAAAATATAACGTGTTTCTTCCCGCATATATCCTCCTGTTTATCTTTATCTTTCGCCTTCTGTATTTGTTTAATCAACCATTGTTAGTGTATGATTCCATGATCACCAACCTTTTACATTTTCTACGCTTTTTAATCCAAACAATAAGATTATTCTTTTCATCCGATTAGATAAGCAAAGCAAATGAATTTCAGTGATAATGAATATTGGGAACAGTTTCTCCGTTTGTTGCAAAAACTCCGTACTATTATGTGAGAATTATTCAATTGTAATTTTATATAAAGCAATATTCATAATAGGCACATCGCTTACAATTTTTCTTTAATACGGCTTTCGGAGGCATTTCTCTTTCCAAAAAATCTTCGATCTCATGAATCAGTCTTTCTAATTTCTGTTCTACTGACAGGCTGTATTCAATCACATTGATTTTATGTTCGGCTACATTCTTTTCTATAATCTGCAGCTTACCCTTTCGCTCAATGCCCTTTTTCTTTAACACATACAGGTAATATTCTAACTGAGTTATTGCTGCCGCCATATCTGCATCTGATTTTTTGATTTCTATTACATAATCACTTGTAATCTTATCCATCTTAATATTATCAATTGCAATTTCCGACTGTTTACCATCATTTTTTAATTCATGCAAAATACGTCCAATATGTACATCTTCAGAATTATCTTCCAAATTTACTTTATTATAAAATAACCAGCACTGTCGTTTACAATGCAGATAATAATTCATAATTGTTCCGTTTATCATTACCAACACACATCCTCATTATATTTATCGAACTTTTTACGGTTAAATTTTCCATCCTCCATAAATTCGGTGCCATTTTCATAATAATATAAACCACCGAATTCTTCTGCCGTTTTCATAGCTTTATCTTCTCCATAAATAGTTATATTAAAAAGAAACAGCTGCATTTCATCCCGGATGGCAGAAAGCTGGATTTGCTTTACGGCATAGTCCAGTGACCTATCCGATATAAGACTTTTATATGCCTGCCACACTTCACATCCCTTTAATATCTTCCCTTCTATCTCAATTTCATAATTCAGAAATATCTGGTAATTCTTCTGGTCAATTAACCGCAGTTCCTTCTCAACCTCTTTGAATTGCAGCATGCCTAATTTATCAAAGAAATTCTGTATATTCTTCACATTATACTCTTCACTGTTTATTTTAAGCCGTGTTAAAACCCTGCTATAGTAACTGTTAAAATCCTTAGTCTCCAAAACCTTTTTCATTTCTTCCTGAAGCAGGTTATACTCTGTTCTAATATCTCCGCTATAAATGTTTTTTGCATCATCTAAGTCAAAAAACCAAACTTTCCCTCCATCTTTTTTTCTGCACGACCGGTTGATTCTGCCTAAAAACTGTTCTTCCGAATCTATAGTCGAAATATCCTTAAGTCCCAGGTCGGTATCAATATCCACTCCGGCTTCAATTACCTGTGTTGCCACGATTATCATAGGTCTTCCCGTCTTAATCATGGTAATTACGAGCCTTCTGAAATATTTATTATCGTCACCGCTGATTTCTACCAAAAATTCATTTTCCGCATTTTCCTTCTTATTTTTTTCATATATTTCCTTTATTTCCTTTAGCGCATTATAAAATTCTCTTGCGGTAGTCTTTTTTATAAACTCAACCAGAATTTGTTTTGTGGGATTATCCTTATGCAAATGGACAACAAATTCTACCAGCTTTTCCAATTTTATTTTTCCCTGTTCCAAAAGCTCATAATGTATAGACACCCTGTTTTTAAAAAGAGGATAAGAAAAATATTGATTCTTATCAGGCAGTAACTCGGTAAAAACTTCCTTTTCCTTTTCGTAACCGAGAAGTTCATCCAGTTTAGGCAGCGTTGCCGACATTATAATTAGTTTAATATGGAATAATTCCGTATAACTCTTTAACATTTCAATCATCTTACGCCATATTTCATTTTTATAACCCTGGATTTCATCTAATATAATAACCGAATTACACAGCCGCTGCAGCCATAGATTTGCTTCCCGTCCTGTTCCGAATAAAGCGGAAAACAGATTGACATGGGATGTTAGTATAATGGGATAATGCATAAATTGGTAATCCAACAAGATTTTATCATAATCAATCTTCTCCTCCTTTGCATTTCTTAACTCTTCTTTTGATACTATGGGCGTAATGGAATTCACACGGATGAAGTCTTCCCCTTCTTTAAGAAAGGAGAAACTGTCTGCAGTCTGTTCAATCAGTGTATTAAAGGGAAAAATATAGAAGATGCCGGATAAATCCTTATTTTCTTCCAGCAGTGTTAAAGCCAGATTAATGGAAGTATTGGTTTTGCCGCTCCCTGTCGGCCCTTCCAGATAATATATCATCTTTTTTTTGTGTTCTTTTATGCTTTTTTCCGCTTCCAAAAATATATCCGAGCGCAGGCGGTTAATATCATCTATATCCATAACCGTTTTATCTTTTTGATAAGAACGTATTTTTTTAACGGTTTCCGTATTTTCGTACTTTTGACGGAGCACGCTTCTTTCCGGAAGGCCCCTGACAGCTACATCCTTGCCATGCATATATTCATAGGTAGCATAATAATCACAGGATACAATCATAGTATATAACAGCTTATTTAAAATATAATAATTTCTTTCGTCAATCTTATATTTAAGCATTAATTTTCTATGATTATTTAAAGTCACAAAAGCCTTTTCCTGTAACTCAAGCACCCTGTTTTTATTTGCATAATCGATATAATAATCCATATCATTTATTTCTTCCAATTTATTTATAAAGTCAGAAGAATCAAAATCCTCCAAATAGGTATGATGTCTTGAAATAATATAGGCAAAGCTGTTTAAAAATATAACCGGGCCTTCTAATTTTTCTTTCCATATCATTTCATGGTATAAATCCATAAATAAAAGAGAAGAAATCAGCGCATGCTGGCTGCTTCTGTGCCGGACATTACGGTGTCTGTTATTATTCATCCTTTCCCGCTGGAAATTAGGATTAATCTTGCCTAAATCATGAAGAATAACTGCATTCCTGAACATTTCAAAAATTAAATCTTTCTCTTTATCCGACAGCAAAACAGCTCCGTCTTTTTGTATGGAATTAATCAGCAGCTTCACCTTTATACTGATATTTTTCTCACTGTCGAGTCTTTCGTAATTTCTTTCCGTACAATTAATATGTTCCTGCAAGGTTTCCGATACGCCCCCTTCTCTGGTGTGGGCATAAACCGTATCTGCATTTTTTATATAGGCTTTTATATCAATATAACGTTCCATTTTTCTCCTCTCCGATAAATAGAAAAACTGCAAACCTTATTTAAATTGTGGTTTGCAGTTTACATTATATCCTCTTAATAGAAAAAAACCACATTGTCATTATCCCGGTATATATTCTGCTTTTCTTCTTTAAATATATAGGAATTATTAGTAAGTATGGTTGGTGCAAATTCGTAAAAATTATAGGTTTCATTCATTCCAATAGGCGCAATTTCTTTAAAATAGTATGGAGTAACAAAAGGGTCTTCCATAACCGTTTCAATGCCTTCGCCGACTACCAGGGAATGTATATTTCTTTCCTTGGTTTTTTCAATGTCTACCGGCTTGACCTTTGCAATATTAGCAGGATGGTCGTTTTTCCCCAAATAAGGAATATATTCGGCTTTCCGATTTATAAGAGCATCCGCTATCTTTTCAAAGGCACTGCTTTTATCATCATAAAGGTAAATGGTCCAGGTCGGGTCTTCCAGCCATTGTTCCCTGACTACCAGATTCCCCCCTTCTTCAAATGAGGCATAGCCTACACTGTTGTTAAAGGTTTGGATTTTTTTTGTATAAATGCCGTGTTTATCCAAATCCGGTATAATGGAAATTTTTAAATGTTTTAATTTATCATAAAATTCCGGATAGGATTCCTGTTTCCCCTGCTGCGCATATCCTCCTAAACCGATGACAGCGCCCAAAAGGCCCAGCAGTGCAACTTTATGTATATTATTATAGGTGAAATATGCATAAGAATTGACATCCGGCTTTTTAAACATAGCCGTTTTTCCCGAAAGTTGAAATTTTAAAGCACTTTCCCTCATTGTATCCTCTCCTGTCGTAATTAATAGACATTCTCATAGATATCATGTTCCGTATAATTAATTCCGCTTCCGTCAACTTCCAGGGTTAAATGATTATAGTATAACTCTGTCTTCTCAATCTGGGGCTCCACCTTATTCAGTAATTCTTTTAATTTTTTTAAGTCTATGATATCCTTACCGTTTTCCGATTTATGAAAAGTAATATATTGATCCAGGTTGGCAAGATATAACCGGCTGTTTTCTTTTACTTCAATAAAAATTGCAAATTCGTTTTCACAGCCGGATTTGCTGTTTGTATTAAATCCGGTTGCGGCGACAAGACAGCCTTGCTTGAATTTCTGGTAAGCTTCCAGAGTATAGCCTTCAAAATCCGGAACAATCCCTTTATAAACTTTATAATTTTGGGGGTTTACGGAAAACGGATAAATATAATGCGCTTCATCCGCTACGATTTTTTTGCCCAGGGAGGAAGCATCCGCATCGTCCTTCTGGGAATTACGGAATGGAGATAAAATGTCCTGTGTTTCCACATCCGTATGCTTATACTGGTTAAAACCCTGCCCTATCTGGACGGCGCCGGTAATACTGATATTTTGCTTTTTTTCTGCAAAGGTTGCACCAAAATTCAGTACATCTATGGCTGAAAAAAGATTTTTTAACACGGTTTCGGAAGGGGTTTTATCGTTAATTTCCGTTTCAAAGATTTTTTGGTAACGTTCACTTAGCTGCAATGGCTGGAGCTTGTCCTTTTCAATCCGGTAAGATTTCAAAAAAAGTACCTTTTCTCCGTTATTTTCCCACATTCTTTTAATGGGATATTTAAAGGCCTTATCACTTCCGAATATCTCTCCCTTGCTGATGGTTTTGGGCCTGCCGGTAAAATCAGCATTCCAGTTAGACATTATACTTTTAATTCCTGCTGCTCCGTATACTCTATTTTTCATCTCCATTATCGTTTCCTCCTGACTTCTCGGTTTTTTCCATCAAAATATTGGGTGCACTAAGTCCCGCTAACAGCAAATCCGTATTAACCTTAGACTCCGTATCATATCCCATTATCATGGCAATTAATGAATTCACCCTTTTATAATTTATAAAAATCTTATGATTATAAGTTAGATACGCATCTTTAAGAATCTTTTTCAGCCGTTCTCCATTATTTGTATAAAAGTAACTTTCATAAACATCATGTGCCTGATTTTTTGCTTCGCTTTGCAGTGCCAGATATGTACCTAACTGCCCGCAGGCAAAATAAAATTCCTCGTCATTAGCCAGTCCCGCATAGATATCCGACACCATTTTTTCTTTTAATATCTGCCTTAATTCTCCTACTTTGTCACCCATAGTTTCCTTTCCTCCAATCTTAAAATAACGCAGCAAATTCCACCTTAAATTTAAGCTTTTGCCAATATCATACATTGAAAAATTGTCCTTGCCGATAAACTTATCTGCTACCAGCTGGAGTGTTACCTTATCAATACAAGAGCAGATTCCTTCATCCTGTCCTTTTCGAAAGAAATCCTGCATTGCTTTTCTTGACATAAAGAGTATATTAATCTGATCCGCGCTAATCACTCCGGCTTTTGGTTTGATATCATCATTATAATAGGAATAAATAAGCTTCTGGAAATAAAAGCTTTCGTCTACTCTCTTTTCCAGTTGCTTCATATCGGTAATATCGGTTTCTTCAAACTTGTTCATTTCCAGGTAATTCTCATATCTGAATTTTTCTTTCAGCTTTACTTCATGAGGAACTACATCAAAATCTTTAATTATGGTCTTTCCGTTTTCCTGTTCCTTATAAAAATACAAATATGGTTTATCGTCATATACCGAACCTTTAAAATCATAATTAAAGGGAATCGGCAGTTCCTTCCTATACCCGCCTTCCTCATCGCTGTAAAAATTCAGCCACTCAAAAACCCGCTTGCTGATTAACGCCTCCTTCAGGGACAGACGAAACGGTACTTTGAATTTCGTGCTTTTACATTCCAGAAATGGTTTCTTACTATTCAGTCCCATATTGTCATTGCTTAATCCCCATATTTCACCGTTGATCTCAACGTTTGCCCCATTATTGTTGAAAATCTTGGGCAGTGTATAGCGAAGATATTCCTGTTCGTATTTTTCAAAAGGGGCCTCAAAAAAGATTTTAATATACTCTTTATTGGAGAATTCTTTCTCTTCTCTGGCTGCGGATTCAATACTAATTAAAATTTCATTTAAATGCTCCAATAAAAATAACCTGTTTCGATTCGCCTCTTCCTGATCCAATGGTTCTAAGTTAACCGTTCCCAGGATTCTTTTTGCTTCTTTATCCTGGTTTTCCTCCGATAAAATATCATAATACCGGTTAACAGCCTGTCTTATTTCTTCCATTGTCAATTCCTTGTCTTTTTCACCCATACCGGGAAGCAGGCTTGCTTTCAGAAAAAATGAATAGATATTATTGCTGTGTATTTTCTTATTCTTGTCCACCGGCTTATTCATATCAATTAACTGGCTGTAATAATCGGCCCTGCAAAACCAATTGTAACGCTCGGTTTTAGTAATTTCTCTTCTCTTGATTAACAGCGGCGGTTTCATATGGCCCTGCCTGTCCACAAAAAAATACAGGCCGTTCTTAGGGATATAATTATCCAATACTATTTTTTCCATATCTTTGGCGGAACTAAATAATTCTATTAGTTCTTTTACCATGATAACACCCCCTTTCTACTTATATAAACTGTATCCCATTCCTATTGAGCCTTTTTCTCCCACGCCTGCCGCCAATATTAAAGCTGCCAGCCTCTGTGACAACGTATCGGATTTTACCTGGATTTCAAATTTGTTTCCTACCAGCTTTGTCTTCTTATAGGGTATAGGAATCGGCATATGATTTAATTGATTCACCGATTCAATAAATTGATGCTTTGTATCCACTTTTTCCTGGTAATATGCCTCATACTTACGGTTTGCATTGGAACATAATTTTTGTATGGCTGTTTCAATGCCGTCTTCTTTCGTCCAATATTTCCCCTCCAGGGTAATAACCGCAGGCGTCAGGCTGACTATCCGGTTGACGAAACTAGGACTGCAGTTTTTCAATTCACAGCTTAACACTTTAAAACTGTCACATTCCCCGTTGGTACATTCCTTTAATGCCGTTATAAAATCAAGCTTACAGCTTCTTACATTCCATACATAAACCCTGCTCTCTTTATAAGTACGGTCCGGTTCCAGAGGGTAAGGAAGACCGAACAGATACCATTTAAACCGGTTTTCTTTATGTAAGGCTTTTAATTTTATATTTTGAAGCATACCTGAATTAATATATTTATTTAGCTTTTCATACATAAAATCATTCCGTACCGATTGCTTCATGTATATAGTAAGTACTAATTCATAATAAATCATTTTTTCACCTCCTTCGTTTGTTTCATATTATCATAAACTATCCTGTAAATTTTGAATCCGCTCAGGAATTTACACTCAAGTTCTTTACAAATACAGCACCAGCTTTTTTCAGAATTTTATTTTCTTCCTGCAGCGCACAGATTTGTTTCTGAAGTTTATGAATCTCCTCATTTTTGGGATGAGCATGTCCACTCATTACACAAGGCTGCTCCGAATATTCTTTATAACATAATTTTTCTATGTAAATGGAATTAATATTAATATTCAAATCTCCGGAAACCTTAAAAGCAATTTCATCTCCAATAACACGTTTAATGGATTCTCCTTTGAGTTGATTGCTATTTTTTATCATATTTTTTCCTCCTATGGGTAATATTAACATATTTCTCTAATATTTGCAATAAATTTTTTCAATGTTTTCTATTTAAATTTTATTATTTGATATAATAAATTTATATATTTAAAATTATTATAAGACAATACAGTTATGAATTAATTAAATTTGAAATTTAGAAAAATTATATTTTTAAGATTGACTATGCTATAATTTCCTGTTATCTTATTTCTATTGAAGCTTTTCATACATTTATGTATTGAAACATGTTATCGATTTAAATTTTATTTGTATGTTTCATCCTTTTCTTGAACCGAAACACAAAGTGTAATATTATGTACAAAACATATATTTAAAAAAGATACCGTAAAATTATTATTTTGAACTGACCCCTATAAGTTAGACCTAAAAATCTAACTTATAGGAGGTCAGTTCTTTCATGGTATCTTTTTTAATTTACTTTGTATTAAACCCAACACAAGCAGTTTTCAAACAAGCTCTGGTAAGAATAAAAAATGTGGAGTCATCCCTCCACATTTTTTTTACACTCCTTTTGACTTTTTCCCGTATCCTTCTGAGCATTAATAAAACTTTCCTGTGCAAGTATCGTTGCCAGCGTATCTCCAAGCTGATTAAAAGCAGATGCCATTATAGTGACTTCTTCCTCGGAACAATTATTTGCTATGGCGCAGGCAATTGCTGTAATGGTGGCCGCTAGTTCGCATGACTGCATATTTTTCACCTCGGTAGAATATATGCCGTACTCAAGAAATATTGCATGCTTACAATTTAATTTAATATATAAATAGGTATTTCTTTAATATATGAAATCCGTATTTTATCATATACATTCCTATAAACTCAATGCTATAATAAATATGGCTAAATTTTGCCGCTATGCCTTGTATTGGCACATATCTACGTTAATATATGCTCTCTATATGCTCTCTTTATCGGGCAGAAAAAGAGAGGCATTTTTTGCAGTAATTGTTTATTTTATTCTTAAGGAGGTAAAGGAATGGATTGGATAGACCGTCTGAACAGTGCCGTTAATTATATGGAGGAACATATGACGGATGTTATTGATTTAGAGGAAACAGCAAAGATTGCCTGCTGTTCGACTTATCATTTCCAGCGGATGTTCTCTTATATGGCTGACATACCGTTATCCGAATATATACGCCGCAGGAAAATGTCGCTGGCTGCCGTGGATTTGCAGAACGGGGATAAAAAGGTAATCGATATCGCGCTTAAATATGGGTACGATTCACCGACAGCATTTAACAGGGCATTTAAAAGTATTCACAAAACAGCCCCTTCCCATGTAAGAAAAAATGGTACTGTTTTGAAAGCATTTCCTCCTGTCAGCTTCAAAATAACAATAAAAGGAGATGTTTCATTGGATTACAGAATTGAAAAAAAGAAAGCCTTCCGGATTATCGGTATTTCCAAACCGCTGCTGCCGGAGCTTGAGAAAAATTTTGAAATAGTACCTAAAATGTGGGAAAATGCCGCAGCAGATGGTACTATCCCCAGAATTGCAGGGATGATGGACGGTATGCCATTGGGTTTGCTTGGGGTAAGCTCCTGCAATGAACCGGGAAATTGGAAATATTATATTGCCGTTGCCAGTCACCAGCCAATTGGCAATGGCTTGGAAGAGTACACGGTTCCTGCTTCAACCTGGGCTATTTTTCCGGGTGAAGGAACCAATCAGTCCATCCAGGAATTAGAAAAAAGAATCGTAACGGAATGGCTTCCCTCTTCGGGTTATGAATATGCCAACGCACCTGATATAGAAGTATATCTGAATGCCGACCCGCAAAATACCAGGTACGAAGCCTGGATTCCGGTTGAGAAGAAAGGGGATTGAGAATGGTACATCTGGTTTATTGTGATGGGAAAGAACACGAGCTGGAAAAGATTTTAGCCGGTTCAAAAACCATGATTATCCGCGGTGCCGCAGGGAGAAAAATCCCCCACAGCAGGGTTTTTCAGGATGAGACTCTCTATTTTATGAATAAAGGTACCGGCAGGATATCAGCTGCTGCTTCCGTAAAAAGCGTACAAGATTATGTAAAACTTACGGATGCTGAGATTGAAAAAGTGTTATCGGATAATCAGGAGAAATTAAATCTGTCTACTAAACAAAAAGAACGGTGGCATAAGAAATGTCTCTGCCTTGTGGAACTTGAAAGCGTAAAACAGATAGAGCCATTGGATTTTGAACGTCAGGGCAATATGGATGACTGGCTTATCCTGGAAAAAATTGAAGATGTTGTTGTTGGTACAAGTATTCCATACAATTATGAGAAATCAAGATTTTAGAATAATTAGTTTATAAAACCAGAGTGAGTTTGAAAAATACTTGTGCCGGACTGGATGCTCCGCTTTGTGGAGGCAGAAGCGTTTTTGGGTCCGTAGTGGTGCTACGTCCCAAAATCGCGACGCAGTATACCGCAAAGTGAGGCGTTTAGGACGGTGCGATGATTTTCAGATCCTTTTCTTCCTTTAATTTATCCATTACCAGCGTATCTCTGAAAACCCAGGGCGTATATTCCGTATTGTTGGCTATCGTATTATTTTCAATAGCTTCCTCCAGGGTTTTCCACATTAATACATATTCATACTTTTCCTCATATTCATTCAGGTTGCGCTTACCTTTCTCCGGCAGAATGTCACAATGAAAGTAATAGGATATCTGCTCAAAAATCCTATTTTGTTCTTTATCTTTCTTAATTTCCTTGACTTTGCCCCAATACCGGATGGATTCGGGAACCACCTTTAACCCGGTTTCTTCCGAAACTTCCCGGATTAAGGTTTCTTCCATGCTTTCCCCTGCTTCCATTCCGCCGCCAGGAAATTTATAGTCCCCATATTTGCTGCTGTGAATTAACGCTATTTTACCGTCTGATTCGATAATTCCCCTGATTGCCGTCCTGGTTACTTTCTCCCACATTACGTTATAATTTCTTTTGTCAATAATTCCAATAAAATCGGAATCGCTTACCCAACTGTTCTGATTCATTTCTGTCTCCTGTCCGCTCCGGAGTGTGTTTGAAAAATACTTGTGCGGCGCCGGGCCGGACGCTTCGCTTTCTGGAAGGCAAGGAGCGATCATGCCGGACTACCGGTTATCCTTTAGAATTCTTTCTCTCCGTCCTCTTTCACTTCCTGATATACATGTTTGAATTTTCCGCTTTTCGGATGTACTTTCGGTTCTTCCTCCGATAAATACACCGCTGCATCCGTAATCCCGTTTTCTTTTAAATACTGGAGTATTTTGCCTTCTGCCATGGCAAAAGCTTCCGGTATTGCAGCCTTACTTCTACAGACCAGGCGTAATTCCAATTGATTATTCTGCTTTAGTATAAGCTGAAACCGGTTTATTTCATGAACTTCTTTCAGTATGGCGTATAATGCCAGTGGAATTATACGCACAGTTCCCTTATCACTGTGAAAATGCAATATGTCATCCGTCCTGCCTTCGATTTCAACCCAGGGTGACGGATTCCGGCAGGCACAGCCCTCCCGGTGTAAAATGATACGGTCGGTTATTTCATACCGTATCAAAGGCTGTGTGTAATTTGAAAGGTTCGTCAGCAGCCATTTATCCGACTGTACTCCGTCAGGCACCGGATTATTGTCCTTGTCCACCGGTTCTACGATTATCCAGTCATCATTTATATGAAAATGCTGGTTTTCACATTCACTGGCTACCATTCCGCCTTCCGTACAGGAATAGTTGGTCTGTACATAACACTGAAAAGTTTCACATAACATTTCACGTAGCTCCTTGCTGAAATATTCGCCTCCGGCCATAATTAATATGGGCGAGATACGGAGTCTGCCGCTTTTTTTCTCTTCGGCCAGCAGTTCCAGCGCGGTTGGATAACCGCCTAACATTGCCGGCTGAAACCGGTTAAGTTCTTCTACTATCTTCTCAATGGGATTTAATATACTTGTAATCATAGCCTGTCTTTTTTTCCAGGGCATTCTCAGGTGTCTGTTACGGACACTGGCGTAACCCAGGTAAAACCCGCCTGTTGCAAATACGCCCGCCGTTTTGCCCCTCTTTTTTATAAATGCCTTCAAATCTTCTTTTCTTGCATAAGCCCTCAAAATAGCTATGGCATCCATTACATTTTTTGCTGTTTTATCACATAATATTATAGAAGGATTGCCGGTGGAGCCCGATGTGGTGAAAACCAGATACCTGCCCATAAAACCGCGGCCCACATTATCTAAGTCATTCATAAACTCCATAATATCGGATAAGTGTACTTTTCTGTCTGTCACCCATGTATCAAAATATTTTAACATCTCCACTTTGTTCGTAACAGGTAAATCGGTTAATTTGAAATCTTCACCGATACCGGCATATAGCCCGTTAAAATATGGACTGTTGTTTTTTGCATAAGTAACAAGCTGCTTTAGCTTGTTTTCCCGAAGTCTTTCCCTTTCACTAAGGGACATTTTTCCATAGGAAGATGTCAGTTTTATTGCTTTTACTAATCCGATTTTCATTCTGTTTCCTCCTTTAAAATAACACACTATTTCATAAAAGCCTCCCGCTCCCGGTTCAGTTCTTTCGAATCTGCAATATATGCTTACTTTGTATGAACCGGCTATGTACTTCTTTCCTTTATTTTATCCCATGCTATGCACATTATCAAGATACTTATATGGATAGCTTATCCGTACAGCACCTTTTTCATTACAAATTGGCAAGGATATCTGCCAGTGTATCCTATGATACATTTATGCCGGAAAATTAAAATATCCCGAAGGTTACGTATTCCTCACTAGAGAGTGTTTGAAAAATCATTATGCCGTTCTGAACGCCCCACTTTGCGGTATACTTCGTCGCAATTTTGGGAGAGCAGCCACCGCTACTCTCCCAAAATCGCTCCTGTCTCCCACAAATTGGAGCATCCAGCCCGGCACAAGCATTTTTCAAACACACTCTAACCTTCAGGATATCTTTATAACATGAAATTACTAACATATACAGTTATATTCAAATATTATTATCCGTTAAATATTATTATCCGGTTCAAAGATTATTGGTACGGACGGCTTGTCATCACTTTATCAATCAGGCCGTAATTCAGTGCCTCTTCCGCACTCATGAAATGGTCCCTGTCCGTATCCCTTTCAATTTCTTCTATGCTCCTGCCGGTATTGGCGGCCATTATCCGGTTCAGTTTCTTTTTATTATTCAGTACGTATTCCGCCATTATCCGGATATCACTGGCCGTGCCCTTTGCCCCTCCTGAGGGCTGATGTATCATGATTTCGGCATTGGGAAGTGCAAACCGCTTGCCTTTGGTACCGCCGGCTAACAGGAAAGCTCCCATGCTTGCAGCCATTCCGATACATATGGTTGAAATATCACATTTTATGTATTTCATGGTATCATAAATTGCCATACCGGCGGGCACGGAACCTCCCGGGCTATTAATATAAAGGGAAATATCCTTGCCCGGGTCCTGCGCTTCCAGAAATAATAACTGGGCCACCACCAGACTGGCCGAGCTTTCATTTACATCCTCTCCCAGAAATATAATTCTGTCACTTAACAGCCTGGAATAGATATCATAACTTCTTTCCCCCCTGCCGGTCTGTTCAACTACGTATGGTATTAAACTCATGCTGCCTTCATCTCCTTCCTGGCATGACTGATAAAGTACAGGGTATTTGCAAATAGTCTTTGTTCCTTTAAACCGGTGCCATATTTTGGCTGCTTCGGTATGAATTCTCCCGTCTTCCGGTATAGTAAAGGAGTCTTTACATATAATTGACGGAAGGCCAGGGTAAATGCCTGCTGGGATTCATATTGGGCTTCCAGTGCAATCTGGGCTATGGGAATATCCGTATACGCAAGCATCTCTGCTGCTTTTGTCAGCCGGCGCTTTTGGATGTACTTGTGGATGGTACAGCCTACTGTTTCAGAAAATATCCTGTTTAAATGATATTTGGAATAACCGGTATGTTTGGCTATGTCATTAAGGTTTAAACCTTCCTGCAAATGCTTTTCAATGTAATCTATGGTTCGCGGAATAATTTTTGCCGAATCTTTCACAATGACACCTCCTGTGTAATATTTTTTAAATTGTTGTTTTTATTATAGCAGAATAAATTCCAATCATCTTAATAAAAAATGCTATTTTTCATACAAAACTTTCAGGCTGATTACAAAGGCTGCAATTCGTTTATATATTCCTTTACATATCCCATTATATATTCCGGTTTAGAATACAAACATGATACACTTTTACGAATTGGTATCCTGCTTCTTATTGAATTCCGGTTTCGCACGGTTTTGCCTATACTACCTTTATTTATTGAAATGTTATTGTTATAAAGTAAATATTTATTGTTTTACAATAAATATTGATTGACTTATAATGATTTCCGATTTATAATACTTAATAGTAACACGAGATGCCATTTTGTAATCTGAGAAGCAATATTTGCAATGAAACGCAGTTTCTATAACTCAAATGCAGTATTTATTAGTAAAACGGGATGCCGCGGTGGAAGTAAAACTTATTTTAATTAATATAGCAAGGCATTCGGCGCAAATTTCAGATGCGCAGAAAGCGTGTATAGGAATGGAGGAAATTATGAAAAAAAGTATTCTGCTGATACAGCCGGAAAATAAGGAAATTAACAAATTCCGCAGAAAGCAATTTAATAATTTCTCCCAGATTACCATACCATATCTGGCCGCATTTATAAACGAGAAGCAATATGTTATTACCTTAGTTGATGAATATAACCAGAAGATACCTTACAATAAAGCCTTTGACCTTGTCGCAGTTACCGTAAATACGCCCAATTCTTATCATTGCTATGAAATCAGTAAATATTTCCGTGACAAAGGTGCAAAGGTAGTCTTTGGCGGCCCCCATGCGACACTGCTTCCCGAAGAAGCCGGCGGTCACTGCGATTATCTTTTAGTCGGTGAAGGTGAAGAAACCTGGCCCCGGTTTCTCGAAGATTTTTATAACGGAATAGCCCGGCCCAGATATGAGTCGCAAGCTCCATCCGTATTAAAAGACCTACCCATTCCCCGCTGGGACTTACTAAAGCACAGGACATCCCTGATGAAAGGCGCCGTATTTGCCACAAGAGGCTGTCCCTATCAATGCAGGTATTGTAATTTGAAGCAGATTTATCATGATTGCTTCCGTACCCGGCCCAAAGACGAGGTAATTCAGGAGATTAAACAGCTTAAGTCTAAGCATTTTGTATTTTGGGATGACAACTTTTTTGCGGATAAATTTTATGCTATGGAAATTATGAAAGACATGGCCCCTTTAAAGAAACGCTGGGCGGCACAGGTAACCATGGCAGACTGTGCGGATGAGGAACTGTTAAGAACCGCAAAATCTGCCGGCTGCCTGTATTTATTTGTAGGACTGGAATCCTTTAGCAAAGCCTCCTTAAAGGACGCAGGAAAGGGAATAAACCAAGTTAATGACTATGAAAGAATTATACAAAACATCCATTCCCACGGAATCATGATTCAGGCGGGTATCGTTTTTGGATTTGACAGCGATACGGCTGAGGTTTTCCGGGATACTTTACGGGCATGTGAACGTTTAGGCATAGACGGTGCTACCGTCAGCATTCTTACACCCTTGCCGAAAACTCCTCTCTACGAACAACTGAAACAGGAGGGCCGCCTCCTTACGGAAGACTGGCGCTATTATAACGGCAAAACCCATGTTGCATTTAAGCCCGGTAACATGTCTCCCGAACAGCTATATTCCGGTTATATGGAATTTCGTACGGGTTTTTATTCATTGCTATCGTTTTTAAAACGCATGAAAGTTTCAAAAACCCATCTTTTATATAACCTGGCAATGAACCTTGGTTACCGTCTATCCATCCGGAAACAGTAATTGGCAGACGGTCTGCCGGTTCAGAAAATATATTCCAGCTTTTCTTTTTTGCAGATTCTCTGGATAGTAAACTTGCCTGTCACAACTGCTACCGGAAGGCCGCCCGGCGGCTCTAACCATTGACCGGTCAGCATACAGTTCTTTAAGCCTTTTATTTTGCCCTTATGCATCATGTTTTTGGCGTTTGCCGTCATCATAAAAGACATCCATGCACCATGGTATGCGCCTGTGTACCGATGATACGTTACAGGTGTTGCTACATCCAGCAGCGTCAGATTTCCTTTCAGTTCCGGAAAATGCTCCTCAATCCGCGTTTGCAGTTCAGTAGCCACTCTTATCTTTTCCTTCCGGTATTCCTCCCTATTCCGATAAAGTTTTTCCCAGTAAAAATAGTCCTTGTCGGTCTGTGCTATGTTCGATATTATAACCGTACAGCCTTCCGGTGAGAAATCCGGTTCATAAGCATAGTTCTTAAAAGAAGCAATTGTGCAGTCCGTTACACCAACACGATACGGTTCTGTTTCAAAGCTGGAAATGTTCGGGTAATCCTTTAAATCCCCGGATACGCCAAAAGCTACCAGCACACTGCTGGGAAGGGCATAATCCACCGGATTGTTATATCTTATTTCAAACTTTTTGTCTTTATACCTTCCTTTTAAGAGCTCATCGAAAGTAACCCTGGCATCACAGGCGGCAATCACATAATCTGCCGCCTCAAAGGTGCCGTCGGCTAACCGTATCCCCGCAGCGATATCACCCTCAACCGCAATCTCGGCCACCGGACTATTCGTTACGAGTTTACCTCCGACCGCCTTAAAACGCTCTTTCATCCGTTTTGCCATTGCAAGGCTTCCGCCTCTGGGAACGGCACCGTTGCCGCTTGAGAATATGCCCAGACTGAAAATAAATGCAGCTATGCTGTAACCTTCGGACATACAGCTACGAAACAATTTACGGATTGCAGGGTGTTTAAATCGCTTTGCATACTCTTCACATGTAATTTTACCGGCTTTATTCATAAGCTCTCCGGCGGATTTCATGGATTTACCCAATTGAGTCAGCTCCTTAAGAGAAAGCATATCGACGGGTTTTTTCGCCGGCACATCCATGGTCTGGGCTATTTTTACATCATTGATAAATTCCGTAACGGCTGCTTCATCTTCCGGTGAAAGCCGGATTAAATCCGATTTCAGCCGGTTTAAATCTTTCCACAGTGTTATTTTTTCACCACATAATTCGTATCTGCCAAATTCCTCAAATTGAATAATTTCCGTCTCATTATTCAGAGCATCAACATTCTCCCATACCTTGTAAAGCTCGGTTCCTTTTTTTGTTCCGGTCAGCCAATGGATACAGCCGTCAATGTGGTACCCCTTTCTCGTCCAGCCCGTACAATGACCGCCCGGGATACTATGTTTTTCATGGATGGTACAATCAAAACCTGCCTGTCTGGCATGAATTCCTGCGGACAGACCTGCTACTCCTCCGCCTATAATTATAATTTTTTTCATGGTTAACTCCAATCTGCCCGTAATCAGGGCTTTAAATCTAAGGTTACGGAACTATCTCCGTTTTCCTGCCGGCCGAAATCCGTTAAGGATTTACTAACTGGCCCCATTACTTTTTTCTTATAATATCCACAATCCATTGATAATCGGGACAAGGGATATGGGGACTTACCGCTAAGGATTCCGCAACACCCTGGATGCTGCTCCAAAATGTAAACGAAAGGGCAAGGGGATTGCCGTCCCTGATCTCACCAAGCCTCTGCCCCGCTTCCATTATAGGTACACTTTGTTCAATATTATTTACCTCCTTTATAATTTTCTTAATTGATTCCGGAGCATCACCGTAATATGACTGCCCCATAAGGACAAACATCTTAGCAGTGAAGGTGGATTCAACCAGAGACTCCAAAATCATTTTGGCAATCTGTTCAAAGAAAGCAATGGGACTGGCAGTATCATAATGCATGATATTTTTCGTTCCTTCCAGTCCGATTTTAACCAGCTCCTCATACAATTTCTCTTTCGATTCAAAGTAATGAAACAAAAGACCGGTGCTCATTTTTGCCCTTTTGGCCAAATCTGCAATTTTGGAAGCTTTAAACCCTTTTTCTATAAATAAGTCCATTCCGGCCATCAGGATTGCCTCATAACGTTCCTCTTTCTGTTCTTTTCTTGTACTCATTTCGTTAAATAGCCTTTCATTGAATTTATATTCAATATATTAATATAATATAATTTCGCTGTCAATTAAAATTTGTTTGATATGCAAAAAACTCTCCTTCCATAAATTGAAAGAGAGTTTTTTAATGATTTAATTTATTTTTAATAAATTTCAATTAACGCTTCTTTTCATCTAATATTATTTCATACAGCCTGAACCATTCCAAACCGTACACCTGAAGTCCCAGGCTTACTGTGCCAACATATTTATAGCCGCATTTTTCATATAAATGTATGGCTGGAGCATTTTTTTCATAGACATCCAGGCGGATTGCTTTCATATGTTGTTTAATTCCCTGCCGGAAGACAAAATCCATCAGTTCTTTCCCTATTCCGCATTTTAAGTATTCCGGATGTACGGCGAAGGTATGTATTACAAAAATATCGGAATAATCGGATTCAATTGCCCATTTTACATTGTAATATGCGGGTTCCGGCTTATGGTTCAGTATCATTGTTCCAACAATTTTCCCATCATATCTTGCTGTATATAAATGATTCTTCTTAACACCATCAACAGCATTTTGCCGGACAGGATATATTCCTTTTTTCCAGCCGGGATAATTCATATTTTTTTCCAAATAATCATTTAAGTCATTATAAAGCCGCTCTAATTCATCAATATCTTTTATTTCTGCTAATTCGATGCTGATTTTCATTTGTTTTTCCTCTGTTTTACTTTTATAATTTGTACATTATTCTTAATCGTTAACCGGTACTGTACGGGTATCTTTCTGAAAACCACCTGGTTCCCATCCGGATCTTCAAACCTCATATTCCTTGCTTTATTAAATTCAGCGAATACCGGTACATCTGCTGTTAGCAGACTTGCTTCTGCAAATATCATTATAGACCTCCTTCCGGTTATTGATGGCAATATTTTACCACACAAAAGAAAAAACTGCCAGCCAACAGCCCGCAGTTTTCAGGGAAACGCAGTTTAATATAGGATATCTATAAAACTATATTATATTATTAAATATATTCTCATCCAGAATACCAAACCCCCAATCCCGGTTGGGATAATTTATGGTGCTGTCTCTCCGGGCAGTGCTGGTTAAAATATATCTTATAAAAGTACAATCCATATTAACTAAATTACCATTCACAACACCCCATTCCATCAGTCTCGCAGCTACCCCCGCAGTATATGCGGCTGCCAGACTAGTGCCCGTATAATAGGCGAACTGGTCCTGGTCCACGGGTGCCACTATGTTAACGCCCGGAGCGGTGATATCCGGTTTCGGTTCATTATTTTTTGTAAAGCCTCTGCTGGCATAAAAATACAGCTCCCTATCCACCGGGTCATATGCCGTTACGGTAATTAAATTAACCGTATTTCCCGGTATGGATATGGTTGTATAGGTATTCGGATGGAGAAAATAGGTATTGCTTGATATAAATTGATTTATGGGCAGCCAGATATGAAACCGGTTCACTAAATCATAGGAGCCGGTGACCCTAAAGCTCCAAACTCCTTTTTGCGCATTTCTGAACCGGAATAAAATCAATTGAGCTCCTGCATAAGGCTCCTGTAACCGGTTATCAATATATATGGTAGTATCTTTATAACATACAGATATCGTATTTAACTCTCTGAAAGTACGGGATATGTGATAAATAAAATCTCCGTTGGGTGCTAAAATATCGACGGCCAGAAGGTTGGGCGGATACCCCCATAATTCCATAGTAAAATTTTCATTATTTTCTCCCACGTATAATTCAGCCGTATTATAAAAATTAGGTGAGATGATTTCTCCATAATAATGTCCGTTTCTGTTTCCTTCCTCACCTGCCCCGATTATTACGGCAACTCCCGGCAATTCTCCTGATTCAGATAGATATTTGCTTATAAAATCCTCACCTATATGAGAGCCCTGATTCGAACCGAGCCCCAGGCAGATTACAATAGGACGGCGTAATGTTTGAGCTACCTGGAGCAGATATTTTATCCCCATCATAATATCATTTTCCTGATAACATATATGCTCTTCCGATATGCCAAAATAATCTTTCAAATAAGGTTTGGCAGGTTTTAATTTTACAACCGCAAGTTCGGCATTAGGTGCCGCCCCTGAATAATTGAACCACTCATCGCTGTATCCGGCAGCTATTCCTGCCATACCTGTTCCCTGCCCCGCTTCTCCTATACTCGGTACTATAGCCAGAGGGTCCTCTGACTGAAGTGCCTCATTGATTTGTTCCCTTGAAAACTCTGTCCCATAATAAAAATCAGCAGGAAACCTGTCTGTACTTTCTATGGTTTGGTCCCATATTGACACAATCCTGGTCGTATAATCGGAATATTGAAATACCCTGTTGCGGTAGTCTATTCCGTCATCCACAAATCCAATTAAGACTCCGTTTCCCGTATAATTATGTACCGGTGTATGATGCATATAATAACTATTTTCAGGCTCCATAGCGGAAGTAAACATTAAACCATAGCATTTCGGTATGGAGGCATAACCAAATTTATAAACCGCATTATAGGTCATTTCACCGGCAGGTATATGCAGCACGGCAAACCGTTGATTTATGATATTATAAGATGCATTGGGATAACTGGTCAGTATATCCAAATTATTGTTATAGTCTATAATTAAATCCGCAAATTCATTACTTGTTATTTTATAACTATCTGATACAGTCATGTATTTCTATTCTCTCATTAATCAATTTGTTAATTTTATGAGTTATCTATTCCAATGATTCCTATATTTAAGAACCGGATACAGTTTCCGCAAAAGGAGCAGGTAAACTGCTTTTTGTGCTATATAACGCAATTTCTATTGCACAAAAAACGTGCCTCCTGCACAAGGAAAAGGCACGTGTTAAGCGGCAGGCCCGGCCTGCTTTTACTTTCTTTTACATACTTATTTTCCGCATTTGGAAATGCCTTTACCAATTACACTGCCGATTAAGGCAATTACTCCATATACTATGATATAAACCCAGGCACTTGAATTATAGAAAATGAATATGGACGGAATAAACAGGCTTGCCGCAATTACGGAATAAAACAAAGAAAACGGCTTTTTAAATCCATATATCAGTGAACAAACAAAACAAATCAGAGGGATAACTATCAGAAGCATTTGCATGCCTGTTCCGGTGTCTTTAATCAATAACGGCAGCAAGTAAAAATCTGCTGCAAGGACTATTAAAAACGGTAACATATCTTTGAGCTTTTTCATGTTATTCTATCCCCAATACAATTTTTATATAACGTAACATAAATTTCCAAAAAACACAAGGGTTAAACCGATTCCTTTAAATGTATTTAAAAATATTATAAACACATATAATAATGATAACTGCCATCAGCCCCATAAATAATTTGTCAACAGTTTTATCAGTAAGGCGTCTATTTAACCGGGCCCCGGTTAAACCGCCCAAAATTCCGCATACACACATTAGCACCAATACCGTCATGGAGAAGGAAGGAACCTTGTTCTGAATAAAAACACTTATAATACTTGCAGTCTGAGAGAATAAAATAACATATATGGAGTAAACGGCAGCCTGTTTTGTAGTCATGGAAAATAAATAAAACAATACGATTAAATTAATCGGCCCTCCGCCGATTCCTAAGAAAGAAGACATAATCCCTAATAGAATACCGACAATAAATATTACCCCCTTACAGGTTATCTTTTTCGTTGGTATCCTGTCCTTAAAAATAGTATAAACCAACGTACCTCCTGTAAGAAACAAAAGCACCATTGCCTGAATGGCTCCTACCTGCCCGGTATCAGATAAATTCCTTATAACGGCCTGATACATTTCTTTCCCGGCCAATCCGCCGGCGACACCTCCCAATGCAATTACCGTAGCAAAGTGCTTATCGAATTTTCGTTGATTCCTGCATTTTAAATGGCTGTATAAAGATACGCCTGACATGGATAAAACCGTGCAGCCGGATAGAAAACTAATCGTTGTAACGGGCATGATTCCGGTAGCGTCCAAAACCGGTTTTATAATCACACCGCCGCCGATACCGCAGATAGAACCGATTACCGAGGCCAGGTAACACGCTAGAATAATAATCAAGTAAAACATCCCATACCTCTTTTCATTATTGTCTAACTTTAGTATAGGACTTGCAATATTATATGTAAAATATTATAATTAAATAAAGTTCATAGCCTTTTGACTATAATCTTATTTTTCTGAAAGGATTTTTATATGACGATTCGACATTTAAAGATATTTATTGCCGTTGCAGCTGAAGAAAATATTACAAAAGCCTCCGAGAAACTGTATGTTACCCAGCCCACCATCAGTATTGCCATCAAAGAGATAGAAGAGCATTATGGAATACTCCTGTTTGAAAGAATGAACCAAAGATTAAGAATTACCCACGAGGGTAAAAAGTTTTTAAGCTACGCTACCCATATTATTAACTTATTTGACGATATGGAAAAAACCTTTGGCAATCCGGATTCCTTAGGTGATTTAAGGATTGGGTCCAGCGTTACTTTCGGTATACGCAACATGGCGGACCTGGTAAATCGTTTCGGTGAAATTTATCCCTATATACACGCTCGTGTACAGATCGATTCCTCCGATATAATTGAGAAAAAGATTCTGTCCAACGAACTTGATCTGGCGGTTATTGAAGGAGTTGTACATTCGGATTATATTTCTTCCAAAGAAATACAAAAAGATAAGCTGATAGCGGTATGCTCTCCGGCATATCCCCTTGCCAGACAACCTCATATCAGCCTTGCCGATTTTGCATCGGAACGTTTCCTGTTAAGGGAAAAGAACAGCGGTATACATGAATTATTCGAGAATGCCATATCACTGCACGGCTTTAAAATTACACCTTCCTGGGAGAGTACATCGGTGCAGGCACTCATCCAGGCTGCCAGAAAAAGCATCGGCATTGCAATCCTGCCGGAAAAACTGGTGGAACCGGAACTTGCCGGCCACTATCTGACAGAGCTTCATGTGGAGAATTTCGAAATCGAACGAAGCATTAAAATAATATACCATAAAAATAAATTTATATCCGAAGCCATGAAAGCCTTTATGGGATTAATAGACGCAGTCTCAGAGCCGTCTGCCGAAACCATTTTACAGAATGATCTCTAAATCAAATAAGTTTGACTTATCGCTTCTATGTGAAGTAATTAAAATAATCCGGTTTCCTTTTTCTTTTTTGAGTATGTCTGACAGAAGTTCTGCTTTTTTAGAATCCAATGCAGAAAAAGGTTCATCCAAAATCATAATTGGCCTATGGCTTAGTAAAGCTCTTGCAGTTGATAGAGCCTGCTTTTGTCCCCCTGACATATCTTCATTGGTTACAGCAGTATCTATTCCATCAGGTAACGTAGTTAACCAACTTTCAAAACCTAATTCTGTTAATAGCTCTTTAACCTCTTCCGGAAGAATATTTCCATCTCCTAATGAGATATTTTCATAAATAGTCATTGGAAATATACTTCGTTCCAATGATGCATACGTTACGTACGGTTTTAATGAATCTATTTTTTCACCATTAGCTTTATAGGTTGTTTCCGGACTAAAATATAAACCGGAAAGGATTTTTAATAATGTTGTTTTTCCTGTTCCGCTGGAGCCAAATAATCCTGTTATCTTCCCTTTTTCTAAAGATAAGTTTAGATTATTAAAAATTTGAATGGATTTATCATATGAAAATGATAAATTTTCAATTTTAACATCATTTATTTGTGCTAAAGTATTAGCATTTTCCGGCTTTGTCTTTTCAGCATTAATATTGAACTTCTGCAGGATTCGTTCCCAGCTTGCGGATGACATAGGCAGCGTAGACATCCAGCGGAATGCAACTTCAATCGGCATAATAATTTGCTTGATAAGATAAATAAACATCAAAACTTCGCCAATGGACATAGCTCCCTTAATGCCCATATAGCCAAGATAAGCGACACTGCCGTACAAACAAAGATTTTCTGTGAATGTGTACCATAATGTGCGGATAGCATTTATGCGGGCCGATTTAAATTTATTCATACAGTATTTTTGCTGTTTATCTAAATAATCAGACTTTACAAAATCTTTTGCCCAAAATGTTTTAACCGTCTCCATTCCGTTAAAAATACTCTCTAAGGATTGTGTCATTTCTCCTAAAGATTGCTGTGCCGTTTTTTCATATTTCTTCATCTTTTTTAGTATCCATTGATTCGTTACGGTAGCACTTAAAACAATTATTACAGCTATAATAGTCGCTTTAACATCTGTAAGCAGCATTACCCAAACAGAAAATATAAATAGAAAAATATTATTTAGCAGTCTGGATAATACGGTATAAAAGATTTGCCCTGCTTTAATGGTATCGTTCTGAATCAATGACTGTAACTCTCCTGTGGAGAATTTTTCATAGGTCAGAAATGAAATCTTTGTTAAGTGCCTTAAAAGTGCGGTACGCATCTCATATGAGAACTTTTCCATTAAATACCGCGGTACAATAGCACCCAACCATCTAATCACATAGGAACCGAAGGTCAGAGCACCACCGATTAATATGTACGAAAGTAACTTATCTAAATAATTACTTTCTAATGCATCTGTTATTCGTTCAAGGTAGATAGCTCCGATACTTTTGCCGGCACCTGATAATATATTCAATAAAACGCACAGAAATATGAGAAAAGCATTATTTTTAGCAAACAGGAAAAAGCGGCTATATTGTTTCATATTGTACCTCCTCGTTCACTTTTCCTTCACATACGGTTAATATGCGGTCGAATTTGAAACCTGTCTGCTCATGTGTTATCAAAATAATTGTCACCTCTTTAAAACTTCTCTCAAAAATTTCAATTATATTCTTACGATTCTTTTCATCAATATTTGAAAAAATCTCGTCTCCCATTATAAATACCGGTTTGTTGCGGTAAAAAACCCTTCCAATGTTAAGACGCTGCTGTTCTCCTTGAGATAAGCTTTTGGGGTTATTATCTTGAACATGTAATAGCTTTAAATACCGGAGAATTTCCTTCGCCTTATTTATTTCTCCATTTTCATTTAATGCTATATTGGTGAATACATCTCCTTCCAATATATTGCTGTGTTGTGATATATAACCATAAGTGTCAGCCAAACAACTAATATGCATATCTTTAATATTCTTGTTACCATAAAAAATGGAACCTGAGTCAGGCCGGTATAAACCAGCCATTAATTTCAAAATGGTAGACTTGCCGGTACCGTTTTCTCCTTGAAGAAGAATTTTTTCACCATATTTAATTGTAAAGCTGACATTATCCAATAATTTTTTATCACCATAAGAAAATGATACACTTTCAAAACGGATTGGAAAAGTATTCTCAAAAGCAGTTTTATAAGAACCTTTTTCCAATTCCGTCTCCATTAAAATTTCATCTAAGGATTCCTGATAAGCCTCTGACTCAGCCCGTAAGGTTAAATAATTAGATATATTATTTATCCCAATAGTAAAAAGGTCATTTGCAAAAACAAAAGTTAATAGAATGCTTATATTTGTTAAATTCCCTAAAATAAGCCAGGCCCCTGCTCCATAAATAATAATAAATTCAGCCAATTTGGAAAATGCCCAAATAGAGTCCTGAAAACCATTAATCCAAACAAAGCTTATCCAGTTAGCCTTCCTCACCTTTTGTTCTTTTTTATTGAAAAGGTTGTTTAAAAAATCACGGTTAGAATAAATATGCACGGTAAGCATATTGGACAAAAGAGAAACCAGATAATTTCCGCTCAATCTCATGGCTTTTGTAGCATTTATACTTTTCTGTTTTATTTTCCTTTCCGCAAAAACTGCAAAAAATCGAATCACAAAATTATAAGCTAACACACACAATGCTAATCTCCACTCTATAATTAACATATAAAACATTGTTAATGCCAACGACATGATACCGACACTGAATTCTGAAACTGCCGAAACTGTTGACGCAACATAATTTTCAATATTTCTGATTAATATAGTGCTGACATCTCCAAATTGTTTTTGCTGTAATTTACTCATTTTAGTCTCTATTAATTTATCCAAAAGCAGGGAACTTAACATTTTCTCATATTTATTTTTCGTAATTATGGTATAGATGTCTTTCCCATATGTAACACACATATATAAAACAGCTGCTGCTACTGCCATTGCCATAGTATTTATTAATGCTTGTACATTTTCATTAACGATGGCTGTTGTAGCTCTTTTCAATACTTCCGGCTGAGCTAATGACAACAAAGCGATAAAAAAGTAAAAAATCATTAAAAATATTAAATTTTTCCTTGTTATCTCTTGCTTATGTAAATACCTTATGATTTTTTTCATTATGCCCCCATCCTATCATTGCATTAATTCAACGATGTCTTGTACGTAGGATTTATTACAGGATAAATTCTCATTTATTTTTTTACACAATTTTATCTCTATCATAATATATCCATTCAGCTCAAATACTATATCCTTCGGGAAAGAAAATACATAGTAAAAATATTTATCATCACTATATCTTTTCATAATAATCTCAGGCCTGACAAGAAATTGAATGTTTTTTTGTAAAAAAGATTCAGAATAGTATGCATCTTTTAACTGTGCTTCTTTTCTTACTTCAAACTCATCATAAACCGGATATTCACAAAATTGATAATATATGGGCGAGAAATAATTACCGTCAACCCATTCAATTTTAATGAAATCGTTATTATCAAAATATTCTATATCCTCAGACCTTATTTTACAATAAACATCAAATGTAACCCCATTTACAAAATAATAAAATATTTCTTTTTCTGAATATTTATATTTGCGTGGGCTGGACATCCCGTCATCCGTCAGTTGTATCCTTAACAGATAATTGGGATTTTTCTTGCTAAAAACAAAAGCTTTATAATTTCTTACAAACTCATAATACTTAAAATCCTTATCAAAAATAGTATACTTTGCATTTGCTTTTATTTTATACGCCATGGTTCCGGAATTATGACTAATATCGGGGGTATCATCCATTAATGGTGCCGTTAATTCATAAGTACAATATTTACGTTCTGTCCGTTTTATCAGCTGCTCAACGTCGAAATTGTTAATTTTGTATATTTCAGTAACACTTTTTAATACTTCGTGTAACTTATGAATGCATTCCACTTCCTGTGCTTTTATCAATACCTTATTCCAATCAATATTTTTGTGGTTCAATAAATAGGCTATATCAAAATAGTTGCGCAATCTGCTTCCGTGAAAAATCATAGTATCTTCATTATCATGAAAAGTATTGGCGAACAGATGAAGTATTGTCCAGATTTGGCTTTGAGTTTGTAAATTTAATGCTTCTATAGTATATGTGGCCATATCTGAAAACCATATACGATTATTAATACCTGTGGCTGAACTGCCTCTCTTTATTTCAACAAAACAGCACTTTTCATCGTAAGATTTCACCATGAGTATTTCATGATATGCCTCTATAAAACTGTAAACAAAACTATCCGAATCATTATTGGCTTGTTTATAGCCTAACTCTCTTAATGCTGAATATGCCAAAGGTATGTCTTGGTCATTTAATACTAAATCAATATCCAATGAAACTCTGGCATGTGGATCGCCAAAAATAAAATCGGATAATGGCATCCCTTTAATTAACATATAATTTATCTTACCGGTTTTTAACTTCTCGTCAATTTTTTTTAATTCGGTTAAATATATTTGCCTATTGCATAAAATTTCGGATTTTGCCTCATTTAGTGCGGGATTAGCAGGGTACTGTCTGATTAATGATTCTAATACTATATTGGTAAGCTTATGTGTTTGAGCAAGCTGAAAGAAACTACGTAATTCCGTTTCAGCTAAAATTAATGAAAATCCATGTTTTAATCCTTTATCAACTAATTCCTGTGTAACAAGGATAAGATTATTTTCCATAATACACACTCCTCACAAAAATTCGTAGGCACTTTATCTTTAGAACGAATGCACTGGCTAATAAAATAAATCCACTCCAAAAAATCACCATAAATTAACATTTTGATAAGCCGCATCACTGAGTAAAACATATTCTTCTATTTGCGAAATATAAATTAAATTCTTTTTACATACATATAAAAAGTATTCCAGAAATTTAATATTACGTATACTTTTTTCATCTGCCTTTATACTATGATATAATTCATATAAAGCTATAACCGGATATATAATTTTTTTCCTTTCATTTTCCGGAACCAGCATAAAATTCAGGTTTCTATCTCTATCTGTTATACCCCATATCACATTTAATGTAGAAAATATTTTCTGGTGTATTCTCACCAGAAGAAGGTTTAAAACACTACGAGCTGATATTTCATTTCCAAATCCGGCGCATTTTTTAATTTCATGAATCATCTCACTTTGTTCTTTATAATCCTTAGTTACGTCATTTTTAAATTCGCATTGGAAAATAATAGAAAGTTCTTTTATTGATTCCTTGATATCATCTGCTATATGTATTAAATTAATATTTCTATCTTTAACATGGTAGCTGCTTCTAATCGAATTATGCTGATACTCCTTAGGTAAAGCCGCCCCTTTTATCTTTCTTATATCCAACGAGTCTTTAATCTCTGCCACCAATGATAAGCAGGGGCCCAACGAATACAATTTTCTGTTTAGATTATAATAATCAAATTCCCATTTAAAATTATAAAAATACATCTGATCCAATAATTCTTCTGAAGGAATAATAAGATTCCAGTCAATTAATTTTATCTGATAAATGGACACTAAATCTACTATTATTTTTTCATAACAATTTTTCCAAAAGGAATCTGGTTTCAATAATATATGGTAAATCATATTACTCCTCATTACAGCTCTATTTTCCATAATCTGCATACCGGAAAAATCGCATCACTACTTGAACAGACCCGTTCTCCTGTTATTATATCTTCTGCCGCACAGCCGTCATATTTGCACTCTTGTAAACATCCTCCACATGTAGGTTTATTGAAAAATTCGAATTCTGAATGTTCACATTTTTCAATAAATCCCTCTCTAAAATTAGCGTAGAACAGCCCATAATCAAACAAAAATGAACAGACATAACATCTTCCGTCCGGAAAAACCGACATTCTTTCTAAATATTTGCCGACACACCCTTTATATGGTTCCAGATGGAAATCCTCATATCCTTTTTTTGCATAGGCCGGCTGAAACGATATTTTCATATCTCTGTCGGCATAACCTTTGGCATATTCTTTAATGCTTTCACAGATCTCTATCCATTTCAAAGGTTCTATCGCTTTTAAGCCAGATACATTTGTGTCTGCGTTTACATTTCCAATCTCGGACATGATATGAAATTTTACCAATGTTACGCCTAATTCTTTTGCAAGGTCAATCATGTCAAGCACTTCAAATGCGTTGTATGTATTTACTGTCATAATAATTCTAGTATCAAATCCGGCTTCAACCAGCTTTTTAATCGTATTTACAGTCTCATGATAAGCCCCTTTTCTTCGTATGGAATCATTTATTTTCTCTGTCGCACCATCTAAACTAATCTGTACATAGGATACTTTGCTATTTCCCAACTCAAGCAATATATTTCCGGCATACTCAGAACCGTTGCTGCCAACAATTATTTTTTCATACTTTAAAGTATCAGCGTAATCTACACATTCTTTCAAATGCGGATATAAAGTTGGTTCCCCTCCAATAAAACAGACTTTTTTACTTCCCAATTCTCTCCATGTTTCCAAGTGTTCTTTTACCTCAACGAGTTCCATGCTTTCCTTTTTTATTAACCTGTCCCCCAAATAGCAATGCTTGCAATGGAAATCACAATTATTAGACAGGTAAATATACAAATTTTCAAATCCTTTTTGTTTTCCTGCATCTAATAAATCTTCTCTTATTTGCTCATCCAGTTTAAACATTTTTCTCCCCTCCTAAAAATTCACATGTTCTGTTTACTTTTACTTTTAAATCCTCAAAGCTTATTTGTTTTACCTGATGTTCCTCGAACGCTTCTAATTTCTGTCCGTATTGCCACCATTCCGTATCGGTTCTTGTGTCAATAACCTGAAATCTGTCTCTTTGGGATTTACCCCTGATACAAATTGACACGCTGCCGGGGATTGCTTTTACAGAATGTATTACCGAATTATCCAGAGAGTATAGATTTCCCTCCTGAAGTTCTTCAACCAATATAGGATTCAAGCTGCAAGCCTCACGGATTAATTCCTTTCCTTTTTGTAAATGGCCGTATATATACTGTGTATAGCCTCCCTTTAATATGTAACTGCTGTAGTCCCACCTATGATAATGAATCCTGTTTCCATATTTATTATTAAAAACACTTATTCTGGCATAAATCTGCTGCTCATTATTTGAATAAATTGTGAACTTATCTAAAAAGTCATAGCTTTCCGACTTCTTAATTAATTCCTCACTGTTTTGAATATTGCGTAGCATTTCGCACATTAACTGTTTATTATTTGCTAAGTCTATCAGTACTTCTCTTGACGTTAACCTGAATTCTTCAAATGTATTATTGGAAATACCGGCAAAATATTTCTCATACATGGTTTACCCCTCCTCATTCACAACGAATTGGTTTCCATAAGCCCCTTTGACATTTTTCGATATTAACTTTATTAATTCCCTGTATTCCTTATTTATATCCTCATCCGACATCAACTGCATTTTCCCCTCTCTTTGATTTTTTTCCAGATAAGAACCTCTTGCCACCTGCAATTTCGAAATATAAACCCCGGCACATTTACTGTTATTTATAAAGGCGCTTGTTTTTTTAACGTGTCCATTCTCCAACTCTCTCCCCTCTTCATTAATTACGTTTCTTATTCCCCCTACTCCTGCAATGATAATAATACAGTATTTTATTTTATTATTCTCCAGAATCTTTTTAGCTTGTTGCAGCGCTTTTTCACTTTGAGGCTTATCAATTAATCCCAGAACTTTATCAGAAGCACTCTCAACTCCCCAGTACACGGTATCCAATCCATTTTCCCCCATGCCGGCCCATTTATCTTCGTGTGTATTTAGGATTGTATGAGTACTAATGAAAGAATCAAATGTAATTTCTTCTCCTAATCTTTCCCTGATAAATTTCATGCACTCACTTATGTCCTCTCTCCACAGCGCATCCCCGTCCGACAGAAATATTTTCTTAACTTTCCCCATCTTCTTAGGGTATTCCCTCTTTAGCTTTTCAATTTGACTTTCAATACTTTCCAAGTCACAGCTATAGCATTTTTTATCAGAAAAAGATGTACAAAAGCCGCAAGCTTTACCCCTTTTTTCCATTATCCTGCATCCAACCTCCAATTGCAGGACCATATAATTATTATTTATATCAGGACGGATATCCGGAGGTAAAACAGAAATTTCACTGGGATATATAGATACAATGCCCTCTTTGTTTTTTAATTTACTCCATTCATTTTTGTCGATACATTTTTTTATTATTTCTTTCCAGAATTTGTCAAACTCTTTCACATCATCGGCGCTCTCCAAAATTATTTCGGAATCGATTTTTTTTATTTTTTTCAAGCAATCCTCATTATTATTAAATAAATATTTTAGTATTTTTACCAACCCTTCAATTAAGAGTTCCGAAATTTTCTCATTTATTACAACATGTTCATTATAATAATCCAAATAGTAATCTAAATATTCAAACTTTAAATTTTCAATATTCTTGTTAAATACGTACATATCGCCGTTAAAATTTCTCAAAAAAATCTTAACCCTGTTTTTTCTTCCCTGTTCTCCCAGCTCCATGCTTAGTATATGATTATCCAAGTCAAATATAATGTAAAGCAGCTTTTCAGTATTTCCATCTGCCATTATTAATTCAACAAACTCTTCTTTGTAATAATAATGAAAATCTTCCAAGCTGTTGGATAATACATCAACATACCCTATCCCAAAACTATAAGTATCAATATCTTTGCAAATTAACATCTATAATTCCTCCATACCCCAAATTTCCTCTATATTCTTTCTGTTTGCAGTAATTTCTTTATAGAGCTCTTCATAAAAGGCATGGGTCATTTTTTTTCTTTGTTCTGCTAATTCTTTTCCCCTTTTTGTATATAACCGGTTATATACATTTATTAATTTATAGTTATACTCTTTAAAAAAAGATTCCTCCGGATCGTTTTTACCCTCTATGATTTTGCCCTTACTATCCACATGATACAGCGGTATTCCTGTCTTCCCCTCATAATGTAAACTTCTCGCTATTCCAAGTGCCCCTGTAACATCTAAAGTATCCGCATCAAATAATATTTTTGCTTCTATACTTTTAGGAGAATCATCACTCCTGAATCTGTGAGTTTCTATACACGCTTTAACACTGCTTGCTTCTTCATGGTTAACTCCTCTTTCAGTTAAGAATATGTAAGCCATTTTTGCTCCTTCCCTGGCATGGCACAGTTTAGGATTTTCAAATTGTTTTCCCCTTCCAATATCATGCAGCAAACACGCTACAATTAATATTGATACATTGACCCCCTCCTCAGTTTTCGCGATATCTAATGCCGTATTCAATACTCTATAAATATGTTCCCGGTCGTGTGCAACATCATCTATAAATTGTTCCATATGTAATTTTGATTCATAAATAATACGCTTCTCCATTAATTTAATTTCCTTTCGATAAAATAATTTAATAAATGTACAACACATCAAATTTTCAGCAATATACAGATACTGTTTCAGTTTAACTTAATTGTTATTATTTTACTACTTTTTTACAAATATTTCTACATAAATAGTTCGACATTATTTTATATTTTTATACTAATTATATCTTTTTATTATTTTTAAAGACATTTAATAAATTTATCACTTAAATTCTTACATTTCAAAATATTTAAAGTTATGACATTGTTTTATTTATTTACTGCGGTTTTCTCTGAAAAAATGCAAAAAAATAAGCCGGCAGCAGTACCTCTCCAGCTTATCCTTAACCTTTAATTCATTTTTTTCTCCGGTTTAATTTATTTTATCCGTATTTTTGCACTGACCGGATAATGGTCCGATAGATATACCCCGTCTTTGAAGTCATTCCAGACTTCTGTATTCAGGCATGTAATTTGCTCCTGGGCAATAATATAATCGATTTTCTCCGGTTCTTTCCGCCTTCCGAAATCGTGAAAGGTTCCTTGGATACCGGCCGTCAGGTCAAAAAGCCGGGGATAGTCTTTTAACAGTTCCATCTCAGCAGAATCCGGCAGTGCGTTAAAATCCCCGGTTAATATGGCCGGTGCCGGGATAAAAGTCTCCTCCCTTTCCATCCTGTTAAGAATCTGGCTAAGACCTAATCTTCTGGCCTCGCTTCCGATATGATCCAGATGGGTATTATATATCCGGAATACTTCATTGGTTTTAACATTCTGGAATAATGCCATGGTACAAATCCTGGGGCAATCACTTTGATTTTTATAACGGGAGCCCGGTACCTTAGGAGTTTCCGACAGCCAAAATACTTCCATTTCCAATAAATTGTAAATGGATTTCTTATATACTATACTGGTTTGCTCATTTCCTAATTTTTCATCTCTTCCGCATCCGATCACGCAGTAATCGCTTAAATTGTCTTTAAGCCATACGGCTACATGGGGAAGTACTTCCTGAAAGCAGATGATATCCGGATTTTCAGCTTTTATTTTTTCTAAAATCAACGGCTTTCTGAAACAAAAGCTGTTGGGACCATCCTGCCCGTAATCGCAGCGGATATTAAACGTTACTAATTTCATTTAACCTTCCCTCCATCCGTTTATCCCGGTCTGATTTATCTGAAATTTCGGCATCTCATTCCATTGGGACTTCGTAATTCCATAGTGAACCACATCCTGGAATATCCCTTTAATTTTCACCTGCTGAACGGATACGCCCTCAAATCTCATGCCGCTATTTTGCATAACCCTGCCGGAACCCTCATTTCCGACATAATGGCTTGCCTCAACCCGGTTTAGTTCAAGCTTTGTAAAGCATAACTCTAATATCGCCTTTAATGCCTCCGTCATATAACCATGATTCCAGAAATCCCGGTTAAGAATATAACCAAAGCTTGCTTTTTCATGCTGGGGTTCAATGCGGATATCAATACATCCGATGCACTGATGAATCTCTTTTAATTCCAGGGCATATATTCCCGGTCTGGAATAGTATACCGTTATGACATTTTCCGCCTCAGCCAGTTTGTTTATTCCGGTCCAGATCAGATATTTTAATGTCTGCTCATCACTTCCATATGCTAAAACTGCCTCTTTATCCTTTATATCGAATTTTCGGAGTAATAAACGGTTGGTTTCAATTTCCGGATTTTCTCTCATGATATCATTATAATTACTTTTCATAAAATCACCTTGATTTCCATTCCTTTTTCTTTCAGCCGGCTCAAAATATCGGGAATATTATTCAAATCGGCAATATGGGAACAAATAATATTCCGGAACTGTCAGTGTAAAGATAAAACCGTCTGTAATAAATAATAAAACATTTCCTTCCAATTAGCAATCTAATCTATGACTTTCTTAAAAAAACATGTATTTGCAAACAGAATTGTTCCTTTATAAAATAATACCTATATAAAATAATACTTAACCGCAATTCATTTATACTATTAAAGCTTAGAACTATATTTTAAAGTATTACAAAAAATTTAGTATATTTATTTATATAAAATAAAAAGAACTGCCATAATAAAAAAGCTGTTTTTACCAGTATCGTTGTTATAAAAAAACTACCTGCTTAATTATTCGAAGGTAGTTCTGATTTACACTATTAATTTACTGTTCCAATGCTTCCGTTTTCATATCATATTTATGTATGGTCCCGGTCTAAAAACCTCATCCTTGCGTCGTAAGTGCTTTTGGGTTTATCTCCGATTTGAAATTCATCGACATGCATTTCACGTTTTAATTCACTGCTCATAGTATCTGCACATTCACGGCATAATCTGCCGAATTTTATATTGGTTCCGCAGACCTCACAATTTAAAAAAATCGGGGAACCGTCAGGAATGATAAGCCTTCCGTCCCTTAAATAACTTTTTATTCTGCAGATTTTGACTCCTGTCTCCTTGGAAACCTGCATAATTGTAGCGGAATGATTATCATAGATATAATCCTTCACCATTTCAAACTCAGCTTCATCCTCCGCCTTGCATTCCGCGCAAATGCATTTACCAACCCCCGTATAAAAGAACATCTTCCCACATCTTTTACATTCCCGGATTTCTCCGTTCTTATTCTGCGCCATATATTCCACCAACTCTCTTAGGCCATTCCTGTTCATGCTATGGTTAAATGCCAACTATATACCAAATATGGTATAATACTTCTCTTATCATTATATATGTTAAGTGAAATAATTGTCAAACTGTTTATTTTTAACAATCAGCTGCCTTATACTCTGAAAATCATATGGTTCCGATTCCTCATGATGTTTTATTATAATAGAATACTTGTCCCGTCTTCCACAATCAGGCGGTTGCCGGGCGTAAACTGTTCCGCAATACGCCGGTCAAATAACTGCCCCGGTTTCATATGAATGGGTATCGTATGCTTTGCACCGATAAGTTCCGCACATGCCGTTGCTTCCTCCGGATTCATATTATAGATTCCGTCAATGGGAAGTGCGGCATAATCCAAATGGTATGAGGGCATTTTATCGGCCATAAAATCAGTAAGGGAAGTATCGCCGGAAGCATAAAAGGAGATGGAATCAAACCTTAATACATATCCCACGCATTCCGACCTGCTGTGGTTGCGGTTATATGCGGGAACCGATTCAATTTCAACATCCTTTACCGAGAAATTGTGATAAACTCCGCCTTCCAAAGCTTCCCGATCCGTTATGATGATACAGTCTGCCTTCTTTGTAACAAGTCCAATCTGATTATGGTCACCGTGTTCGTGGGTTACCAGTATGATATCGGCCGGTATATCATAACCTCCGCCGGCATAGGGGTCCACATATATTACGGTACCTTTATCCGTTGTCAGACGAAAACTGCCATGTCCCTGGAATAAAAATTCTGCCATGATTATCCTTTCCTAAGTGTTTAGTAACAACACTTATCAATTGCCAATATATTTTAATTTATATTTCCATACAATATCCATATATTAACACATCTGTAATTATGTGTAAATCCTCTGTTTTCCTGAGTTTGACCTTAAGATTGGACAACCGCGGCCGGGAACCTGTTTTGGCATTTCACGAGATATAAGTCTCCCATATCCCCTTCAGCTCATAGCATTAGGGTAGTAACTCCCCGATTTTTCCAGGTGTCTTTATTACACCTTAGCTTTTTCGGATAAATTCCGCATGGCATTTCGGGCAGGTAATACATATTTTCCCTTTTCCTCTTGGAATACGGATTTTCTGCTTACAAGTGGGGCACACATAAATATGGTAATTTTTATTCTGCATACGGCGTGTTTTGGCTTTCTCAAAATAACCGAGTATGCGGTTCTTCAGCTGTAAGAATTTTTGGTTTTCATTATATCTTTGATTCATATTTTTTGAGAGTATTCTAAAATAACATACAACCAGTATAGCAAAAGATAATACTTCTATTATTCCATTCCGGAAAAACAATGATATAAACATAATGATAACAGCGGCCCATAACATAAACTTGCCTAACTGATCCACCCCATATCTGCCCATCATAAATCTTCTGATTTTATCCTGCATAATGAAACATGCCTCCCATTATATTAAACTTATTTCCTACAATCCACCATACAGCCATAACCGGTTCTTGTCAATGCTTTCTGATAAATGTTTATTTACTTTTAATATATATCATAACTTCTTTGGAAATAATTTATAATTGGCCTGTTTCCGTTTATTTTGGCCAATTGCCTGAATAAATTGTGCATTAATTTACAAATCCCTGATTCCGCTGTTATCATTTTATAATTATACGCATATATAGAATTAAATAAATAGTAATAAAGCCGATATTATGGGGAGAATATCCGACTCTGATTCTATGCGACGCCGAAGATAGGAGCAAAATATGTGTATGAAGGATTATGAAATTTATCCTGCACAGGCAGGTGATATATGTTTTGGTATATTACAAGTACAAGTTGTATGTGATTTAGGATCCAGACCGGTTGAGGATGCCAAAGTGCAAGTGTGTCATAAGGATGAGCCTGGTACGGTGTTAGCAATTTTAAGTACGGATATCTCGGGTAAGACCATAGAAATTGAATTGCCGGCACCTCCAATTGAATATAGCATGGAACCAAGCGATTATCAGCCTTATTCGGAATACAGTCTGGTAATTACTGCTTTGGGGCTTTCCGCCGTACAAATTGACGGTGTCCAGCTTTTACCTTATGTAAAGACAATTCAGCCTGTAAGATTGCCCTTTAAGGCCGGCGGAAACGATACCGGCAAGGTAATAAGGATAGGGCCTCATTACCTTTTTGGAAATTATTCCCCTAAAATATATGAAGATGAGATAAAAGACCCTGTTGAAGCCCTGGACCCAAAACCGGTCACCATTCCTGAGACTATTATTGTACATGACGGATTGCCGTCCGATGTTATGGCGCCGGATTACAACATAGCTTACAGAGATTACATAAAGAATGTAGTATCCTGCCAAATATATGCTACCTGGCCCCAGGAGACAATCTATGCCAATGTTTTAAGCTGCCTGTCCTTTTCCTTAAACCGGATTTATACCGGCTGGTATCCCGGTAAAGGTTATCATTTTACCATTACCTCCTCCTCAGCATTTGACCAGTTATGGATTAACGGAAGAAATATCGACAGTAACATCAGTTTAACCGTGGATTATGTTTTTAATCATTTTTTATCCATGCCCGATATTATACAGCCTGTGCTGACACAGTTCTGTTCGGGCAGGATAGCCTGTGAATACATGATGTCCCTATGGGGTTCAAAAAATCTTGGTGACAGGAATTATAAAGCGATTGATATTTTACGCCAATATTATGGCGATAAACTATATATAAATTTTACGGAAAACGTAGACGGCATAACCATAGTCCGGCCTAATACGGTACTGCAAAACGGCACGGTGTCGGAGGAAGTGAAATACGTGCAGAATAAACTAAGAATTCTTTCCCATGCCTATACAGAAATACCGGAGACAGAAGCGGACGGAGTCTTTGACCTGGATATGATATCTGCTGTCAGTGCGTTCCAGCGAATTTTCCACCTTCCGGTAACAGGTACCATTGATGCCGTTACCTGGTATAAAATTTCCCATGTGCATTCCTCCTTAACAAACGCTTCCAGATATTCAGGTAATAACTAGTGCACTGTCCGCCTGACATCCTGACTAATTCTCTCAGCTGTTTTGCACCATTGCTGCGTTAAAATTCCTAGACAATGCCATCAGAATTTTGCCCAAGAACTTTAGTTCTTTGCACCGGCACAAATCATCTGGAGAGTTAGCCTAAGTACCAGGCGGACAGTACACTAGATGTTTGTAGAATCATGTGTTTGCATTTCCGGTTTTTACCCGGAGGGCAAACCACATAAAAATAAAATTACCTAAATTAAATGCAGCTTCTCCCCCAGTTTATTTATCTTTTTACCCATTGGCAAATCCATTAATTCTTCTTTGGAAAAGCATCTGAAAATCAGCAGCAATACAAGATAGCTGCAAACAGCAATCAGCAAGGAAAGTGCAACCCCCAAGGCGTTGCTGCCGGCCGCGGAATACACAACCCTGTAACTTCCCCATGCAATGACAGCCATAATAAGAGCCGACAGACAAGGAATAAGAAAAGTTTTCCTAAATTCCTGTTTATATTGGAGAGATATGGCTATTGATCTCCAATTTAAAATACAAACCAACAAAGGGAACGTAATATTTCCTATAATGAGTGCATATACACCAAGATTTGTACAATAAAGTAAAAGGGACACCAGAATTATATGCAGACCCAGGGATATCGCAGCATGAACAACCGGAATCCGCATCTTGTTCACCCCCTGTAACATTGCCCCGGTAATCGTGGAATAAGAATAAAATATTACTGCGGTGGAACCTGTAATTAAAAGTCCGGCAGCTACATCTGCATATATGCTTAAACCGGGAAATAACAAAATAACAATGGGTTTTCCTAATACTGCCAGCCCCGCTGCCGCAGGAATCGCCACAGCCATATTAAATTTAATCAGAGGGCCTGCTTTCACCTTTAACTCACGGTATGCCCCTCTCGAAAAGGAAGCAGTCATATTTGGGATTGCTGAAGATGCCGTGGCTGAGGAAACAGCAACGGGCACATTAATAAGTAAATTATACTGGGTATTATATACGCCCAGGACATTATTACTCTCTATGGCTAAACCTTTAAAATGCATAATGTTCTTAAAAATTAAATTATCTATAAAATATCCAAGCTGGTAAACGGTCTGGCTGAGGGCAATGGGTAAAATGGTAAAAACCAGCATTTTAAGTATAATCCTGCGGGATAACTCAGAGCTGAATCTGTCTCTCATAATCTTGTTTTTAAGTACCGGCCTGTAGATGATAAAAATAAAGCCTAAAAACAGCAATGCCGCTGCGGCTCCCATGAGAGTTCCCAATACTCCGCCTGCTGCCCCGTAAGCATAAACCTGCTCCGACGGACTGTAACTATTCATTAAGAAACTAATAGCCCATATACTAACGAAAGCATTAACGATTTGTTCCAATACCTGGGAAATTGCAGTGGGCAGCATGGTATTTTTCCCCTGAAAAAATCCGCGCAGTACACCCAAAACAGCCATGACAAGGACAGCCGGTGCCAGAATCCGGAGTGGCTTTGCCAGACCTGCACTGCCGGGAAATATTTTTTCCAGATAATCTGCTCCGCAGTATAAAAACACACTTCCGGCCCCTCCAAGAATCATTCCGTAAAAAAGTACCGTTCTAAAAATTCTGTAGGTATTTTTATATTCTTCCCTGGCCGAATACTGGGATATTAATTTGGATACGGCCAAGGGAAGGCTGTAGGACGATAAGGTTAAAATAACACTATAGATACTGAAAGCAATGGAATATAAGGTATTGCCTTCCGCCCCGAGCATATTGGACATGGGAATGCGGTAAACCATTCCTATGATTCTTGATATTACACCTGCGGCTGCTAAAATACTTCCCTGTATCATAATACTGTTATTGTTCTGTTTCATCTGTTTGTTCCTCATATACTTCCCTGTTTTTCCATATGTAAAATAATACTCTATTCCTTAAATCTAATCTCGTCTTTTATTAAATACAAAAGAACCTATCAAGTTTAATTTCTCCATTTTATATTCTAAAACATTTAACATATACTAATCAATCATTTATATTATATCACGCTTATATAAAAATACAATTATTGGAACAATAGTTAAAAGGGTTCCGCCTGTTATACGAATTTTCTACATTTTTTAATGAAATAAGTAGAAAATGTTTCCTTGCTATGTTATAGTATCTTTAATTATTTTACCTGATTTAAAATACTGATTTATTTATTAAAATCCGGATAAAAAGAGTAAATTTAGAAATTTTTAATATATATTAAATAGATTATCAAATTCCGAATTAGAAATGGAGAAAAGAGGTTAGTATGAATATTGAAGGTATACTAATTGGTATCGTTACCTTTATAATTATAGGTGTATACCATCCGATTGTCATAAAAGGCGAATATTACTTCGGTAAAAAGATATGGCCTGTCTTTCTCGTGGCCGGTATAGCAGGGATTCTGTTATCCGTGGCCGTAAACTCCCTGCTTTTATCCTCCATGGCCGGTGTTTTCGGATTTTCATCCCTCTGGGCCATACACGAACTTATAGAACAGGAAAAAAGGGTCCAAAAGGGCTGGTTCCCCAATAATCCAAACAAAAGGAATCAAACAAAAGCTTCGCAGCGGAACGGTAAGCCAATTTAAAACGGATAGCTTCTTATGGTTGATAATGTACCCGTATTCCCGGTATTCAAAGGAGCTGTTGCAAAATTCAAAATATAAATCATATACCAGACACAAGTGTAGCAACTAGTTCAGTATATTTAATATTTTGTAACAGCCCCTTTTAACACAGGGCTTTATTTATCTAAAAGTCACAGCTAATGAAAATTCAGGCAAGCTATTGGTATGGATATCAGCCTGTCGGTACACCAGCTTATAAAGTCACTGCTTCACATCATTTTCCCTGTAAAGGGATATATATGCATTTGCACAATCATGCCGCCTCAGCCTTCTAAGGACCGGTCATTTTCCTTAAGAGAATGAATCTGCCGGATATACTCCGATACATTTACATCGTCCTGCATCGGATATTCATACCCTAATTTTTCAGACAGCTTTACTCCAAGCCTGCGGATAAAGCTTCCGGTCCGTAGCAGTTTATCCCATTGCTCATTATAATCCGCACCGCAATAAAAAGAAATATATTCTTCATAAAGCTTTGCAGGAAGGAATCGCCCAAGCCATTTTCCCGCTTTACCCACATTTAATTTCCAGTCATTCTCCGCGGAGATATGCCAGATTACCAGCTGTCTTAAACAATCCATAAAATGCACATCGTATAAGTATTTCACCAGGGGCATTTCCTTCCGCCAGAGCTCTTTGGCAATATAACACTGCAGCCACCAAAGCTCATTCAGGGTTTCATTCCATTCCGTCACCGATGGGCATTGGGTATGGTAGGAACTTTCATCCGGTAAGGGCAAATCCCTGACGTAATCATGCTTATCCAACAAAATCTTGCTCAGGGAATCTCCCGATAATTCCTTCTCTGTTTCCTTTTTATCCTGAAAGCTTAAATCAATCCGCAGGCTGTCTTTATATTGCAGCAAAAAGATAAAGGAGCCGTCCCGGGAATTATTCTGCTGTAACATAACCAAATCCCCAAACCGGCCTATCCAGGACCTGTCGGCTTTATACCGGTATGAGGCGGTTAAATCACTGACATATAACCTGACATCATAATCCTGCATAAAGTCCTCCGGTGCATTGGGATTTACCCTGGAACCGTTTAACACGGCTATCTCTATATTACTGTCTTCTCCTGCAAATTGCAGTATTTCGTCCAAAACCTTTTCTTCCGCTCTCATAGCAATTACCTCCGTTTATTTTTCTATCCGCCCATTATTTTCTCATAGCGGATTGGAGGCGCCCGTACTTTAATATAAGTATACGAACGTACTTACAATTTATTTATTTCTTTTTTCATAGGAAAGTCTCCTTTCTTATCAGGAATATCAGATATGCCCGTCTGTATCCCGTTTCCCGCCTGATATTTCGTTATCATTCGACGCGGTATACCGCAAAGTGGGACCTTTAGAACGGTGCGATGATTTTTCAAACACACTCTAGTATAAAAATATCTCTATTTCATATTATAAAACAGATATGGAAAATATAGAAGTACCCTTTTATATTTTAGTCCAATCATTCCCTCAGTATCCTTTCTGAACATATCGGGTTATTTCCGCATCCGCTGCTCTGCCCTCTCCATTCTATATATTCCTATCGGTATATTCCCATCCGTTATCATTCAAGCCCAGCCGGATATATTGTTCTTTGGGTGCATCGTTTCGTTTCATCAATCCGATTAACTGCTTCCTCATTCCGGCTTCTGCTTTGACATCCTGAATAGACTGTTTAATTTTTCCCCAGGTCTTTAAACATACTTCTTTTATACTCTTCGACACCTTCCTGGTCAAAAGGATTTACCCCCATCAGAAGCCCTGATATGGCACAGGACAGCATAAAAATATAATATAAGGAGCCAAAGGTCTCTTCTGAAATTTCGTCCGCTTCAAATTCGATGCAGGGTACACCGCCCTTGCAATGCGCTTCAATGGTAGCTTTCTCCGCCGCTTTGTTAATAGCAGCAAAGTCCATATTTTCCAGATAGTCAAACCCGTCCCCAAAGCTTCTGTCTTCCTTTACAATTACGCTTGCGTTTGTGTTTTTTATCTTTATAAAGGTCTCCAGTAAGTTCCGGCGTCCGTCCTGCATATACTGGCCTAGGGAATGAAGATCTTCCGAATAAATGGCTGCCGACGGAAATATCCCCATCTTATTCTTGCCTTCACTTTCCCCGAACAGCTGTATCCACCATTTCGAAAAATAAGTATATTGCGGTTCAAAAGCCGTCAGAACCTCAATATTATAATTATTTTCATATAACAGGTTTCTTACGGCAGCATACTGTACGGCGGGATTCCGGTCCGCATGTTCCATGCAGTATGCCTCCGCTAAAGAAACCCCCTTTAAGTATTTATCAATGTCAAGGCCTGCCACGGCCATCGGAAATAAACCTACCGGTGAAAATGCGGAATATCTCCCTCCAATCGCCTCAGGAAATGTAAAAAAAGTATAGCCGTTCTCTTTGGCAATTTCTTCTGATTTGGACCCGTTCGTTCCCGTTAAAATCACACGGTCCGCCATTTCCTCCCTGGAATAGGTTTCCTCCATATAGTTTCTTAATATCCGGAAATGGCTGCCCGGTTCCAGGGTTTCAAAGTTTTTGGCGACTACGTTGATGTATACGCTTTTATCTTTTAACTGCCCCATCATTTGATTAATATAATGGGGTGATAAGGTGTTGCCCATATACAGGATTCTGGGGCCGTCTTCTTTCCCCAGGGCTTCTATCACGGCTCTGGCTGCCTGATTGGAACCTCCTACCCCGACAAGGACAAAGACCTCCGCTCTCTGTCTTACTTCTTCTGCTTTTGCCTTTATTCTATCCAGCTGTACGGCAGCCGCTTCCGCATGAAGCCATCCCAGCACCTTATTACCGTCTTCGTCCCGGTATAATTCCTTCAAAAGTGCGGCCGCCTTCTTAAGCTTTTCATTTACACTATCCGGATTTAAAAATATTTCTGATTTGCTTGTGCTGACATCCACCTTCATAAATCCTGTTACCTCTTTTCCTTTTTATTTTGATATTCACATTACGTATTTAATTCCGCTTTTGGTCCGCTTTAATACATTTCTTTATATCTCTCTGCCATTTCTTCCAGAGTTATGCATTCTACCAGAGGCGCTTTACCCACGGAACCGAAATCAACGATTAATGTACCGATTACTTCTTTTACTCCGTTTTCCATGCATTCTATAATGCCTGCTATGTCATCATCGGGAACCGTTCCATACATTACCGTATCCATTACAGGAGTTAAGAAAACTCTTGGGTCAAACTGATTTTTCTTTTCTTCCAGCAGCTCGTAGATTTTTCCGATAGAAGCACTGTCCCGCTTGGAAGGATTATATCTGAAAAACTCTTTTAAATTCCTGGTTACCGCAAGACGAAGGTCCGTGTCCACGTTGATTTTTCCTATCCCGCTTTGAATGGCCTGCTTTAATTCACTGACTGCAATGCCGTCCGCATTCTTGATTTCTCCGCCCAGGCCGTTTATTTCATCTACTATATATTTCGGCACGGTGGAAGAACCATGGGATACTAATACGCCGAATAATTTTTCATGCTTTAAGCATTCTTTAATTGCTATTACTATTTCCCTTCTTAATTTAACATTTTTCCCTTTTACCGCTCCATGCATGGTTCCGTAAGAGATAGCAAGAGCATCCACTTGGGTTTTGCGTATGAAATCCACGGCACTTAGGGGGTTGGTATAAGTGGAATCTTCTGAAAATACATGGTCTTCTACGCCCGCCAGCACACCCAATTCACCTTCTACCGACACGCCTCTGGCATGGGCATACTTTACTACTTCCCTGGTCAGCTCAACATTTTCATCAAAGGGCAGGGAAGAACCGTCTATCATGACGGAAGTATAACCGCCGTCTATGGCAGCTTTCACAGAATCAAAATCTTTACCGTGGTCAAGATGCAATACAATTGGAACCGGCGAGTACATGCCGTATTTTTTAACGGCGTTTCCGATATTTTTTGCTCCCGTTTTCTTATCTTCCAAAGTGGAATTCAAGAAATCCTTTCTTCCTCCCATGTATCCGTTTGCTAAATCCGCTCCCTGCAATATGGCCGCCGAGCGGAACATCTCATGTACTTCGACGGCAGCTTTTACCTGGGCTGCCGCATTTACGTTAAACGCTCCAAATGCAAAATTATATTTTTCCGTTGCCTCCAACAAAGGTCTTAATGGTACTATTGGCATATTTTTAATTCCTTCCTGTTTTGTTTTATATTAAAATAAGTGGCTTAAATTCAATTCCCTTATTATTTTAACTATTTCTTTCGTGCGGGTGCATCCGAATTTGCGCAGCAGGCTTTTAATCTGTGTTTTTACGGTTACTACTTCCACACACCTTTCCTTCGCAATTTCGTTTACCTTCATGTCTTTTAACAAAAGCCGGACTAATACCCTTTCCGTACTTGTTAATTGTGAAATATTATTGATAAAAAACAGCAGGCTTCTTTCCGACTCCTGTAACCTTTTATATTCCTGCAGCAAAATTTGCTGCACTTTGCCTTTCATGACCGGATTATCTTCATAGGCACTGCGGATATGATGCACCAGTTCCTCCTCGCTCCCTCCTTTTACAATATAGTCCACTGCTCCCGTAGCCATGGCGGTTATAATAATATCCTTGGTTTCATGGGCGGTTAAAAAGATAATTCTGGCAGTATTGTCCCTATCACGGATCAGCTCGGTTGCAGTAATTCCTGCTATAGGATTCTCCATCTCAATATCCATTAATATAATATCAAATTCAACCCGGGAAGCGAGCTCAACTATCTGAGAGCCGTTTAACGCAGTTCCAGCCACTTTCATATCCGGCTGGGAATTAATAATCTCGCTCAAATCTTCCAACAGAATTGGGAAATCATCTGCTATAAGTATCCTGATAAGCTTTGCCAAATCGTATCACCCTTCTCTCTATACTTTGAATTTCGGGAGTAATATATAAAAACTGCTGCCTGTATTTTCTTTACTTTCAAAACGCATGATTCCAAAATGTCCCTTAACGATAGCCCTCACATAATAAAGCCCCATTCCCCAATTATAATTTGAATTCTTGCTGGTATAGAACGGCTCATATATTTTCCTTAATTTTCCCGCATTGATACCCGTGCCGTTATCCTTAACTTCAATTACCGTATATAGTCTTTCGTTATGGGTAATCAATGAAATCTTTCCTTCCGCGCCCCGGTCTGATTCATTTACCGCTTCCTGGGCATTTACCAGCAGATTGTAGACTGCTTCACATAAATGGGTCTTATCGGCTAAAACTGTGGCTTTGGTTTCCATTTCCACGTTCACCTGCTTTTCCGGGAACTTATTATGAAAACGCTCAACGGCACAATGCAGTATCTCCTCAATCAGAACGGGAACCAGGATAATAGAATTGGATTTAATGGATTTGTAAAGTTCATCAAGCCTGGACAGCATTAATTCATTTTGCTCCGAAAGGGTATTGATATAACCTTTCAGGGGTTCCTCGCCTGCTATGCCATTATCAAACATTACCTGGATTCTTTTATGAATTACCCTGTTTGCAAGCAGCTGGTTTTTTATGCTGTGGACAAAGACGGAAGCTACGTAACTTACGTTATCGAATTTGTTCTTCATAACAAATTCTTCATGATTATCTGCAAAACTCCTTTGGGTAAATTTAAGAAAACTAGCAAAGCCCAGGATACCGCAAATTACGTTGCCAAGCACAATAACCGTATAAGCCTGTACGGAAAGGGCGGAGTTCATATAATATATACCCTTCCTCCAGAGATAATCGTCCGAATAAAACTGGTATACCTGGGCCGGGTCCTGCCCGCTGTAAAGTAAATAAACAATGGAAATGGACATCATAAAAACCATTATCTGCACAAATTGCTTCCTGCAGAACTTCATCGTTATAGATGCGAATTCTATAATCAGCAGAACAAATGCGGCCAGTACGTAAAACGAAATCCAATACCTTGAAAAATCCACGAGCATTTCCTGTATGTGAGGTTTGTTTAAGGTAACCGTGCGGAATACCTCGGGATAATACAGGATTAATGAAACTACCGGAAAAACAAGAATGACATATTGCAGCCAGTGTTTTCTCCTTATCCACGGTATCATGGAATAATTCATTGCCAATAATAAAAAAAACATAGGAAATGAGTATCTCCCCACAGCAATTATGAAGCCAAGGCTGTCCAGGGTTATTAAAAGATACTGTATACTTGTTTTTATATTACGGGAAAGGAAAATAAAATCCTGCAGATTACTGGATATCCCTCCCTTCTTAGCAATAAATATGAGAATTCCGGTTAAATGGACCGCAAGGCTGATACACATACCCAGGAGGTAGAATGATTCCTTATTACGCTTTAATGCCAGCAGTAATATGGACGCTAAAATCAAAAAAATCATCAGCAAGATAAGCATTTTTTACCTCCCGGGAGAATAGCCCTTTAGGACTATCATTTTATCTGATAGCCCTAATATTTATCTTAAATATCATGTTTTTATAATCGGTTGTACGGGGTTTTAAGGATTATTCCGCCGCATCAAGCATATTCTGGAATAACACATAATCGCTGACATCAGCTTCCTGCGTTACATCCCCGCTGTCAATAAAGTTTTTCTGCTGCGCCTTATAATATGTTTCCATTGTGCCGTCTTCAATAGACGATACTACATCAGCCGCATTAATCCAGTCCCCGTCGTAAATCTGGTCCAATACCGCGGCTTTATCCAATGCGGTTTGCTCGGCAACCCAGCCTGCAATTTCAGCCGCATTATCATCCGTCCTGTAATCCATTGCTTTAAATAAACCTTTCGTAAATCTCAAAACGATATCAGAATTCTTTTCAACATAGGACGGGTTGGCAACCCAGGAGCAGATGGAAGGAAATTCACTGATATATGTCTTATTATTAGCAAGTACGACTGCTTTATCGCCTAACTGGTTTTTGATTGTAAAGGTATTAGGCGACCAGGTCGCCGCCGCATCAACACTTCCTGAAAGCATTGCCGTTACAATGGCGGACGCATCCATATCCATAATCTCTACATCATCCCTTGTCAATCCGGCTTTTTTGAGTGTCAGATTTAAAATAGTTTCACTGGTTGTTCCGGAAGCAATGGCAATTGTTTTGCCGGGCAAATCCTTTATGGAGGATACTCCTTTGTCTGCGTTTCCTATGACTTCATCCGCATTGCCGTAGTGTGATATGGCTATGATATCCGCCTTGCCCTGTATTGAGAGCTTATGTGCTCCGGGTCCGATATATCCGATATCTATGCTGCCGGATTCCATAGCGGATATGATTGTGGGACCGTCTGCAAATTCAACTAAATTAACGTTTATTCCCTGTTCCTTAAAATAATCCATTTTAATACCGGCAACAACTGTGCACAGGCTGGCATAATTAGGCATATAACCTATGTTTAATGTAATTTCTTCTAGCGTGGTATCTGCTGCAGTATTTTCCTGTGTGGTATCATCTTGTACGGTATTCCCGTCTTTTGTCTCATTTGTCTGTGTTTCCGTCTTCCCGTTGTTTTTACTTCCACACCCAATTAACGCTGAAGTAACCATAATTAAAATTAATACTAAACTAAACACCTTCCTCATAATAATTCCTCCTGAATAATTTTTATAAATTAACAAGTTTTTATACATCTGAACCTGATAATTATTTTGACGCAGCTTATTTCCTGACCTCCAGATATTCCTGGTATACCTGTCCCCAGATATGATTTTTTAAGTCCAGAAATTCTTTCGACATCTTAGTCTCCTGGTTACGCGGATACGGAATGGTTATATCTACGATTTCTTTAATACGGCCGGGTCTTGCACTCATTATAATAACCTTCTGTCCAAGTATAATTGCTTCGTCCACATCATGGGTAATAAAAAAGCAGGTCTTTTTTTCTTTCTGCCAGGTAGTAAGCAGTTCCGTCTGCAGCTGGGTCCTTGTCTGGGCATCCAATGCACCGAACGGCTCATCCATCAGTAATACGGAAGGATTAACGGCATAAGCTCTTGCAATTGCCACGCGTTGTTTCATACCGCCTGATAATTCCTTGGGATAGTGGTTACTAAAGTCTGCCAGGTCAACCATATTAATATACCTTAGTGCCGTATCCGAAGCTTCTTTTCCTCTGATTCCTTTTAAGCTTAATCCGAATTCAACATTCTTTCTAACGGTTAACCAGGGAAACAATGCATATTGCTGAAATACAACTCCTCTTTCCGTACCGGTTCCCGTTACCTCATGTCCGTCACAATAAACTTTACCGGATGAAGGTTCCGATAATCCGGCTATTATGTTCAGCAAGGTTGATTTACCGCATCCGGACGGCCCGACAACACATATAAATTCATTTTCCATAATATCGAGATTAATGCCGTTTAAGACTGTCATCTCCCCATTACGCGTGTTATAAACTTTTTTGACATTGTCTATTTTGAGTTTTATATTTCTCTCTTCTCTTGCCATCCCGTCAATCTCCTTTCAAGCATTTTTACCAGTTTTTCCACCGTAATACCTATAATGCCTATCACTATGATATATAAAAGCATCGGTCCGGATTCAAAGGTATTGTTTAAAGCCCTGATTCTCATACCCAGTCCGGCCGTCGCTCCGGTTGATTCGGCTGCAATAAGGGTTGTTAATGCAACGGAAGCTCCCAGCCTGACAGCGGTAATTATAAAAGGCAAAGTTGCAGGTGCTATAACCTTAAGGAAGATATCTTTATCTTTTGCCCCTAATACTCTGGCTGCTTTTATGAGGGTCTCATCAATATTAATTACACCCTGAAAGATTGTTATTGCCATAGTTAAAAAGGTTGCAATCGTAATTACTATAATCTGCGGTTTACGACCAACACCTGCCGATATAACAACAAGAGGTACATAGGCCAGGGGCGGAATATTTCTGACAAACTGTATCCATGGCTCAATGATGTTTCTGACCGGTCTGTACCAGGCCATTAATACGGCAACCGGAAGTGCAATAACAAATCCTAATGCAAAGCCCGCAGTTACTGAAATTAAGCTGCTGCTGATATCCTTAAAGAAAACTCCTCTGTCCATCATAGTTTGTATCGATTTTATTACGGCAAAAACATTCGGAAAACTACGTGCTGTCTGTGGGTTGACGGATAATAACCACCATACTATCATGGCCGCCGCAAAGGAAAAAAGCAGCCAGACATTGTTTGGAATTTTAGAAATAAAGCTGTTGCCTTTCTTCTTTGGACTTGATGTGTTATATTGCATATTAACATTCCTTTCTGTTTACCGATGGCTGTAATCCATCTCTTCATATTCTGATTATATCCCGGAATGCCAATATAATTAAGTATGAACTTTTTTCATACCATTGATTGCAGATACCTGTAAGTCCAGATGTTAAACGGAAAGTTTGTTTTGTATAAAAATTAATTCAGGTGTCTTAAAAAAATTACGCCAGTGTTATTTTCAATTTTATTCATAATTATGGTAAAATTGAATTATATCTCGCTGGCGCAATATCTGAAATTGAATTATCCGTTATATAATTCGTCTTTCATCATAAGATGAACGGATGCCTTTTTAAATGTCAAAGGCAACGCCAGGATATTCGGATTTTGTCCGACAAATTTTTTCTTCGCATCCTGTAACGCTTCTTCAAAGGTCGCTCTGGTCTTAAGTCCCATTCCTCTTGCATACCCCGGCTGTTCCGCACCGACAAGATAGATTGCGGACGTATTCTGTTCCGCAATATGTCCGCAGGATATCATGGAAAAACCATGGAACGGATGAAACGCATTAGTAAAACGGTATTTTCTGATATATTCTTCATTGGTAGCAAAGTATTCTCCGAGCCGGTTCATATCCGGCAGGATATTCATTCCGTCTTTCTGGAACATTTCATACATTTCCCTGAGATAAGGCCATAACTCATCATGGAAATAACCGTTGCATACGCTGGAGCATATAATAACGCAGTTTTCACTCATAATCCTTTTAAAACGGATTACCTGGGCGGACAAAGCCTGCATCAGCATAATAGGATTAGTTCCCATTCCGTCGCCATAATGGAAAAATTGAGGCATTCCAAATACTAATACGTCATATTTTTTATCGGCAAAGGGCACATAAGTCCTTTTATCGGCCTCTTTCCAGGAAACCGGCTGCATTTCTTTTGCATAACCGCTGAAAACCGCAATCTGTCTTGAGCTGGAATCAAGAACCGCATCACAGCAGAAGAATTTCTTGCCCATACATTTTTCCATGTGCTCACCGATTTCATCAAACTTGGTTCTCATCATGGAATGCCCGCTGACCGGTACAAAATCCTTTCTGTGCATTACTTCCGGGACATGATGGGATGCTATGGACCTCCAGTGGGTAATGCCTGTGGAACAATGCTTATAACCGCCTGAATAGCCCCCGTACGGATTACCCTGCGTATGTCCGATCAGGATGGCAACATCACTTTCATATACATATTTGTTCATAATAACCGGATCTCCCCGGTCAGTCACGCCTAAGTCTACTAGATGCTCATAGTTTTCGCTGTCATGATTCATAATCTGGTGAGAATACCAGAATTCATGGAACAGCTCGTCTCCTAAAACATTGCGGATTTCTTTTTCCGTATTTTTTCTGTGAAGACCGTTGGAGCATATAAGAAGAACATCTTTTTTGTCCACGCCCGCACCGTAAAGTTCTTTGAGAATCAGTTTAATGGATATTTTACGGTGGGCCGTGGGCTGTTCTCCGCCCTTTACCCTGTCCGGAAACACAATGGCAACCTTGGAACCTTTCTTGGCAAGCTTACTCAGCGGCTCCATACCGATGGGATTACGGATGGATTCCAAGGTCTTTTCTTCCAGCTGTTCTTCCGGAATATACGCCGGATCGGCAACCGTTTCCCCTGTTATAAATATATCCGTATTATCAGGCAGGTTGGCATTCATCGTCCCATGCCCGTATTCAAATGATAAATTCATGATTTTTCCTCGCTTTCTGTCAGTATATTATTTACCTAAATAGGTTTTTATAATCTCCAGGTATTCATCCGGGTAGAAGCCGATTTCTCCCTGGAACCTTGTTAATGCAATTAAGCCGCCGTCAATTTCAGGAATGGATGCCAGCATCCTGGCATTATCTGTTTTCAGCCCACCGCCGTAGACCACCGGACACCCCTTGGTCTCCTCTTTAACAAATCCGGCAATCTTTTTTATATATTCCTTATCCGGAGGCGTTTTCCCCGGTCCGATGGCCCAGACCGGTTCGTAAGCGATTGTAATGCCGCTTAAATCAACACCGTCCAGACCGACTGCCAGCTGCTTTCTTAATACCTCCTGCCAATTCTCCTGCTCCTCAGCGCTTTCGCCGATACAGTATAGAACTTTAAGTCCTGCTGCAACCGCCGCTTTTATCTCCCGGTTCAGAATCCGGTTTATTGCATCGGTATCCGTTATACCGGCCTCCGAAAGAATTCCTGCTTTATCTTTTCTCTCCTCGCAATGTCCGATAATCGTACCTGCGCAGCCGATTGCCTTCATTGCATTGCCTGTTCTCTGGGTTGTAAACGCGCCGAAGTTACCGCCCACCGCCGTATCTTCACGGTAAATACTCTGGCTTCCGATTGCAAGGTTACCGTCTTCATCCAATGCACCAATGGCTCCCAAAAGGTGGGTCTCCGGCATAAACATTACAAATTCCGCCTCTTGTTTATCGTAGCGCTTTAATATTTCCTTGGTATTTTTAACAATATGGCTTCCCCATTCCCTAGGAGGGGCTATACGGTTTACACCGCCGTATTCTGTAGGAATATCAAACCTTTTTAAATTTAAGTAAATATATTTCACAGACATCATCCTTTCCTTTGCATTTTTTGCATGATTTTGCTCTCACAGTTAATGTACTTTATGCTCTTGTTTTCCTTCCTTTTTATGTGTAAATGATAGCATAAGCAATATGAAAAACCCATAAATTTTCTTATATTTTTACACAAACGTTTGCGTAATAAGCAGTCGTAATGTTATATTATAATTTGTATAATACTTTTATATATTCAAACAATAATGCCAAATTCAAATCTGTTTATTAAACACTTTCTACCAGGAGGCCGTTCCATGACTTTAAAGGAAATTGCAGATTTAGCGGGAGTATCCGTATCTACAGTCTCCCGTGTAATTAATCACGGTAATGCAAAGGTAGCCAGCCAGGAGGTTAAGGATACCATATGGAGGATTGTCAGGGAAACGAATTATATCCCGAATTCCTCCGCCAGAAATTTAAAATTAGGAAATGCTTCCGGTCATTTGCGGCCGGCCGTCAAATCCATCGGCTGTATTTTTGCACGTTCCAAAAATACGCTGAATGACCCCTTTTTCTCTCAGATAGCGCGAGCTCTTGAGCAGGAGGCTTTCCGGCAGGGTTATATACTTAAATATTCCTTCTCTGCCTATGATATAAGCGATGCCAATACTTATCATCTGATAACCAACAACCAGGTGGACGGAATTGCCGTACTGGGACGGTTTGATAAGAATCTGTTAAGCTTTATCAAAAAACAGTACAAGCATGTCGTTTATACCGGACTTAATATAATAGATACCGGCTTTGATCAGGTTATCTGCGACGGATATCAGGCTTCCGTTGCCGCAGTCAATTATCTTTATAAACTTGGACATACTTCCATCGGTTATGTAGGTGAAAAACATAAGGAATTGAGATACCAGGGGTATCTTGACGCTATGAATCAGCTGAAATTGCCGGTACTCAGAGAGAATATCGTCGTTACGCCAATCTCTTCGGAGGGCGGATACAACGGAGTAAAGGAATTTTTAAAAGTAAAACCCCAGGTTACTGCACTATTTTGTGCCAATGACTTAACAGCAATCGGCGCAATGAAAGCCATAAAGGAAAAAGGGCTTGCCATTCCTTCCGATTTATCCATAATCAGTATAGACGATATTGATACCGCCCAGTATATGTCGCCCATGTTAACAACCATCCGGGTACCCATGGAGGAACTGGGCAAGATAACGGCTAAGGTATTAATCGACCGTATTGAAAACGGAAAGTCCATTCCCATTAAAGTGGAACTGCCTTTTTCCATAATAACGAGAGAAAGCTGTTCAGCTATAAGTGACAGACAAAAAAAATAAATTTAAAGTGAACAGGAGTTATCATGCATAAAAAAACCTTATATTTAGAATGCCGCTCCGGTATCAGCGGCGACATGACAGTAGCAGCTTTACTCGATTTAGGAGCCGACCAGACTGTATTAATGGACGGACTTGACAGTCTTAACGTTGACGGATATAAAATAATAATCAGCCGAAAGAACAAAGCAGGCATTGAGGTCTGTGATTTTGATGTAATACTGGAACATGAATCCGTATTGGAGGACGGGCATAACTTTGACACGGAAGCTTCCGGACATTTGCATGTTAAGCTTGGCCGGCATGAGCACAGAAATTTATATGATATCAATGCAATCATAGACCAATCTGCCATTTCAGAAAATGCAAAGGAGCTGTCCAAGAAAATATTCCATGTAGTAGCCGTAGCCGAAGCGAAGGCTCACAAAAAACCTATCGAAAAAATATATTTTCATGAAGTCGGTGCCATTGATTCCATCGTGGATATTGTTTCGGCCGCCATATGCCTTGATAATCTTGGTATCGGGGAGGTTATCGTAACGGAATTATACGATGGTACGGGTCATATCCAATGCCGGCACGGAATGCTTCCGGTTCCAGTTCCCGCCGTAACCAATATCGCAGCCGATTATCATATTCCTCTTCATATCACATCGGTAAACGGAGAATTGGTAACCCCAACCGGTGCTGCCATTGCTGCCGCCATACGTACGAAAAATAAGCTGCCGGAAGAATATAAAATTATAAAAACAGGATTAGGGACAGGAAAACGGGAATACGAACAGCCAAGTATTCTTCGTGCTATGCTGATTGAGATTCCTAATTATCCAGAATAAAATTCTTAATAGCCAGGGCTGCGGAACCTCTGGAACCTCCGAATTCATTAAAAGGTTTAAAAATCAGCTCCACCTTGTTCCATTTATTTTCGGAGAGATATTCTTTAAAATACCTTATAAATTTATCCCTGAGTTGGTCCAATACCATAATATAGGCATCTATAACCACCATTTCCGGACTGATGAATTTAACAATATTGCACAGTCCTATGACTAAATACTGAATGGCATTTTCTAAAATGTCATTTACTACTTTATCCCCTTCCGATGCCGCAATTGTTATCTCTTTAATGGTTGGATTCTTCGGATCGGCCGCTATTTTTGTCAGAATGGTTCCGGCTTTTTTTGCAATTGCTTCCGCACATTCGTTTTTGATGGCATCTTCTCCCGCAAAAGTCTCCAGGCAGCCATAATTGCCGCACCTTTCACACTTTTTGCCATGCACGTCAATTACCATATGTCCGATTTCACCGGCACCGGTAACCCTGCGGCTTAAAACACTGTTTTGTATCATTAACGGGCAGGCAATCCCCTTTGATACAAACAGGTAGGCAAAGGTTGCGGGCCTGTTCTTTTCCAGTAAACCCTCGGCAATTGCCCGTACGCTGGCATTATTATCTACACAAACCTCCAGCTTCACTAATTCCGACAAATCTTTTGCCATATTTTTATTCTCCCACTCCGGTAAAAATCCATAGCGGATATACCCGGTGTCACGATCAATAAATCCCGGAGCACTTACTCCGATGCCAGCTATTTTGTCACGAGGAATACCTGCCTGCATAATGGATGCTTCGATAAACGCCGCAACACCAGATAATGTCTTTTTATAATTAACAAAATCCCCGTCAATTTTTGATTCATGGATAATTTCAGCACATACATTGCAGATTGATAAAAAGATACCCCGGGGGCTTATCTCAACACCGATTATATATTTGGCTTCCGCAACAAATTCAAGCATAATCGGCCTTCTTCCTACAGAGGAGTCTTCCGGTATATCATCTGAATGAATTTCATGAACCAGTCCTGATTCTAATAATAAAGCGACATTGTTTGTTATGGTTGCAGGGGTTAACGTAAGCATATCTGCAATTTCTCCGCGGGATACCGGAGAATTCTGGTATATAATTTCTTTTATATATGCAAGGTTTCTTTTTTTAGCCTGTGTGTGATTGATTCCTCTCCTCACTGCCATCTTTATACTCCTTAGAAATGATTATTCGTCACTCTTTCAAAAGAATGTACAGTTAAATTATATGACATTTATTTTGATTATGGAAGAGCTGTCCAAAAATTTTTGGACAACCCTTCTATCGCGCTTTAATTTATATTTACTTATTATATTTACATACTTATAATTTCGATAGTTGCTTAATTTTGATAATTCTCCCCCGGATTCCAGTCATCAAATTCCAACGCCGAAATATCAAGTCCAACCTCATCTGCGGCACGTTTCCATTCATTAGTAATATTGTCCGATAAAGTTGTCAGAGCAGTTTCGTAATCATTCAGGCCTCCGCTGATTACACCCTGGAACAGTGCCGGAAAGCTTGGCTGTACATCAATTACTGCCGCATAGAAATCGTATACCTTATTGTCTCTTATCTCGGCAGCCGGGATTGTTAAACAAACTTCCTTAGCCAAATTATAATATTCAACAGCATGCTCATTGGACAGGTTTTCTTCCACAATACCTTTTACTATGGAAAGCTGTCCGGCTTCCGATACAAGATTTTCCTGGTAGGAATAACCGTCGGCATAACTGTATAACGCCATTAAGTAATCTGCTGCTTCCTGAGGGTATTTGCTCTGGCTGTAAATTCCCATCCACGGTGCGGGTATCTCATTGGGAAGGGCACCTTTGGCTCCGTCGTCCGGTGCCGGAACAGCCATGACTCCATAATTTAAGTCCGGATTATTGGCATCCCATACGCTGATACACCAGTTGCCCTGCATCAGGAATGCCGCCTGCCCCTGTGCAAAATACTCACGGGCCGTGGGTGCATCCAAATTAACCGTATCGGGATGAATGCTTCCGCCTTCATATAATTGCTTAAATAAAGCAAAAGTATTTATCACGGCGTCGGAATCATAATTGATACGCCCGCCTACCGTCAATGCTTTGGAATACTGAGGCAATTGTGCCCCCGCCACATTGGCAAAGGCATTAGCCAGTATATGCAGGCGGTTCAGCTGTTTTCCTCCTTCGATAAATCCATAGAACTGGCCTTTGCCTGCTTCCGTTATCTTTTTATTGGCTTCCAGGAATTGTGAATATGTTTTCGGAAGTTCCGTTACTCCTGCCGCATCCAGCAAATCCTTATTGTAGTATATTAATGAATTGGTAATCGGCATGACTTCCGGTATGGTATAATAACTGTCACCTATTTTTGCTATACCTTCAAGGAGGATTCCGTCGTTAACAGTATCCCAGAATTCTGCGGGAATATAATCATTCATTGGAGTATACCAATACTCCTGCATGGCCGCAGACAAAGACATGCCCGATGGAATCGGGAATAAATCCGGTGCATCTCCTGATTTAATCTGCGTGATTACGGCTGTCTTAAACTGGTCGATTGTCATCATAGTATATTCAATCTTAATGTTCGGATTATTTTTCATGTATTCTTCATTGAATTCCTTACGTATACTGGCCGCACTGTCGCTCCAGTCTATAATCCGAAGTGTGATTTGTCCGCCGCCGGAATCTGCTTTGCTGTCTTCTTTTGTCTGATTTTGTGTCTGATCCTGTTTCGTATCATCGGAACCGTCTTTTTTGACTGAAACCCCGCAGCCTGACAGCACTCCCATGACCATTGCAACCGCTAAAACCAATGCCCGCATTTTGTTTTTGCGTCCCATAAAATAACCTCCTCTTTTCTAGATAAATTTCTGCAGGTATTCATAAGCATGTACATATCTGGTAAAGTCTTCTTCTCCAGTCTCATACTCTACCACGGCCCAATCCTCCCTTCCCATAATTGCCTTTAATTTCTCCATCATATCTTTATAATTCATATTGCCGTTTCCTAAATCGACAAATTCGCCTGATTCCTTTTTATAATCCCGCAGATGAACATAATGAAACCGGTCAGGATATTGTTCCATCAGAGCAACCGGGTCATACCCCATGGAATAAGCCCACCCCGTATCCAGGGCAAAATTCAGATTGACCGCGTATTTGCCGATACTGTGGAAAATCAACCCATTATTTTCAAATTCCCAGCTATGATTGTGATAATGAAGCCTTACTCCCTTCTCCCCCGCAATCTGCGCAAGTTCATTCAGCCCTATTGCAATTTCTTTTACCATGTCCGAATCAGCCAGCCTCATATCGGCTGTTTCAGCAGCCTGCGGCTTGTTTAATCCGGTCATAATGACATTTTTGTCCGGCATATCTCTTACAAATTCCATGACCTTAATTACATCCTGAAAAGCTTCTTCCTTTTTATCCAGTACATCCGTCAATAAAATCCCGGAATGCATTCCCGCCATTTCAACCCCATGTTTTTTTAGCATTTGCTGTAAATACTCTTTCTTATCCGTTCCAAAAAATCTGGAACCAATTTCAGCCCCGGCAAAACCGGTTTGTTGTATCTGAGACAAAACCTGCTCCGTTTCCGCAGCTATTTTGTCCTTAAATAATACTGCATGACATCCCAGTTTCATATGCTTCTCCTTCTAAAAATTGATTTTAACGACCTCGTTTCTGTCTGCTGAGCTTTGAAGCGCGTCAATTAACTTCTGAATATAAGCGCCCCTCTCAAAATCAGCGGATACGGATGTGTTATTCTCAATGGCTCCGATGAATTCCCTCGCTTCCAGATAAAAATTAATCAGGAATGGTTTTTTAGGTGCCCATTTATCCACCATATATAATTCTTCCGGCACATCAATTACATTTTTTGCCCCGTATATATCGTTCTCGTTCTTTAATTGAAGCATTACCTGGAACGGATTCTGTCCGTCAAAGCTGATGCAGCCGCCGCTTCCGGCCACTTCCACAGAATGGCTTCCGGCAAGCCGGCTGGCTGTGAAGGAAAGCAATGCTCCCCCATCCGTTCTTGCCGAAAAAACAGCTACGTCGCCATTGGTTACCTTCCCTTTCTCTTCTTTGCCGATTACCTGGCGTTCCTGGATAAAGGTATTTTCCATACAGCTGACTTCCGTAATCTTACCGGCTCTCTCACCGATCAGCCAGTCACCGATATCTAACATATGGCTTCCGAAGTCCGCCAAAGCGCCCGGCCCGGATAAATCCTTCTGCATTCTCCATTCCAGGTTTACATGCCGGCTGCCGATTCTGCCGCCTCCCAAGGTTTGCCTTACATAATAAATATCACCCAGTTTACCTTCATCAATTGCTTTTTTCATATAAATCATCCCCGGTATTCCCCGGTAACATAAACCTATCATGTTTACAAGCCCTGTTATCTTCGCATATTTTACCGCTTCTTTCGTATCTTCTTCATGGATGCCGAAAGGCTTTTCACACAAAACGTGTTTACCTGCTTTTAAAGCCTGAACCGTTAAATCAACATGTGTAAAATTCGGAGTGCAGATACTGACCGCATCCGACAGACTTAAAAGCTCTTCATAGCTTTTACAGGGTTTTGCATCCCTTAAATCAAATTTTTCAATATAAGCTTCTGTCCGGCCCGGTAAAATATCGTACAAGGCGGTGATTTTTACCTCCTCAATCAGCTTATAAGCTTCAATATGCAGCTTGGCGATACCGATTGTTTCACCGGTTCCCACAATACCAATTCTAACCACACCAAATCCTCCTTTTAAACATATTTTTTTAAATAGGACCGCCCCAGAAGAAGCCCTTCCTGAACCGATGCCAATCCCTGTTCATAATCCGCATCCTCATGCTCGATACTGATTGTTTTGTCATAACCGTTCTTTTTTAATTCCTGAATGAACTTATCCCAGTCAAGCTCACCGCGGCCCGGTATCCGATAGTTAAACCAACGAAAATCGGTAAGAAATCCGGATTCCTTTAACAGGTCATAATGTATCTGGGTATCTTTTGCATGTACATGAAAAATTCTATCCTTAAATTCAGCGATTGGTTTATAAGGGTCTATAAACTGCCAGAGTAAATGGGAAGGATCATATGCCAGACCCACATTTTTACTGTCCAGTTTTTCGAATATCAGCCTCCACATAACCGGAGATATGGCTATATTCCCCATCAGCGGGCAATTTTCAAATGCAAGTTTAACATGGTACTGTTCCGCTAAATCAACAATGGGATAAAATACTTTTAAAAATTTATCAAGGCTTCTTACCGGAATCTTACGGATTGCATCTGCCCTGTCATAAACACCTTCTTCGATTTTTTTATCAATTCCCGTTGACGTTACTATCTTGTCGATTCCCAGGCTGCCTGCAAATTTTATACGCTTTTTTAATTCTGCAATATGTACGCCGGCTTCTTCTTCATCACTGCTGAGATAATTACGGCAATATGTCATGGCAGAGATGCCAATATTACCGGAATCCTGTATCTTCCGGAATTCTTCGCTTACCATGGGCAGTGTGGGTCCTATTTCCAAATCCTCAAATCCATTCTTAACGGCCCAAGCCGCAACTTCCTCAATATTTTTCATCCCTTCTTTTACCAAAAAATTTGTTAATAATCCTATTTTCATGTATTTTCCACTTCCTTTCTGGAACGTGCCTAAAAATCACAGCGCCGTCTGAACACCCCGCTTTGCGAATAAACGGACATCCGGCCCGCACAAACATCTTCAAACACATTCTAACTTTTAACGGCACCGGATACACCGTCCACAAAATATTTTTGTAAGAAAATAAACAATAAGGCAACCGGAATCAATGAAATGGTGCCTCCTGCGGCAATCCCCGTCCAGTCCACGGTATTTTCCCCTTTAAATGCATATAAGCCGACAGCCAGCGTTCTTGAAGACGGATTGTTTAAGGTCAGAATCAACGGTCTCAGGAAATCATTCCAGGTCCAGACAGACTCCATAATCAAAACGGTGGTGCCGATAGGCTTTGAAAGAGGGAACATGATTGACAGGAAAATCCTGAAAAAACCGCAGCCGTCTATTTTAGCCGCCTCTTCCAGTTCTTTCGGAAGCTGTCTGAAATAAGAGGAATAAAGTAATAAAAAAATTACATGTCCGCCGCCTGCGGAAGCCAAAATCAACCCTGTTCTGGTTCCTACTAACCCCATACCCTTAACCAGCTGATAAATAGGAATCATGGTGCTGACAAGTGGAATGGATATACTGGCTACAAAAATACCCATGATAATTTTTTTTCCAATAAATTCATAACGTCCGAATACATATCCTGCCGTAACCGTTAATCCCAAGACCATAAATACGACACAAACCGTAACAATTACCGTATTAAAAAAATAAATATTGAAGTTATTGGAATTCCATACCCGCAGGATATTGTCAAAGGTAAATTGTTTCGGTATTAAATTCAGCTTGTTACCGAAAAATTCCGACTGGGACTTAAATGATGCCGTCACCATCCAGATAAATGGGTAAATCCATATAATTGCAATACCAATTAAAATGGCATGGGTTATGATTGTCTTAATTCTCATAATGACCGATGCGGTTTTATGCCGTTTCCGTTGTTCGTTTTTTCCCATAGCATCCTTCCTTCTTTTAATATTCCTGTTTGTCTGTTAAACGGTTCTTTATACCGTTCAATACGATTCCTACCAAAATGACAACTATCCCGAAAGCCGTGGCGGCAGCGCTGGCATAACCCAGTCTTGGCATTCCCATCTCACTGGAAAAGGCCATCCGGTAAACGTAAGTTGCGATAACATCCGTTGAATAAAACGGTCCGCCTTCCGTCATGGTTTTTATGATATCAAAAACCTTTAAAGCATTAATAAAACATAACGTCATGATTACGCCTCCGACCGGTTTTATTAAAGGCAGGATAATGGAGAAAAACACTCTCTTGTTGCCGGCTCCATCCACCCTGGCGGCTTCTATTACATCATCGGATACACTCTGTAATCCTGCCAGCCAGTAAATCATATAGGTACCGCAATCTTTCCATATGCCTATCAGCAGGACCGTAATAAATGCAAGAGAACCGCTTCCTAAAAAATTCAGCGGCTTAGAAATTATCTTCAATACTGTCAGCACACTGTTTACCGGTCCCTGTACGCTCCATATAAACACCATAACGATACCTACAATGGATGTAGTGGTAATAACAGGAACAAAATACAAAGTTCTGTAGGCTGTGCGCCCCTTCAAGGCCCGGTTGTTTAAAATATAAGCAAACATTAAGGAAACAAATAACTGTAGCGGCACATATAAAAGTGCATATTTAAAACTATTAAAAAATGAATTCCAGAACTGGGTATCCGTTAACAGTTCTCTGTAGTTGGATAAATATACTATTTCTGCATTTGATGTCAATCCGCTCCAATTTAAAAAGGAATAATAAATACTGCTTACAATAGGCCAGCCTTGAAATAAAATATAAAAGATCAGAGTAGGCAAAAGAAAAAGCCAGCACCACAAATTCAGCTTTACTTTTTCTATTCTTCGCTTTCTTTTACGGTGATTGAAATTATATTCTTTATTTGCTGAGATTGCGTCCATAAAGCCCCCTGTGATTTATTTGTTTTATTAAATTAATTAATTATAATTTTATAATAATACATTCTGTCAAATCTGTCAATAAAATATTAATTTTTATATCATGTTTTAATAACATTGTATAATATATAGTCTTGTTACATAAAAAATAATTTATTTATGGACATGAAATCTATGTTTTTCGCCGTAAATCATTATGTTTTATACAAAAAAGGCGTACAATTCTTAAAATAAGAATTGTACGCCTTGCCACCTTCTTTTTCCCAGCTGCCTTTCCAGTCACATTCATAACAGGAAGCAGGCCGAAACTGTTTTCCAATGTCAAGAAATATAAAAACCACCCATAATATTTTTCTGTTTTTCTTCAATTTCCTTTACCATGTCAATTCTTTTTTGATGCCTTCCGCCTTCAAATTCTGCCGCCAGCCATTCATCAACAATCATTTTCGCAAGCTCAATTCCAATAACCCTGGAACCAAAGGCTAAAATATTGGTATTATTATGCAGTTTGGACAACCTGGCAGAATACGGCTCAGAGCAAACGCAAGCACGTATTCCGTTTACTTTGTTTGCGGATATGGAAATTCCCACTCCTGTCCCGCATATCAGGATACCGCAATCAACTTCCCCCGATACCACTGCACCTGCAACCGCTTCCCCGGATATGGGATAATCAAACCTTTCATAACTATCTGTCCCATAATTTATAATCTCATAACCTTTGCTCTCAAGATATTCCGTTATCTGTTTCTTCATGTCCAGCGCAATATGGTCATTGCCAATTCCTATCTTCATATTTTCCTCCATTTCTGGTCAGACATACCATTTATATAAAATAATTTCCCAGTTTCAGGTTTAAAGTATGATTTCATCATAATAATCTGTCTACAGTGCCCTGAGCTTAAGCATGATTTCTGTATAGGAACTTTCTTTCCCGAACAATGCACTTGTTCCCAATATAAAACCTTCGGCACCCTTTTCACTCAGACGCTTAATAACATCTTCTCCGCAAGCTCCGTCAATCATAATTTTAAAACCATACCGTTTCTTTACAGATAGGAGCCTTTCAATCTTTTCATCCACAAAAGGCAGATATTTCTGTCCTGCAAATCCCGGATTCACCGTCATAACCAAAACATAATCAACCAGACTCAGCAGAGGCTCTATAACCGGATAAGCGGTTCCCGGATTAATTGCTATTCCGGGATTTGCTCCCGATTCCCGGATTTTTTGCAGCGTTCTTGGTGAATGCATGTCGGTCTCAGGATGAATATAGATAATCTGTATACCCAGAGAAGCAAATTTTTCTATATAATTACCCGGATTTTCACACATCATGTGCAGATCACAAGGAATTTTTGCATGACCGCAGATATATTCCATGTCCTGAAGCCCCATACCATAATTGGGAACAAACCGGCCGTCCATCAGGTCAATATGAAAAATATCCGCACCTGCTTCTTCAAGGAGTTGGATTTCCCTGAAAAGATTTCCAAAATCAGCACACATCATACTTGGGCATAGTAATTTTCCCACTTCATCCGCCTCCCTAAAACGTTTTCTTAATTTTCCTGCCAGAGTTTCTTACTCTATTCCAGGCATTCACCATTGGTTTCAATTACTTTTTTATACCAATAAAAGCTGTCTTTTCTAAAACGCTTCATTGTATTTTTATCTACATATACAAAACCATAACGCTTTTCGAAGCCTTCATGGGTAGAATATAAATCCGTGGCACTCCATGTGCAGTAACCAATCATATCAACTCCGTCTTCCACTGCCTCTGCCATCCAATGAATGTGGTCTCTCAAATATGTAATCCGGTAATCATCATGAACAGTTCCGTCTGCTTCTAACTTATCCGTGTGACCGAGTCCGTTTTCCAGAATGAGAACCGGCATACGATATCTGTGATAAAAATCCATGAGATAATGGTAAAATCCGTAAGGGTCAATATTCCAGCCCCATTCCGTTGTCTTTAAATAAGGATTGCTCATCTTTGTATTTAAAAGAGTATCTCCGGCGGCTTCCTGCCCGCACACGTTGCTCATATAATAGGTCAGGCTTAAAAAGTCAGGTTTTGCATCTCCTATGATTTCCATATCCCCAGGCTGAATAATGGAATCAAAATCAACACCCGGAAAACGTTTTAAATAATATTTAGGATATACGCCGCGGCAGAAGATATCCCCATAAGCATAACTGGAGTAATTTGCCTTATCCATGGCTTCTATATCCTTCGGATTACAGGTGGCGGGATAATTACATGTATTACAGATATTGCCGCCTACCTTGGCCTGGGAATCATTTGCATGAATGATACGGGCAGCTTTCGCATAACACAGATTCAGGTTATGGTCATAAATAAATTTTTCCGCTGGTGTCTTTGGCTCTGAACCGGTACAATATTTCGGTATCCAAAGCATGGTATTTTGTTCGTTAAAGGGTACGTAATAATGAATACGGCCTTTAAAATACTTTGATACGGTGTCTACATAACGGCAATATGCCGCAACTCCTTCCCCGCTCATAAATCCGCCCCTCCTCTCAAGCAAAGCCTGGGGCATATCATAAGCATATAAGGTGCAGACAACCTTAATATGATTTCGTTCCAGGGCGGTAAGCATATGGTCGTAAAAATCCAGCCCCTCCTGATTCGGTTTTTCATCATCCCCTTTGGGGAAAATCCGACTCCAGGCCATGGTAAAACGGTAGATGCCAAATCCCATCTCCCCGTATAAATCGATATCTTCATCTACATGATGATAATGGTCGGCCGCGGTTTTAAAATCGTCAAAAGCTGCTTCCGGTGCTTCCCATCCGTCTGCAAACTCACCGGTCCGGACATCCGCTATGGATAAACCTTTTCCTCCCTCATTCCATCCTCCTTCAAACTGCTGTGCATTGGTAGAGGAACCCCATAAAAATTCTTTTGGAAATTTACTCATAATTTTTACTTCCCTTCTATTTATATTTTTTATAATATTTATTGAATAAAATTATCCATCTATTGTTTTAACTTTTCTGCCTATCAATTCTGCCTATCAATTTTCGTCGGCAGCCGGTATCCTTTACATTTGCTCTATTTGTTCAGCCCTTGCTTTTTCTTCTTTTATAGCCTGTCTGTCTAAAATTTTAAAGAAAGGCATGTAAATTACAGCACTTAGTACACAGGCCAGAATACAGAAGATTCCAAGGCCTATACCGCCGCCAAGTAAGAATCCCACGATAGGCCCGGGCATAACCATGACTGCCAGGCTGACTACCGGTGTTGTAACCATTCCTATTTTAAGGCAGAGATACAGTGCCAGGTAAACCACAAGGGGAAGTCCTACAAAGGGAATTAATAAAATTGGATTTAATACAACCGGCATACCGTAAACCGTAGGTTCAATAATATTAAAAAATCCCGGAACCAGTGAAATCTTTCCCTGTGCCTTAAAACGCTCACTTTTTGAGAGAAATGCCATGTTTACATACAAACCAAACATACATCCCGGCCCTCCGATAAACTGTAAAACAATAAACATTGTCATTAAACTAAGCAGGTAGGGTGCAGGATTTCCTGC
>DBEP01000114.1:31442-124627 GCA_002294045.1 Lachnoclostridium sp. UBA903 | reverse complement strand
TAGCAGGCTTGCCGCCGCAAGAAGTATCAGGTGACCTCCCAGACTGTTACCGACACCGGTTAACGGAGTCTGAATAATGGAATAGATAAACTGGGTAAAGCTTCCGTAAGAGTTCATTCCGAAAATACCCCGTAAAACTATGAAAGGTATCATTGTAATTAAGCCCGGCGGTATGGTTTCAAAATTTTTTGATACAAATTCCGGTACGGCTTCCGGCATTCTAATCATAATATGTTTTTTAATCACGAAGGCAAATATACTTGGTGCAATCAAAGCAATTATCATTGCCGTAATAACGCCCTGGGCTCCGAGAAATGAAGTATTTATTAATGTACTTCCAGCATCATCCGTAGTAAAGGGCGTAACTATCATAAAGGATAAAAGACTGATAAGTCCGGCCTGGAAACCGTCCACATTTTTCTTTTCACCAAGTATCCGCCCAATGGAAAACACCATGTAAATAGCAAATAAATTGCATATATTTACTACTGTGGAAAGCAATCCGTATAAACCTATACTTTTTAATAAATTCTGCCAGGGCGTAATCGGAACACTATAAATTAACTGTAATATTGCTCCTCCCATTAAAACCGGCATGGTACCCATCATTCCTTGTGTAATAGAACTAACATACGTATTATTCTGCATTGCATTTGCCGCGGGTAATATTTTTGTCTGTAAAAAACTTTCTCTTTTTGTTTCAGCCATAATTGCTCAACCCCACTTTCCATTTATTTTACCAACCAAATTTTTGAGCTAAATCATTAAATATCTTTTCGCCGTTCATCATCCCATAATCTCTCATATCAATTACCACAACCGGAATATCCGGGTAATTCTTTACTACCGTGTCCTTCTGATAGCTTACCTGGGGTCCGAGTAAAATTACATCGCTGCCGGGAGCCGCTAAGTTGAGGCCTGCGACAGAATAAGCATTGCACTCTGTTCCCGTATAGCCTTTCTTTTCTGATGCTGCGATAATTTTCTTGCACAACATGCTGGTTGACATCCCGCCGGCACAAGCCAGTGTGATTTTAAGCTTTTTCATATACCTTTTCCCTTTCTTATATCTGATTCATTAATTCTTTTGCCTGTTCCATTGCTGCCCCGCCATCCATTTTTCCATAGGAAGTCATGTCAATCATTTCTGCTATAACATTCCATTCCTTGCATATGGTTTTAATTTTACCAAACTCGTGTCGAATCTGCGGTCCGACTAAAACCACATCATAATTCCCCACATATTTCTCTAGTTCGGAAGCTGGTTTTGCTTCAATTACATCCTCCTTTCCTGCAAACTTTCTCATATTTGACACAAGAAGATTGGTAGACATTCCGGCAGCACATACTAATAAAACTTTCACTTTGAATCATCCTTTCTGCTCCGTAAATTTCTTATACAGCTCAGTTATCTCCTCTGCCATATCTTTTACTACCATAGCCATTGCTAAATGATCCTGAGCATGAACAAGAATAATATTAACTGCCACCAAATTTCCGGACGATTCCTGTTGAATCATATCAAATTGTATTTCATGGGCCTGATTCATTTTCTCATCCGCACTTTTTAAAAATTGTTCCGCTTTTTCAAAGTTTCCTTCCCTGGCTGCCCGAATAGCATGCATGGAATCAGATTTTGAATCGCCGGCTGCTGCAATCAGTTGAAACGCGACCCCGTAATCTCTGTCTAACAATTCATTCACCTCCCTGTATTTCTATTTAACTCAATTTTACTTTTCGTATAAAACAAAAGCAATTTATAGAATTACCGCTATTATTACGGTAAAAATTAACAAGAAAGAATCCCGCTTGCGGGATTCTCCGCCTGCGGCGGGTTGCGTCGCAACATAATTCCAATCCGCCGCAGTGCGATCCAAAGCGGAGCGTTTTTATTCAATAGGACGCAATTTCCTATTGAATAAAAAAGAGTCTGGCAAGCCAGACTCCGGCGCATACGCGATGTCATTTAAGTGCTCCTTTCACTAGAATTCCTGCGACATTAATGACAGAAACATGCTAAAGGATTGATCTTTCAGCAACCTTTTGACCTTATTTTTATCCATGATAAATTCGGATATTTGTCGGTAAAACGGTTCCAAATCTCTGTCCTCCCGTTCTGCTATGGATATCATGATAACCATCTGTACTTCCTGATTACACCAGAAAACAGGCTTGGATAAAATGCAGACACAGGCAAAGCTTTCCTTTGTAACCCGTCCGTAAGGATGAGGAAAAGCCACCATCTCTCCAAAATCCGTAGCTCCAAGTTCCTCCCGTTTTAAAACACTTTCATAAAACCCTTCCGGCAGACTTTTATTCTGCCCGGTTCTTTCACACATATAACGGATAACCTGCTCCTTATTCTGAAAGGAGATTCCGGTAAAGAATAAGCCCGGGTTGAGATACTTTAAGAGGATATTCTTATTTTCTGACTGAAATGCCTTTTTCAGATGAGTGATTTCAGAATCATCCAGGAATATTTTTATTTCCAGAATCGGCACGGTTACCGGTATACTGACGGGAGTTGTTGTCAGAATATAATCCACATCATTCAGGTTTTCATTCTTTAAATTACTGGAATTGCATACACTTATTTTATTTAAATATTTACCAAAAATTTTCCGGTATTGGTAAGCCATAAGCTCGGCACTGGTCTTTCCGGTAGCACACACAATAAGAATATTTTTCAGTCTTTCCTTTCCATCCTCGTTCATATATAGTTCAAATAAAAGAGCAAAATAACCGATTTCATCTTCGTTTAATTTCTTGTTATATTTCTCTTCAATGGGTATGACTGCCTGTACAGCTATGGTATATCCAAGGGAATAGTTTTTCTTAATATCCTTTAAAAGCGGATTTTTCAGTTTCATATTATAACGCAGCCGGATATCAAGGGAAACCATATGTTTTGCAAGAGCCATTTTAATGGAAAAATTGTCCCGCAGGTCAATTTTAAAGGTCAGAAAAATAAAATTTAGCATCTTTCCCACTAAGTCATATATTTCAGAAGAAATAACCAGATTTGAAATACCGCCTTTATAAACCTCTGTTACCCGTTTTCCAAACATATGGATTGTAATAAAATCAATATCATAATCCGAAAATTCAATCTGAAAAAGCGGTCCTATCCTTTCACATATCCCTTTTGCTGCATTTAACCCGACAGAATTGCTGTTCTGAATCTCCTCATGTATATCCTCCGGAAATGTAATAAAATATCCGTTCTTAATCCGCTTTACCGTTGTATAAAGATGAAGAATCAGATTTTGTATGGACAATTCAGGCATGGATATATCCAATTCGGAAAGGGTGTCAACAACCACCTCCGAAATCTTATATTTTTCCTGTTCTGCAACGGCAAAATCACTTCGCGCTATTACACCACGTTTTAAAACATAATTGGCGATGCAAAGCCTTAAATTGAATTCCGTTCCTTCAATTTTAATTCCCCTCTTATTTTTACTGACTATTTTCACATCATAATTAGCCAGTCTTTCTCTTACATGTTTCATATCCGTTGCCAGTGTGGAATCACTGATATATAAAAGGCTGCACAAATCTTCCAATTTAATATATTCCTTATGGCACAGCAGATAAGCCAGAATAAAATCAATTCTTTCCTCTGCTCTGACCGGTATCCTCTCTTCCTCTATCAGCTTACCGTCCTTATAATATTTACGAAAATTTTCTTCATCAAATACAGTCAGCCGGTACCCAAACCCATGCTTGGATTCAATCCTTGCTCCATGCCGGTTAAGATAATCATTCAAATTTTTAATATATTGCCGCACCGTTTTTTCACTTAGAAACATTTTCTCTGCTATGGCCTTCGAAGAGATATATTCGTCTAAAGATATCAGGTCAAACAATTCCTCCAATTTAAGTTCCATATCCATCCTCCTTATTTTATATATCCTTAAACAAGCCGTATGCCGAGGCTGATTATATAATATTTAAGCACGTTTATTCTAACATTTTTTTTAAACTGGTACATTATTTTATAAGCAAATGAATGACTCTTACATATTTCCGCATATATTTTTACTTTTAATTCCCATTTTAATGAATTTTTGTATCATAAATGAGTTTCGGCTGCACAGATTTATGCCGGACGGGGTACCATATAGGATAAATGTATCAATATGACGTTTAAATTTTACGGCAGTTCCCGATTTGAATTTACCTATAACAAAAAGGACTGCTGCAAAATAGCTTTAATCCTTCTGACGCAAGGATTAAAGCTATTTGCATAGTCCCTTAAAAAATAATTTTATTAAATATTTATTTTAGATTCCTTAAATAGTTTAAAATCTCTTCGCTTCTTTTAGAGAAACGCACATGTTCATCATAATCGCAGACATAAATAAACGAATACAGGCAGTCAAGTATATAATGAACTGCCATTTGTGAGCTGAATAAATCTATTTTATTGAAAATATATTTTTCTTCATCCTCAATTATGGAAATTATATAATCGGCCGTCTTCCCCAGCCAACTGCTGCGATTGGCAGTTATTGCAATGACGGGCAGTTTTACCGCTTTTGCCGTCTTAACACCAAGTTTTATTTCAGGAGTCTCCCCGGAATATGATATAACCAGTAAACAACAAGATTCCGGTACGGAATACATCTTATAAAACTGGGTGGAATAATCACGGCACATAACCGCATTATACCCTATCCGTGCCATTTTATCGCAGAAATCACCGGCAATGGTTAAAGAGGAACCTATTCCATAAACGATAATATTTTTTCGCTTAATAAATATTTTCACTATTTTATCCATTACTCCATAATCAATTTTATCTTTCATATTTAAAATGGATTGGGTACATACTTTTGCAATATTCTCCGCTATTGTTTTACTGGAATCTCCTTTTTTAAAGGGCCGGTTTACATCAACCCTCTGATTTTTAATATATTCTTCATTCAGTTCCGCTGCTAAGGTAATCTTAAAATCAGAAAAACTATCAAAATCAAGTTTCCGGCAGAAGCGGCTTACGGTAGCTTGTGAAACATATACCCTCTCAGCCAGCTCTTTCACCGTCATATAAACAATTTCTTCCGCATGTGCCAGTACAAACTCCGCAAGCTGTTTTTCCAGTTCCGTGAATTCAATATCCATTTTCGATATTCTGTTCAATATCATAATGTGCTACCTCATGTTTTCCTGCTTTCATTCGCAAAAACAGCAACACAAATTAATTTAATTAACTCTGGAGCGTCTGGTTTCGTTTTAATCTGCCAGGATATTCTTCATAACGGTCCGGGTAGCTGAAAAGACCTCTTCCATAGAAGCAGACATATCCATAACCTGGTTTGAGACATCTTCAATATTCTGATAGATACCGTTAAAAGTTTTTCCTGCATCCGCAATCACGGATTCTCCCAATTCTACCTCCTGGTTTACCGTCCGGATAACCTCATCCGTATGGTCTATTTCCGTCTGAATGGAATATATAAGACCTCCGATATCTTTCGCAGCATTGGAAGACTGCTCCGCCAATTTCCTGACTTCACCTGCCACTACCGTAAAGCCCCTGCCCTGTTCGCCTGCTCTTGCAGCCTCAATTGCCGCATTTAATGCCAACAGATTGGTTTGCTTCGCAATCTTTGTAATCATTTCTACAATATTCATTATTTCCCTGGATTTTGTTCCCAGACTGTTAATAGCCTGTACAACAGACGTAAAATTTTCCCGGATTGTTGTCATCTGGCTGATTCCTTTGTTAATAACCTGATTCCCCTCTTCTGCTTTAGAGGAGGCTTCAACAAAGGACTCAACCACATCCTGAAGATTTTTGTCTACCTTTTCCATTCCCGCGCCAATCCGTTCCGTTAGCAGAATCGTCTCGTTTGAGACAGATTCCGTCAATTCCGTTATCCCGGGTTCCGGTTCCGTTGCTTCATCTGACAAAAACATGTCATTTTCTGAATTTCCATGATTCATAAAGGTATCCCCCATTACATATCGGTTCTTTTGTAATTTTTCAATACTGCTTCAATTTCTCCTGCAGTTTTTAACGATAGTATATTTTCAGCCAATTTCTCACAGGCCGTTTTTGATAATCCTTGAATCCGTTCCCTTGTCCGGAGTATTGAACCAGGCGACATGCTGAGTTCATCCAGCCCCAAACCTACCCAGAGGGGAAGCAAAGCATTATCTGCCGCAGCTTCTCCGCAGATACCTGCCCAGATTCCGTTTTCGTGGGCACTTTCAACAACTTTTTTAATCAGGCGCAGTACCGCCGGATCATATTGGGAATACAGCCGGGCGACTTTCCCGTTCATGCGGTCCACCGCCATGGTATACTGTATCAGGTCATTGGTGCCGATACTGAAGAAATCCACTTCTTTGGCAAAGACATCTGCCATCAGGGCTGCCGCAGGTGTTTCCATCATCATTCCTGCCGGTATGTTTTCGTTAAAAGCAATACCCTCGCTTCTTAATTCCGCTTTTACTTCCTCCAAAATCTGCTTCGCCTGCAAAAGTTCATCCATGGACACTATCATGGGAAACATAATATGGATATTGCCGAATACGCTTGCACGAAGCAAGGCTCTTAACTGGACCTTCCAGAACGATACCCTGTCCAGGCATAGGCGGATGGCACGATACCCCAGAAAGGGATTTTCTTCTTTTGGTATCTTGAGGTAATCCACCTCCTTATCCCCTCCGATGTCCAGAGTCCGGATGATTACCGGATTATTCTGCATCTTTTCCGCAACTTCCTTATATGCGGCAAACTGCTCCTCTTCTTCCGGCGGATTGTTTCTGTTCATATATAAAAATTCTGTCCGGAACAGTCCGATACTGTGTCCATCCTGCTTAAGAACCATATCCGCATCTTCCGGCACTCCGATGTTTCCTGCCAGCAGAATCTCATAACCATCCGTAGTAATGGATTTTGTTCCTCTTAATTTTTCCAGTTGAAGCTTCTTCTGATTAAAAGCTTCCTGTCTCCTGCCGTACTCTTTAAGGATTTCTTCATTTACTTCCGGTTCTATCGTACCTTCTTCCCCGTCAAAGGCCAGCAGCTGTCCGTTTTTCACAAGTGACGTAATCTGGGGGCATACTGCAAAGGGTATGCCAAGCATCCTTGCTATTATGGCGGCATGGGAAGTAGGTCCGCCGGTTTCATTAATAATACCTAATACAAGTTCCGGATTCATCCTGGCCGTATCGGAAGGCGCCAGGTCATCGGATACAACTATGGCAGGTTCCGTCAGATTGAGGGAATTCTCATTTTCATTTCCGCTAAGTATCCGGATTACCCTTCCGCTGATGTCTTTGATGTCCATTGCCCTTTCCCGCATGTATGCATCGTCCATCGATTCAAAAATTTCCACAAGATTATCCCGAACTGTTTTAACTGCCCATTCGGAACTGCAGCCCGAATCATCCAGGACGCTTTCTACACCGGTAATAAATTCCGTATCATTGAGCATTTCTATATGAGCTGAGAATATGGAGGCTTCCTGTTCCCCTTTTGACTGAAGCATATCATTATAAATCTCTTCCACTTGTTTGACTGCCAGAGTTCTTGCCTCCCGGAATCTTTTCTTTTCTTCTTCTGCGTTTTCCGCCTTTGCATAGGATATTTCCTTAGAGGCTGTCTTTTTTAAAAAAACCTTTCCGATTGCTATTCCGGGTGAAATAGGTGCTCCCTTTATGGTGTTCATGATTATTCCCCGCATCCATTCTTTACAAATTCTTCAATTGCTTTTATTGCTTCTTTTTCATCTTTTCCGTTAGCCTCAAAGGTCAGTACATCACCTTTAACCGCTCCCAGGGCCATTACGGATAAAATGCTCTTCGGCTGGTGTTTTTTTGTATCGTCGCCATTTTTATAAAATTGAATATCACATTCAAATCCTTTTACAAGTTTAGTAAGCAGGCTTGCCGGCCTTGCATGTAATCCTACCGGGTTTGTCACGGTTACCGTTACTTTTTCCATGTTAATTCTCCTTGTCTGTACATATACTCTGTGTGAATATTATTAAGTTACTGTAAGAAAAGTATAAAATAGAATAAAATCCATGTAAAGAAAAAGAAAAGGAGTTATGTCAGGTTAGTATATGACATAACTCATTTAATATTCGTATCCAGCACTTTGCTTTGAATAAAATAATCCAAAATTGCGTTCATTTCAATCCTGATTTCTTCCTTGCCGCATTGTTTCAGGGTAACGGCAAAGTCGCTGCTGATAATTTTTCTCGTCACTTCGTTTATTATTTCCAGGGCATAACTGTCCGTATCCATGGGTATTAACAGTACAACAAACGTGTCTGCCTTTTGCATATGCCCGTCTTTTTCCGGACTGTCAATAGCATCTTTCAGCCTTACAACTGCCATGCTAAGTTCCCTGACAGCCTCGGTCCGGCAATGATATAAAACGATTCCTTTTTGTCCGAGAATCGCAGAGCCTTTCTTTTCCTTGATTTTTATATCCTTTTCCGCCTGAATCCTGTCCTCCCCGGCTTTCGTCACGGCCCGGCTGATGAAATGATTAAGTTCATCCATACTTTCTGCAGCAACCTGCTCAATAAACAGGAAATTATGCATGATTTGCAGAATATAATTGCAGTATTGTTTCAGTTTGCTGAGTTTATCTTCCAGCCGGTCTGTTTTTATCTTGGCATAATTCATATTTTCCGGCAGAAAATTCTCAAGAACATCCCGGATACGTCTTTTATCCGCCTCGTTTAAAATCGGATTTACCAATATGGCCGGAAGTTCTGCGGTTTGCAGCTCAACCGTAGTAATGATTAAATCGATATGCCTTTGGGTTAACTGAACAATATCCATATCCATTACGGAGACAATTGAGGATATGCGGATACTGGGAAATTCCCGCTCAATTTCGGATACCAGCAATTGAGCCGCTCCGATATCGTTGGTGCAGACAACCACCGCCCGGTATATCTGAAGCGTATTGTTTTTTTCTTCTTTTACCGCCGCTCCGATATGAGTGGCCAGGTATGCAATTTCATCCTCCGGTATTATAATCCCTTCTTTTTCTTCAATAAATTCCGCACATTTTCCGGCCGTCTGAAACAAATCGGGATACATGTCCTTAATATCCTCCAATAAGGGATTCATAATATCCAGGTGCATTTTTATCCGGTATATGGCCATTTTAAGATGTCCGGCCAGCCCTCTCAGTAATCTTTCATTATCCTCAAGATAGATACCCGTCTCCCTTTCGGCAATATAGATAACTTCCTTCGTTAATTCCATGATTTTAAGGTCTTGTGTATCCTGCCCCGGATTATACCCGCGGCTTTCCTGTATTTCGGCACCTCTGATATGAATTGCCAGATACTCGATTTCTTCTTCCGGAACCGTATCCGTCAATGGGTTTTCCCGGGAATGAAACCACTCTTTCACCAGATAATATAATTTATCCCTGGGTACCTCTTTTTCCAGATTATCAATTTCATGGATAAACATTCCCATCCAGCACCGGTGGATTGTCACACTGATTCTTATTACCAGTGCAATATACGAATTATCCGCAAACTGGCAGTTCATCAGCTTCTCCACATCCCGAAGGAGTTTTTGGGTAGACTTAAGATTATTAATATCCATAACGCCAAGAATGCCCTGGCCTATTCTGGTTTTCATCAGGTCCGGATTCAGGTCCTCATTTTCCTTATTAAAAATGAGTTTAATCAGTTCCGCTTCATGAAACTGCTCATAAATCAGGGAAATAATTGCGCTCCTGACGTCAATTTCCTTACCTTCCACATATACCCCAAGGCCCGGTTTTTTATTAATCTTTAACCGGTATTTGCCCATCCAGGCATCGAGCTTATCCAAATCCGCACTGATTGTGCCTTCCGTAACGTCCAGTAATTTCGTTAAGGCGTACAGCTTGGTTATTCCGGGACTTTTTAACAGCTCCGCTTTTAATAGGGCAAGACGCTGTTCCGGTGAATAAACCAAATCCGCTTTTTCCTTCCGGATATCGTTTTTTAATATTTCCCTTTCTTTTTCCTTCAAACAGATCCGGATTCCGCTGCCCTTTTTCTTCTCAAGCTCAATTCCCTTTTTATTTAACCAGTTCTCTATATGGATCAGTTCCCTGAGTACCGTCCTTGAACTGACATTAACCTTTTCGGCAATATAACGGACCGTTATATAATTATCCTCTTCCAGAAGCAGTAATATCATTTTTTTGTTTCGCGGCGTTAACTTCATGTAAAAACATCTCTCTTTTCTTTAGAGTGTGTTTGAAAAATGCTCGGAACATTCAGAATGGCGCAATAATTTTTCAAACACACCATGTTTTTGTTTCTATAAGTATAGTTATAAAACATTCAGCCGCATCCTGCAACAGAAATCTTTTTCTGAACATCCAGATTCGGCAATATAGGATATCGGAAATATATTATTGCTTTAGCATTTTTTGTATTGTAGGCTATGAAAGATGTAAAATTGATATTGTTTTTTCAGAGGTTATAACATCCAATATATAGCTGTCAAACGACAAAACGCCTTTTAGGATGTATATTCTAAAAGGTGTTTTGTATTATAAACTACTCGTACAGTCGAAAAAATATGGAATTAGCAGGCTTATCATTCATACAGATAATCTGCTAATTTTTATATACAAAAACTATTTTGATTTCCGTTATTTTTCCCGATACATTTATTGACTTTTTGGTCTAGATGTTATAGACTATATAATATAGGTCGATAATAAGTAGACCAAGGAGGAAATATATGAAGCATTATATTATGACAGAGGCTGAGATTAAATTTGCGGAACTTATATGGGATAATGAACCAATCGGTTCCGGTGAACTGGTAAAGCTGTGCGGGCGGAAATTTAACTGGAAGAAATCCACTACTTATACCGTCCTCAAGAAATTATGCCTGCAAAAAATTTTTAAGAATGAAGAATCCGTCATTACTTCTCTCATTAACCGGGAAGAATACTATCAGCACAAAAGCGAAAAGTTCATCCATGATAATTACGGAGATTCCCTGCCCGAATTTCTGGCCGCATTTATGAGCAAAAAAAGACTCAGCCAGAAGCAGGTTGAAGAAATAAAGGATATGATTGACCGTTATGAGGAGGAAATGTAATGGAGAAAGTATTTCTGTCCGTTATCCATATGAGCTTCATTTCCTGTTATATTATAATATTTATACTGGTTATAAGGCTTTTCCTGAGAAAATGCCCCAAAATTTTTTCCTATGCTTTATGGTCAATCGTCTTTTTCAAGTTAATCTGTCCGGTCTCCTTTGAAAGCGTAATCAGCTTCGTGCCAAAGCAGCTAAATAACCGGACCATAGAGAATACGGTGCTGCCGTATACCTCTATCCGGCCGGAACAGCCCGCAGACATTCCGGATAGCAGAATTATTCCCGATACCCAAAGAGTATCAAAATCGGTAACCTCGCCTGGTTTTATTTTAGCCAATGTCTGGTTTTGCGGTGTAATCATCCTTTTATTTTATAATTTACTTTCCTTCCTAAAGCTGCATAAAAAGCTGGCGGATGCATTTCATATCACGGATAACCTGTATGAAACCAAACGCTTATCCACTCCGTTTGTAATCGGTATTATAAAGCCCAGGATATATATTCCTGCCGGCTTACCTGATTATGAAAGGACTTACATTATCAGGCATGAACAGATACATATTCAGAGAAAGGATTATTTGTTTAAATTAATTGCTTTTTTTATTACCGGCATTCACTGGTTCAATCCTCTGGTGTGGCTTTCTTTTATACTTATGGGCCGGGATATGGAGATGTCCTGTGATGAAAAGGTAATTAAGGAACTCGGAGGGAAAATTAAAAAGCAGTATTCCGCTTCCCTGCTGTCTCTGGCGGCAGACCGGAAACCGGTTAACGGAATGCCGCTTGCCTTCGGACAAAACAATGTAAAGAACAAAATAAAAAATGTATTAAAATATAAGAAGCCCGCCATTTGGGTTATTATCCTGTCCGCAGTAACCGTAACATCGGTCTGCATCGGCTTATTTTTTAACCCCGTCAGTACGGACGGTAGTGCAGCCGGCCTTAATTATAAAGAAAAAGAGCAGCCGGTGCCCCTGACGGATTATACAATAACTGAAAATGATATCACCCTCCATGACGGGACTAACGCTATGCTGAAACTCGTCATGACGAAAGGATACTATTATGACGCGGAATATGCGGGTTACGGCGGCGGTATTTATGAGGAGAACTATGAGGGCGATTATGAATTACAATTATACGACAGAGCCGGCAATATTTTATCTTCCGTTAGTTTAAATGCAGACTGGGATTATCCCCGGATTAACTTCGGCGTTAAATTTGATATCCTTTTTGCCGATTACAACCAGGACGGCTGTCCTGATTTTACTATAGGCACCTATGGCTCCTCCAATATGAATTTATATTTTCTTTATACGGTGAATACGGAAAACCGGATAATAAGAATGGTGAAACAGCCAATCAGTGAGACGAAAGGGTTCTCAATTATATTCCGGCAGGAATCCGATGGCAAAAAGAACCGGCTCATTACGCAGGAATACAACAATGCCGCCGGTGAATACGGCCGCAGCATATATGAATGGGACACGGCATCCGGTTACTTTATCAGGACGGAAGGCCCGATTTACAGCAATGAGACAGTTAATGAGAAAGGGCCGGCCAATGAAAATGCAACGGCCGGTGAGAATTCCTCCGGTAATACCGTTTCCTTTCCGGCAGATGTTACCCAGGACAGCCGCCGGGAAACCCTGGTAACGGATATCGGTTTGGTCCGGGAAGAACAGATGGCAGCACTGTCGGTGTTAAACAGTAACGGAGATATTATCTGGAGCAGCGAAGCCCATCTTGCCCATGCCGGATGGAACTCTCTTTACCTGTGTACCATAAACGGCAAAGAATATTTGTTCCGTTATAATCCTGTCATATATCAGGGACATGCAAATTATGCCTACGAATTGTTTTATTTGGATGAATCGGGTACGGAGCATCCGGCTGCCGGGAATTATATTGAATTTTCCATAAATCCGGGTGAAACTGATTACAGCCCCGAAGACCTGGCTGCTTTTGCGGATGAGGTAAATTCTTATCTGAAGAATAGTTATTTATTATTAAGCACGGAAAACGGCAAGCTTGAATACAGCACTCCGGATAATAAAATCACCGGTACGGAAACCTATTCCTGGCTGGATAACGGGAATATTTCTTATGAAAACGACGTTTTAGCGGACAAATTAAGAAGATATAAGGAGGAATACTCCGGATAAACGGGCTGGTGCAAAGATTCAATTTACCGATTACCGGACTGGTGTCCGGAATATGGTTACTATTACATGAACTTTTCAACAGCCCTTTAAATTTATTAATGATACTCCTGTTACTGCCTTATGCCGTAAGATTAGCCTTCTTTATTATTAAAAAGCAGAGAAGCTGACAGATATGTTATGGAACTCACGCCAAATGTTATAAAAACAATCTAATCTTATGTCATTCTTAAATAAAGTAAATGTAATAACCAAATCAAGAACAAATATAAATAACGTGAAAATCACCCAGTTTTTTATTATTTTTTTCATTGTTTTTTCCTAATGCATGAAATCCTCATTATCCCCTTGATAAGATTATAAATTATCTTGTCGACAATTACTTTTTTATAATACATCTATTACAAAACCAATTATGTAAAATACCTTACTGAGGTCCATATAAACCAAATGGGGGAATATCTCTTTAATCTAGTATACTCTCAACATCTGCGGTAACGGCGTTATAAGCATTTACCATGCCTCCCGTGGCAACTTTATTCTCTAAGGAATCCAGTGGTTCTGCCGCAGCCAGCACAATATCCCTGGCTTCCGGGGCCGTAATATCTTCATAATAAGAATAAGTCAGTGCAAGGACACCGGTCACCATAGGCGCGGACATGGAACTTCCGCTCAGATATGCATATTCATTACCGGCCGTCGTGCTTAATATGTAAGTACCCGGTGCTGCAATATCCACACTTTCCACCCCATAATTGGAAGACGTATCCAGGATTCCGTCTGCTTTTAAGTTTGCCACGGATATAATATTATCCAGGTCAAATGCCGCAGGGTAAAGCGGGGTCGTGCCAATGCCTCTGCTGTTGCCGTTGCCCGACGCACACACAAACATCATATCGGAGTTTTTTAAGGCATCTTCCAATTTTTCATCATAGCTGGTAGTTCCGAAACTTAAATTGCATATATCGGCGCCCATACTTTCCGCATATTGAATTGCTTTCGCGATGGAAACCGTATCACCGGAACCGTCTTTCCCTCCCAGGGCTTTTACAATCATAATCTTTACATTCCCATTTGAGGCAATACCAGCAATTCCAGTATTATTAATTTCCGCAGCTATGGTTCCTGCGCAATGGGTGCCATGGTCATATTCGGAAGGATTGGAACTGTCATATTCAAAGGGCTTATTATTGTAGAAATCCCATCCATAAACGTCATCCACATAGCCGTTGCCGTCATTGTCTATACCGTCGCCCGGAATTTCCTCCTCATTGGTCCAGATAATATTCTTCAAATCCTCGTGGGTATAATCCACCCCGGTATCAATTACGGCTACAAGAATATCCTTTCCCGTATCCCCAACCGTCTCCCAGGCTTTTTCCGCATCCAGGTCAATGCCTGCAACCGCTGCTGCAAGCTGGGTATACTGCGTACGGGAATTATCAATAAAATAATTTAAAGAATAAACATCCGTTGCACTATACTTATTATATTTTCCGCCGCCATAATTAGAGTTCTGGTTACCGCGATTAAAAAAAGGATTGTTCATAAAAAAATCACCGGGCCTGTAATATCCGCCGTCTTCAAATTTCTTTCCGTCCGGCGTTCTGGTCTCGATGGAAAAGGTTCCGTCGTTGAATAGCGCCCACTGCTTGGAAAAATACGGTTCATAATCCGAAGTACTGTTTTCCGTTGTCTCAGCCGTATTTGATGTCATAGTGCTTTTAATACTGTAGGTTATATTATCCGCAGCCGCAGTGTCTACGGAATCCCCGGTTGCAAGCAGGACAATACTTAATAATACTCCTGCCGGAATAAGTATCATATTCTTAAGCTTATTCATTTTTTTCCTCCATTTCGTTATAGTAAATCATGAAACTGATTCCATAATTTACTATAAACGAAAAGTATGATAAAAAAATGAAAATTCTGTGAAATTTTATATTACACCGGCAAAAATTATTTAATCTGCCTGAAGATTTACTCCGCTTTATCCTCTTTCCCCGCATCATCTGTTTTAAACATCTCCGTACACATAATGAGAAAGGCACCTGCACCATGTAAATCATTCTCACTGGTAGGCCGTAAACAATAATGCTCATAATTTCCCACATTTGTTCCGATACAGATATTATCAATTACGACACCGTTCTCATTGTATTTTAAGCGGTCTATGATTCCCTTATATCCCTTTTTGGCATATTTCAAATAATCCGTTTCCAGAAAGCCCTTTTGTACCGCCTTGCAAATGGCTGCGGTAAACAGGCAGGTACAGGATGATTCCAGCCAGTTCCCTTTTGTACCTCCTTTATCCACTACCTGGTACCACAAGCCGCTTTCTTCATCCTGGTATTTTATAACGGCCCGGATGAGCTCCGCCGTCCCCCGGATTAATTCATCCCTGCCCGGATATCCCTCCGGAATATAATCCAGCTCCTCCAGTAAGGCAACCGGTACCCATCCTATGGAACGTCCCCAGAATTCTGCTGAAAGGCCCGTAACCGGATCCGCCCAAGGCTGTTTCTTACTGCAATCCCATGCATGATACCAAAGCCCGGTTTTGGCATCCTTTGTTTTTTTCTCCATCAGCAGAGCCTGGAATGTTGCAATATCAAAATATTCTTTTTGCCCAAATTCCGCCGCAAACTGTGTGCAAATCGGTCCTGCCATGTATAAACCGTCCAGCCACATCTGCTCCGGGCACACATCCTTATGCCAAAAACCTCCTTCTTCATTTCTCGGAAAATCTTTGATAATGGGAAGCAAGGTAAACAAGGCTTTTTTGTATCTGTCATCGCCGGTCCTTCTATATAGCATAAATAATAAAACCCCAGGCTGTATATCGTCCAGCTGGCCCCTGTCAAAGTTAATAACCGAACCATCCTCCGCAATAATCGAGTCTACCCATGCTTTTATGTATTCATAGTATTTTTCCTCCCCGCAGAGTTCATAGGTCTTTTGCATGCCGGATAAAAATACGCCCTGATGGTAATGAAAATGCCCTTTCGGCGGCAAATCTTCCGGCGCAAATTTATTTATTAGGGTATCGCTTGCTTCTTTTGCATAATCCAACGCTGTTTTTCCTTTATATACCATTCTTTTCATTCTTCCTTACCTCTTCTTCTCAATTTTTAGTTATATCGGATATCTGCGATTTTCTCTGTCGTTTGTAACGTTTATAACAATTACTTTATTTTATTCTCTTGTTAATTATAGTTGTTTTTTGTATAATAATCTAAGATTATTTTCATATATTATCTTGTTTTTCAAACTATACTACACAAAAAAATCGTAAGGGGCTGTTATGAAACATACAATTTTTGAAGAACAATTAAACGGTATTGCAATAGACCGGATTGTCTGGGACTCTGACTTTACCATGCCTTTAAAGCATATGCATCCTGAATATGAAATATATTTTTTAGTGGAAGGGCAGCGCTATTATTTTGTTGAGAACGAAACCTATCTGATTCATGGCGGTACACTTGTATTTGTCGGCAGGAATGAAATACATAAAACCGGTTCCGTGTTAAATCATTCCTATCATGACAGAATGTTAATCACGGTAACTGGCGAATGGCTGAATCCATTTTTACAGTCCTTGCATTTATGGTCTTTGAACCAATTTTTAGAAAACTATAAAGTGATTTCCTTAGACAAAGAAAGCCAGATTTATATAAAGTCTTTATTTGAAACGATTGCTTCGGAAATCAGGACAAAGAAAGACGGATTTGAATCTATGGTTATGATGAAAATGGCTGAGCTTTTACTTTATTCCTGCCGTAATTATAAAGATCCCCGCCGCATTATAAATTATCGTATAGCAGAATCAGGAAAACATAAAATGGTCCGGGATATTACCGCCTATATACGCGGTAATTTTCAAAATGCGGTAACCTTAAAGGATATATCGGAGCAGTTCTTTATCAGCAGAGGATACATCAGCAGGATATTTAAGGATGTCACCGGATATACCATTACGGAATATACCAATATTCAGAAAGTAAAATATGCCCAGGAGTTATTGGAAAACAGCCGTTTTAATATAACTAAGGTTTCTGCCCTGGCAGGCTTTGACAATATCACATATTTTGAAAAAGTATTCAAAAAATATACCGGTCTTTCTCCCATGAAATACCGCAAATTACATGGGGAAAACAGGGCCGTGCCGTTTCCTTAAATTATATTCTCTTTACAGCCCCTTATCTTGAGAGTATGTTTGAAAATGCTTGTGCCGGACTGATGCTCCACTATCTGCATAGGTATCTTAAAATGTATTGTAAAAATACAAGCTTATTTCTGGATATTTATTATTTAATTTCACTATTGTGTTAATTAATTAACAATGTTATAATGCTTTGTGAAGAACATAATAACCAAAAAATATTTAGAAGGAGGATTTAATTATGATGAGATACACATTGCCCAGAGATATGTACTATGGAAACGGCGCATTAGAACAGCTCAGGAACATAAGAGGGAAAAAAGCCATCCTTATTTTAGGCGGCGGCTCCATGAAACGGTTCGGTTTTGTAGACAAAGTAGTTAATTATTTAACGGATGCCGGCATTGAAATCAAATTATTCGAAAATGTTGAACCGGATCCTTCTGTTGAAACGGTAATGAAAGGCGCCGCTGTCATGAGGGAATATGAACCGGACTGGATTATAGCCATGGGCGGAGGCTCTCCTATTGATGCGGCTAAAGCCATGTGGGTATTTTATGAATATCCCGATACTACTTTTGAGGAAATTATACAGCCTTTTTCCTTCCCGACCTTGAGGCAGAAAGCCAAATTCATTGCAATTCCTTCTACTTCGGGTACCGCAACGGAAGTAACGGCATTTTCCGTAATTACGGACTATGCAAAGGGTATTAAGTATCCTTTGGCTGATTTTAATATTACTCCCGACATTGCAATCGTAGACCCGGTCTTAGCCGAAACCATGCCGCCTACCTTAACGGCTCATACCGGTATGGACGCACTGACCCATGCGGTGGAAGCTTATGTATCCACTCTTAACAGTCCCTTTACGGACCCTCTTGCCTTAAAAGCAATCCAGATGGTTTTTGAATATCTTCCCGCCTCCTATGAAGGTGACAAAACGGCAAGGGAGCAGATGCATTATGCGCAATGTATGGCAGGGCAGGCATTTTCCAATGCACTTTTAGGCATAGTTCATTCTATGGCACATAAAACCGGAGCCGCTTTTTCAACCGGACATATTCCTCACGGATGTGCCAATGCTATCTATCTTCCCTATGTCATTAAATACAACGCAAAAAATGCCGCAAAACGTTATGCCGATATTTCAAAATATCTGGGAATCACGGGAACCGAAACGGAATGTGTAAAAGCCCTTTGTGATAAAATAGATGAGTATAATGTAAAGCTTAATATTCCTAAGACCTTAAAGGATTTCGGTATCAAGGAAGAAGAATTCCTGGATAAAGTCCCGGCCATTGCCGAAGCAGCTGTCGGAGATGCTTGCACCGGTTCAAATCCAAGACCTATAACTCCTAAGGAAATGGAAAAACTTCTTACCTGTACTTATTACGGAACCGAAGTGGATTTCTAGAGTGTGTTTGAAAAATGCTTGTGCCGGGCTGGATGCTCCAATTTGCGGGAGACAAGGAGCGATTTTGGGAGGCGTAGTGGTGCTTGCTCTCCCAAAATTGCGACGCNNGCAGTATACCGCAAAGTGGGGCATTCAGAACGGTGCTATGATTTTTCAAACACGCTCTGGGATTAAAGCCAGAAGAAATCCTTTCTCCTGATATAAGTTTTCTACGGACATAAGCTTTTATACATCCTTTCCTCCTTATTACGAGAATAAAAATTTACACAAAAATAAGGGGCCGGTGCAATAATAGCCTGAATAACCCTGATGAAAGAATTGTTCCCTTCAAAGAGTAAACCAGTCTATTTTGCAGCCGCCCCTTCTATAATAAATATACTCCCCTTTGTTAAATCTAAGCAAAAATTATTTTATTTTAATTAATACATCTTTTTCTTTCACTTCACCCTTCTTTACAGGTTTAATCTTTTTATAATCGTCCGTATTGGTTATGACGATTGGCGTAATTACAGGGTATCCTTCCTTTTTTATGCCTTCTATATCAAATTCCACCAGCAAATCACCCACATTAACATGCTCCCCAGTATGCACATGGGTGGTATAAAATCTGCCGTTCAGCTGAACCGTATCAATGCCGATATGGATTAAAATTTCAACTCCCTTATCCGATGTAATGCCAATTGCATGCCTGGTTTCAAAAACCGTGGATACCGTTCCGCCAATCGGAGCTACCGCACGTCCTTTTACCGGTATAACTGCAATGCCTTTACCTAACATACCTTTTGAAAATACTCCGTCATTCACCGCTTCCAGCTCCACCGCATTTCCTTCCACCGGTGAATAAATGATTATCTCTTTTCCTATCCTCATTTCATTCCTCCTTTATCCATTCTATTGTTTTTTACCTGTTTTCTCATAAAGAATAAAGCGTTCAGGACCTATACAGCAAAAAAAGACCCAACTATTCCTAATCAGGTCTTGCCTGCATCACCAGTCACAATCCATCGTTAATCCATCGTAATTCTTTTCAAATGTATTGTTAGAAACATCATCTCTTCTCCGGTTAATTCCCGGTGGAATTTTTCTTTTACATAATCGCTTATGATTTCCGCACATCGGTAGTCCTTACTGTAACTTGTCTGAATCATTTTCTGAAGCTGAAAGTCATCATCCTTAACCGTTTTATTGTTAAAGAGCCTCTGTCCAAAATATTTTAAATGGGTGATGAATCTTTCATAATGCAAAGACTCTTCATCCAACTCAATTTTATAATAATTTTTGGTTAATTCGAGTATGTCCTGGATTAAAGCGGTTATTTTCATCATATCACTGATATGGGTATCCAGTTCCGCATTTACGATATGAAGCGCTATAAAACCCGCTTCGTCCTCCATAAGAGCCACGCCAAGTTTCTCTTTAATAATATCTAATGCACGCAGTCCCATCTGGAATTCCGTTTGATAGAACTTTTTAATTTCCCATAAAAGAGCGTTTCTGTATTCCAGCTTTAAACGCTGCCTTTCTATTGCAAAGCTTAAATGGTCGGTTAAGGTAATATAAATATTGTCATTTAATTCTTTATTCAATTTACTTTTAATCTCTTCAATGATTTCAGTACAGACCTGGATATGCTCCAACGGTATATTATTCACCAGACTTTGGAGTTTATTCAGCATGGATTTGGAAGACATGCTGTATATCTTTTCTATCTTACTTTCTTCCGCCATATCGTCGCACTTTTTTTGAAAGCCTATGCCAGGGCCCCTTAAAATAATTTCTTCGTCTTGCTCATTAACAGAACATACAAAATTATTATTTATGACTTTCGTTATCTTATACATCCCTGCCCTCACCTTCATCTAAAGAACAAAACTTGGCATACGCTGGCGCCGGGTGCAGCCGCACCACGGCTTGGGCATACTTCATGGTACGCGGGTGCGCAAAGCAAATCCTGCGCTGATGCTTGGCCGCTTTACGGCATAATTCCTTACAATGGTCATGCACATCTGCGGAGCCTTTTATCTTATAGGACGTAATTTCCTATAACTGTAAGATAAAAAAAGACCTGACTTTGTAATATTCCATAATTACCAAGTCGGTCTTGCCTGCGTGTACAGTCACAATCCTTAATATTAACTTTACATTTGTTATTTTATCATCCGGTGAATATAATGTCAACCCTGATTTATTTTTCTTATATAGTGGTGAAATCGGATGATGACATCAAAATCAGTAATTATAAGCACTTCAAAAAAACATTCGCAAACATTCGTTCTTTTTTTGGTTGAAATTTTTTCTAAGATATATTATGCTAGTCTTATATCACCAGAACGCACATTTGAAATGAGGTTATGCCATTGACTTCATCAAAATTATTGAAATCAATGAAGTTGTTTCATATATAGAGAAATTAACCACTTAATTCTGTTCAATTAATCATGGATAACTATGCAAAAAATCATAAAGCATCTGGAAAATGAGCAGTATATTTATTTTAGAAAATATATGGAACAATATAGGTTGCTACACTAACCACTAATTTCTATACCTATTTTTAAATCAGACTTTACGAAGATAATGATATTAAAGTATAATATTACCAAATATTAGGTTACATAGTTTATTAAAGTGAATGAATTTTTGATAAATATGGGGGCTTTTATGGATTTAACTTTTAAAATACCGAGTTTTGAATATATGGTAAATTCTATCATTGAAATTGAATCAAAGGATATGGATGAATTTTTTAGAGGGAGCTTGTTTTACTTCTATCCTAATATCGACAAAGATAAATTCTATTCTTTTCATGGTAACACCAGAAAAGGATACCTTATTAACTGCTTGAGAGATATATTTGAGAAGGAGCAAGATTTATTTGCAACAAAAATAGATGCATATAATAAACATTGGGTTGATAATAAGGAGATAGTAATAGAAGCTTTTCAAGACGCATTTAAAATTGATTTAAAAAACGAATTTAATGGTATGGTTGGACATATAGGTTTAAATCCAGTAAGCCCAAGATTTTTAAAAACGAATACATTTGATGTATTTTACCTAAACAGTGAACGTGGAGCTTTAGGTATAGCATTGCATGAAATTGTTCATTTTGTTTGGTTTAAATTATGGGGCGATTACTTTCATGATGATATAAAAGAGTATGAAATCCCTAATTTAAAATGGGTATTTAGTGAAATAATTCCTGAACTGATAATGCGTGATGAAAGATTAAAGCTAAGAAATCCATATTCTAACGGGCAAGTAATATATGAATATTTTTATAAAATGAATATTGATGATAAACCTATTATAGATATTTTATATGAAATGTACTCTAATATGACAATACACGAGTTCATGGAAAAAGGGTTTCTTCTGTTACAAAAACATGAGGTAGAAATAAGAAATGCTATGCATTAACAATTTCATAGCAATTTTAACTTATAACTAAGGAGGGAGGTTTAAATCCCTCCTTTAATTATTCTTAAAACAATCATATTAGCAAAAACCATTTTCAACTGAAACACTTCCCAGATAAACTGGGTCAGCGTTGGCATTACCTTGCCAAATCCTGCTTTTCCTTTTGATATAACCTGTGCTCCCTATCCTGCACGGTTCTCTGCATATTTCCTGATTTCAGGAGTAAAATTCTCTTGTTGAGAAGGAGAACAATAAGTGAATTTAAAGTATTCAGGGATTTGGCCGAAAATAAGTTAAGCCGCCCGTTAAAAGCCAATGCGCCTAACACGATATTATAAACACCCGAAAAAACCATTGTCCGCTTGATTGCTCCGTAACTTTTCCGGGTTAACAAAATCAAATCCGCTAATCTTAACATATTGTCATGATAAATAATACAATCCGAATTGAGTTTTGCTTTATCATAGGAATTACCGGCAAAGCTAACGCTGGCGTGTGCGGTTCTCATAGCCAGAATATCATTAAAACCGTCTCCAACCATCATGACTACACCATTCCGGCGTTCTGTCTCAATGACCTTAGCTTTCTCAAAATAATCCATTTCGCTGTAAACCTTTTCAATTCCTAACTGGCCGGCAATATCCCTTGCCCTGGCTTTCATATCACCTGTTAATAAGGAAATATCCCGGGTAACTTCATATTGCAGTTTATGAATCAATTCTTTCGCACCGTTCCTTACTATGTCATTCAGCAAAATTAACCCAACCAGTTTTCCGCCAACAGCTACGTAAGCCGGAGTTAAAACCGAATCAAGATAAGAACGGTATAAGTCTATGCCGAAAGAGTAATCAATCTTATTTTCCTTCATCAAATCTTCACTGCCGATTAAAATTTCCCTGCCTTGCCGTCCCTTGCTGCCTTCCGCCGTTGTACGGGAGTCCTCTGTCCTGCTCTGAATGGGAAGAGAATTGGAATGGGAATTTCCTTCTTCATATATTGCATATAACCTTGCAATAGTTTCCTTCGGATAATCACTGTCAAAGGATGCGGAATCAAGAAACCTCATCCTGCCATAGGTCAGGGTGCCGGTTTTATCAAAGATAATTTTATCCACATTCTTAATATTTTCAAAGGTATTCGGATTTTGCAAATAGATATTATATTTTTTCAAAAGATATAAATAATTGCTTATCCCTGAGTTTAAGGCAGCCAAGACGGCTTTCGGACTTAAAACCAGCATAACGGAAAAGGCATTCAGAATATTGCCGGTATATAGATAGCTTAAGGCTGCCGTACCGAATGCGGCATTCGTGATTATTTCCTGGTATTTTCTTGTTTTATTGTAAAACCTTAAGTTCTCTGTGGTAATATCCTCTTTTTCTAAAATCTCCGGTAACTGGCACACCTTTATCCTTAAGCTTCCCTGCACAACGGCAATGCCTTCCTCCACTTCGGAACCTTTGCTCAAACGGCTGATAATGGGCTGTCCGGTATAATAAAGATTATTTACAATCCCGTATCCATCTTCAACAACTCCGCAGACAGGCACAACTTCACCGGGATTCACGTAAATGGAATCACCGATTTGTAAGGAATCCACGGATATCAGAATATCCTCGCCTTCCTCAGTTTTTATCCATGCCATTTTGAAGTTCCTTTCATAGGAATCCAGCATAGCCCTTCGGTTTAAGGATTCCGTATAAAACTTTATATAATCATCCAATGCTTTCAGCATTAAAACAAGAATTCCCTTAGAACTCTCTCTGATAATTGTAAAGGATAAAGCCGTAAGTTCCAATATCAGGTCCGAATCTGCCGGGATATGCTTCGTCAATTTTTTATATACTTTTTTGATAATGGGATAACCTCCGATAATAGTTACCACAGAAGCAGCCTTAAGGACATTTAAATTACTGCTTATGGAAAATTTACCGAAGCGGAAACCTTTTATCTTAAAGATCAGATAGAGCAGGCCCCAAAAAACTAATTTTCTGCCTGCCCTTGCTTTCTTGTCCATAGCTTCCATATATTGATCAAATACTTTTATTTTCCGACTATTGTCCATTTTCGCTGCGGCTAAAGCATTTTCAATATTCTCTTTTAAGACCTCCGGATTCGTTTTATCTGCATGATAAACAACCAGGATAGAGCCGGTTTTTTCCGTAACCCTGCTGAATTTTACACCAAAGAGGGAATGAATATATCTTTCAATATATCTGGCAAGTTTTCCGTTATCGTAAATAGTAAGGGATTTAAATCGTATTCTCCCCGGCAGTACACTAATACATTCCAATTTCCCGCACCTCTTCAGCGATTATAATTTCTTAAACATAGTATATTTTATAACGTTTTTTCCCACGGTCTCCGTACCGGTACGTTTTGTCTCCCGCAGAAAATGCTCATAAAGCGTCATAGCGGGTGTGATAAACATAGTTAGTACCTCTTTTTCCATATATGGGTCGGCTTTTATAATCTCCAGACCGCCGGTTACAGTTTCTTTCAGACTTTTTTCGATTTCTGACAGCTTTTCTTTAAGCGCTGTCATATTTTCTTTGCTCTCCATAGGGCAGCTCCTCAGTTAAATTTAATATTGCGTGCCTTAAGTATACCAGGTTTCCCAGCAGGTTGATGCAATAAAACAGCAGTGACGTGAATATTGCCATATAGCCTGTGAAAGCGAGCATAATTCCGAATGCCGCCACACTCAATGCCGCCGTTTGGGATTTTATAAGATACTCATGGCTTCTGAAACAGTTTCTGACTAATAAAGGAATTTCAGATAAATCTTTGCAGTAAATGTTATTGTCACGAATACCGCCCCCGCTGTTATGGTTTGTGCCGGTTACAATGGTTAATACATCCGGTTTGGTATACTTAACTCCTTGCGGAATGATAACCGTATTGTACCGTTTCTTTTTTGGAACCGGACTGATTCCAAGACTTATACGGGCATATTCCAGCCTGCCGTCTTTTTTCCTTTCATCAAATACATATAAGCTGTTATAACCTGCTCTTCTCAGATTTTTAACAAGTTCCCTCATTTCCGTCTTAACCGGGTCCCTCAATTCGCCATTGGCAATCATGCTTTCGATTTGTATCCCGCTCATATAATTCATGCTTTCCGGTGTTTTTTCCATAAATATTATATCCGGATGAAATAATATCCTTTTTATATTTTGTGTTAACCTGACTGCTTTTATATTATTTATGATTATTCCATCCCGTTTTTTTAAATATAATAAGGTATTGTTTAAACTATAATAAGTAATTACCGGTATCATTGCCGGAAAGCCTATAACCAGAACCGCTGCCGCCCGTTTTAATGATATAAGGGATGCAAGCAAAGAGGCTGTCACGGAAACAAGGGAAAATCTTTTTATAAGAGATTTTTCCTCCGTAAGTAAAAAACCTTGGGAACGAGGTTGTACGCCGCTGTCCTCTAAATTCCTATAGTGTATAGTTCGGATATAACTTAATATTGCATTTTCATTTATTACGCTGCTGTTATAGGTAATTACTATGTTACCTGTCTTCATGCTGGCCTTTACCGATATGATTTCCTCCAAATGATAAAGATACCCTTCAAGGAAATCTGCAAGGTTATTATTTAACTTCAGCCCTTCGGCCTGCAATCGGATTCTTCCCGGAACAGAAAAAAGAATACGGTACTGGAACTTCTCCTTTTTTATTTTATTCATTAGGAACCATATCCTGCATCATATCCGCTTTTCTCAGCTTACTTTTATATTGCGCCTCCGCAATAATATCCTCCATACCTTCCCTGGCATAAGCCGCTTTTTCCGAAGCATAATCTGCCAGGCTGAAAACAGAACTCATGGTTCCGACAACCAGTTTTCTGATTGGCCTTGTCAGCATGCCCTTTAAAGAGAAATTAGATTTTCTTTCCTCATTAAACATTTTATTCGATTCTTTATCCTCTACTATATTGTCAAGCTTTTTCATTAGTTCTTCAAAATGATTATTCATCATTCCCATACTGTTCTCTATTCTCTTGATAGAATTCTCCGTATTTTTACTTTCTTTTTCAATTCTATCAACTTTTTTGGACAGAGTCTCATATTTATCTCTGAGAGTATTGATTTCCTGGATAATCTTCTCCTCTTCCATAACCAATATTCCTCCTAAAATTATTTTTTATTTATACATTATTATAAACACAATAAAAAAAATTATTAGAATTAACCAAAAAATATTTACAAAAGATTAATATGGAGCTGACAAACATTTTACAAAAATTTAAGCTACAATACCCTCCCCCAAATAAGATTCCAGGGATGATACAGCGATTAGTACTGACTTTACGAGACTGTTTCTTAATTCCATCCTGAGGTTTAAAACGGCACCTTTCATTTGCTGAGACAAGATTGCCCCATGTCTGGCTTTCTGATTCTTCATACTGTAATCTTTCAGTATTAATCCGGTAATATCTAATTGATGCATAAAATAACTGACGATATTATTACTAAAAAAAGTATCTAATATAACTGCAATGGACTCTTCCAACATTTTTTCACAAAAATTAAAAACACGCTCTGAATTCTCAAATTCTTTTATGTTATAATTCAGATATTCCATATCCTTTGCATCAAATGCAGGAATGTTTCCTGCCAGTATAAAATCCAGGTTTATTTCTTTCTTTAATTTATTTTCAATTACCTTTATAAGGCTTTTTATTTCTTTATCTAAAATACCGGCGGGAGCAGGGGTATCTCTTTCAGGTTTTATGGAATCTCTTTCAGAATAATTCTTTATGGTTTCCGCATTAATTTGATAATCTGCAAAAAAAACATTCAACTCATTTTCAATTACGGCTATACACCTTTCCTGTAGCAGCAGTGTCCGGTCTGACCAGTATTTTTTTTCTGTCATTTTAATTACCTCCAATCTACATAAAATTCATCCTGTTATCATAATATAATAGAATTGTAAATTTATCTATAAGTTCGGGTTAATTCAAGCCGAATACCTTATGTAATGTTTGGTTTTTTTACCAAAATATACTATCATAGACGCATGAATAAGCAATTCATGGAAGGAGATACTCCATATATATTGCTAACAGTAAAATACTATAAGGAGCGGTGTATATACAATGGCTACGGTAACTAACGAATGTCAAAAGGATAGTTTCAGTAATGTGTTATATCAGAGAATCCGTCTCTCTGTACCCTTCATTTACAGAAACAGTAAAACGGCCGCCGAGTTGGAAAAACTGGTCGGCCGTATGGACGGAGTCAGATATTCTAAAGCAAATCCCATGACGGGACGGCTGCTTATACTTTATGATAATAACAGGATAGACGAGCCTTTTATTAAAAAGCAGATTTACCGCTATGTTACCAGGCAGGTTTTCCCCGGTAAAGTCACGGACTTTAAAGAGATACAATCCTTTTCCCATAATAAATCACAAATCGTTAAGGATATTGAAGAAGCTGATGAATCATGCTTTCCTGCAGGGTCACCCGCCAGGTATGAGCCCCCTGCAAAAATGTTAGAATACCATTCTCTTAAAATTGATGCACTGGAAAAAACCTTCTCTACCAACTCAGTCATTGGCTTAAATAAAGCTATGGTTGATTCTAAAATAAAAGAAGCCGGTTTAAATGTGATTTCGGAAGATAAAAGAAAGGGTATTTTTAAAAGGCTGTTTGAGAGCTTAAATGAATTTTCTACAAGACTTTTAGCAGGCGTAGGAGCCATATCCATACTTTTAGGGCATATCGCTGACGGTATTGCAATATTAGGTATTGCTGCCTTTGAAACAATATTAAGTATATTTCAGCAGTACAAGGCAGATAAGTCTCTGTCTTCCCTGAAAAAAATGATAAATTCCAATACATGTGTGATCCGGAACGGCCGGCAGCGTATCATAGATGCCAAATATCTGGTTCCCGGAGATATCATTATGGTGGAAGCCGGACAGAAGGTACCCGCTGACGCGAGACTGGTTTCCTGCTGTGATTTAAAAACCTCAGAGGCCATGTTAACCGGTGAAAGTGCTCCGGTTTGTAAAAATTCAAATACACTTGGCGGCAACACCGAACTGGCCCAGCGGAGCAATATGATTTATATGGGAACCAACATACTCTCCGGAAGGGGCAAGGCTATTGTTGTAGCGACCGGAACCGGTACGGAAATAGGCAAAATCGCTTACATGCTGCAAAATATAAAAGCCGACTGCGCCCCCATACAGAACAAAATCAAAAACTTTACTGCGAAACTAACAAGAATATCTGTCGGAATCTGCTTCAGTTTAAGTGCACTCAGTTTATTAAGAGGAGCTTCCCTTGTATCAGTTATCATTATGGGAATCAGCTTTGCCATCGGTGCCATACCGGAAAGCCTGCCGGCGATTGTTGCAGCCGCAATGGCACTCTCTGTACAAAAAATGGCATCTAAAAATGCCATTGTAAGAAAAATGCCCGCAGTGGAAACCTTAGGCTGTGCAAATGTAATCTGCTGCGATAAAACAGGTACTCTTACCCTGAATGAAATGACTGTTAAAAAAATCTTTGTTGACAGCAGCACCTATCGGGTTACCGGTTCCGGCTATGAACCGGCGGGGAAAATCATATCTGAATCCGGTAACAGAGCAAGAACCTCTTCCCTGGAACGCATTCTGACAGCAGGAGTATTATGCAATAATGCAAAACTGGGCAGCTGCGAGGGCAAGTGGACCGTCAGAGGAGACCCAACAGAAGGTGCTTTGCTGACCGTCGCTTTAAAAAACAAAATGCCTTATAAAAAAGTAATCATAAATCATAACCGTTTAAAAGAAATACCTTTTGACAGCGAAAGAGGCTATATGACCGTTCTGGTTGAAAGTTCCCATGGGAATTACGCCTATTGTAAAGGCTCACTAAGCAAAATACTAAATAAATGTACCAGTATATATGATAATGGGAAAGAACGGCTTTTTACTTCTACAGACAAGACAGAAATACAGCATACCGCAGATAAGATGGCAGGGGATGCCCTGCGGGTTTTAGCTTTCTGTTATAAGCATATAACCGGTGATAACGGTAACATGGAGGTAAATTATACCTTTTTAGGTCTTATGGGTATGGAAGACCCTCCAAGGAAAGAGATAAGGGATTGTATCAAAAAATGTAATACGGCCGGAATTAAGGTTGTCATGATAACAGGTGATAATAAATATACGGCTGAGGCCATAGGAAGAAATATCGGTTTATTATCAGATGGCATCGTGGTAACAGGGCCTGAACTGAATAAAATGTCGGATGAAGAATTATTTGGTATTATTAATGAAGTTCAGATTTTCGCAAGGACATCACCGGAACAGAAATACAGAATTGTGAAAGCATTTAAAAGAGCAGGGAATGTTGTAGCCATGACAGGGGATGGCGTAAATGACGCACCGGCAATAAAAGAGGCCGATATCGGAATTGCCATGGGTGCAAATGGAAGCGATGTGGCGCGGGATACGGCTGATATAATACTTACCGATGATAATTTCGCTTCTATCGTTGCTGCCATTGAGGAGGGCAGAACCGTTAACCGGAATATCAAAAATTCCATTAATTATTTGTTATCCGGCTGTTTAAGCGAAATGATAGCTATTGGTATAGCAACCTTATTTACCGGAATATCTCCCTTTATCTCCATGCAGATTCTTCTGATCAATGCAATAGCAGAAACAATATTAGGTTCCTCCCTTACCTTGGAGATGCCGGCAGCCAATGTCCTTAACAGCCCTCCCGTCCCTAAAAATGAGGCTTTAATAAACGGCAGGGTAAGAAATCAAATCATCAGACGCGGGATTAAAACAGGCCTCATCACGTATCTTTTATTCCAGGGTACTTTATTTATGGGGTTTAGCCTTGCAAAAGCCAGAACACTGGCATTTTCCAATATTATTCTTGTCCAGATAATTAATGTATATCTCTGTAAGACCAACCGGAAAAGCCAGAATAAATATATGGATACCGCTTCTTTTGTTTGTTTACTGATATTGTCCGGAGTCATTTATCTGCCTGTATTAGCTTCCTATTTCTCGGCCACACCCCTGCGGGCAAAAGATTTACTGGCATTAGCCGGTACTGCTTCATTAACCGTTATGTAGAATACCGTATAGCACCACTACACACCCGAAACCGCTCCTTGCCCCCTACAAAGTGATGCATCCGGCCCGGCACAAGCATTTTTCAAACACACTCTGGGGGATATAGTTTATATTACCATTTCTTTCACTTTAAAAAGGACATGAAAAATGGCGGATGCATCATCATGTCAGATAATATGCACCTGCCATTTTTATCACCTTGGAGATATCCGGAAATTTACCTTCCTTTTCCCAACTTATAGAAAATGCATCATAGGGGATGACCGCCAAACGTTCTGATTTTTCTGTTTCCATTCTTTCTTACCTCACGATTTCAGCATTGGGCTGCTGCTCCTTAGGCAGGGTGATAAAAATAATAAATCCAATAATAAATAGCGGAATAATACTTAATATGCTCCATCTGGCATCGCCGGTAATTGCTGTTGTAAAGGACATTATCGCAGGTCCCACAATAGCCGAGAATTTACCAAAGATATTATAAAAGCCAAAAAATTCATTCGATTTTTCCTTGGGAACAATCTTCGCATAGTACGACCTGCTGAGTGCCTGAATTCCTCCCTGGGCAGAGCCAATCATAGCACCCAGTATAAAAATATGCCATACAGAAGATATAAAATATGCAGCCACGCAGGAAATGATATAGGTAACAATACCGGCACTGATCATCGTTCCGGCTGAAAACCTTTTTGCCAGGCTGCCATACAGAATCGCACAGGGAAATGCAATAATCTGTATAATCAACAAGATTCCAAGCAAAGTGAACGTGTCGAGGGCATCGTCACCTAAAACGGAAGTAGCATAGGGTACCACCATTTTGATGATTGTATCCACACCATCAATGTAGAAAAAGTATGCACATAGGAAGATAAAAACAATTTTATGCTGTCTTACATTTTTAAAAGTATCGGCCAGCCGTTTAAAACTGCTGAGCAACGGACGGGGCTCAGGTTCTATATAGTGCCTCTGTTTCACATCTCTTATCATAGGTAATGTAAGAAGCCCCCACCAAAGGGCAGTAATAATAAATCCAATCTGATATCCGATTGCTTTGTCCATTCCCATAAGGAATATCAATGCCAAACTTATGCCAAAAGGGATAACACTGGATATGTATCCGAAAGCAAAGCCAAAGGAGGATACCTTATCCATCCTCTCATTGCTTGAAACATCCACTAAAAATGCATCATAGAAAATGTTGGAACCTGCAAAACCTATGGCTGACAAAACAAAGAAAAGTACCAGCAGCTGCCATTGTCCGCCGGAAGGAGACACAAATGCAAGAGCAGTTGTTGCAATTACGCCCAGTAATGTAAAGAATACGAAAAAGCGTTTCTTCTTATCCTTATAATCTGCAATCGTACCTAAAATAGGACTTAGAATTGCCACCAAAATACTCGCAAGCGAATTAAAATACCCGAGATCCATACTGCTTTTTACATTTTCAAACATGCTGAATATAATTGGCAGCAGCGCAGTCGTAACAGCCATAGAATAAGCCGAATTGCCGCAATCAACTAATATCCATGCTCTTTCTTCTCTGCTTAGTTTCATCAATACCCCCTCTTTCATGATTTATTAGTCCGTAAGCAGGCTTATGGATTCCTCATTCCGTTATATCATGAACAAAAAACGCGTTCATGTTCTTGTAGCTACGACCGGAAAATACAAGCTAGCTTGCAATTTCTCTCTACGCTTTCATTATATCATGAACAAAAAAGCGTGTTCATGATCTTGTTGCTCCAATCGGATTTGGCAAGCAAGCTTGCCAATTCCTCATTCCGCCTTCATTATATCATATTGTTAGGAATAAAAAGTTAAAACAATGTAAAAAGTAATCTTATTTTTTAATCTCACAAAGCTTACGTTTCCCCTGCAATCTGCATTTTGAGTAAGTATAATATTGATATATCCACGCCCGGCGCTTAATTGGAATCATCAGTAAGGACCAATGTATCAATGCTGCCTGCTCCTGCATTTTCAATATTAATACCTGAAAGGTTGAAAATTTCATCACCAGAGTTTAAAATAACATTTCATGCACCCTGCCTTACCCAATCAAGAATTTACCTTTGCATTTTACCAATAAAATGAAAAAACTTCTTGACTTCGAGTTAACTCTACATCTTATAATAAAGTTATTACATAACAAAACTGTAATATAATATAAAACTAAGGGGGTTAAACAAATGAAATCTTTAAATGATTCTTATCAGCTACACAATGGCGCAGCCATTCCCTGTATAGGATTCGGAACCTGGCAGACTCCTGATGGTGATATAGGCGTAGCCGCAGTAAAACAGGCAATTGAATACGGATACCGCCATATCGATACCGCTGCGGGATATGACAACGAAGAAAGTGTCGGTAAAGCCGTAAAGATAAGCGGAGTTCCCAGAAAAGAACTGTTTATTACCAGTAAACTTAAGAACTCCGATCATGGTTATGAAGCAACCCTGAAAGCTTTTGATACGACTCTGCATAAGCTGGACATGGGCTATCTAGATTTATACCTCATTCACTGGCCCAATCCGATCCGCTTCCGGGACAACTGGAAAGAGGCCAATGCCGGAACCTGGAAGGCTTTCGAAGAATTGTACGAGGCAGGTAAAATACGTGCAATCGGTATCAGCAATTTTATGCCCCATCATATTGAAGCTCTTCTGGAAACAGCCAGGATAGCGCCAATGGTAAATCAGATTCGCTTATGCCCCGGAGAAACCCAGGAAGAAGTTACGAAATACTGCAGGGAACACAATATTTTACTGGAAGCATACAGCCCATTAGGAACCGGGCAGGTATTTGACGTTCCGGAAATGAAACAGCTTTCTGAAAAATACAATAAATCCATAGCACAAATCTGTCTGCGCTGGAGCCTGCAGATGGGCTATCTGCCTCTGCCCAAATCAGTTACCCCGGCCCGTATTAAGGAAAATGCGGAAGTGTTTGATTTTGAACTGTCCACTGAAGATGTCAGTCTGATTGCCGGTCTGAAAGAATGCTGCGGACCGACTAAAGATCCGGATACTACTAATTTCTAAAGACTCAGCGGGTGCATTTAATCGGATACACCGGCTATATGCTGCAAAGCGGCAAAGCGCCGCGCAGAATTTACTTTACAGGCGGGATACTTTCTTGTTATTGCCTTACGACTTTATGTCTTTCATAACAGGCAATACGGTTAAATCCCGCCTGATTAAGCATTTCATAAGCGGTTTCAAAATCCGCTCCCACATCCTGAGCTTTGTGGGCATCCGAGCCCACGGTAATAATCTCTCCGCCCAGTTCCCCGTACATTTTAAGAATAGCTGACGACGGCATGGCCTCCCTTGCTTCCTGTCTGATTCCGGAAGTATTAAGCTCAATTCCCTTGCCCCGTTCAATAATATATTTGAGGATTTCACGTATGGTTTCTTCGTGTCTCTCATACTCATCGGAAAATCCATGCCTTCTGGCATGCCTCTTGAATAAATCCAGGTGGCCCATACAGTCAAACTCGCCCCACCGGGCCAGCTTTAACAGTTCCTCATAGTACCGGTCTGCTATGTCATGTATGTTATCTTCCCGATATTCCATTTTTTCTAAATCCACGTTATTAAGCTTATGTACGGAACCGATAATATAATCAAAAGGGTAATTTTTTATAAAACGTTTTACCGTATCCCTTTCCAGATAAGACTGTCCGAATTCCATTCCGCCTTTTAACAGCAGCTTTCCGTCATACAAATGCCGGCATTTTTCCAGCTCCTTAAAATATGACTTAATGTATTCTTCGTGAAAATACTCGGACTTCATACCAGGTAAATAAAATTCATAATGGTCTGTAAATACGACTTCTTTTATTCCCTTTTCCCAGGCCGCTTTACACATTTCATCCATCGGTACGTTGCCATCCGGCGAAATGCTGCTGTGTACATGATAATCTGCTTTTATGTGGTCCATATTAACGCTCCCTTAAAATTGAATACGTTTGTAAATAAAAATTCACTCCATACAAATTTTAAGTTTACTATAGCACAAGATGCCAGTACGGGCAAACTGATCGGGGCAATAATCTTCATAAAGATTTAAAGGCTGTTATGTCTATAAACACCGCTTCTTCCAACTCCCTGAGTATGGAAATAAAATAAACCCTTCCGCCGCAGTGAGCTCCAAAGCGGAGCGTTTCTGTCTCATAGGATGAACTTTCCCATGAAATGAGATAAAAAAGTTCCGTGCAAATAATACCTGATGAAGCATTTGTAATAAAATTACAGGGGTATTTATTCGCACGGAAATATAAATTAATATATGTAATATTTAAATTACAGAAGTTTCTTAAATTCGTCTGCTACAAATTGCACTTTGGGTCCTACAATTACCTGGACGCTGGTTTTACTGGGCCTTATAATACCTGCTACACCTGCGGACTTAATTTTCTTTTCATTTACCAGGGTATAGTCCTTGATTTCCAAACGAAGTCTGGTAACGCAATTATCCGCATTGGTAATATTATCTTTCCCTCCCAGGCCTTCCAATATAATGGCTGCCACCGCCGTATAATCGTCGTTGGCCAGGCTAATCTTAAGCTCCTCTTCTTCCTCATCTTCCCTGCCGGGTGTCTTAAGATTAAATACCTTTATAATCAGCCGGAATACAACATAATAAACCACACTGAATGCAGCTCCAACGGGAATCAGTAATAGCGGATTCAATGCCATGGGAGATTTGAAGCATAAAACAAAATCTATTAATCCGGCACTGAAGTTAAACCCTGCCCTCGCCGGCAGTAAGGCTACAATAACCGCCGAAATACCGCTTAATAATGCATGCACCACATATAATACGGGCGCTAAAAACATAAAGGAAAATTCCAGAGGCTCCGTAACTCCGGTCAGGAAGGAACAAAGGGCAGCAGAACCTAATAAACCGGCCGCAATCTTTTTCCTGTTTGTTTTAGCAGTATGGTACATAGCCAGTGCGCCTCCCGGCAGTCCAAACATCATAATCGGGAAGAACCCGGACATATACATGCCCGTTACACCTAATTCACCTTTACCGGCCAAGAAATTACCCAGGTCATTAATACCGGCCACATCAAACCAGAATACGGTATTCAGGGCGTGATGAAGCCCAATAGGAATCAAAAGCCTGTTTAAGAAGGCATAAATACCGGCTCCAATGGCACCGGTTCCCGTTATGGCAATACCAAAGGATACCAATGCATTATAAACTACGGGCCATATAAAGAATAAAATCAAACTTGCTATGACGGAAAAACCGGCGGTTACAATGGCAACGCTTCTTTTTCCGCTGAAAAAGGAAAGGTAATCCGGTAACTTGGTATTTTTGAACCGGTTATAGCAGCTGGAACCGATTAAGCCGGCTAATATACCTATGAACTGGTTTTCAATGTAACCAAAGGCCGGGTCCGCTTCCGCACCCGTATACATGGCAACCGCACCGCTGGAAAGCAGGGTTGTCATCAGCAGCCAGGAAACCAAACCGGCAAGACCGGAAGTTCCCTCCTTATCATCAGCCATACCTACGGCAACACCAATAGCAAAAAGCAAAGCCATATTATCGATAAGAGCCCCGCCTCCTTTAACCAGGAAGGCCGCCACAATGCTATTGGCACCCCAGCCGTCAGGGTCGATCCAATAACCGAGCCCCATTAAAATTCCGGCAACCGGAAGTACGGCAACCGGAAGCATTAAGGATTTCCCCAGTCTCTGAAGATACTTCATCATAATAATTTCCTCCTTTTTGTTTTAACTTATTAGTTATTAGATAGTAAATAAACCAATTTTTCTTATAAACTTTCCTCCGCTTCGTCCCCTTTCATTTTATAGTCCGTGCATTACCGGGCTGTTTTACCTTCTACTGTCCGGAATCCCACCTCTTTTCTCACAAAAACTTACGGTAATGCTTATATTTTAAACCGGAAAAAATCCATATACGACTTTCTTCCGGCCGCGGGCCCGTTTACCGAAAAAAAGACCAAACTTTGTGAAATATGGCTTATATTTCACAAAGCTTGGTCTTGCCTGCCTAACCAGTCACAACCCAGTTATATATCCAATTATAACTTACAATTTCTCATTGTTTTTAAATCCTTACAAAAATATCATACAAGAGCAGTCAAACTATGTCAAGCATTTTTTGCAAGAAAAAATTAAGATATGACATACAAAAAAATTTCTAAGGCTAGCTAGTAATTTTTTTTATAGAATTGTTAAAACTCCAGCGGCACAGCAATAACATATCTATTATAAAATTTCTTGACATATACTTTTCTATACTATATAATCAACACCATATTAATATCTAGCATAGAAAATATAGATAGAAATGCGACGGTGCATGAATGGGTGCCTGTCGCTTTTTTTTGCTCCCGCCTGATATATCAGCGGGATTTTACCAGGATATTAGGAGGTGTTCTGATATTGGGTTTAAATACGATTGAAGAGTCTTATTCAAAAGAAATTTATCAAAAAATCAAAACCGATATTCTTAACGGAGCTATTACGGATGGAGAATTTCTTACTTTGGCTGAATTAGCAGGCAAATACCAGGTAAGTAAGACTCCTATCAGAGATGCACTGGGCACATTGGAGAGTAAAGGATACTTAATCTCTATTCCCAGAAAAGGATATCTGGTTAAACCTGTCACCGGAAGGGATATAAAAGAATCTCTTGAGATGCGTATTATCTTTGAAAAGGCTGCCGCCAGACTGGCAATCTTAAATGCAGGCGATAAGGAATTAGAGAATATATGCAGCCTGGCGGATCAATTTCCGGAAAAGATAAGCCGGGAGGAATTGTTACAATTCAACCATCTCAACGATATATTTCATATGGCAATTGTGAAGGCCTCACATAACTCCCAATTAACACAGATGTACGGCCAGGTTATGGAAAGCCTTACCCGCATACGAATGCAGGATACTTATTATCTTACCTTTCCTGAGGAAAAAGTTGCCCACTCTGAAATAGCCAGGGCATTAATGAGCCGGAATGCTGAAAAAACGGAAAATTTATTGGACCTTCACATCTACAGCTTAGAAGAGAGGATACGCCTGCGTAACTCCAATATCTGGAACAGTTAAAGGTTTTAAAATTATTAATAAAAGGAGAATGATTATGAAAAGGAAAATGATTATTGCACTTACATGTACTTTATTACTTGCTATGGGAGCACTTACAGGATGCGGTACAAAAAATGAACAAACTGCCGGTAATAACACGGCAGATACGTCCTCAAAAGATATAGTATATCTCATTGCCTGCGATGCAAAATATGCTCCATTTTCTTTTGAAGAAAATGGTACCTATAAAGGAATTGATGTGGAGCTTTTAGATGCCATTGCAGAAACCGAAGGCTTTAAATACGAACTGAAACCAATGGATTTCAGCGCTGTTATTCCGGGTATTACTTCCAGACAGCTTGACGGAGCCATTGCCGGTATGAGTATAACAGAGGAAAGAAAGCAATCCCTGGATTTTTCCGACGGTTACTTCGAATCCGGTCTCTCCTTAGTTGTTAATGCCCAAAATACGGATATTAACGGAGAAGCGGATTTGACAGGAAAAGCAGCTTCCATCAAGAAAGGAACCGCAGGTTCTCAATTTGCGGAAGATAATGCTGATAAATACGATTTGAAATTAAATTATTTTGATGATTCACCAACCATGTTCTTAGATGTTGAAAATGGTAATTCCGATTTCTTATTAGAAGATTATCCTGTTATTGCTTATAAAATCAAGGTAGACGGTGATTCAAAGCTAAGGATAGCCGGAGAAAAATTATATACCGTTGATTATGGTTTTGCAGTTAAAAAAGGGGAAAACCAGGAACTTTTAAAGATGTTCAACGACGGGCTTAAAAAGCTTAAAGAAAATGGTACTTATGATGAAATCGTAGGCCAGTATATAGGAGAATAAATAAGGAGCAAATAAAATGCAGCTGTTTACTATATTCACGGATAATCTGCCAAGCATATTATCCGGTATCATGGTTACCATTAAGCTCTCAGTAATATCTTTGCTTGTGGCGGTAATATTAGGAATATTGTTCGGAATTTTCAGACTCAGTAAAATTAAGATACTAAAAGGCATGGCTGCCTCATATCTGTATATTATCAGAGGTACTCCGTTAATGGTTCAGGCGTTATTTATTTATTTTGGTATTGCGCCGTTAATTATTCCCAGAAGTGATCCGTTTATCTGCGGAGTCATTGCTCTGTCTTTAAATGCAGGTGCGTACATGTCTGAAATATTCCGGGCGGGAATTTTAGCTGTAGATTTCGGCCAAACGGAAGCATCCAGAAGCTTAGGTCTTAGTTATTTAAAAACTATGCAAAAAGTTATATTGCCCCAGGCAATTAAAATAATGATTCCTTCCATAATTAATCAGTTTATTGTGACAATTAAGGATACTTCCATCCTGACAGTAATCAGTATCCGTGAATTAACTGCCAGCGGTCAGATTATTGTTGCCAGAAACTTTAAACCCATGGAAACTTACGGCGTAATAGCAGTCATGTATTTTATTTTAATTACAATCCTGAGCTTATTATCCTCTTACATAGAAAGGAGATTGCACCGTGGTCATAAAAGCAATTAATATTAAAAAAAAATTTGGTGATTTGGAAGTGTTAAAAGATATCTCCTTGGAAATTAAGGAAGGGGAAGTCGTATGCATTATCGGTCCTTCCGGTTCCGGTAAAAGTACGCTGCTTCGGTGCTTAAATCGATTGGAGGATATACAGGCGGGAAAAATTAATATATTGGGGAATGAATTAGTAAAGAATAAGAAAATAGATAATATACGAGAAAATATCGGCATGGTTTTTCAGCATTTTAATCTCTTCCCTCATTTAACCGTGTTGGGAAACATGATCTTAGCACCCGTTGAGCTTAAGAAGATGTCTAAAGAAGAAGCAATTAAAAAAGCGGAAGAATTATTAGACCAGGTAGGATTATTAGAGAAAAGAGATGTGTATCCCGATACTTTATCCGGTGGACAAAAACAAAGAGTAGCAATTGCAAGGGCATTGGAAATGAATCCCAAAATTATGTTATTTGACGAGCCTACCTCCGCACTGGACCCGGAAATGGTAGGAGAAGTACTTAAGGTTATGAAAGATTTGGCAGCCAAAGGAATGACTATGGTCATCGTTACTCATGAAATGGGATTTGCAAGAGATGTTGCCGACCGTGTTATATTCATGGATCAAGGATATATATTAGAAAGCGATGCTCCTGAAAAAATATTTACCAATCCGGCAAACGAACGCTGCAGAGAATTTTTAAATAAAGTAGTTAATTGTGAATAAAAACAGATGTCCAACCTCTTACCGCTTATTGCATAAGGGGTTGTTCTCATTGAATTTATACTCGAACGTATTTCAAACACATTCTAAGAATCAGAGAAGGAATCGCTATGAATAAAAGAATTCTTATTATTACCACCGGAGGGACTTTAGCATCTTCACACAGTAAGGAAGGTTTAGTTCCGCAGCTTGATAGCATCTATATATTTTCAAGAATTGAAAGAATGGCAAAAGATTTTGATATAGTAACAATAGATATGTTTTCTTTAGACAGCTCCAATATACAGCCGGAAGAATGGCAGGCCCTGGCGGAAACTATTTATGCAAAAATAAAAGACTTTGACGGTATTATAATTATACACGGAACAGATACTATGGCTTACACTGCGTCTGCCCTCTCCTTTATGCTGCAAAACATTCCAAAACCTGTTGTTCTTACCGGCAGCCAGCTATCAATCTTAAATCCTATTGCTGATGCGGAAGAAAACTGCCGCCTTGCCATTAATATGGCAGTAAGTAACGTACCGGGTATTTTTATCGCTTTTAACCGAAAAATAATCTTAGGATGCAGAGCTTCCAAGGTCCGCACCACTAGTTTTGACGCATTTGAGAGCATTAACGGCCCTTATGCAGGAGTTGTGAATTCCAATGGTTTGGACCTTAGCGGATATACTATTGTTCCCCCTGAAGAACCCCTTATATTAAACAAAGAGCTGAATACAAATGTATTCCTGCTTAAACTGATTCCCGGACTTACCCCGGACATATTCCATATTCTGTTTCAGATGGGGTATAAAGGAGTCTTTATAGAAGCTTTTGGCATTGGAGGATTACCTATTTACAGACGGGATTTGACAGAAGCTATTGGGAATGCCATAAAAAACAACATGACAATCGTAGTCGGAAGCCAATGTATTTACGGCGGCAGTAATCTGTCCATATACCAGGCCGGACAAAAGATATTACAAAAGGGCGCCCTCCAAAGCTTCGATATGACTACGGAAGCCGCTGTCACTAAACTTATGTGGGTTCTGGGCCAGACGGAGAATCAAGAAGATATCAGACAATACTTTTTAAAAAATTTGGCCGGCGAGGTTAGCTTTCCCGGATAGTTCTCAGGTATTCTTTGATTCCCGTTTCGCTTCACTCACAAAAAACACCTCGCGGTATCTATGGCTGAATTATAACGAATACTTTTTTCTGAAATAACATTAAGAATTGACAACGGGGCTATTGCAAAATTCAAAATATAACTATACTCCGACACAAGTTAAGTAAATTGAATATTTTCAACAGCCCCGTTCCTTCACCCATTTCACTCCCATTAATTATACCAGAACCAATGACACAGGGAGTATCCTTATGCTTTCTATGGATTTATCCGGAACTTCTGCTTTGTGTAATCTGCGGAATGTCAATTCCGGTTACCTTGCATACCCTCCTGTCATAAGTCATCAGGCCGTTTACCTCATCCTCCACATCGGAAAGCTGGGTATATACGGCGGCAGAGAGTCCCTTTTTCACCAGCTCTTTTATTTCCGTATGAAATAAATCCTGATAAGCCTTATTCAGCTGCTTTTTATTGACAAAAATCCGATACCCGTATATATGCTCCGAATAGGAATGTTTTGGTATATAACAGGCATATCCTCCGAATTCGGAGAGCACAACGGCCCTGTTCTCCAGAACGACATCTAATTCGCGGAAATAATTATGGACACTGCTAAAGTCTCCGCAGCCTTGGTCAAACCATCCGCTGGCATGGTCTATTAACCTGGTTTTATCAATTCCCCTGATTAAATCCACTGCTTTGGCGGCATCAAACTGCCCCCAGCCCTCGTTAAAAGGCACCCAGACCGCAACGGAAGGACAATTGTATAAGAGTTCCACCGTTTTTTTACATTCGCGTGTCCATTCTTTTCTGCCTTTTTTATCCGTTCTGGAAAATAAGAAGTAGTAATTATCCTTTACCTGTGATACCAATTGTGGAAATGCGGTAGGCAGATACCCCAGCAAGAGCATATTATACTTTCCCCCGCCGTTTACCATATCCTGCCACACTATAACTCCCAGCCTGTCACAATGATAATACCAGCGCAGCGGTTCGATTTTAATATGTTTACGCAGCATATTAAAGCCTAAATCCTTCGCCGTCTGTATATCATAAATCAAAGCCTCGTCACTGGGGGCCGTATATAAACCATCCGGCCAGTAACCCTGGTCTAAAACACCGTTTTGAAAATACGGCTTATCATTCAGGAAGATTCTCGTATTTCCATCCCCATCTTTCTTAACCTCATATTTACGCATGGCAAAATAACTTTCTACCCTGTCCTCCCCTGCTGTTATAACCATGTCATATAAAAAGGGGTCTTCAGGGCTCCAAAGCCTGGCATCTTTAACAGGGATAATAAAACTGGCACCAGATTCCTTAACAGAACAGATTAATTGGCTGCCGGCAAAAATTTCAATACCGGTTTCTCCGTCTTCCGCTCTTGCCTTGCGATGATTCCTGCATACCTCTAACTGTATACAGCCATCATCTACCAGCGGCGTTATCTTAATGGCCCTGATATAATGTACCGGTACCCATTCCATCCAGACTGTCTGCCATATTCCGCTTTGGGCCGAATAAAACAGGCCTCCCCGCATCAGCACCTGTTTCCCTCTGCTGTGGTAGGAGGTATCACTTAAATCGATTACCCTTACTGTTATCCGGTTCTCACCTTCTCTTATAAATCTGGTAATATCAACGGAGAACGGCAGATATCCTCCGATATGCTTCTTAACTTTTTTATTATTTATAAATACTTCACAAAATTGGTCAACCGCTCCAAAGTGCAGGATGCATCTTTTCCCGTCCGGCTTTTTATCAATTATAACTGTTCTTTCATACCACAAATAATCTTCCGGCATTACCTGCCTGCCCACACCGGATAAAACACTTTCAGGTGAAAACGGAACTAAAATTTTCCCATCATAATGAACCGGCCTTTCCTTTTCACTGGTTATGCAATAATCCCAATATCCGTTTAGAATAGTATAGTTATCCCGTTTCAGCTGAGGCCTGGGGTATTCTTCCAAAACATGCTCCGTATCTAATTCTTCTCCCCATTTTGTATATAACTGGTTATAAGATATTTTCTTTTTGGAAAGCATATAGGTTTTTACCACATCTTTTATTTTCATTATATCACCTGTAATAAATTATATTAATACATATGTATTGTCAGTATATCATAATAAAAATTTATAATCCACCATATTTTACAAATTTTTGAATTTATCAGTTACAGTTCAGCCTATGATACCGCAAGATATTTTTTGTGAGTGCAGCGAAGCAAAAGTCACAGAAAACCCGGGACCTATATGCATGCATCATTTGTTACAATTCAGCCGCAAGGCTGAACTGTAACATTTATCATACATGGCTGCATGGATTTTATTTTATCCAAAAGGCAGGAGGGAATGCTAATTTCTGCGTTAGCCCCGGAGATTTACAGGGCAAATGCAAGCCGGGAAATTTAATAATTCATGTTGAACCCGTACTGAATAAATGATAATATAAGTTTAATTTAAACTGAATTATGTAAATTATGGGCAGAATTAAAGGGAAATAGTTACTCTTATATGCAACTCCCGCCTAAAGACAAAAATTCACTTTCAACCTCAGAAATTTGTGCCCGCGCACACTCTATGCGCAAATTTCTGATATGCATAAAGCGTGCGCAGGAATGGAGGAAATTATGAGAAGAAAAGAACGTGAAGTAAGCAGTATGGAAGATATTATGTCTATTATGAAGAAATGCGACGTATGCCGGTTAGCTTTTACCGACCGTGAATATCCCTACATAGTTCCGTTAAATTTTGGCTTTTCCTATGACGGAACCAATATGGAGCTATATTTCCACGGAGCGAAAGAGGGGAAAAAAATGGAGCTTATCCGTGATAATAATAAGGCTGGTTTTGAAATGGACTGCTCCCATAAATTAATAAAAGGCGACGAAGCCTGCGAATATACTATGGAATATGAAAGCGTCTGCGGTAACGGGACCGTGGAAATTCTGGAGAATGAGGAAAAAATCCCCGCACTGACCCATCTGATGAAGCAATACTCCCCTGAAAAAACCTTTCATTTTAATGAAAAACAGGTAAATGCCGTAACCGTATTCCGATTAAAGGTAAACCACATTACCGGTAAAAGATTAATAAAAGTTCAGAATTAGGAAAACGCAGTAAGGGAAAAAATGCCGGAGGAAAGGGCGGCTTCCGGATGTAGTCGTCCGATTTTGCAGGAAAGAACCCCTATGACACTAATAAACTCCAGGAAATTACTTAGGACGGAGTGAAAACCGGCCAACTCGCTAACGCTCAGACAGAACCGGTTTTCACTCCCGGCGTAATTTCTGGAGTTTAAGTGTCATTAGGGAACCTTCCCAATGCAAAAGTCTACCGACTACATCCGGAAGCCGCCCTTTCCTCCAGCATTTTTCAAACACACTCTGGAGAGTATTGTAAATACCTTTATAAAATGTTAATATATATTACGAAATTGCAAACATTTCAAAGTAAACTTGGGAGGATAAGAAATGGCAAGATATTTTAACAATAAACCTGTAGAGCTGCTGGCCCCTGCCGGGAACTTTGAAATATTCAAGGGAATAATAAATTTAGGATGTGATGCCGTCTATTTCGGCGGCAAAAATCTGAATATGCGCCTGCACCGCAAGGACTATAATTTTACGGACCAGGAATTGTCTGAAGCGGTCAGGATGGCGCGTGCACTTGGAAAGAAAGCTTATATTACCGTAAATAATCTGTATAACGACCAGGAACTCGGCCAGCTGAAAGAGTTTCTTCTGCTGCTTCACGATATAAAACCGGACGCATTAATTGTACAGGATTTCAGCGTAATAGAACTGATAAAGGAAATGTCGCTTAAGCTGCCCGTACATGCATCGGTTATGATGAATATACATAATCTCCAAAGTATGTATGCTTTGCAGGAGCTTGGCGTAACCAGGGTGGTGCTTTCCCGGGAGGCTCCTCTGACTTACGGCAAATATCTGGCGGCCAGGACAAACCTGGAACTGGAATACTTCGTTCATGGCGACATGTGCATAGCCCATGGGGGACAGTGCCTTTACAGCGGAATGCTGTTCGGACAGAGTTCCAACAGGGGACGGTGTTTAAAGCCCTGCCGCTGGGGCTATCAGATACACCATGGCGGTAAGGATTACCCTGCACAATTCCCGCTGGCAGTGAAAGATATGTACATGTATGAAAATATTCCGGAGTTAATTGACGGCGGTATCACTTCCTTTAAAATTGAAGGACGGATGCGGGATGTGGATTATCTTACCATGATTATCAATGCTTACGGGGACGGAATAGACAGATATATTGAGGACCCCCTGGATTACGACCGGAGGATGGAAGCCGTTAAATTATATGAAAACCGTAAACGGGATACTTCCGCAGCCTATGCTTTTGGAAGACCCGGACTTAAGAATATCAATACCAGATATGAAGGCACCGGTACCCTTTTTAGCAGCGGGAAGGTTTTCAGCACCGCCACGGAAGAAAGGGAAACCAGCAAGGAAAGGCTTGAGAAAATTCGTACTTTGCTGAAGGAACAGGCCGCCGGCAAAAAGGGAAAAGCAAACTTAACCGTTAAGGTGAATAATCTTTGCCAGGCAAAGATATGCCTGGACTTAAAAGCAGATGCCATTTATTTATCCGGGGATGTATTTTTGCCGGATAAACCTTTTTCCGGGAAAGAGATAAAAGAACTTATTAAAGAAAAAGGGGATACGGCAATCTATCTGGGCATGCCTCATATGACCTTTGACATCCAGATGGAGGAGTACGGACAATTACTGTCCTCCCATATACCCGTTGACGGACTTCTGGCAACCAATATCGGCGGTATACGGACATTCAGGGACCGGGAATTGATTGGTGACTATCCGTTGAATATATTAAATAACAATACGGCCGCATTCTATATAAAACAGGGACTTAAACGTTTTACCATCACACCGGAGGCAACCCTGCCCGAAACAATTTCCATTATAAATAAAATGGCGGGCCGGGCCGAATTGATTGTCCACGGCTCTCCTACGGTCATGTATATGGAACATGATTTATATGACAATGTTAAACAGGCTGGAAACGGCCTTTTGTATTTAACCGATGAAGCCGGCTTTAACCACCCGGTATATAAAGACCGGTACGGAAGAAACCATATGCTTTTATATAAGAATATCTGCTATCTCCCCATACTGAAAGAGCTGTATCAGGCTGGCCTCCGGAATTTTAGGATTGAAGCCTGCCATTTAAAGGAAGAGGAGCTGGCACGTACGATTGCTGCTTACCGGCAGGCCCTAAACAATATGGACGACTGTGAAGCTATCTATGAAGAGCTGGCTGAGGGCGGCAGCTGGACCCTTGGTTCGTTTGCGTTATAAGGAGGATTTTTTATGTTAAGTTCTGAAGAAGTGCTACAGATGCGCAGGGATTATTTAATGCCCTGCCTGGGTTATTTTTATAAGGAGCCCCCGGTATTTGTCCGTGGGGAGATGCAATATTTATATGATGATAAGGGGAAAAAATATCTGGACTTTTTTGCGGGTGTTTCCGTAATGAACTGCGGCCACAGTAATCCTGAAATAACCGATAAGGTGGCAAGGCAGCTGGGTACCCTGCAGCATGTCACCAATGTTTACCTGACACAGCCGGTGGTAGAACTGGCCAAAAGGCTTTCGGAAGTTTTACCGGGAAATCTCCATAATTCTTTTTTCTGCATGTCCGGTTCGGAAGCAAATGAAGGTGCAATGCTCTTAGCCAGGATATATACGGGTAAACGAAAATTCATCGCTTTAGACAGAAGCCTTCACGGCAGAACGAATTTAACCATGGCAGCCACCTCCATACCAATGTGGCGGGCTGATCCGTTTCTTCCGGAAGATTTTTATTTTGTATCCCATTCTCCCGGAGAGACCCTTTCCGAATTAGAAAGTATTTTAAGAAAAGATTCGGATATTGCCGCATTTATCTTTGAACCTATCCAGGGAAACGGAGGTATCATTACACCACCGGACGGGTATTTTAAAGAAATCGCCGGTCTTTTAAAGAATTACGGGGTTCTCATGATTTGTGACGAGGTGCAGACGGGATTTGCCCGAACGGGTAAATTATTTGCAATTGAGCATTATGATGTGGTTCCGGATATTATGACCATGTCAAAAGCCCTGGGGAACGGTATACCCATTGCCGCATTTTCGGCAACCAGGGAGATTGCAGCCAGCTTTATCTCCCCATCCGCTTCTACCCTGGGAGGCAATCCGGTGGCCTGTGCTTCTGCTCTGGCAGTTCTGGATTATATAGAGAAACATGACTTATGTAACCGTGCCAAAAAACTTGGTGCTCTTTTGTATGAAAAACTCCTGCTTTTAAAAGAAAAGTACTCCTTTGTAAGGGAGGTAAGGGGAAAAGGCCTAATGCTTGGCATGGAACTTACGGGAGAAGGTAAAGAGCCGCTTCCGGCTAAAACCGATGCGGTCCTTGAACAGCTGAAGGAAGATGGAATCATTCTGGGTAAAAACGGACTATCCCGTAATGTCCTGGCTTTTCAGCCTCCCCTGGTAATAGATGAGGCTGACATAGAATATCTTGCGGAAAAACTGGATATAGCACTGAAAAATTCGTAACGTACCGGGTTAAGGCTATTAAAAGGGCCGTATTAATTAATTTAAAGAATGTTTACTGTTAAAGGCGGGATAAAGCCGGGTCCGCAGTAACTGCAAATCAACTATAAATTACTTAAATACAGCCCTTTATATATTGCTATTCAGAATTACTATTCAAATAAAAAATTAGTAACACCAATATTCTTTAAGGAAACAATCGGCTTGCATCTGCCAGTCATTTTATATTTACCGGCAGGGCATACGGTTAATGAATAGCACCCTTCATAAGGTACTTTGAATTCAAAGCAGCCATAGCCTTTTATTTTTTTGCAATGAAGCAATGTTTTTGTATCGTCGCATACTTTATAAAGTTTAACTTCCCATTCATGAGGTCTGCAGCAGCGGCATCCCCATATACATCCTACAATAAGGCCTGGTATAATCGGGCATCTCGGACATTCTTTCGGTTCTTCCGCTACCGGAACAGGAATGGGTACGGGATAAACTACATATTCGGTGGATGGCTCCGGACATGGCGGACATTCCGGGCAGGGTGGGCAAGGTCTGGGTTCCGGACAGGACGGACAAGGCGGACAGGGCTCTGGTACCGGACAGATAGGACAGGGTGCCGGTTCCGGGCAGGGTGGTGCCGGCGGACAGGGCTCTGGTACCGGACAAATAGGGCAAGGTTCCGGTTCCGGACAAGGTGGTGCCGGCGGACAAGGCTCCGGCTCCGGGCAGGGTAGTGCCGGCGGACAGGGCTCCGGTGCAGGACAAGGCGGACATTCCGGTGTGGGAGCGGGAGCTGGTGCTGGTGCCGGTGCTGGCGATACTTCGCCGCAGACAACTCCTCCGACAAACGGATAATGATGAAACTCAAATCCGCTGCCCGCATTAACGGCAAAAGCACGAAGTGCCGCGTTGCCGCTGACATGCCCTCCTGTCGGGTGACCATGGAACATAGCCTGGGGTGCGAATATACTTCCCCATATGTCCGAAGATTTCTCCATATATATATTATCCGCATCCTCAAATACATACAGGGTATTACCGGCCATTCTCTCCTCGCCGTAAAGTCCGTACTGCAAATGTGCATTACTTCCCGTTCTGATTCGTACAATTACCAGGCTTCCAGCCGGTACCTCAGCCCGCATACCTTTATTTAATAATCCGTTTGGCCGGGCATCGATTAAAAATACATTCTGATTAGGGTCATTCCCGCGAAGTATCCATTCATAATTGTTATCTACGATAGTACCATTGACCGGCAGTGCTTCAATGCAATTCCTGAAATCCTCCATACTGTTTCTTGCATTCTGAAAAAACAAAGGTAAATTTGCCCCGATTCTGGAAGCCGGTATATAACGAGGCACATCATAGCTGGGAATCACATAGTGATCACCTCTGTCGCTTATGGTCCAATACCTGCTTCCTCCAGGTGCCTGATATAAATAATTCAGTTCTTCCATCTGTTCCTGTGTTCCGTCTTTCCCAATTAAATAGGTACTTCCTCTTGCTGCCCGGAAACCTCCTCCGGCTACAACATGACCGACTACTACCAGGGGGCCTCCGATGGATACGTTGCCGCCAACCATAAATCTTACTAAATCTGGAGAATATCTGATTTGATTCCTGGAATCTCTTTCAAAACCGACACTCAGTCCCCTGGGACTGTAAAAGCTGCCGCCGACTGCGACGGGACCTTCCACGTCAACAATGTTATTGGCATCATTCATAACAATTAAATTAAACTGAGAAGCCATGCCAAATGGCTGACCCTCTATATCATACCAACTAATATCATCATAAGGTATTCCTATATCAGCTGTATTGGTATAATTATTATAATCCATATTAACTCCTGTAAAACTACCTGGATTGCTATGAATCCTTATTCTCATTTCAGTTTATTCTGTTAAGGAAATTAATGTGCAAGTTTTATGCACTTTCTATTGAAAATATTCCAGATATTTTTAAACCGGTAAGAAAAAATTTTATGGATTAACAGATAGCTCAAATAAAAGCCGGGCTGTTTTTAACCGGCTTTTTTATAATCAAGTCTGAGAAGTGCTTTTTTATTCGGTAATCTGATTTCATCCTGGTAAATTAAATCCATATTTATGGACTTTAATTTAAAAGTCAGCTCTTCTTTGCTGATACAGAGTGCAATTTGGAAATTTCTGAAAATGACTGAAAATAGGGTGATTATGGACAGGGTTCGGACGGGATATGCAGCAATCTGCCGTTTCATAACAAAATTCAGTGATTGCAATTGGTGGATTCCCGGCAGTTTCATATGTTCTTCGTAATCAGCCAATAATACACCCTCCCAGGGGTTTTTCATAATTTTCTCCATTCCTGCGCACGCCCTCCTATGTCGTTTGCCTTTCGGCACAAACAGTGCATGAAATCTTTTCAAAGCACTTCTTCTGTAAATCTTCCCTTTTCAGTCATTTTGAATTCTCACGCTTCATACCACCTTTACATAAAATCTTCTGCTTCTCGGTCCGTCAAATTCACAGAAATAGATTCCCTGCCAGGTACCAAGCACCAATCCGCCTTCTTTAATAATTACGGTCTGGCTGGCGCCTGTAAAACTTGATTTTAAATGAGCCGTGGAATTTCCCTCGGCATGTTGAAACTCCCTTCTGTCCGGGAAAGCTTTCCGAAGACCTAAAAGCATGTCCGTAACCACATCCGGGTCCGCATTCTCATTAATGGTAATGCCTGCGGTGGTATGGGGGCAGTATATGACACAGATGCCGTCTATTACACCGCTCTGCCTGACCGCCTCTTTTACTTTGGCAGTGATATTGATAAAATCCTCTCTCGGCGTCTGCAAGTTATATTCGTACAGCATATTATATTCTCCCTTCTTTCTCCTGATTATAGTCTTAAAAAACGGTATCTTCATCCGGACATTCATTTATTCTGGCCGCGGCAATAACCGTCAGATAATCCTGTATCATTTCCCTGGTAACTTTCATATGCAGGAGATATAAATCAGACAGCGTTTTCTTAAACAGCAGCATTTTTTCCCTGTCTTCTGCTCCTTCCTGCACCGGTGTATACTGCACAAGGAATACGGTTCTTGCAACATCGTAAAAGTAACTGCCGCGGCATACGTTCATAAAGTCGATAACCTTCGCCGTTCCTTTGGATATCATAATGTTTCCCGGATGAAAGTCCCCATGGCACAGGTTATCGCCGTCCGGCAGTTTATAAAGCATTTGCAGGGCCTCTTCCCGTTTCTTTCCATAAGACGGCGGAAACTTATCCAAATTATATTTCAGAAATTCCCGGTAATCGGGTACGTCCGTAATTTTATTCCGAAGGATGGCCTTATGCAGGTCTGCCATATGCAGTGCGCAATTCTTTAAATCGCCGGTGCTTAATGTGACCTCCAAAAGATTTTCTCCTTCTGCCCTTTCGTACAGGATTCCCCATTGTCCTTTATAAAAAACAGTTTCATATACCTTCGGTTTCCCAAAATCCAATTTATCTAATGCCAATGCATTCTTAAATTCTCTGTCCACCGCTTCCTTCGGATACCCCGGATGAAATAATTTCAATACCTTACCGTCTTCCCATTCATATATAACTGCCGTATTGCCCGTTCCGATTACTGTACCGTTCTCCATACGATAATCTCCCCAATTATTTTATATTATTTAACATAAATTAACATTAATATAGCATAAATTATCAGGGTAATCAATTTAAAAAAGAAAGTCTGCTTAATTCTTTTAATATTTCCAGGGCTTTTAAGTCGGAATTTTTTGCCTCATCTATCAACACGGCAAGCTGCTTTCTGGTGCGGGGATTAACGAGATTTCTCATCTGCTGCTCGCCCCGTTCCCATCCGCCTAACACATCAGCCATTTTAAATGCGGACGCAGCAGCCTCTTCAAAATGTTCTGCCAATAATTTTATCTGACCGGAATGCTCGGTAATATGGTCCGCCGCTTTACTAAAAAAGATACTTGCATTTTTTCTTCCGTCCGCAAGACAATCCATGGCATCTCCCTGACACATTAACTTTTCAACTAATAACGGCATTATTACACTTTCTGAAAATTCAGAATCATTCAGAATTGCTTTTTTCCATGCGTCATATGCATAAATACCTTTTGCATATTTGCCATTTGTCCGTCCTTCCAGGGCGGCAGCGGCATTTTCAACTATGTTTTTAAATGTAATTGTTTCATCGGAGCCTTGGCTTGTTGACATAACCGCTTTCGTATCCGTATTTTCCCACCACTTATCGGTAATAAAATAACCGGATTCATCCGTTTTAACACAGGAACCGTTTTCGGGATAATCCTGAAAAAAATTCCATCCTAATAAAGTTCTGCCGTTATCCCGGTATCCTGTTATGATACAGGCTTCGGGAGGACCGATAATTCCAAGGGCTATACAAGGGAAACCGCTATCGATTTGCTCTTTTATAAATTGAATAAAATCTTCTTTTTTGCTTTTTGCGGTACGGCCAAGAAGATTATATTTACAGCCTATGGCATTCATTCCTGTTTGATAAATTTTAACCGGGTCGTCATAGGTGAAAATAACATCCACATTCCCTCCATTCCATGAAGTGGTGTCCCAGACCAGCCGGAAAGCCGCTCCGCTTGCTGCCATCACATAATCGTAATCCAAATCCCTGCCTAGATAATTTGCACACGCTTTCAGACACATTGGAAACGGGGTACAGCCATAAGTTTCATAACTGACTTTTGGAACACCGTATAAAACGGTACTGTCTTCACTTGTATGTTTTGTTTTTTTAATCATCATCCTTCTCCTTACTTTTTAATAATCCAATACCGTAAACGCCGGCACAAAGTCTTACTCTTCCCACAGCCGGCCGGTATTTCCTGAACCCGGCCGGAGTCAGTCCCGTAATTCTTTTAAAAGCCCTTGTAAAGGTATCATGGTTTGTAAATCCGTATTTCATTGCAATATCAACCACATTTTGATTGGTATGCAATATATCAAATGCCGCATTGTTGATTTTCCTCGTCAGGATGTATTTTGCTAATGACGTGCCGGTACGTTTAACAAACAAATCCCTGATATGGGCAAGTGAAAATCCTGTTTCATTTATCAGTCCGCCGTAATCAAATTTTCCTTGCAGACGGTTTTCAACAAAAACAACAACCGACCAGACCGTTATAAAGTAATCCACAAAATTATCACCTCTTAATTTATTCTTCATGAAGTAATTTAATTGTACCATAACAATGAGAAAAGTCTCGACGTTTTTAAGGATTCCCATGCAAAATTATTTACAATTGGTATTGCTTTCGGATACGGTATCATTTAAACTAAGCATAGCAGTTAAATGCTTTTTATTTCACACTTATCAGGAGAGGAATCTATGAAATCATTAGTACTTGCCGAAAAACCTTCCGTCGCCAGGGACATTGCCCGGGTATTAAAATGCCAGAAAAAATTGCCTGGTGCTCTGGAAGGAAATCAATATATTGTCACCTGGGCGCTGGGTCATCTGGTTACCCTGGCAGACCCGGAAGAATACGATAAAAAATATAAGGAATGGAAGCTGGAGCATTTGCCCATGATTCCCCAGAAATGGGAACTGGTAGTAATCAAACAGACTTCCGGGCAATACCATGCCGTAAAAACCCAGCTGTTACGTAAGGATGTATCTGAAATCATCATTGCCACAGATGCCGGCCGTGAGGGAGAACTGGTAGCCAGATGGATTCTGGAAAAAGCAGTCTGCCGCAAACCTGTCAAACGTCTTTGGATTTCTTCGGTTACTGATAAAGCAATCCGGGAAGGCTTTGCTCATTTAAAAGACGGCCGAAATTACAATGCTTTATACCACGCCGCCCGGGGCCGTGCCGAAGCGGACTGGCTGGTAGGAATCAATGCGACCCGGGCACTGACCTGTAAATACAATGCCAGCTTATCCTGCGGACGTGTGCAGACACCTACTTTGGCCATAATTGCACGGCGCGAAGAAGAAATCAGAGATTTCCGCCCGGAAGAATACTATGGGATTGAATGCATGGCCGGCGGAATTAAATGGACCTGGCAGAATACGAAAAACGGAAGTTTCCGCTGCTTTCAGAAAGATTATATGGAATCATTGTACCGGAACCTAAAACAACAAAAATTAACCGTTAACGAAATCAATAAATCCGCTAAAAAAATCTACGCACCCGGACTTTATGACCTGACCGAGCTGCAGCGGGATGCCAACAGGCGTTTTGGCTTTTCCGCCAAGGAGACATTAAATATCATGCAGCGCCTGTATGAGAATCACAAAGTACTTACCTACCCCAGAACCGATTCCCGGTATATTGGTTCCGACATAGTTCCCACATTAAAGGAAAGATTAAAAGCATGCGGCACGGGACCCTACAAAAAACTGGCCGGCCCGTTAACCATGAAACCGCTTGGGACCAATAAATCCTTTGTAGATGATAAAAAGGTCAGCGACCACCATGCAATTATTCCTACGGAACAATTTGTACAATTAGAGCATATGACCAACGAGGAGCGCAAAATATACGATTTGGTAGTACGCAGATTCTTAAGTGTCCTTTATCCCCCTTTTGAATATGAACAAACCACCTTAAAAGCCTCTGCCGAAGGACAGACCTTTATCGCCAAAGGAAAAGTGATTCATTCGCCGGGATGGAAAATTGTCTATGAATCAGACATCTGGGAAGATAAGGAGGAAGAATCCGACACCGCCGGCAATTTATCCGACCAGGCTCTTCCTGAAATAAAAAAGGGCGAACAGCTATTGATTTCCAATATTACGCAAACAACCGGAAAGACAAAACCACCCTCCCGTTTTACGGAGGCCACTTTGCTTACCGCTATGGAAAATCCAATAAAATACATGGAATCCAACGATATGGAAGCTAAAAAAACCCTGGGCGAGACCGGAGGGCTTGGAACCGTGGCTACACGGGCCGATATTATTGAGAAGCTGTTTCACTCTTTTCTAATGGAAAAACAGGGGACGGAAATTTTAATTACGTCTAAAGGAAAGCAGCTTCTGGAACTGGTTCCTGAAGACCTTAAGAAACCGGAGCTGACTGCCAAATGGGAGATGGAACTTTCCAATATTGCGCAGGGGAAACAAAAAGACAACACCTTTATTGACGACATCCAAAGCTATACGAAGGACCTGATTCTGGAAATCAGGCAAAGTGACGGCACTTTCCGCCACGATAACCTGACGAATACCAAATGCCCCCTCTGCGGCAAACGAATGCTGGCCGTCAACGGGAAAAATGCCCGTCTTCTTGTTTGCCAGGACAGGGCATGCGGCCACCGCGAGACTATCGCAAAGCTGAGTAATGCCCGTTGTCCCAATTGCCATAAAAAAATGGAACTGCTCCAAAAGGGAGAAGAGGAAACCTTCGTGTGCTCCTGCGGCTACAAGGAAAAGCTTTCTGCCTTCAAAACCAGAAGAGAAAAAGAAGGCGCAGGAGTCAACAAAAAAGATGTACAGAAATATTTAAATTCACAAAAAGAAGAATCTGTAAATACCTCATTTGCAGATGCACTATCCAAACTCAAATTATAGTATGGCAGGAAAAATGCTAGAATGTGTTTGAAAAATGCTTGTACCGGGCTGGATGCTCCACTTTGTGGGAGACAAGGAGCAATTTGGGGAGCGTAGTGGTACTGCTCTCCCAAAATTACGACGCTGTATACCGCAAAGTGGAGCGTTCAGAACGGCGCAATGATTTTTCAAACGCACTTTAGGCGGCAGGATGAACTTTACAAAAGATTCCAGCAATGATTTAACGGACCGTTTCCCTTTCCCAAATCCAGATGGGTATGCAACGCACCCGTTACATATTCCTTGGCTGCACTGATACTGTTTCTTACATCCGTTCCGGCAGCCAGGTTGCATGCTATGGCGGAGGAAAGCGTACAGCCTGTCCCATGGGTATTGGAGTTTTTGATTCTGCTATGTTCAAACCAGTGGAAATCTCCGTCCATATATAAAACATCATCACTGGAATCCTCTAAATGACCGCCTTTGATTAGAATACAGGAAGCTAAGGTTTCCGATATTTTAACTGCCGCCTTCTGCATATCATTTTTGCTCCGTATCTTAAACCCGCACAGGCTTTCCGCTTCCGGAATATTGGGAGTAATGATTTTGGCGGCAGGCATCAGTTTAGTTAAAAGGGCTTGTATTGCATCGTCCTTTAATAATCTGTTTCCGCTTGTAGAAATCATAACCGGGTCAAGGACGATGTTTTTCGCATGATATTCCGTTAATTTTTCGGTAATGGTTTCTATAATATTTTTGTCAGATACCATTCCGATTTTAACCGCATCCGGGTATATATCGGAAAATACGGTATCCATCTGTTTTCCGACAAACTCAGGCGCCGTCTCCATTACTCCGTATACACCCGTGGTATTTTGGGCGGTAAGTGCGGTTATCACACTCATGGCGTACATTTTGTGGGCGGTTATGGTTTTGATGTCAGCCTGGATTCCTGCACCGCCGCTGCAATCCGATCCGGCTATGGTTAATATTGTTTTCATGTTTTCCTCATTTCTGCACACGTAACGTCTTATTCTTGTCTCCGGCCACCATCTGCCTTGAAAGCCGCAACAGCTCCGAGGTGGCTTTACCGATATCCGGCTGTGCAAATACGGCGGATATGACTGCAACACCGTCCACCCCGCTGCCGGAGAGTTTCAGTATATTATCCCTGGATATTCCGCCGATAGCTACCACCGGTATATTGACGGACCGGCAAATATCTTGAAGGGTATCAAAGGGAACCGGGACCGCATCTGTCTTAGTTGCCGTACTGAACACGGCACCCACTCCAATATAGTCGGCACCCATTTCCTGCGCCTTTTTTGCTTCTTCTGCGTTATGGACCGATAAACCAATGATTTTATCATTGCCAAGCTTTTCCCTTACGGTTCCCATATCTTCATCTCCCTGGCCTATATGTACTCCGTCCGCATCTGCTTTAAGCGCCACATTCACGTCGTCATTTATAACAAAAGGAATCTTATAACGGTCCGTTACGGCCTTAATCTCTACCGCTGTCTTTACAGATTCCGAAAAAGACAGATTTTTCTCTCTCAGCTGTATAAAAGTCGCACCTGCCGTTATACATTCCTCCACCTGCTTTGCCAAACTGCCGCCGTTCAGCCAGGACCGGTCGGTTATGGCATAAAGCAGCATATCCTTCTTATCTGTTTTCAATCTTCAATCCCCTTTCATGAGAAGTCCGGTTTCGTCGGACGTTTTTCCTTTCTAGTCAGCTTTTTCAAACACACTCCAGTATTCAGCCTTTTCTTCCGTATTCAATCTTTGCTTTCGTATTTAACCTTTTCTACTATAATTTTGTCATTTAATTTACTCATATAGTCAATTAAATACATTTTCATGGAGGAGGTCCCTCCGTCATTTTCATTCATCTTTTTATAAGCTTCTTCCCCGCAGATACCCATGGCACATACACTGACAGCGGCGGCCTCCAGTATTTTATCCGGATTTGCGGCACAGTATGCACCGGTTACGGCCGTCAGCATACAGCCGGTGCCTGTGATTTTGCCCATCATAGGATGCCCGTTATATATTGCATAAGCCTTTTTACTGTCTGCAACAATATCAACGGCTCCGGTTATTGCTATAACTGCTCCCGTTTCTTTAGACAAAGCCATGGCAAGCCGGATGGTATCGTCTAAATTATGCTCCGTTACGGCATCGGCCACATCCGCATCCACTCCCCTGGTGCTGCTGCTTCCCATATAAACAGTTTTAATCTCCGAAATATTGCCCCGGATTACACAAAACTTTACCTCTTTTAATAATCTGGCCGCAGTTTCGGTACGGAGCCCTGAGGCACCTGCCCCGACCGGGTCCAATATAACGGGATGTCCCAGTTCATTGGCTTTCCTGCCTGCTTTTATCATAGATTCCACCAGCCGTTCATTTAAGGTTCCGATATTAATTACCAGGGCATCACAGATAGCCGTGATTTCTTCCACTTCCAATCTGTCGTCCGCCATAATGGGGGAAGCCCCGCAGGCCAGAATAATGTTGGCGCAGTCATTTACCGTTACATAGTTTGTTATATTATGTATAAGGGGTGTTTTATTTTTTACATTTTCCATTAATTCCTTTATATGATTCATCCGATTTTTTCCTCCTTCTATTTTAGTAGAAATATTCTATTATTGTATCCCATTCCGCATTTAATTTACTGCATTAAATTCTACTTTTTCACCATTCAGGATTTTGTTGGTGGTTCTCATGGCACACATTTTCCCGCACATGGAGCAGCTGTATTTTTCCGACGGAGGAGTACTCTCAAAGTACTCCCTTGCCTTTTTCCCGTCTATGGCATAGGAAAACATTTTTTCCCAATCAATCCGCCTTCTCGCATCGCTCATTTTATTATCTATTTCCCGTGCCCCGGGAATACCTTTTGCAATGTCCGCCGCATGGGCAGCAATTTTGGATGCAACAATGCCTTCCTTTACATCCTGCAAGTCTGGCAGCCTTAAATGCTCCGCAGGGGTTACATAGCACAGGAAATCCGCTCCGTTTGCGGCTGCTATGGCACCGCCGATTGCAGATGTAATGTGGTCATAACCCGGGGCGATATCCGTTACAAGGGGTCCTAACACATAAAAAGGTGCCCCGTGGCACAGCCTTTTCTCTAAAGTCATATTGGCAGCAATTTCATTTAACGCCATATGGCCGGGCCCTTCTACCAGGACCTGTACATTTTTTTCCCATGCCCTTTTTGTCAGAGCGCCTAATTCAACCAGTTCCGAAATCTGTCCGGCATCCGTACTGTCATGGATGCTGCCGGGTCTCAAGGCATCCCCCAGGCTGATGGTAACATCATATTCACGGAGAATATCCAGTACTTCCTCATAGTATTCATAAAACGGATTTTCCTTTCCAGTCATCTCCATCCAGGCAAATAACAGGGAACCGCCTCTGGATACGATGTTGGTAATTCTTCCGGAGTTTTTAAAACTTTCCACCGCACGCCGGTTTATACCTGCGTGAATTGTCATAAAATCAACACCCTGTCTGGCATGGGCTTCCACTACTTTTAAGAAATCCCCGGCTGCTATATCCGGTAAATCCTTTTCCAGATAGCCGATGGCATCATATATGGGAACCGTACCGATGATTGCAGGCGAATAATCAATCAGCTGCTGCCTGAACGTATTGGTTTTGCCAAAATTACTCAAATCCATAATGGATTCCACTCCAAAATCAATTGCCAGTTTCACCTTTTCAAACTCATTGGTATAATCGGCACAATCTCCCGAAACCCCCAGATTCACATTAATTTTTGTTTTCAAGCCTTCCCCGATGCCTTCCGCACTTAAGGCTTTATGATTTTTATTGGCAGGAATTACAATTTTACCCAAAGCCACCAATTCCCTCAATTTATTTATATCCATATTTTCTTTTGCGGCTACCTGTCGGATTTCATTTGTAATAATATTATTTCTGGCTGCTTCCATTTGAGTTTTATATTGCATGATTCTTTGCCTCCAAATTTAAATGCTTTAATATACCTGTTCTTTTCAGTATTCTGATAAATACCAGAGAAATAGCTGCCCCTGCCAGGGAACTTAGCCCAAAGGGTATTACAAAACCAAACAGGGCGGCCTTATTGGACAAAAATAAACCTGCCATTGCCGATGCCATAAATGCACCCAATATTCCCGTACCAAATACTTCTCCCAGAAACGCCAGCTGCATTTTCTTCGTGTATTTAAATAATATTCCGCATAAAAAAGCTCCAATCATACTGCCGGGAAAAGCAAGCAGGCTGCCTGTCCCCGTCATTACTCTTATAAATGAGGTACAAAATGCCATGCCAACGGAGTAAAAGGGCCCCAGCAAAACTCCTGCCAAGACGTTGATTAAATGCTGGACGGGAAAACATTTCGCCGTCCCCATGGGTATGTAAAAGGGAGAACATACCACGCCTGCCGTAATTAAAATCCCGGCTAACGATAATTTTTTTACATCTGCCATATGTAATTGCCATCCTTTCCTGTTATCCGGGAGCTCTGAAGTGTAATAAAAATACCTGCGCGGGCCGGACGCAGTATAGCGCAAAGCGGGCGTTCAGAACGCTGGAGGGCTTTTGTCTCATAGGACAAATTTTCCTATGATATAAAAAACGGGACATACCCCAACATACCGGTATATCCCATAAATTTAAATTCATGTTATTCCCTACGTTGGCATTATCCAAATCAGGTACGGTCGAAACTATTGTTTCCTCTCAGCCTGCACACAAGCTCCCGAATTATTCAATTTTAACCCATTATAACTTCTTTTGTATAAAGTGTCAATCCTGGTTTCACTCCGTTCTAAGTAATTTCTTGGAGTTTCTTAGTGTCATAAGGATTCTTTCCTGCAAAATCGGACAACTATATACGGAAGCGGCCTCCCCCTGGGATGATTTCCCTTCCTGTGTTTTTCTGTCCCGTTAATCCGGTTTAAACGACCTGCCCGTCGGCTGTCTTAACCAGAATACTAATCTTGCCGTTACCGGTTTCTGTTACGGTATATAAAAGATTTCTTTTTTTCATTTCAGGGTCAAACCAGGGCATTACGTGGTCGCACAGAATTTCAAGCTGATTAAAACGGACGGAATTTAAGAAAGGCAGTATGGTGGTTTTGGAGGAATAAGGCAGACCGGAATTCTTTAACAGGCCAAAATCAAAGAAATAATTCCCTTTTATTCCGGTTTCAACCGGCGCCGTAGGAATATTGCTTAATTCCGCTTCCCTATGTAAAGCATTGATTTCATTTAAAATATCGGAGTATAATCCGTCCAGGACCGCCGGTTTAAACTCATCTATTTCGGCAATGATAAATCCTGCGCTGCTCAGAGTGTTATATACCAGACCAGTTACGGATTTGCCCGCAATGATTTTACAATCATCCAATTCCCCGATAACACCGCCCAGCTTTTTCCTGATATCGGCCATACCGCCCTGAAACAGTTCAGGTAATATTATCTCTTTCTGCTTTGTCCAATCCTCACCGGATTTGTGATAAACAGATAACTTCCTTGCATCCGTTATCCCCGTTAAATGATTATTTTCATCCAATATAACTGCAATCGTTTTTTGCATAACCCACCTGCTTCCTTTCTGAATACTTATGCCCGGTACGTTTTCTTAGCCACAGCACATAATGTACTGCTTTCATCACTATACCGGCTTCCTGCAACGTCACCGTAAAAATCCACCCCCCGCAAAACCTGCCTGGCGCAGTTGCCCTTGCCGTTAACGGATACATTTCGCCATATCCTCATAAGAGGCAGCCGGAAACTTATCCAGCAGATGCTTTATAATTTCCTGCTTTGCCGCTTTTGCTTCCACCTGATAGGAAGACCTTACATAATCCTCCCCGAACAATTTTTCCGACAGGGAATAAACGGCAACCGGCCAGCCGTACTCCTCATTTCTCCTGTTTCGCCTTCTCTGAAAATTACGGACGGTTATATAAGTCTGCATCTGCAGCAATGTCATTGCTCCCTCAAAGCCCTTTTCACCGCCTGGGCCAAAACCGGCCATAACCTTTAATTTATTGGAAGGGAGTGTTTCATACTCCGTCAGGACGTCTATTATTTTTTTACATTTCCTGGAGGCCAGTCCATCTTCATATCTGCTGTCGAAATCATACCCGTCGCGCCTATAGGCGGCAAACAAAGGATACCACTTTCCGGATACAAAACCGGCTTTGTTATTAAATAATTTCCCGTATGCAACCTTTCCTTCTCCCGCAATGATTTCCCGCCATTCCCATGGGTCTTCTTTCCTGCCGCTCCACCAGGAAACCGCTGCCGTACGTTCTTCCACGGAAAATCCTTCTATGTTATTTTTAAACAAAGGAAGAAATCCGATATGATTAACAAATTCCGTCAGTTCTTTATAGCTTTTAATCCTGTTCTTATTATCCGGCTCCAGCCCTTCCATTGTCCATTTGCCATCAATTGTAACCATAGGTTCCCTCCCTCAATTGCAATATTTCCTCTTCCTGCTATATTTTCCATTATACCAGAACTATTCTGAAAATAACAGGATAATAGTTGAAAGCAACTCTCTTTCAGCCTCATGCATAAAGCGTGTGCAGGAATGGAGTAAATTATGAAAATTATCCGGATTAAATATCGGCAGGATGCAGTTATAAACGGCTCTCAGTCCTTAATTATCCTGCCTTTAAGCAGTTTCAACAAATTGAGATAACTCCCTGTTTAATTGCCCAATTCTTTTCTCCACATCATCCTGCATATGCTCCAACTTTTTAAGCACACCGTTTACTTCTCCCTTTACCCGCCGGACGCTGTCCATAGAATCATGTATACGGGACTGGATTACCCAGTCCGAAATAAGGCCGTCAAAGAAAAAGTCCGCAAATTTTGCAAATCCTTGGATTTCGATTTGTATCTCCGATTGAATGCTAATATCCGCCAGTTCCGTTCTGAAATTGTTTAGCAAAGACTGTATTTTGGAAACCGCATCCTTTGCATCATCGATATGGGAGTGTTTAATCACATCGGTAATTAAACCGCCGCCTATTATATCCCAGGTTCCCCAGCCTTCCGCACTGTTAAGGCTTGACTCGGCGCCGGATATCTGGCTCATGACCCGGTTGCCGGCCGATATGGCTTCCGTAATCTCCTTCCGGTCCGATTTACAAAGGGCGATGTCATCCTCTATTTTAAAGATTTTCTCAAATGCCGCATTACCGCTTTCTTTCATCAAATTATACTTTTTGTTATATAACCGATGATATCTTGCTTTATAATTTTGATATTGGCTTTTTTCCTCTGTCAGTTTGGAAATCTGATATTTGATATCATCAATCTGCTTTAGATTATCGTCCAGTTTCAGTCCGGCTGCCAGCGCTTCCTGCCGCTCTTTTTCCAGCTGCTCTTCTTTGCTTCCCAAAATAGTATAAAAAACAGCCGCAAGACTCTTTTTATTTAATTGCTCAACATCTGCTTCCTCTTTATCCAATTCTTTCTTTAAACCTTCCTGCTTCTCTTCCAGCTCCTTTAACTGCTCCTGAAGGCTCCTTAACATAGATTCTATTTTTTCATACCGGTACATTCCCTGCTTTAATTCATCCAATTCCTTATTCATATCTTCAAACATATCCTGTCTCCCATCTGCCCTTTACCGGGCTCGCATATTATTTTCGTATCTCATTCCATATTTCTTTTATTCCGGTACGCTTACATTAATTTATACGCTATGCTCATTTATTATAATCCCTTCTTAACCGGCAATCAACCAATAGCGCCGTTTTTAATCCAATCTTTAATATACTCTCCTGCATTTATAAGATAAATCAAATTTTTTCTTAACTTTTCTCCGTAACAAGGGAAACGCAGGCCGGGAAAGCACCCCAGGAGGCAGGAGGAAGGCAGAATAAAAAAATGTGATTTGCATTTCACGGAAAATTTATTTGCGGACAAGGGCAAACTGATTTCCGGAAATATGAACCACATTTCTTTATTGACTCTGACTATGAAAAATCTGTTTTATTATACATATAAATAAAACATAACCAATCCTATCCTTACCGCTTCCATTCCTCCGGCAGGTACTTAACCGTATTATGTATCATATTCTCCACCAGTTTTTCGACCTCTTCCCCGGATGCTCTTCCTTTTACCAAAGGGTCATTTAAAAACGCCTTAACAACCAGGGACTTATCATAGGCCAGGGCAGCCTTAAGAATCATTTCATGATTTTCCACATGAGGTGTTACCAGTTTTAATACCTCTCCAGGCAGAGCTCCTGCTATAATCGGCCGGATGGAATCCCGTTCAAAAACCGCATTCGTCTCTACAACAGCTTCGGCCGTAAGATTGGTTATCTGTTGATTCGTATTCGGGATATTCACATTACTGATAACCCGTTCCAGCCCGCACAATGCTTTAATTAAAAGGATTCCTTCCTCACCGGAGGGCGTTAATACCATTTCTTCACCTTCTGCCAGTCTTTGGCTTTTGGCAAGACGGTTTTGTAAGTCCTCTTTTCTCCAGGCAACCGTAGTTAAAGCAAAATTCCATTTCTTTACGGTTTCAGGGTTCTTCAGATACTCCTCCCCAGGCATAAATTCAGCCAGATGCCTGTCGCCTGCCGCCGCAATCAAGCCATATTTACGGAACAGGTCAAATTTAACCCTGTGATAACACTCAAACATATTATTGGCCCAATTATTGTCGTTTTCATGATAGCCTTCTTCAAAATGCCTGTCAATATAATCCCGGTATACGGGAAAAATATCAATACCTTTATAAGATGCATAATCAAACCAGGTAAAATGATTAATTCCTAAAACATTAACATATATATCTTCCCTTTTTATCTCCTGAATTCCCAGAGACTCTTCCACAATATTTTTAAGCAGCTTCTGCGTGCCGAATACTTCATGGCAGCAGCCGAATGCTTTTATTTCAGGATAGACATGGTATAAAGTTTTTACACACAGGGACATGGGATTCGTATAATTGATGACCCAGGCGTTCGGTGCATAAGCCTTAATTGCCTCCCCGATTTCCGTAAACATGGGAATGGTACGAAGAGCCCGAATCATACCGCCCGGCCCCGCCGTGTCGCCTACCGACTGGTAAATACCAAGGCGTTCCGGAAGATGGACATCACTTTCCATTTCATCAAAGGTTCCCGGTAAAATCGAAATAATAATGAAGTCGGCGTCCGTAAGTGCTTCCTTAAGGCCGGAAGCCACCGTATATTTCCACTTTCCGCAGGTATCCTTTCTTTCATTTAACCGGTTTCCGATAATCTGGTTATTCACAGCGGCTTTTTTATCCAGGTCATAAAGACAGATTGTTCCGCTTAAAGCCGGTTCTAATGACAGGTCCGTCATAAAGGTCCAGGCCCACCCCCTGGAGCCGCCGCCTATATAGGATATTTTTAAGTCCTTTACATTATTATTCTGATATTCCATTTTTCATCCTCTCCTTTACTTCCAGCTTCCCGCCTTGGCAGTCACTTAAATCAGGATAAATATGTTATTACCTACCCTGTGATATTATATACTAGTACAGCAGTGCATAGATTTCACTTAATTCAGCACCTGCTATTTATGTCGGTGCCGCATTGTCGTCCATCGGCGCAGGGTCCGCTACGCCTCATTCCTCCGCCTTGCCCCAGCGCAAGTATCAGGCACTGAAATTAAGCGAAACTTATGCACTGCTGTCCTAGACATTATAATATAATATGGTATAATAATCTTATAAAATATTGCTTGTTTTCCCTGATTTTACAACTATATTGACTAGAGTGCGTTTCAAACACACTCTGACCCATGCTTATATGACAAACGGAGGTATTACTTTATGAGACGAATTGTATTTGAAGAAACTATGGACGGCATCTGCATTGACCGGATTATCCGTGATTATGAATATAATATGCCTTCCAAACATGTCCACGATGAATACGAAATCTATTATCTGTTAGAAGGGGAACGTCACTATTTTATTGAAAATAAGACATATCTTGTAAAAGAGGGAAGCATTGTTTTTATAAATAAAGGCCAGATTCATAAAACCGGCGTAGCCGGAGGCAAATCTTATCACGACCGTATTTTAATTGAACTGAAGGCAGAACCCTTCCAAACCTTCCTCTCATCGTCCTGCGGTATATCCCTTTCCCGGTTTTTCTCCGCCAATTACGGGGTATTAAAACTGGACAGCAGCGGGCAGAATTATGTAAAGTCACTGCTGTTAGGCATTGCGGAAGAGCTGCGCCAAAAACAGCCCCACTACACTGCCGTAGCCATGATGAAACTAAGCTCCCTGTTAATCTATGCTTTAAGAAGTAACCTGCGGGATAATGCCAGACAGGTATCAAATCTTGCCATGACGGCAAAACATAAAAAGGTCAGTGAAGTGGCTTCTTATATCACGTCCCATTCCGCGGAAGCAAGATCCTTAGATGACCTTGCCAAGCGCTTTTATATCAGCAAGTGCTACCTCAGCCGGATTTTTAAGGAAGTAACCAGTTTTACCGTAAGTGAATATATCAATATCAACCGTATCCAAAAGGCACAGCAATTGCTTTTAGATACGGATTTAAGCATAACGGAAATCGCCGCTACCTTAGGTTATGAAAGTATTACCTATTTTGAAAAGGTGTTTTCCAATTTTACGGAAACCTCCCCGTTAAAATACCGCAAGCAATATAGAAAAATGGCACAGCCCGTCCGTGATAAAAAAACGGAGCAGGAAGGGGATACCGCAAAGTAGCTTCAGTAAGCCTTTTTATAGAGTAAATTAAGCTGTTTTGCAGCAGTACGTCTACTCCATTCCCCGTCCCTGCTTTTTATTGTTCCAAGGTATTTATATTCTCATATAGAAAATAATCAAAATCCGCATGACATCCTCCGCCGGTCATGTCATGGCAATACATTCCAAAGTGTGCACCGGTAAAACCGCGGCAATGCTCATCGGTGAGAATCTCCGTAGAAAAATCCCCCGGAACCGCTTCCCAGCTTATTAAATCCTGGGAGTAGGAGAAAGAAACTTTTTCTCCCCGCTCATCCGTCTGTATTCTAAGATATAATGTGCCGCCCGGTTTAAGGGGTATGGGATTTATTTCGTCGGTAATAACGCCTCCGTCGCTTTTTAGCAGTACTAATACCTCCTGCCCTGTTTCCTCCGCTGTCTTACCTAGAATATAAAAATTCATCGCATCATAAAAATATGCCAGTCCGGCCAGCTGCTCCGGATGGGACGGCTTAAAGTCCATGGCTGTCTCTGTCCGTACCTGGTATTCACTCTGGCTTACGGCAACCAGAGTAACCCTGTGAAGGGAATTTAAGGATTCCTGTCCATAAAGTCGCAGATACCCCTTTCTTTCCTTTAGGCTTGCCTTATTACCCAGCGGTATTCTTGGCGATACGTAGACTGCATCAAGCTCCCCGTCATTAAAATCATCCCTGACCGGTCTGGAAGGATAAGGATATTCTTTCATACCGGCAGGTTCCTCCACATATTCCGCCCCCCGGCTGCCGCCGTGGGCAAGCCTTAACCAGCCGTCTTCACTCCAGCAAACCTTCTGGATTGCCGTCTCTCTTCCCAAAAGACAAGAACTGCTTCCTCTTGGAGGCCTTGCACAGAGATGGACCATATACCATTCCCCGGAGGGCGTATCGGTAAAGTCGGCATGTCCGCATTTCTTAAGTCTCCCTTCATCCTCACTTTTTGATGTGAGCATGGGATTTTGGGGGTCCGTTTCATAAGGTCCCCAGATACATCCGGCTCTTGCCTGGGTAACACAGTGCCCATATCCGGTTCCGCCTTCTGCCGCAATCAGATAATACCAGCCGCCCACACGGTATAGATGGGGACCTTCCGTAAATCCGGCTTCGGTACCCGGAAAAATATTCTTAATTTCCCCTGTAAGCTTCCAGTTTACCGGATCATATTCCTGAAGTAATATTCCTTTGAATCCGTTTCTCATATTAACCAGATATTTCTTCCCGTCCCTGTCATGGAACAGAGACGGATCGAACCCGGTGCTGTTTAAATAAGCCGGTTCAGACCAATCCCCCCGGATATCCTCCGTCTGCACAATATAATTATGATTGTTGTAATAACGTCCCTTTTTTGTCTTGACATCGGTATAAACCAGATAAAAAACACCATCGTCATAACTAAGACACGGTGCCCATATTCCGCCTGACGGGGGATTTCCCGTCATGTTTAGCTGACTCATCCGGTTCAAGGGTGAGGGCAGCTGTTCCCAATGCTTTAAATCTCTGGAATGAAATAATTTGACACCGGGCCACCATTCAAAGGTTGAGGTGGCAATATAATAATCTTCACCTACCCTTATAATACTGGGGTCCGGGCAAAATCCTCTTAAAACAGGGTTCTGAATCATAGTTTTTCACCTCCCGCACAAATAATTAATGAAGCTTTGGTTTCACACTTGGCCGTACTCCCCATTACCCTTTCAGGCCGCTGGTGCTGATACCCTCCGTCAGATACCGGTTAAAAAACAGGAAAATCAGAAATACCGGCATTAAAGACAGTGTTGACATGGCAAACATGGCACCATAATCCGTTCTGGAAGAAGAGTCCGCAAAAAGCTTCAGGGCTATGGATACGGTATAGGACTGGGGTTTGCTTAAATATACCAGCGGTCCCTGGAAATCATCCCATTTCCAGTAAAACTGAATGATAACGGTCGTAATAACGGCCGGTTTTAATAAAGGCAGAATTATATGTGAGAATATTCCGTATTTGCTGCAGCCGTCCACAAATGCGGCCTCATCCAGTTCTCTTGGAATTCCCGCCATAAACTGCATCATCTGATAAATAAAAAATGCCTGGCCTAAAAAGTGCGGCAGTACCAGCGGGATAATGGAAGGAACCAGTCCCATGGAATTATACATAACGTACTGAGGAATCAGGAGCACCTGCCCGGGCAGCAGCAATGTCATTATCATAAGGGTAAACAGCACTTTTCTTCCCGGATATCTGAGCCTGGAGAAGGAATAGGCGATACAGGCGGAGCTTATTACGGTAGCCGCCGTGGATATTCCCGCTATTATAAAAGAATTGGTAAAAAAGGTCCGGAAGCTGGTTCCTCCGAATCCCTTCCAGCCTCTTACGAAATTATCCCATCTCCAGGCAGGCGGAATTAAATTAAGGGAGCCGTTGAGTATTTCCGTATTGTTCTTCAAAGATCCGCTGATCATCCACAAAACCGGATAAATCATAATGAACCCTGTTATAAGAACTATGATGTGATAGATATATTTATTCCGTATTTTCTTATGTCTCGAATTCATTGCTTTATCCTCCCGTTAATTTCCTGCTTCACTGAATACCCAGCGTTTTGAAGTTTTAAATATCACCAGGGTAATCAGACTCATAATTACCAGCATAACCCATGACATTGCGCTGGCATAACCCATGTCATAATATTTAAAAGCATGGTCATACATATATAGCGCATAGAAATTAGTTGCATCGTTCGGACCGCCCTTTGTAATAACAAAAGCCTGTGTAAACGACATAAAAGCCGAAATCGTCTGCATAATCAAATTATAAAGAATAACCGGGGACAATCCCGGCAGTGTAATATGCAGGAAGGCTCTGAAACGGTTTGCACCGTCAATTTTTGCAGCTTCATAATAGGTAACCGGGATTTCCTTTAATCCTGCCGCAAATATAATCATACTGGAGCCAAACTGCCAGACCGTCATAAGTATTAAGGGTATCATGGCCATCTTTGGATCACCGAACCAGGAAACCGGCTTAAGGTTCATAATACCAAGCATCTGGTTAATCAAACCGTTCCTTGAAAATAATTCTTTCCATACCAAAGCAACCGCAATACTGCCGCCGATTAAAGAAGGAACATAAAATAAGGAGCGGTAAAGACCTGTCAATTTCGTTGCACGTGTTAATAACATTGCAACCAATAGCGCAAAACACAGTTTTGACGGAACTGAAATCAGAACATATTTCATAGTTACCTTAAGAGACATCCAGAATCGTTCATCCTGAAACAGACGTATGTAGTTGCTGATGCCGATCCAGGATTCTTTTTTAATCAAATTATAATTGGTAAAAGAATAGTACAGGGAAGATGCAATGGGTACGAGGGTAAATCCTAAAAACCCTATAATAAACGGCAAAGCAAAAACATATCCCACCGTACTCTCTTTATATATAAACTTTCTTGCAGCGCTTTTAGTATTTCTTTTCATTCAGGAGCCTCCTTATTCCGCTTAAAAGATAACACTTACCGAATTAGAACTCTTTACACTGTTCTACATCATGGTAAAGAGTTCTAATTCAAATTCATTACATGGATTTATTTAAATTGGGATTGGGCAAATTCATAAAAGCCTTTCGCTCCTTCATCAGCCTTAAACTCACCGTAAATAACCTTCTGTATAATCAGGTTAAAGTAATCGGTAATTGCCTGATAAGGTTCCGGGCTGACCGGATTGGTTTCACCTACCTCAAAACTGCCGACCAGGTTAACAAAGTCATTGGCAACAACCTGTTCCGGTGATAAATCCGGAGCCTGAACTTCCGTTACATTGGAGAAAATAGACATACCGCGTTCACCGGCTAATATCTTATTGGCTTCTTCATCCGTCCAGAAATAATTTAAAAACTTAGCAGCTTCTTCCGGATATTGGGAGTCCTTGGACACACAGAACATCTGTGAGGACTGAATTGCCGCACCTGCAGGACCGTCCGCTGTCTTTCTTGGAATGGGAACCAGTTTTAATTCTCTGCCCGCTGCCTGGGACAATGTGACAAATTGGTTGCTTGCAACCCAGGTCATGGCTGCTTCACCGGTTACCAGATAGTCGCCTTCAATATCCTTGATTTCTGAAATTGCACCGGGGTCCGGATATGCACCTGATTTAGTAAGGTCCGCCCTCATCTGGATATAGTCGACCAGTAAACTGTAATCCTCAAAACCAAGTCCGTCATTGGTTATTGCATAGAAATTCAAATTAATATCGGACTGAGGAATTCCTGAACCGCAGGCGGCTGCAAAATCGTCGAACTTAGAACTTCCGTAAATTCCCAATTTTTCATGTATTGTATTACTTGCCTTTGCATAATCATCCCAGGTCCAGTTTTCAGCAGGTTCCGGAACTCCTGCCTGTGCAAACATTGCAGGATCGTAAGCAACACCGTAAGTATTAACACCGTTGGAAATACCAATCTGCTGGCCCTCATACTGGGTCGTTTTTAAGAATGCGTCGGTTGTATTGGAAGTATCAATAATTCCTGATGCTACGTAGTCATCCAAAGGAACTATTTTACTAAGGTAAGCAGGAAAATTGCCGCCTAACTGGAACATGTCCCATACATTATCCGAAGCTACCAGGGTATTAATCTTTGTAAAATAACCGTCATAGTCATAAAATTCATATTCAATGTTTACGTTGGGATGCTGTTTCTCATACATTTCAATCACTTCGATTGTCTTATCATGACGGGCTTGGGAACCCCACCAGGCCATACGCAGAACAATCTGCTCCCCTTCGTAATCCGTTTCAGAACCGTTACTGCTGCCTGTCTGATCCGTACCGGCACCTGTTTCCGTTTTTTTCCCCTGACATGCAACGAATGATATAGTAGTCAAAATAGCCAAAAATAAAACTAATGCTCTTTTAAGTTTCATAAAAAATGCCTCCTCATAATTTTTATATAACATTACAATAAAACAATACAACCAATATCAAATATAGTCAATATATAACGATTATTTGAATAAAAAATTTTGAATATATTAATTTTTACAACTATATTTACTTATCATTGGCAAAATTCTCCGTAAATCAAATTATATTATCTAAAAGATACGGGTAGTCCGGTTTCAAATATACAACAAAAATGGTATGGATATTTATGCTTTTTTGTACAATTTATAGCATTGGATTTTAAAGGTATCTGCTCTCTGCTAAAACCCGGACACGCTCTAATCGTTAGTTGTAAAAGGCGGTGCCGGAAGCCCTTCCCCGTTATATAAATTTGCATCCTCCGGATTATCAGCCCAGGCATACCGTACATGAACCGGTTCTTTTATATCTTTGCCGGAAACCAGTACCGTATCTTTGTCTATGATTGCCTCCGCATGGGTAAACCTGCCGTCTTCCCCGCAGACCGTAAAGGATTTTAAGCGTTCTCCCTTTACTATAAGCCCGCTTCCGGTATGGGTAAAATACAGTCTGATTTTATTGCCTTCTATTTCCTTATGATGAAAAACAGGGCCGCTGCATACCACATCTTCTCCGTAAACCAGATTCATGGCTAACAGAGCCAGCCGGTTTCCGACCGTCTTCTTATCCCGCGGATGAATATCGTTATATTCTCCCGCATCATAAGTAACCGCCATACCGGTCCCGGCTGTTTCCAGCACCTTTCTCTGGGCTTCTCTGACCTGGGCCCACCGGCTGACTGATGGTTCCAGCCGGAAGGGACAATAATTAGCCAGCTGTACATATAGGAAAGGAAAATCCCCGCAATCCCAGGTATTTCTCCAATCCTTAATCACCGTCTCAAATAATTCCCGGTAATCCTCAGTATATTCGGTGTTGGATTCTCCCTGATACCAGAGTACACCGCGGATGACGTATTTCCTCAAAGGATAAATCATGCCGTTATATACCCCTGTCGGTTTAAATGAAAAAGTTGTGGCCGGGGGCAAGGGACCGGTTTTTGCCCCGATACGGTATTTCCAGGTTCCGCTTAACGGTATCCGACTGCCGTACATATCCAGATAATAAGGCATATCCGTCACAAAGGCGCCCATATGCCTTGTAATTATTACCCGGACAGCTAAAAGATTCTTTCCCGGTTTTAACAGCCCTTTTGGTATTTCATACCTTCGCCGGGCAAAAAGGGAGTCATTGCTGCCGATTTTTATTCCGTTAACGTAGGTATCATCACCGTTAATAATCGTGCCCAGTACAAGTTTCGCTTTATCTGCCCGCATGCCCTCCGGTATAAAAATCTCCTTTCTGAACCAGACCGCTCCTTTTAATTCCTCCAGTTCAGTACCCTGAAAGCTTCCCGGCAGCTCCATTTCCCGCCAGCCGGAGTCATCGCAGCCGCCCTCATACCATGGCGTATGTTCAAGAAAGCCTTCATCCGTCTCATCCAGCTTATTATGCCACTCCTTTATGCATGCTTCCTCACTTTCCTTAGTCCGCTTAATATAACCCTCCTCTTTGCACCGGGATAATATATGCCTGAAACGTTTGAAGTTAATCAGGGAATCTTCCCTTAACCACGCTTCGGCAGGTGTGCCTCCGACGGCAGTGTGAATCAATCCGATTGGTATTTTGTATTTATCATACAGTTCCCTGGCAAAAAAATATCCCGCCGCGCTGTAATCAAGAACCGATTCCGGTGTTGCCGGAATCCAGCTTCCTCCGGAAAGTTCCTCCCTGGGGCCATTAAAGTCATAGGCTTCTGGTACGGCAAACTTCCGGATATAAGGATAATCTGCCGATGCAATCTCATCCTCGAATAAGTCTGACGCTCTTTCCAGGGGCATTTCCATGTTGGACTGGCCGCCCAATACCCAGACTTCCCCGATTAATACATCCCTGATAACAGTCTTTTTGTTTTTACATTCTATTGCCATTTCATACGGGCCGCCGGCAGGCATAGCGTTCAACAGGATTTCCCACTTCCCGTCCTTACCTGTTTCGGCGGTATACCGGCTGCCGCATAATGTCAGCACCAGCTTCTGTACCGGTGCTGCCTCTCCCCAGATTTTAACCTGTCTGTCCCTTTGCAAAATCATACCGTCACTGGTTAGGTATGGCAGTTTAATATCATATTCTTTTATCATGCCAGATAAACTCCTTTCCGGACCCCTCGCTTGATATTTAAAACACGCTCTAATACGGGAGCGGAGAAATGGATTCATATTCCACCGTCCACATTCCATCCTTGGGAAATCCCGGCAGTTCTTCTTTACAGCCCGCATATCCGGCCGTCATAATGGGAATTGCCAGAAGAAGGGAGCCGTTTCCGGGCAGATATAAGGGCAAATCCGCACGGAGCTTCTGAAAATTATTGCCGCTTGCAACATAGCAGTTTTTCGGCGTATCACAAAGCAGTAGATTCAATGCCGTATCCGCATCTCCCAAACGTACGGCCGTCATGGCCATCATAGCGAAATCCCAGCCCCACATGGTGGAGAAGTCCCAGCATTCCAGTACTTTATCCAACGTGTTCTTCATATATTCCTTTGAAATCCTGTCACTTGCAATAAGTCCGAAAGCTCCCAGCATGGAAGGATGGTCCCTGTTATAGTTTTCAAAGGTGTCCGGACAGTTGTCATGAGCAAGATAAAGTCCGTCCTTTACCGGAAGTTCCGCCATATTCTCCGCTACCCGGGCCCACTTTTCCGCCTCCATTCCGAGGTGTTCAGCCATACGGACGGCTATCTTAAGGGCAAAGCTCCAATACTCTACCTCAAAGGCAGGATTTACCGTATTCTCGGGGGCGTGCTCTTCCTGGGCCGGGATAACCGGGGAACGCAAATCATATTTTCCGGTCACCGGATTCCATACGGCATAATCGGCCATAAAATCCGCCGTTTCCTTTATAACTTCCCAGTACTCCTCTAAGAAAGCCTTATCCTTTTTACTTACGTAAGCCAATTCCAGCATGTAGATAATATGGGGCTGCTGCCATATTAACAGGGTGGCAATGGGGGACGGACTATCGACGGCATCAAAGGCAACCATTTTAGGCCATCTGGCTCCCGCATATCCGTTTCTTGCGGCATTAGCCCTGGCGGCACCCAGGTTCTTCCGGTACCAGGAAAGACTTCGTTCCAACAATTCCGTACGGTTCCACAAGGGCAGATATCCGCAATGCCATAAATGCATTTCCAGATGGAACTTGCCGTACCAGCTGTTACAGGTCAGCCCGGTTTCCTGGGGCGGCATGGAGCCGCAGGACTGTATGGCCGATAAATATTGGGATAATACAATTCTGCGTTCCAGTTCCATTGCCCGGGGGTCCCCGGACTTGTGCAGGTCAACCATTCCGCCGGTTTCCCAGAAATTTCTCCAGGTTGTCCGGCTGCTGTCAAAAACCGCTTCCGGCTTATCCGTAACCCGGGGTGCTTCTTTTGAGAAGGCCAGGGCAAATGCTATACGGCCTCCGGAGGCGGAAAAGATAAATTCATGAGGCTTATCCTGCAAAACATGTATTTCTTCCTCACTGTTTATAGTTACATAGTAGCCGTCCAGATCCAGTTCCCTCTGTATAACAAGGGTATTGGCATTCTGTTTTATAACGCTGCTGTCATGCCGGCCAGGACTGCCAAAGTCCGATGCGGTAATATCCGGTGAGCCATAAGGAAATACCAGGCGGACCTTAAGACTTTTATCTGCCAGGGCTTCCGATTCCACCGAAACTCCAAGAGTGCAGTTACTTCCGTGGCAGGCTGTCCGGACCGTGCATTGCTTTCCATGGAGCCGGAACCTGCTTTCCATAATACCCTCATATAATTTTAACTCCTGCCGGATATCCGACAGTTCACATGCCTTAATCTCCCTGTTCTCATAAAGAAAACCCAGCCTGCCCAGATTCAGCCGGTGGGGATTCTGCCTGAGCCAGTCATACACTTCCTCATTGCCCGGCTTCTTTTGGACCGCATAGGATACCGTACGTCCTGCAAAATCATAATCCGTCATTACCAGGTCATCCATTCGATAGGAATACCTTTCCGCGGCGGCTCTCCCGGATATTTTACTGTCCGCATCTTCCGTCCCCGCAGGTATTTGCCTGCTTACCGGTGTAGTATGCCATCCCCACTGGCCCATGGTACATAAGGGAACATGGTTTTCTTTATATTCCTCATATAAGGTCTGCAGCCCCGTTACGTCGGCCGTAAACGCAAATTCCCCGTTTCCCACCGAAAGGGGCGAATCCAAATCAATCCCTTCCAAAACCGGATTATGCCTGGAAACTAACTGAAACCGATTTATTGACATGATTTTTTACCTCTTTTTTTCTTTTCCTGTATTTATCCATTGCTAAAAACAAGAAAACCTTTAAATTATGGGTAAATTATAAGATAAACCAATGTTACCGTCAATAAATATGGTAAAATTACATAATATTCGGTTAAAAATAGCTGTTTTTATACTATATTGACTTTTCTTTAGGAAGTCGCTTCGCTCCAAAAGCTGAAAACCATGTTCACACCTCCTTTCGAAGAAAAATATAAAGCCTGACAGAACCGACACGGCAGATGTCGATTTCATCAGGCTTTGCTTCTATTCGTTATTCTTCATTTGTTGCGGCCTTTTCTGCCGTAAATTTACGGTAACAGGTCCGGCAGGGTTTGTCAAGCTGGAGCATAAATGTCAGTAAACAAAAAACTAGTAGGCCCTGGAATGACAGAAAATTAATGTCAGTTTGTATATTTCCGTCAAAAGAAATATAATAAAATTATGGAGGTATTATGCATGGATTATATAACGACAAAAGAAGCAGCAAAAAATTGGGGAATCACAGACAGAATGGCAGTGTACCATTGCTCTGCCGGACGATATAGGAGCAGTAAAGGAAGGATGGTGAAAATAAATGAAACGGATATTTTTGGTTGAGGACGATAATGCAATCGCCAGAAACCTTGTGCTTTTACTCCGCTCGGAGGGGTTTACAGTTACTCACGCCCCTACGCAGGGTGTTGCCCTTTCCATGCTTGCCGGGAATAAATTTGACTTGGCGTTGGTTGATATTTCCTTGCCTGACGGAAATGGCTTTACGGTTTGCACGGAAATCAAAGAAACAGGGGATGTTCCCGTTATCTTTCTGACGGCTTCCGGGGATGAGGCGAGTGTTGTTACCGGACTGAACATAGGTGCGGACGACTATATCACCAAGCCTTTTCGTCCGCGTGAATTGATTGCGCGAATCAGAGCCGCCCTGCGAAAAAGCGGGCGCTCCGGGTCGGATTTTGAAATTCGCGGGCTTCATGTCGATACGGCAAGCGGCATTGTGAAAAAAAACGGCAGCGAGGTTTTTCTTTCAGCATTAGAATACCGCTTGTTGCTGGTGTTTATCAGCAACCCCAAAAGTATTATCACGAGAGGCAGGCTACTTGACGAATTGTGGGACGCGGCGGGTGAGTTTGTCAATGACAATACACTGACCGTGTACATCAAACGCTTGCGGGAAAAGATAGAGAACGACCCGGCAAACCCGCAAATTATTCTGACTGTTCGCGGGACGGGGTATAGATTGGGAGGCGAGTATGCTTCGGAATAAAGAGTTTCGGCAGTTTGCCATTTTGTTCTCCTTAATGGCCGCCGCCTCTGTAATGCTGGGATTTGCAATCAATAGGTTGGCGGGAATCCTTGCCGCCTCTTCTGCCGCCGCCTTTGGCACAGTGTTTTTCGCGTTTACCAAAGCCCGATACAAAAGCATTGCGAGAATTTCAAATCAAATCGACCTTGTGCTTCATAATGCCGACCATCTGTATATTGGTGAATCGGATGAGGGCGAACTTTCCATTCTGCACAGCGAAATAACAAAAATGACGTTGCGTATTCGGGAGCAAAACGACGCGCTGAAAAAAGAAAAGGAACATCTCGCCGATTCGCTTGCCGACATAGCCCACCAACTCCGAACCCCGCTCACATCCGTGAATCTCATTCTGTCATTGTTAGCGAATAACTCTGATGAAAACGAGCGGAAAGCATTTGTGCGGGAAATAGAGGAATTACTTGTGCGGATGGATTGGCTGATTACTTCCCTATTGAAATTATCCCGCTTGGACGCGGGCATTGCGGTGTTCCAAAGCGAGCAGATAGATGTAAAAAACTTGATATGCGCCGCGCTTCGCCCGTTCCTAATCCCAATGGAACTGCACAATATTGATTTGCAAATAGATGCACCGAAAGGGATGATTATTCAGGGCGATTCAGGCTGGCTTTCGGAGGCAATTCAAAACATCCTCAAAAATTGCATGGAAAACGCAGGCGAGAACGGGAAGATTGAGGTTATCTGCCGATCCAACCCACTGTTTACAGAGATCGCTATCCGCGACAACGGCGCGGGGTTTGAAAAAGAAGATTTACCCTGCCTGTTTGACCGGTTTTATCGGGGGAAAAACCCAAACGCTGCAGGATACGGGATTGGATTGGCTCTCTGCAAGATGATTATAACACGGCAGGGCGGGACCATTACCGCAAAAAATCACCCCCAGGGCGGCGCAATATTTACCATTCGTTTCCCAAAGTGACGAATCTCTCACCTGAAAGTCACAGAAATGTAAGTTGAAGGTTCTATTATATGGGTAAATCGTGACGAAGGAGGCTCACATAATGGAGTTTTTAAAAATTGAAAATTTATGCAAAACCTACGGCAAGAGCGAAAACCAAGTTACCGCGCTTGACCATGTTTCGCTTACAATCGAAAAGGGGGAGTTTACCGCAATCATCGGCTCCTCCGGCTCCGGCAAATCCACATTGCTTCACATCATCGGGGGCGTGGACGTGCCGACAAGCGGAAAAGTGTATTTGAACGGGCAGGATGTATATGCGGGAAGCAATGAAAAACTCGCCATTTTCCGCAGGCGGCAGGTCGGACTGATTTACCAGTTTCACAACCTGATTCCTACTCTGAATGTGGTGGAAAACATTACCTTGCCTATCCTGATGGACAAGCGCAAGGTCAACGGGGAACGGCTGAATGACCTGCTCGAAATGCTTGGGCTAAAAGACCGCAAAACACATTTACCCAATCAGCTTTCGGGCGGTCAGCAACAGCGCGTTTCCATAGGACGCGCTTTGATGAACGCTCCGGCGGTCATGCTTGCCGATGAACCCACGGGCAGTCTGGACAGCCGGAATGGACATGAAATCATCAAACTGCTGAAAGAAAGCAATAAAAAATATGGGCAGACCCTGCTCCTTGTCACCCATGACGAAAATATTGCCCTGCAAGCAGACCGCATTATCGGCATATCAGACGGCACAGTAGTGCGGGATGAGAGGGTGCGGCCATGAACATTTTCAACAAAGTTACCCTGCAAGGCATGAAAAAAAGCCGCACACGAACAATTGTAACGATTATCGGAGTTATCCTGTCCGCCGCTATGATTACGGCAGTCGCTACCTTTGGCACTTCCCTGTTAAACTTTCTGGTAAACGGTTCTACCCAGAAATACGGCGGCTGGCACGTTGAGTTTCTGGATGTTGATTCCTCTTTCGTGCAGGAACTAACCCACGACAATAAAGTTGCAGACGCCGCAGCGTTTGAAAACATCGGCTATGCAACGCTTGACGGCGGAAAAAGCCCCGAAAAGCCCTATCTTTTTATCGCCGGATTCAGCGTGGAAGCCTTTGATACCTTGCCCATAAGCCTGATTTCCGGCAGGCTGCCTGAAAATAGCGGGGAGATTCTTGTCCCGGCCCACGTCGCGGCAAAGGGCGGCGTTAGATTCACGGTGGGCGACACTATTTCATTTGTTGTTGGAAGCCGCATGGATGGAAACAAGAATCTCGGTCAACACGACCCTTACCTGTCCGGGGGAGAATCGGGCGAGGGTAAAGAAGTTCTTGTGCCAAAAGCAGAGAGGACCTACACGGTTGTGGGTATCTGCGAAAGGCCCGGTTTTGAGGAACATTCCGCACCGGGATACACCTTGATAACGAAAGCAGATGCCGGGGACCAAGCGGACAGCTTCAGCATATTTGTCACGCTTAAAAACCCGCGGCAAGTCCATGCTTACGCAAGCAGCACAGCCGGAGCAGGGGCTTACGTCTATAACGATGATGTGCTGCGCTTCATGGGCGTTTCGGACAATAAACTGTTCAACGCGCTTCTGTACACGGTTGGCGGCATTTTGGTTGCCATAATAATGACAGGCTCGATTTTTCTGATTTATAACTCGTTCAACATCTCGCTGAACGAACGCACACGCCAGTTCGGGATTCTTTCGTCAGTGGGCGCCACGGCAAGACAGCTGCGAAATTCGGTGCTGTTTGAGGGACTTTGCATTGGCGCCATCGGCATACCGATTGGCGTTATGGCCGGCATAGGCAGTATCGGGATTGTAATTCCTATTGTTGCCGGGAATTTCGGGAACATTCTCAAAAGCACCGTGCCTTTAACTTTGTCGGTGTCTGTCCCCGCGATTGTCGCGGCGGCGGCGGTCAGTTTGGTTACTATTTTGATTTCAGCCTATATCCCAGCCAGGAAAGCCGCAAACACTCCTGTGATGGAGAGTATTCGCCAGACCAATGAGGTCAAAACTGAATCCAAAGCCGTGAAAACGTCAAAACTCGCGCAGCGTATTTACGGTTTGGAGGGAACTCTTGCGCTAAAAAATTTTAAGAGAAACAAAAAACGCTATCGCAGCATTGTGCTGTCCCTTGTTTTAAGCGTCGTGCTGTTTGTATCAGGAAGTGCTTTTGGAACAACTCTGAAACGGCTTTCGGAACAGCTTGTAATGGACTTTGACTATGACATCCTTTTTACCACTCAGGACATGGACGACAGCGAAATGTTCCCGCTTTACGACAAACTAAAAACCGCAGACGGAGTTTACGAAAGCTCGTACCAAGCGGTTTTCGCGTATTCATGCGCGGTTAAGGCAAGTAATTTTTCAGACCGTTACCGGGAATACGCGGGTTATGCCGGGCCGGACGAAACGGTTCATCTGCCAGTGGACATCCAGTTTATCCCGGACAGCGAATATCTGCGTTTCATCAAAGAATTGGGCTTGTCCACAGAAGAATATACCGGGCAGGACGCGAAAATGATCGCCGTTGCTAAAGCCAAAAATGTGGATGACACGAAAGACGGGAAGAACGAGTTGATCGATATGTTTGCGAGCCGTTCCATGACTTTCAGCATCACTCCCGAAACAAATGACAAGCCAATGATGGTACAGGGGCAAAGCATAAACATTACGTTTGTAGATACGTACCCGGTGGATCCGCCCCCAAAGCAATCTTCCGAGCAGAATCCATGGGTTTTTATGGTGGTGGCCCCCTATTCGCTCAAAGAGAACTTTGAAACCTCGGATACCCATGGGGATATAGGCCTGAGCTTTCTGTCAAAGAATCCTTCGCAATCGGTGGCTGAAATGGAAGCGGCGATTCAGGGCGCGGGAATTACGTCTGCGTATACCCTGTACAATGTGTACGAGATAGTTGAACAATACCGCAGTATAACATTTGTTATTGATGTTTTCACCTATGTTTTTGTCATCATGATTTCGCTGATTGCAGTTGCCAATGTATTCAACACGATTTCCACGAATATCCGGCTGCGCAGGCGGGAGCTTGCCATGCTCCGTTCGGTGGGGATGTCGGATTGCGATTTCAATAAGATGATGAGTTTCGAGTGTGTTTTTTATGGCATGAGGACGCTGATAACCGGACTTCCAATAGCGGGAATCATCTCACGGCTGATTTACGAAGGGCTGGTGGCCGTAGAAAGGATAGATAACTTCGATTTTGAATTCCCGTGGGGCAGTATGGCGGTCAGCGTGTTCAGTGTGCTCTTTATCGTGTTCATTACAATGCTGTATGCCATTAGCAAGATAAAAAAAGAAAATATTATTGACGCGCTTCGGGATGACATGACTTGATTAAAAACGAAATTAACCTGATAGAAAATCAAAAAAACATCCCGCCATTAATAGGTATAACTTGACAAAGCGAGAAATATATATTATATTAAAACCGACCAGTTAGTTTTTTATTTTGATTGGAAAGGAATGTACACACTATGCCCAGAACGGCAAAGGAAAATATTCATAAAAATGAAATACGTAAAGATCATATCATAGAAGCGGCCTTATCGTTATTTTCTGAAAAAGGATTTGAAAATACCCGCGTTGACGATATTGCGGAAAAAGCAGGCGTGAATAAGGCGTTGATTTATTATCATTTTGAGAGCAAAGAGGCCCTTTTGAACCATCTGCTGGAAGAACTTTTTGCAGGTATTAAAATAAGGGCTATGGACTTTATATCAAATAATCTCATTCAAGCCATTCAAAAAGGAGAGCTGGATATCCTTCCAGACCGCATGCGGTTTGCCAACGATGGGGCTATCGCCAGTTATACGAAAAAAAGCCGGCTTTATTATGAGGAATTGTTGGATTACTTACTTGACAACAGGGATGCCGTGCGTCTTATGTTGGCGCAATCCCTCAAGCACGGTAACGACCAAATAGGCTTGTTTCACTTTTTCGAGCTTATGGAGCAGAAAGAAAGCAATCCGATGTATCAAACCATTCGGGATGCGGATAACGATTTTACCTATTCCAACGATATAGTGATAGCTAAGTTCTTTTTCAGCATATTACCGATGTTGAACATGGCTGCGTATTTCGAGGATTATGTAAAAGTCAGTTCCATGAGTAAAGAAGATTTGCGTTCGGATTTTTTCCGTGTCTGTATGAGTATCAGCCCCTATCCGATTCAAGGCAGAGATCTATTAATGTCCATAGGCAGATCGGATTTCATATCCGATAAATAGACAATCGCCCCACTGTTTCACGTCTGGCATGTGGGGCAAAAAATTGCACAGCAAAAAACTGTCCGGTTAGTTTTTTAGAAAGAAGGTGATAGATACCCCCATAATCCAGTTGACTGACACGGTTTTTTATCTGAAATTTTATGAAGGAGGCATTACCATGAACAGAGTGCAAAAATCGGCAATGAACCTTATTTTGGAATATTTATCAAGCAAACCGCTTGAGAGGATTCCAACCATGTTGAACTTGGCAGAAACGCTTGACCGTAAAAAGCTTAATACTACAGCTATCCAAACACTACGTAAGGTGCTTACCAATGAAGACAGCCTGTGGCGTGGCTTTACCGAAAGGCTATTCAAAGAACTTGACCCCAAAGTATTACAGAAAGCGGTCGAGTGCTTTATAATCAACGCTTCACTGGAGGGACGCGCCATAGCTGATGAAGCGGCGCAAAAGCACGACTGCAACATTCCTTGGGCGATCCTTATGGATCCGACCAGCGCCTGTAATCTCAACTGCACCGGCTGTTGGGCCGCACAGTACGGCGACAAAAATAACCTCAGTTATGAGACGCTGGATTCCATCTGCAGACAAGGCAAGGAATTGGGAATCTATTTCTACATCTTCTCGGGCGGAGAGCCTCTGATGCGTAAAAAGGATATTATTCGACTATGCGAGGCGCATCCCGATTGCTATTTCTTCGCATTCACCAACGGCACCCTAATCGACGACGCATTTTGCAAAGAACTTGTCCGTGTGGGAAATTTCGCATTGGCATTCTCCATTGAGGGAGATGAAATCTCTACGGATATGCGACGGGGACAAGGTACATATCGAAAGGTCATCGAAGCTATGGCGCGCATGCGCGGGCATAAGCTGCTCTTCGGCTATTCCACCTGCTATCACCGTTATAACACCGAAAGCGTTGGTTCCGATGAATTTGTCGATAACATGATCGCCAGGGGCTGCCGTTTCTCTTGGAATTTCACTTATATGCCTGTGGGGAAAGACGCGGTGACCGATCTGCTGGTTACACCCGAGCAGCGTGCCTATATGTACCGGCGAATCCGCGAGATACGGGAGACGAAACCCATCTTCGCTATGGACTTCTGGAATGACGGCGAGTTTACAAAGGGTTGTATTGCCGGAGGTCGGAACTATCTACATATTAATGCGGCGGGCGACGTAGAGCCATGTGCCTTCATACATTATTCCAACGTCAATATTCACGAAGTCACCTTACTTGAGGCGCTCAAATCCCCGCTTTTCGCCGCATACCGAAAGCGCCAACCTTTTAATGAAAACCATCTTCGTCCCTGCCCCCTGTTGGATAACCCGGATGCATTGCGCGCAATAGTTGATGAATCCGGCGCGTATTCAACCGATATGGATGCTCCGGAGGATGTGCATTACTTGTGCGCGAAAACCGAAGATGCAGCCAAAAAATGGGCGGAGTGTGCGGATCATCTGTGGCAGCAGCATCAGGAAAAAATTAAAGAAAAGGGCGAAGTTTGCGGAGCAGTTTAGGATGTCATTGTGTTAATTGCATTCAGAAGTTGTACCGAAAAAAACTAACTATGGTTGTTCATATTGGCGACCCTATTCCTCCGGTTGCGGCAGATCCGCAAAAGGATCTGCGTATCCGTATGGAACTGGCACAAAGACAAATGCGCAATGTGATATCCACGGCGGCATCGGGTGAGTAAGCCGTTTAGCAAAGGAGTGAATTTTATTAAATTATATATGCCTAAGCAGATTGAAAACAATTCGCAATATATGATCAAGTATACGGTTTTGACGCTGTTTGCAGCCTCATTTGTGGTATTTGGATTTGTGGTCGAATCACCTGTCATGATTGTGCCGGGATTGCTTCGTATCATCACGGAGCCCGCTGTCCTGATAACCGACTATATCGCCGTAGGTGGTGTCGGCGCGGCATTTATCAATGCCGGTGTTTTAATGTTCATAACCATCATCATGCTATTTTTACTTAAAGTAGACATCAACGGAATATCCATTGCGTCCATATTTCTAATGGGAAGCTTTGCACTTTTCGGCAAAAATATCTGCAATATTTGGCCGATTATACTCGGCGTTTATCTATATTCAAAACTATGCAAGGAGCCATTTAGGAACCACGTACACATTGCTTTTCTGGCGACCAGTATAGCGCCTATTGTGACAGAACTTTTGTTTGTTATCAGTATGCCGTTGTGGGTTAGAATTTTACTCAGCATATCTATTGGCGTGAGCATCGGCATTTTGATTGCACCGCTATCGTCGAATGTTCTAAAGCTGCACAAGGGTTTTAATTTATATAACATTGGTTTTTCTGTGGGGATTTTGGGCACAGTTTATGTTTCAGTTTTTAAATCCTACGGATATACAGCTTATAGCAGACTGGTTTGGAGTACGGGGAATAATTGGCTGCTGGGAATATTTTTATGCGTACTTTTTATCTCTACGATTGCCACAGGCATTATGCTAAATAAACATGCAATAAAAAAACTCCCTCAGATTTTTAAACATTCGGGAATATTAAGCAGCGATTTTATTGCTCTGGAAGGGTTTGAAGCTGTTCTGATCAACATGGGAATCAACGGACTGGCTGCGACAGGATATGTATTGCTGGTTGGTGGAGAACTGAACGGACCAACCATTGGCGGCATATTGACAGTGGTTGGTTTTGGCGCTTTCGGTAAGCATATAAAGAACATTGCCCCAATTTTTATAGGTGTTTTATTAGCCAGTATTACGAAAACGTGGAACATTAATGATCCATCTATATTAATTGCTGCGCTGTTCGGGACTTCACTTGCACCGATTGCCGGGTATTACGGATGGGTTTGGGGCGTGGTTGCGGGTTTCATTAATTCGTCGGTTGTCTTGAACTCAGGTATTTTACATGGAGGGATGAATTTATACAACACTGGTTTTTCAGCCGGTATTGTTGCCGCTGTTATGGTGCCACTATTAAATACATTTTGCAAAAAAAATAAATTATTAAACGGAAAGCACACCACAAATTGAAAATAGCTTCCCTAAATAAAATACATATTTACATAAACATAATCCACTTTAAACATAGAGTCAAAGCATACCCCTTGATAACAAGGGGGAAGGTTGGCTCTTTTTTCATATGATACGGTCCCTCAGCCTTTTTAAGTTAAGGCTTCCTAAAAACATCTGCAAAATGACTAGTTTAATCAGGTTATTGTTTCTCCGATGTGAGCATAAGCTCCATATCTCCATCCAGGGTTATTTTCCCATACCCGGCAGGAATTAAAAAGCTTTCCCCGATGGAAACCTGTGTGCCGTCAACCATACCTCCTCCCCGTATAACCGTTGCCAGCTGATATTTTGTAAAGCTTATATCCGCCGGACCGGAAATCTCTAATTTTGTAATACAGAAGTTTTCATCATTATGATACCGGGTAACTTTGCAGTATTTATTTTCACACATAATCTGCTTTGTCTCATCTCCGGCCGGTTTCTTATAGGATATACATGCTATGGCATCTTCCAGGTGCAGCTCGCGGCTGTTTCCGTTACTGTCCGTTCTCCCGTAATCATAGAACCGGTATGTAACGTCCGCAGCCTGCTGGACCTCATAAACAATATTGCCTTTTTTTAAGGCATGGAGGGTTCCTGCCGGAATATAAACAAAATCACCTGTCCGCACCGGTTTTAAGCAAATCAGCGATTCCCATTCATTTTTATCAATATACTGCTTAAGTTCCGTTTCATTTTCTGCCTTATGGCCATATACTATACTGCCTTGCTCCTCCGTCTTTATGAAATACCACGCTTCGTTTTTCCCCGTTCTGAATCCCTTTTTTCCGGCATATTCCTTATCCGGATGGACCTGAATGCTCAGATCATCCACAGGAGCGACCAGCGATATGATGAAAGGGAACTCACGAAAGCTGCTGTCAAATAAATCCGGATGCTCATTCCACAAATCAGCCAGGGTCTTTCCCCTGTACTTTTCATTCTGTATATGGTTGGATGCCCCTTCCTGCGCACTGAAGGACCAGGACTGTCCTACCTGGTTTCCGTAATCGCCATAACGGAAATATTTCTTTAATAACGTACCGCCCCAGATGGCATCCCTTGGAATGGGAGATAAGAAAATAAGCTCCTTGTCGTTAATTAATTTATTATTAATAAAGGCTGCTCCGATCATCGGCGCATCACTCCCCAGTTCAGCCTGTATCACTTTAACTCTTTTTTTCCTGGTCCAGGAATCATATCCATATTTTTCGATTAATGACGGGAGCGGATCGATAATCCTCTCTTTATGCACACACAAACCGCCGCTGATCAGAAAAGTATCAATTGCAAATATGTTAACCATAATAGCAAGACCATAGGCCAGCTTCTCAACGGCGTCGTTTATTAAACCGGCCGCATCCGAGTCTCCGCCGTCAGCCAGCTCAAACACCTTCTCCGCCCTTTCATCTCCCTGCAGCTTTTCAGGGAATAATTCCATTGCCTGCTTTAATATTCCGGTGCCGGAAGAATAACACTCCAGGCATCCCTTATTGCCGCAGCTGCATTTTCTGCCTCCCATAATAATCGGCGTATGACCGATTTCTCCTGCGGAATTCATAGTTCCCCTGAAAATTTTACCTTCTGTTATTACTCCGCATCCGATTCCGGTTCCCAGTGTAACACAGCAGAAGTTTTCAAAGGCTTTACCGGCACCGAACAGCTTCTCTCCCCAGGCGGCAGCCCAGGAATCCTGAATCAGCGTAACCTTTCTCCCCAGTTTTTCTTCAAAAACAGGTCCGATTGCCACATCTGTTCCGAATAAATTAGAACTGTATTCCACAATACCATTTTCCGAGTCAACTGTTCCCGGTATTCCAATGCCGATATCCGCAATCTCCTCCGGCTTTATCTTATTGTCCATAAGCAGACTGCCGATTTCGTTATATATAGCATCAACAAATGCACGAATTCCGTTACAGGTATCGGAAGGTAGCCTTTTCTGGGCCAGAACGCTTCCATCTTCCTGTACAATTCCTATATTCGTTTTCGTTCCGCCGATATCAATTCCAATAAAATACTTCATTTCCGATTCTATCCGCCTTCCTAAAATTACCCGTATCTAAATAAAGTCCATCTGATTCCCATCAGTTTTATATTGCCAGTAATTTTTCCATAATGTTTAAGTATGTTTCTTTTTTCCCAAACAAAGCAGAAGTCCCAAGAACGAAACCATCTGCTCCTTTTTCACTCAGATACTTTATCATTTCCGGTGAACATGCCCCGTCAATCATAATCTCCAAGTCCATATCTTTTTTTAATTTTGCAAGACAATCCACTTTAGTTAAAACCGGTTCCAAAAACTTCTGCCCGGCAAATCCCGGATTCACTGTCATAACCAAAATACTTTTTACATAATAAAGCATTTCTTTTATATATTCCATGGATGTTCCCGGATTCACCGCAATTCCGGGAACAGCGCCCAGTTTCTTAATTTCTAAGAGCGTCCGGACCGGATGTATGTCTGCTTCCGGATGTATATAAATAATATCCGCCCCCAGAGAAACAAATTTATCTATATATTGAAGGGGGTTTTGAATCATAAGATGTACCTCCACCGGTATGGCGGCCGTTTTACAGATAAATTCCGTGTCCTGAAGACCCATACCGAAATTGGGCACATAGCTTCCGTCCATAATATCGATATGGAATCTGGCAGCCCTCGCTTCCTCCAGTTTCTTTACCTCTTCTCTCAGGCATCCGTAATCCGCACACATCATGGATGGTGATAATATTTTTGTCATCGTATCAACCTTTCACTGCACCTGCTGTTATTCCTTTTACAATATGTTTCTGCATAAACACATAAAATAAAACAATAGGTATACTGGATATCAAAAAGTTAGTTAAGATTAAATTCCATTGGTTACTGTAAGTTCCATAAAAATATCGCTGTGACAGGGGCAGGGTCATGGGTTTGCCGTTTCCGTAAACCAGAAAAGCCACCAGAAATTCCCCCCACACCCAAAGTGCGTTTAAAACCGCTACCGTAGCCAATATAGGCTTCATCAGGGGAAGTATAATCCGTAAGAACATGGTCCATTTGGAACATCCGTCTATGATAGCTGCTTCTTCAATTTCTTTTGACATGCCTACCGCATAGCTGCGGCATAAAAAAATCGGAACCGGCATGCCTAATGCAATATACACCAGTATCAGTCCGAAAATATTACCGGTAAGGCCCAGATTTTTTACCACTACAATCATGGCAACCATATATACCTGAAATGGTACAAAAAGTGTGGACATAATTACCAGCAGCAGGATACCTGCAATTCTATTTTTCCATTTTGCAAGAGAATAGCCTGCCATAGCTGATACCAGAACGGTCAGGGACGTGGTAGCAGTAACGACAAACAGGCTGCACAAAAAAGAACTGACAAAGTTGGATTCGTTTACAATCGTTACAAAATTATCAAAATTAAGGGAAGTCGGCAGGGCAATGGCAGATGTCATTATCTCGCCTTTTGTTTTGAAGGAGTTTAAAAGTACCAGCAAAAGCGGAGCGAAAAATATGGCCGCAAGTATCCATATAAAAATATTCTTAAAGATATATAACGGTTTACCGCCGGTTTTCTTATCCATTTACAGCTTTTCCTCCCTTTTCTTCATAATATAGTTCAGCACCAGGGTTACGGAAGCAATAAGGATAAACAATATAATAGACTGGGCCGCAGCATATCCGTTCCGGTTGGCGTTAAACGCAGTGGTATAAATTTTGTATACCATGGTTGTAGACTCTCCCACAGGACCGCCGGAGGTCATGGTGTACGGTAATTCAAATACTTTCATATGGGCTGCGATGGAAAGAATCAGACAGGTAAAAATCGTCGGGGCTATGAGCGGTAAGCGGATGTAGTACAGCAGATGATGAAAACCCGCACCGTCAATTCTGGCCGCTTCTATCAAATCTTCTGAAATTCCCTGTAATGCAGCAATATATATAACCATGTAGTAGCCTGCGGCATTCCATATGCCTACCACTGCCAATGCAGGGACTACTAATGTCTTATTTCCTAAAATTGCAAGACTTTTGACTCCCAGCGCCGCAAAAATATCCGGAAAAACGGAAGTATACACAAAACTCCATATATAGCCCACAACAAGCAGACTCATAATATTCGGGATAAAAAAGATTGCACGCAATAAGTTTTTTAATTTTAATTTAGAATCTAGAATCAAAGCCAGGACTAAAGATAATACATTACCAAATACAACGCTAATTAAAGCATACTTCGATGTGGCGTTGATTGTTTTTTTAAAGCTTAAATCACGAAGAGCTTCTTTATAATTGGCTAATCCGACAAAATTATAGGTAGATTTCATACCATAGGAATCCGTAAAGGAAAGCCATGCGCTTTGAATGACGGGTATTATAAAAAAAAGTATAAATAAAACCAGGGCCGGTAATAATAACAATCCGTAAAATAAATTGTCTTTTGATTTTTTCTTCATTTTAGACCACCTGTTAAGAATAGTATGTGTAGCGGCATAACCGCTGCACATACTATTATATTTGGAATTTTATTGTGTCTTTAAAGCCGTTTCCCACGCAGTATCCAGTTCGGTTGCCAATGTATTCCAATCATATTCATCCAGCATGTAATAGGAATAGATTTCCCATAACTTATCCGTGAATACACTTCTTAGTACACGGTCACCATAAGGAGTAAACAGATTATTGGTCAGGTAATAGTTAATATCTGCCGCAATGGGATCATAATCCACATTTACACCATTTACTGTTGAAGATACTTTTACATTTTCAGACCATATCTTTCCGGCTTCTTCCGAAGCAACATATGCCAGGAATTCCTTTGCGGTATCTATGTTATCGGAGTTTGCACAGATTGACAGTGCGGTATCGGGGAAGCAAAGCAGCTTTGCATCCTGTTCATTATCAGAAATCGGGAATGCCGAAAGCCCGATGTTGGCATCCGGATTTACATCCCTGATACCGGAAAGCGCCCAGGAACCATTGCCGTAGAAGGCAACTTCCCCATTGGCAAGGAGTGCCGCGCAATCATCATAAGACTGATTATATGCAGAATCCGGATCGCTATACGTATACACAATCTCTTTGTGCAAGTCAAATGCGGTCTTCCAGCCGCTGTCATTTACAATTGAAGTCTGTCCGGCATCTCTTTGCACGCTCCAGTCAGGATTCGGACCGAAGACGGTTTCTGAAAATAAAGCGATCAATGACATGTAGGGAACGGAAAGGTCGCTGAGACTGGACGCAAACGGCGTAATCCCATTAGCCTGCAGTACTTCACAGGCATTTTTCAGTTCTGATACCGTTTTGGGTGCTGTCAGGCCGTTGGCCTCCAAAACATCCTTGTTGTAATATAGTCCTATATAACCGTTGTCAATAGGCATGGCATAGACACCGTTATCATAGATTGCGTTGGCTGCCGATACGGAATCCGCATTCAGGCTGCCGATAAAGCTTTCACCTGATAAATCCAGCAAATATTCGGGTTCTACTTCCTTCATCCATGTGATGATATCCGGCATGTCACCGGAAGCGGACCTTGCACGCAAAGTTGTCTTAAGTTCATCGGACGTCATTGCCTGGATATCAAATTCCACATTCGGGTATTCTTTCTTAAAGCCCTCAAACATTTGGCTGAATGCTTTCTGGGGCCCATCCTCCGTCTTAAGGGACAGAATCTCAATTGTGGCTTTTTTACCCGAATCAGGGTCCGGAGTTGCTGTATCCTCTTGGTTTGCCGTTTCATTGCCTGTCTCTTCCTGTGTGTTCCGGTCCGTATCTTCGGATGCCTTGCTGCATCCGACAATGCCTGTAAACACAAGAATCAGGCAAACCAGCAACGCTGTTCCTTTACCCAATATCTTTTTCATAATAAACCTCCTATGTTAGTTTTTATTTTATAACCCATAAGGATTATATTCATAATTAATACCTTCCTGAAATACCTTAATCGATAGCCAGTGACAGTTTCGGTTTTTCAAACAAATGCTCATATACATAGTAACAGGCTCCGAGGGGATATTCTTCTTCTGTTAGCCGTCCGGGATAAATGGAGAAGTCTTCCTTCATTTCCAATGTCATAAGGGAATCAATTGTTTCACTTACTTTTTCAAAAAGTATGGAGCCTTCAACTCCCTGGCAGGCGCCGATAATCACTGTAGGAATTTCCAGGGTTTTCACCATATTGGCAATTGCAACGCCAAGATAATAACCCGCCTGTTTTAAAATACTCACACAAGCCTTGTCACCCTCTTTTGCTTTTTTGATAAATTGCTGTACGGTAAAAAACTGTTCTTTCTCAAGACCTGTTCCCATGGACCTTAATATCTTCCCGTATTGTTCATTCATGGCAAGTTCACCGGAAAAAACATCCAGGCAGCCCCTGTTTCCGCAAAAACATAAAGGCCCGTTTGCATCTATGGTAGTATGTCCGATAAATCCCGCATTTCCATTGCAGCCGCTAAAAGGCTTCCCTTTATAAAAGATAGAACTGCCGATACCGGAACGGATTCCTATATAAATAAAATCATTCTGTTCTGCCGGCATGTATTTCTTCTTTTCCACAAGCCCAAGCAGATGCACATCGTTATTGATATAAACCGGAATGCCAAAAACCTCTTCCATTTCCTTTTGTATGTTTACATCTCTCCATCCCTTAATACGTTCAATATGCACGGATTTACCCTTTGATTTATCAATCAGGCCGGACAGGCCCAGGCCAATGCCGATTATCCTATCCAATGCAATACCTGTTTCTTCTATCAGGAGCTTAATTTCTGAAATGAGGTTCTTTTTGATAAGCTCCGGCAATTCATCCATGGAAAACTTAATTTCCCTTGCTTTGATAATATCTCCTTTAATGTTGGATAATGCCAGGCGTATTTTGGGAAATTCGAAATCCACGCCAACCGCATAACAGGAATCCCTGTTTACATATATCAGCGCAGGCGACCTACCGCCTGTTGATTCAGAATACCCGTTTTTAACTATATACCCTTCTTCGGTCAGCTCTTTCAGAATTTCCAAAACCGTAGGCCGGCTGACAGATGTCTTTTTTACTATTTCTTCCGTTGTAATCGGCTCATAGTTTAAAATACATTGCATAATCAGATACTTATTTGCCTCTTTTAATACCTTGGTAGTATTTTTTAACATTTTTTCATCTCCCATCATTTCTGTTAAACACATTATAGCATTTTCCGTTACTTTTGTAAAGTATATTTACAAAATAATTTTACAAATAATTTTTATAAATAACCTTTAAATATATACTGCCGTATGTTATACTAAAAAAAGATTCAAAATATTTATTAAAAAATAAGTAATAAATTTATCTAAGTAAACAGGAGGTTTTTTCATGGGTAAAACTCTTAAAGCATTGGAGTATCTAAGCAGTTTATCAAAAACACTGATAGAAGGAAGCAGGTCTGAAACAAGCACCGGTATCAATTTGTATACGCCCGACGGTGTTTCAAGCTACGACGCCCTGTGGCTCCGTGATTTTTCCTATATGGTGGAATATGCCGGAGAATATATTCCGGTAAAGGATATTATTGACTGTATTCGCTATTCTATAAACGGCAGGCGTAAGGACGGCTGGATGCCCGACCGCATATACGGAGACGGCACAGCCGTATATGCCGCGGGGGAACGGGGAAAACCCATCGGCCAGGCCAATTTGGATAATACTCCGTTTTTAGTTTTCACGGTTTACAGTTTAAGCCGCCGGATGTCCCGGGAGGATTTTCATCCCCTCTTTCAGGAATGGGAACCCTTTTTAAATCAGGGCTTGAAGATTATTCCTTTAGCAGAAAACGGAATGGTGTTTAATACCAATGAGGCGCCTCATTCTCCCTATGGATTTACGGATACGGTCGCAAAAACAGGTTCACTTTTTATGGAATCCCTCTTATTCTGGAGAGCCTGCCGGTTCATGTATGAACTTAGCCAAACCTTCGGCGGAAGTGACATCGGCTGGTACGGCGAACATTTCAGAAATATTGAAAAGAATATTAATACATTCTTGGACCCGGTATCCGGAGTTTATTTTGCGGCTTCCAATGCCTGCAGGCAGTTAGATATCTGGGCAAATGCGTATATGCTCTATATCGGTTTTCCCTGTACCCAGGACAAAAAGCAGTCCATCCTGCATTTTCTGGCGGAGAATTATGACCGGTATGTTTATAAGGGCCAAATCCGTCATCTCCTGAAAGGCGAATATTGGGAACGCCTGCTTATAGAAATTCCGGCGGAAGAATACCAGAACGGAGCTTACTGGGCAACGGCAAGCGGCTGGATTATCTGGTGCCTTGCACAGACCGACATTTCCCTGGCCTGCAAAACCCTGTCAGAAGTTATAAAGTATTTTAAGGAGGAAGGTTCTTACGAATGTATCAATGCAGATTACAAGAAACTTCCCAGCTTTGTGGTAAGCGCGACAAATGTTTACGGCGCCTTGCAGCGGCTGGCAGAATCGGATTTCTGCAAATTCCCGGACTTCTATGACGATTATATAGCTGAATAAACTCAAAATGCTTATGGGCACAGCCAATTAAGATGTCCAAAACCAAGGTATCGTTTCAGCCAAACGATACCTTGGTTTATTTTATTGAGAAGTTGAAGGACTTCCCTATTTCCTTGTATAATACACTAGAGTGTGTTTGAAAAATGCTTGTGCCGGACTGGATGCTCCACTTTGTGGGAGACAAGGAGC
>DBEP01000114.1:262-31356 GCA_002294045.1 Lachnoclostridium sp. UBA903 | reverse complement strand
AACTTACGCAACGCAGTACTAGGTGCATATGGAAACAATCAGAATATCCAAAATGAGACAGACATCTGACAGGGTAATATAAAAAAGATTGACACTCATAATGACATATGTTATTATTAACCTATGTTATAAGAGGACGGTGCATTTATGTCAATAAAATACGCAATATTAGGAATGTTAAGTTATAAGCCATTAACAGGGTATGATTTAAAAAAAATTATGCAGGATTCATCATTCATGCCTTGGTCTGGAAATAATAATCAAATATATAAGGCCTTACTTGAACTATATGATAATGATTTTGTAACCAGTGAGGTTTGCCACCAAGAAAGCTCTCCCTCAAAGAAAATATATACAATCACAGAGGCCGGATTGGCCGAACTGAAAAAGTGGTCACAGTCTATACCGGAAGCATTTGAATTCAGAAAGCCTTTTCTTATTCAGCTTGCATGGGCCGACCTATTAAGTGATGAAGAATTAGAGGAACTCTTGAATAAATATGAACAAGTAGTAAAAGGTGAAATATATATTGAACAGACAAAATCAGAAACCAGCTTTTTTAAAAAAGGCAGAACCCCGCGCGAAACTGCCATATGGGATTTGATAAAAGAAAATACCCTTTTATCCTATCAATCTGAATTAGAATGGATAAGAAAAGTAAAAACAGTCTTATTAGCTCATTCCGATACAGAGCAGAAGCATATTAAACCTGCTGTATCTACATTAGCAAAGGAGAGTGAAAAAGTGACATATAAGATAATTGAAAAGAATAACCAGCGATATATTTTGTTAGACCCTGCCGGGAAGCCCATACAAACTGAACAAGATGCTATCCGGTTGTTTACTATTTGTATTGAAAATAGTGTCAGCCTTTTACTCATACATGGCGAAAGGCTGTCTGATAACTTCTTACGTTTGCGGACAGGGATAGCCGGGACAGTATTGCAGAAATTTGCATTATACAGAATCAAAGCCGCCGCTATAATAGATGAAAAAAGAACGAAAGGGAAGTTTAAGGAGTTTTTGTCTGAGAGTAATAAGGGTAATGTTTTCAGGAGTTTTAATAATTTTGATGAAGCCGAAAATTGGCTATTGTCTAATAACGAAAAATAGAAAGGAAGTCAGACATTGAACGCATTCAGGACACAGGAAGGTAAAAAAGCGGTAATTGAATATTATAATATGCTGCTCAACGAAATTAGCGTACCTTATGAAGAAGTTAATCTTGCTACACGTTATGGAAATACATTTCTCCTTGCGGCAGGCGATAAGACAAATAAGCCGGTCATCCTGTTGCACGGCAGCAGCATGAACTCTGCCATGTGGATCAAAGATATAGAAAAAATGAGCGAGCATTATCGTGTGTATGCTCCTGATTTGCCAGGCGAGCCCGGCAGAAGTAATGAGGAACAGCTGCCATATGATTGCATGGATTATGTTAACTGGCTAAGTGATGTTCTTTCAGCTCTTAATATTGATAAAACCAATCTTGTTGGACTGTCTTTAGGCGCATGGCTTGCGGCTAAGTTTTCGTCAAACTACCCACAAAAAGTAAGTAAGCTTGTTTTACTTTGTCCCGCTGGTATTGGCGGTCAAAACCACGCATTCAAAGATATCGCTTTATCTCTATTGTCCAAAGGTGAGAATGGAGTAAATGAGCTTTTTCAGATGATAAATGGAGGCAAGCCAATTCCTGAAATCATGCTGAATTATCAAAAATTGATTGCGGCTGTTTTTAATTCCCGTCAAGAGGCAATCCCTATATTCCCTGATGAGGAATTGGAGCGTTTAACAATGCCGTGCCTGCTAATTGTAGGTGAAAAAGACATTATGTTGAACTCTTTTGAAACCGCAGAAAGGTATAAGCAGCTGGTACAAAACTCAAGTATTATAGTTTTGCCCGATGCGGGGCATTCTTTGACAGGGCTATCGGATGAGATAATAGATTTTTTGATGAAATAGTAAAACAGATAGCAAATATACCTGCCAAGCAGTAGGCCGAAACCCACGGGACACTTTGCCGCAAAGCGGAAAGTGTCAGAGTGGGTAACCTGTATAACAATTAATTCCCGCATTCAATACTGATTTCATTAAACTTATCCAGAATATTTTCTATTTTTATGCTTTCCTTGGCATCTCCTGCCCGGTCTATAACAATTTCGCCCCGATGCATCATAATAAGCCTGCTTCCGTATTCCACCGCATATCTTAAATTATGGGTTACCATAATGGTGGTAAGATGCTTTTCTCTTACGACTTTGTCTGTTAATTCCATAATTAAATCGGCAGTTTTGGGGTCAAGTGCTGCGGTATGCTCATCCAGGATTAAGAATTCAATAGGTGTTATGGTGGACATTAATAAGGCCATTGCCTGTCTTTGACCGCCGGATAAGGAGCCGACCGGAACCTGCAGCTTATCTTCCAGCCCGAGATTTAAAACTTTTAAGCTGTCACGGTAAAAATCAATTCTATTTTTATCCGTTCCTCTTTTCAAATTAAAGGACTTTCCTTTATTATCCGCAAGGGACATATTTTCCAAAATAGTCATATTGGGACAGGTACCCATTGCCGGATTCTGATAAACACGTCCGATTCTTTTTAAGCGCTTGAATTCCGGCATTCCGGTAATATCGGTGCCGTTGATGTTAATCGTTCCGTCATCTACGGGAATGCTTCCGCATATGATATTCAGCATGGAGGTTTTACCGGAGCCGTTGCTGCCTACTACGGAGACAAATTCCCGGTCATTTATGGAAAAATTAAAATTGCTGAACAGGCACATTTCATTAACGGTTCCAGGATTATAATATTTGCTGACATTTTGTAATTCAAGCATTTACCTTCACCTTCCTTTTCCGTTCATAGCTTATGATTAAAATTACAAGGAACAGGACCGACGTAATAAGCTTTAAGTCGGAGGCTGCCAGCCCTAATGATATTGCTATGGATACGCATGCTTTATAAATTACGGAACCGGCAACGACTGCGGTAGTGGCCTTAACGGCAGACCATTTTTTAAATAAATTTGTTCCGATAATAACGCTGGCCAAACCGATTACAATTGTACCGGTACCCATGGATATATCGAAAAACCCGCTCTTCTGCGTATAAACGCACCCTGCCAATGCAACGAAAGCATTGGCAATGGCCAGGCCTACAATCTTTACCGTCCCCTTATCTTTTGCAAGAGAAGTTACCAGGGTTTCATTATCTCCTACGGAACGGAGCAGATAACCTGATTTCGTTTTCAGGTATAAATCCAATAGTAATTTCATGATAACTACCAGAATCAGTAAAATAATAGCATCAAGAAAGGGGTTAAGGTTTTCCGGTATTACATTCGCAAGAAAAGCATTCTCAAATATGGATTCCCGGGTAAAAATCGGCAGGTTGGCTTTACCGGCAATCCTAAGATTAATGGAATAAAGCGCGGTCATTACAATTATGCCGGACAGCAAATCCCGGACTTTAAATTTCACATGAATAATGCCTGTTATTATTCCGGCAATTCCGCCGATAATAAATGAAATAAACAGGGTCAGTAGCGGATTTACACCTGCCAAAATCATCACCGCCGTTACCGCTCCGCCAAGGGGAAAGGTTCCGTCCACGGACAGATCCGGAAAATCCAGTATTTTATACGTTATATATACGCCCAGGGCCATAATGGCATATACAAAACCCTCAACGAGCACCCCCAAAAGAATTGTTAACATGTTATACCTACACCTTTCTTAAACTATATGAGCTTCCTGTTATATCGTACTTTTATACTCCGAATAAGGAAGTTTTTATGCCTTGCCCCAGCGCAGATATCAGGCACTGGTATTAAGCGGAGCCTATGCAAAGCTGTACTTGGATTTGCAGCCGTCTTTCTCTGTGTTAACCTTATTATTCCGTAATTTCTTCAAACATTTCCCTTGCTGAACTTACTAATTCATCCGGCAGGGTGATTCCAAGATTATCCGCAACTGCGGTATTTCCATAAAATGCGGCTTCTTCAATTATTTCAAAATTCATTTCACTTGCTTTTTTCTCACCCTTTAATACCTTGGCAGCCATTTTACCGGTCTGAACCCCCAAATCATAATAGTCAAGTCCAACGGCCGCCAGGCAGCCAATCTTCACCTGTTCCACTTCGCTTCCGAATACGGGGATATTCTTGCCGGCAGCTTTGTTTAGGATAACCGGCAGTGAACTTACTACGGTATTGTCCGTTAGATTGCTGATACAATCCACTTTTTCCAAAAGATTATCTGCTGCTAAAGGAATATCTGCCGAAGTAGCTATACCGCTTTCTACAATTTCAAAACCATAGCCGGGAGCGGCGGCTTTATATTCTTCGATTGCCGAAACGGAATTAATCTCGCTGGTACTGTATAAAATACCGATGGTTTTAGCATCCGGTAAAACCTTGCGTATCATTTCCAATTGATTTTCAACCGGCAGCTTATCACTGGTACCGGTTACGTTACCGCTTGGGGTTTTATCTTCTTTCGCCAGCTCTGCCAGTACCGGGTCCGTCACTGCCGTAAAAATAACGGGAATCCCGGAATCCTTTGCCGACCCGTAAGCACTTTGCGCCATAGGCGTCGCAATGGCACAGATAAGGTCAACCTTTTTTGCTATAAAATCATTTGCAATCTGTGCTGCGGTCGCGCCGTCCGCCTGGGCATTATCAAACACTACTTTTAGATTCTCACCCTCTGCGTATCCTTCTTCTGCCAGCCCTGCCAAAAATCCGTCTTTACAGTTATCCAGGGAAGCATGCTCCGCAAACTGCCCGATTCCTACCGTTACCTGACCTTCTTTTTTCCCGCTGCAGCCTGCTGCCATACTCATCACAAGTACCAATACAATGACAGCCGAAATTTTCCTTTTCATAAATTCTCCTTCTTTCCGGAAGGTTCCTGCCTTCCTTAATTTATTGTAGTATTCTCTTTCTATGTTTTTTTATGAACTGCTCTTTTTGCATTCCGTAATTAAACAAACTTTCCTATTGAATAAAAAAAAATCCCAAGTATAAATATACTTGAGACGAATAAAATCCGCGGTACCACTCAAATTGACAAAGTCCACTTTTTCATATACTGACATATATGCCATACTGATAACGGTTATGGTTACCGTCAACGCCTACTAAAAATTCGGGTTGCCCTCAAAAGCCCATTCAGCTGAAAACTCCATACCGCATTCCACCACCTGCGGCTCTCTGGGATGTCGTATTAAAGCCTACTATTCTTTATCAACGGTTTTCTCTTATTAATAAATATATCTTAATATGTTATTCCGATTTTGTCAATACGGAAATCTTATTGAACCGGATAAATGTAATTTTATTGTTACTGTTCACAGAACTGCTGATTTTTGCAGAGCTGTTAACAGTAACATTTTATTCCCGCAGCAGCACATTATCTCGATTTCCGGCAAGTTCCTTCAGCTCATCCGTAAATCCATTGATGGAGAATATTACAAAATGTTCGTTCCGGTTTCCTATTTTCCATTCTACCGATTTTGCTTTTTCCTCCAAAGCGGTCAGAACATTGATTCCTGCCTTGCTTTCCCAGTATTTACATTCTCCGAAAATAATGTCATTTCCGGTACTGTCAAAAGCTACTATATCAATTTCAATATCACTTTTCCACCAGCGGCCGGCTCTGTCAAAAGTAAAATTCCATTTATCACAAGTATTCAATTTCCATATTTCTTCCATGCATATGTCTTCGTAAACATAACCGACATGCCTGTCAATGAGGTTTAATTTTATCTTTTTCATAGCAAGTTCAATGTTGCCGGATTCTATAATACTTAAATTAGGATAGACAAATTTAAACCAGAAAAGAATAAAATTGTCTTTAATTTTATATAGGCCTCTTTTGCTTTTTTCGGGGTTTTCTTCTGTTATTGGCACTTCACGTTCCAATATATCGAGATCAATTAAGGTTTTCAGATATCTAGTCAAACCTGTCTGTTTTATTTCCAATGCACCTGCTATTTTAGATAGCTTTTGATTACCGGCTGCAATTGATTTAATTACGGAGAAATAACTTCCTATTTCCGTTACCTCATGCTGTAATAGAAACTTTGGTTCATCGTAAAGGAAGCTTGATTTTGATAAAATGTTTTTGTCAATAGCCGAATAAATATCTTTGCTGTCAAAGAAAAGCTCAATATATTTTGGAACTCCTCCTGTTACCGAAAAGTATTCAATCAGTTCCTTGCGTGATTTGTTTGGAAAGAAACCGTGATAACAGGAAAAGGGTATTTGTTTTAATTTTATTTGTCCGGTTCTTCTGCCGTATAAGGGACTGGTATAACTTAGGGTTTGGGGTTCCATCATTGAGATAAGCGAACCGCAAATAATTATCATAATATTTTTATCTTTCAGCATGGTATCCCATATTTTTTGAAATACAGAAGGGAAAGCAGCATTCGATTTTCCCAGATACTGAAATTCATCTATAATCAAAAGTAATTTTTCTTTTTCTGTTTTATCACAGAATGTTTTAAATAATATTTCCCAATTATCAATTTTTGCACTTTTTAAAAGTTCATTTTCGCAAAAATCTGCTACAGCATCTTTAAAAGCATTTCTGTTTTGCAACTCATTTTCTTCCGTAACAAGAAAGTATAAAGCATTTTTATCTTTCATAAAAGCAGAAGAAAGCGTAGTTTTACCTAATCTTCGCCTGCCATAAAGTATGATAAGGGAAGAACCTTTACGTTCGTATTCATCCTTTAGAAACTGCATTTCTTTCTCTCTATCTACAAAGTTTTTTATACAAATCACCTCTTGATATTATTATACTTGAAATTATTATAATTTCAAGTATAATTTTAATAATTTAATTATTTTTATTATCCTGATGATATAAATGCGCCCTGCGGTTAAAGGCAATTATAATAATTGAATTTAATAGGGACAAAATACAATATAATTGGAATAATTTCATTGATACTTCATTTCCCGTAAAATTCATGGTTGGATTATAGCTGTCCAATAATAAAAAAACTAAAAAAATACCGGATAAAATTATAACAATATGCGGCAGCACGCTGCGTACAATACTCATTTCTACCGAACCTCCTTAATCATAATGCAGTCACTTACTTCTCTTCCGCCGCCGCTGGGGCGGTTCACCATAGTATCATAAAAGGACATTCCGGACGATTTCCCGCCGTCCAGATTATATGCCGCTTTGCATCCGAGCTGTTCAAATAATTCAGACAGCTGAGTCAGTGTCATACCTGCGGAATATCCCTTCTGACGTCCGTCCACGACTACAAAGGCATAATGTCCGGGTTCATAATAACCAATCGCAGTTCTGGGATTTGCCTCTTTAATATGGCGGTTGGCCGTAAATTCCGTCATACTGCCGCCTGCCCCGTCCAGCAGCCGGGGTCCAAAGCTCCAAGCCTGATAAGCTCCGTCGGCAATTGCCTCATCCACATCCAACTCATCTGCCGGATAAGTCTTCATGGTACCGTCATAATACAGCACGCACACGTCCGATTCACTTTTTGTCCTCCTGTAAACTTCACCGTTCCGGATAACAACACCGTCTTCTCCATTTCCGTAATAATCCCCGTTAATGGCTAAAATAGCATGAAACGACTCATCCATATCCAATAAATCTTCCGCATATCCTATCCCATAGGTATCATCCGCAAATCCGCTCTGAAGACACGCTATATCCGCAATATAAATATCCGCAACATAATACGTAACAATGCTTCCTCCTAAATTCTCCGTATACTGGTTAACTTTAATGGATATATCACTGCTGGTATAAGTATTTTCCGTGGATTTAACGGTATCCGTAAAATAATCGGCAAATTTGGTTCTTAAGTCCGCGGCCGTATCCGTATGTTCGGAAACATCCGGCGATTCTGTTGTATCCGTACCGCCGGATGTATCGGTAGCTCCGGCCGAAGAATTTTCGGACTCCGTTTCCGGATTACCGGCTCCGCTTTCTGATACCGGTTCCGTCTGTTTTTCCTGATTAGTCTTTACGCCGCTGCTTTCCAGCTGCCTTGGCGTTAAATAATAGAGTTGGTAAAATCCGGCTACATAGACTGCGATTAAAACAGAATCAATTAATACCAGCAGCCATGCCGGCAGCAGTTTTTTCCTATGCTTCATATAATCCGGCCTCCTCTTTTTACCCCTTTGTTGAATATAATAAACTTCTGGACCGTAAAGCTCATGATAAACAGCAGCAATTCCGTGATTAATTTGGCAACGGCCTTATTCATCCCCAAATAATCATACAGGCAGTACAGGATTACCGTATTCAAAAACAAAATCGCGCAGGCTAACATAATATAACTTATTATGGATTTCAACCTGTTTTCCCGGCGCCGGAATATAAACGTACTGTTCAGATAATAATTAAAGGCACCGCTGATAATTCTGGCTCCGATATTGCCGGCAATCAGAGCGCTATTGCTGGTATAATAAATCATAAACAACCGGACCAGCAGGAAAAAAAGTATATAATCCAACAGAAAACTCAGGAAAGAGGTTCCGGAAAAAGCAAGCAAATTACCGTATATCCTCACAGAATCACGAACGGTACGGAAATGGGAACAGGAATTGCCGGCATCATGGTAAATGGTGGCAATGGGTACCTCCGTAATTAATATGTTATTTTTAGTACAGGCCAGCAGTACGTTCATTTCATACTCATACCGCTCTCCGTTTATATTCAGCAGCATGGGAACCATATCTTTTGAAAATGCCCTCAAGCCGGTTTGCGTGTCGGACACCCATTTACCGCTGACGGCACGGAAAACATACTTTGTCATTGTATTTCCAAAAAGCGACCGCAGCGGAATTTGCCCCGTAAAATGCCTGACACCCAGAACCAGTCCCGAACCTATCCTGTGCACTTCCTTAAGCAGCCGCAGTGCATCCTCAGGACGGTGCTGCCCGTCCGCATCCAGCAATACGATGCCCCGAATATCTGATAAAGTGTTTTCTATATACTTTAAAGCTGTCTTAATAGCTGCTCCTTTCCCCCGGTTAACACCATGGGTCAGGACAATTGCATAAACTTCCAGCTGTTCAAAAATATTAAGCGTCTGTTTTTCACTTCCGTCATTCACAACAATAATATACTCAATTCCCTGCTCCCCTAATTGGTACACCAGTTTTAATAAATTTTCATCCGGATTATAAGCAGGAATAATTGCTATGTCCATAACATGCTCCTTTCTATTAACCTTAGTATGTGTTAATAATAAAGGAACAAGTTAAAATCTAACTTAAAATAAAAATATTTGTATTTAAGAATCAAATTATTCAGGACCAAAGCCGGATAAGAGTATAATCCTTTCTTGTATCGACTGATATAATCTGGTATAATATCAACAGACCTTATACCAGCCCCGAATAAAGTGAGTTGGTATCTACGCCACAAAGCGGCGCATACCATGAGAGCTTGCGAACAAGGTATATTATCGAAAGATATTATACCGCGCCGAACAAAGTGAGTGCGCATCAACGCCACAAAGCGGCGCATACCATAAGAGCCCACGAACATGGTATATTTACAAATATATAGAAATGCCCGTATATTTTTTAATTAGTCTGTAAAAATAATCTCAGGAGGGAATCACATGAAATTTAATTGGTGTACCATACAGGTTAAGGACATGGAAGAATCTTTAAAATTTTACCAGGAAGTAGCCGGACTTACTCTAAACCGAAGGTTCCAGGCCGGTCCCGATACGGAAATTGCCTTTTTGGGTGACGGAGAAACAAAAATAGAATTAATCCATAACAAACAGAATCAGTCGGTCACTCTGGGAACGGATATATCCCTTGGCTTCCAAGCGGAATCCCTGGACAGGATAACTGAGTTTCTGAAAGAAAAAAATATTCCGATACACAGCGGGCCTTTTCAGCCAAATCCCCATATCAGGTTTATCTATGTACTGGACCCCAACGGCTTAAAGATTCAGTTTGCAGAAAATATATAATTGACAAGGGGCTGTTGCCAGATTCTTAAACTTAACTGCTTGCCAGTGCAAGACAGATTAGGTAAGATTGGAAACAGCCCCTTATTTAAATAATAGAATTTATTTACTTAATCCGCTTTCCGCATGGGAATCGGTTTAATTAAGTTTCAGTCATGAAACAATGACAACTGTTTATATCCATAACCCGCCTTGTAGCCGGTTATGATATCTTTCATCTTATATAATATGCGGTGATTCTCACATTCCTTTGCAAATAAATAGTACAGCTCCCTGGCATCCGGGCTGGTGCAGCTGTAGCTGTCCCCATATCGTTTTATGTATCTGCTTTTTATCCCCGGAAACAGCTCGTCCAGTTTCTCATAATAATATTCCCTCTGGTTATTCCGAAGAGTTACCCCAAAAGCAGGATAAATAAACTTTGCCCCGTTAGCCTTTGCAAGGCGTACCAGGTTTATGACATTTTCTTTCGTATCATTAATAAAGGGCAGAACCGGCATAAGCAAAATGCCGGCATAGATACCGGCCTCCGAGAGCTGATGAATCGCTTCAAGGCGTTGGGAGGATAAGGGCGCATTAGGTTCAATTTTACGGGACATTTCATCTTCGGAATTGGTTATGGTAATTTTGCAGATAACCGGTGAATGCCCTTTTATCATCTTAAGAATATCAATATCCCGTGTAATAAGGCAGCTCTTTGTTGCAATTGCCACACCAAAATCAAAGGCATCCATTAGTTCCAGGGCATGTCTCGTTAAACAAAGCTCCTTTTCAAAAGGATTATAAGGGTCACTCATGGAGCCGGTGCCGATTACACCGGTTTTCATTTTACGGCGCAGCTCGTCCCTGATAATCTCCAGAGCGTTTTCCTTAGCCCTTACCTTATCAAAATGTTCTACCCGGTAGCAGTCGCTTCTGCTGTCACAATAGATGCAGCCGTGACAGCAGCCCTTATATATATTCATATTGTAATCCGTACCAAACCAGGAAGTATTCTTGGTTCTGGTCACAATGGTTTTTGCAGGAATATATTGCATAAGTTCCTCCGGTCCATATTGCATACTGTTATTGCAGCTTCAAAAAATACAATAACATTTTACCGGATATAATATGACATCTGTGGGTCATATTATTTATATACGGCCAGAGTTTTCTGTAATTTCTTTATGATTGTCTCCCGCAGCTGAGCCGGTTCCAAAATTTCGGCATAATTGCCGAAAGAAAGAATATATCCGTATACCCATTCATCCTCCGGAAATGAAAAACTCACAATATAGCTGCCGTCTGCCTCATTCCTGATTTGTTCTTCCTCAAATTCGTCATAGACACGGTAAGCCTGTGAGGCAGAAATCTTCATTTTTACGGCTACCGTACCGGAAAGCGGTATTTTATCCTCCTGTAACGGCTGTCCAGAAGGTATCTCCCTCATAAATGTTTCACCGGTGACATTCAAATTTTTCATCCGGTTTAACTTAAAAGTCCTTATATCAGATTTATTCCGGCAATAAGCTTTCAGATACCAGGTTTTATTTTTAAACCACAATTGAATGGGTTCTGTCTCCCGCCTGGTTTTTTCACCGTAACTGCTGAAATAATCAAACCGGAGTACCTTTTTTTGTAAAACGGCAGTTTTAACCAGGTTGAATTTTTCTTTCTGACCGTCGCTCCAGTCCGAAAAGTCCACTTCAATCCAGTTATTCTGTCTGGTTCCAAAGAGATTACTCAGCTTGGAAAGAATTTGATTGATGTCCGGATAATGGGTGGCATGTAATCCCTGGAGTGCGGTTATGATTTCCTCCTGCTCACTCTTTGACAGTACGGATTTATTCAGCACAAAGTTATCCAGCAGCCCGATTCCGCCGCCCTTCCCCTTGCTGGTAAAAATTGGTATACCGGACTGGCACAGTACATCTATGTCTCTGTAAATGGTTCGTACGGAAACTTCAAAATGCTCCGCTAATTCTTTAGCGGTAATACATTTCTTATTTAATAGTATATACACAATTTCAAATAATCGATTTACCTTCATGTTATCACCCGCTTATAATCTACCATAAAGATGTGTCAGTATGATGTCACCAACTTATGTAAAACAAAACCAATCATACAACTCCTTTTTCAGCTTAAAACGGCAGCCGGTATTTTTGATGCTAACCTGTAAAATAACCGTACTCATGATAACATAGGCAGAATGGGACTTGGCAGGTATCAGGAATCCTCCGGAAACCATTTTTTAGGATCCACGTCCATAAATTTAGCTCTTTCAAATTGTGCCTTCTGGCTGAAGGGTACGGTACAGTCAAAAATTGCCTTGCAGGCTATCCCCGCCGCCCTTATACCCTCTGCATATTCCGGCTGATTAGACGGATCCAGAGGATGGCACTGAACTCCCGGAATAGGGATTACATCCAGATTTGCCTGGAAGCGTGTTGTCATTGCCCATATAACATCCTTTAGGTCAAAGCAATCTACATCTTCATCTACCAGAAATACATGTTTTAATTCGGCAAATGCACTAAACGCCAATAAAGCCGCCTGTCTCTGGCGTCCTTCATCCGACGGTACGGATTTTTGAAACTGCATTACGGCTACATATTTACCGCCGCCGGAAGAAGCGCAATATACATTCTTAAGTTTTCCGGGCATTGCCTTTTCTACCATGGCAAGAATACTTGCTTCCGTAGGAATGCCTGCCATGGAAACATGTTCTTCACTGGGTCCGATACAGGTCTGCATTATGGGATTCTTACGTGTTGTCACGGCTTTTACCTTGATAACAGGCAGTTCCGGATTTGCCGGCCCGCAATATCCGGGGAATTCCGGCATGGCTTTGCCGGTATTGGAATTCACATCTTCCCGGATTCTTTTGCCGGGAAGAATTTCACCTTCTATTACGTATTCCGCATTGGCGATTGCCTTTTCCCGGATGCTGAGGCACTTTACCAGTTCTACGGGCCGCTTTCGTATCGCACCTGCTGCCTGCAGCTCATCATATCCTAACGGTGTTGTCGGCGGTTCAAAGCAGGATGCAATTTCAATGGCCGGGTCCACGCCAATACTGACGGATATGGGAAGCGGCCGGCCTTTTGCTTCTGCTAATTCACGAAAATACCCTATATGGCGTGCCCCTGGCTGTAAAAAGATGGAGATTTCATCCTCAGACTGAAAACACATACGATGAATCGTAACATCAGAATCTCCTGTTTCGGGATTGGATGCATAGCACATTCCAAGTGTAATATATGGACCGGCATCTTCCAATGTATTTGTAGGAGCCGGAACCAGGTTCCGGATATCAAAACCAGGTTCCGAAGCCAAATGGACAACTTCCTGGCATTTTGCCTGAGCATTTGGAATTACTATGGGGGGAACCGGATTCGCCACAGAATCTTTCAATAAAAACCCTAACTTTTTAGGTTCACAATCCAGCAGATAACCTACTCTTGTCCGGCTGGCAAGGAGCCCGATGGCAACCCTCGCTCCTTCATGCCCCTTAATATTATTAAAAATCATGGCAGGTCCTTCTTTTGTGGGACGCATAACGGTTCCTCCTGCACCAACATGCCGGTACACCCCCGAAAGCTCTCCCATAGGGTCCACCGGGACATCTGTCTCTACCAGCTGGCCGGGTATTTTTTTTAATAGTTCTAATGCTGACCGTAAATCATAAACCTTATTATCAGACATTTTATCTCCTTCTTTCTTAGGGCTTGTTTGAAAACACATTATACCGTTCTGACCGCCGCTCCTTGCCTCCCATAAAGTGAAACGCCCGGCCAGGCACAAGCAGTTTTCAAACAAGCCCTAACTATCTCTTTTCTATGTAATAAAATCACAGAACTTTCCTGTTTTGCTCCAGATTTTTAATTACCTCACAATACATTTCATCCGTTTTCCTTACAATTTCCTCAATCATACCGGCGGATGCATTGTCATAGTGTATTCCGCATACCACAGTCACTCTGTAAGGAAATTTCTCCGATAACTGGCGGGCCCACCTGCCGCCTACAACACCGTCCTTATGGCCGGGCAGCTGTATGGAATTTTCTTTTTTCCCTTTTTTGAATATGCTTACCGCACCCACATGGGGCAGGCATCCTCCGGTAAGCAGTATATGAATATCCCGATCCATTACGGTTACATTGGCTTCTATATTGTATCCATATAGCTGTCTGCATATTTTATATTGTTCCATGCTAAGGCTCCTTCCCATACTGGAAAATGGTTACAGTTCAGCCTTACGGCTAACTACAGCAAAAAATGCTACTATTCAGTATTTCCCACTTATTTTAATCTCAAAAACAGCTATTATCAATTCAACTTTTGTGATATACTATTCCAAAGTGGAATGGTTGACATATAAAAAACTTCATTTACATGGTTTGTGTGCTTATGTAATTTATAGACACACCTTTATGCACAGAATAATGGGAACAGGAACGGGTGGAATTATGAATTTGGATTTGCTGAAATACTTCTTGGATTTATCAGTTACTCTGAACTTTACAGAAACTGCCGAACGTTTTTATACCACACAGGGCAATATCTCCAAACACATTATTGCGTTGGAAAAAGAGCTTAATACTGCCCTTTTTTCCCGAAAACACCGTAAAATAGAACTGACCGGCGCCGGGAAAGCTTTACTGCCCCATGCTGAGAAGCTCCTTTCCGATTATTCTGTCCTGCAGAATGCACTTATTCCCTTTCAGAATTCCAAAAAGCCCCTGTTAAGGATTGGTGCCATTCCGGTTATGGTAAATTATAATGTTACCGGACTGATTGCCGAGTTTCACCATAAATATCCGGATATACTGCTGGATGTAAAGGAAGTGGAAAGCATTCATCTTCCGGGCGAGCTAAATGAGGGAAACTGTGATATTGCTTATATCCGCCTATTTGAAACGGATACGGATAAATATGAAAAAATAACGGCGGAATATGACCAGTTTGCAGCGGTTCTTCCACAGAATCATCCCCTGGCTGAAAATACTGTCATCCTCTTGTCAGACCTAAAGGAAGAACATTTTTTGCAGCTTGATAAAAATACGCAGCTTTTTAACCAGTTTTATGCCCTTTGCCAAAAAGCCGGGTTCAACCCCGATGTCAGCTATATCGGTACCCACATGGATATGATACTGGACTTTATTTCCAAAGGAATGGGGGTCTCCCTTATGATGCAGAATTCCGTTAAAAGGCTTAATCGTCCGGGAATCGTTATTCATCCTCTTGATATAACCATTAAAAGTGAACTGGCTTTTATCCGACCAAAGAACCGGCATCATTCTTCCGTATCCAATCAATTTTGGGATTTTTTGTCTTATAAATATTTATAGCAAAGGACTAAACTTTGAAACGGGACTGCTGCAAAATAATATAATATAACCTTAATCTATATAACGAACAATTCCGTTTCTATCAGGAAAAATTCCATTTTGGAATTCCACGGAGGGTTTTTTATCTCATAGGTAAAATTTCCTACTGCATAAAAAAACGATATGAGCTGATAAAGCCCACACCGCTTTTTATAAATATCCATCCTCCAGAGTATGTTTCAAAAATCATCGCACTGTTCTGAACGCCTTACTTTACGGTATACTGCGTCACAGGATTTTTCTCTGCTTTCCCATGAACACGAAGTCACCTAATAAAAATTATAATATACATACTCTTCCTCCGGCGCGTCGGTTTTGGTAATTACCGTATCCGTGAGCATGGGTATTTTGGTTCCGTTATAATCGTATTCTGCTACGGTACCCGTAACAATAATCCACTCATTTTCCTTCAGTTCACCGCTTTTGTCACTTTCGCAGATGATTCCGTAACCTGAAGCATCTGCCGCACAGCAGACCATAATATACCTGCCTGCCAGAAACCTGTTTTCCCCAAATTCGTCGGACGGATAAACCTGTGCCAGGAATTGATATCTTTTTCCTTTAAAGTCGTCTAAATAATCATATAAATCATAAAACCAGCTTGCAAAATAATCACCTTCAATTACAGTTGCACCGTCAATTGTTTCACCTTTGTATTTGTCAGACATATTATCATAGGACAAAACCACATCGTCCGGAACAAAATTTTCCGTGTCCGGGGTTTGTGTATCATAATCAGTCCCATCATAAGAAGATGTCAGATTATTATTGGGATTATTGGTATAATCCACATTATCGTCCTCTTCATAACTTTCTTCCTGTGCAGTACGGTCACCGTCGGATGTCTGGCTGCCGGCAGGTGAATTGGATGGATTGCTCCCGGCAATTGCCATCCCTGATCCGGTAATACCGGACGCCGGAAATACAACTGCAATCAGGATGGGAACGGCAAATAGCATATAGGACTTTAAATTTGCATTATGCCTTGCCTTTTTTAAATCTGCCGACAGGCGGATTGCAAACAAGAACAATACACCGATTGATACCCATATGCCAATGTGGTATCTTGGATGAATATAATAATTAACTTTGCCGCTAAGCATACCACCCAACAGCAGCAGCGCTGTTCCGATTAAAACGATAATCTGGACGATAGCCTCCGAGTTCTTTTTTCTGCTCATATAACCTCCTTAAAAGAAAGAGTCATTCCGTTTTTCAGATATTAAGCGAGAAACTAAAATGAATCACACTGAATATAAAAAAGCCTGTTACCATAACCAATACCGCAAGCTTTACCAGGAAACTCTTTTTAAGCACCTCCGAAAGCATAATCAGATTTTTAAAATCCAGCATAGGACCCATAACAATAAATGACATGACCGGTACTATGGCAAAATCCCTGTAAAAGCTCCTGCCGATAAAAGCATTGGAAGTGGAACAGGTAGACATAAATATGGCAGCCACGGTCATGATAAGCATTTGTATCAGAATACTTCCGCCGATAAAACTTTTTAAAGTATCCGGCATTACACTCTGAAATAGGGAGGAAACCAACGCACCAAAGATAACATATTTTGTTACACGGAAAAACTCTGTTTTGGCAACATCAAGCACGGATGTTAATTTCCCTGCTGCCCCTTCGTATTTTAATTCCAGCATATTTGCACCTATGGCACTATATGCCCTGTTTTTATTAATCACATCTTTTGTCTGAATATTTGAAACTTTTAACAGCAGCCCCACCAGAATTCCGATTGCCGCTCCCGCCAGAATTCTTAAAACAGCCAGCCAGGGCCGGTCCGGAAAAGCATAAATTACGGACAGGATTACTATCGGATTAACGGCAGCTGAGGTTAACCAAAAGGTAATGGTCTGGGGCAGGGGCGTATCTTTTCTCAGCAGGCCCGATACTATGGGAACTAAGCCGCAGTCGCAAATCGGCATAAAAAACCCGGCAATTGCAGCGAAGAAAAATGAACTGTAATTATGCTTCGAGAATTTGCTCATAATCCAGCCGGCAGGTATCATAATCTGAATGGCGGACGATACAAAGGCCCCCAGCAGTATAAAAGGCAGTGCCTGCATTAAAATACTGAGAAACACCGTTGAAACGGATTGCATTTTATCATACATATCCTCCAAAACAGAAAAGGGTATGATACATAGAATTAATAATATAACGGCTAAAATAATCATGCCCGGAGTGACTTTTTGATATTTTTCATAAGGTACAAAGTAATTTTTCAATTTATTCTGTACCAGGTCCCGGTGAAAAAATACTTCCGTCCTGGGATTAATATTTTTAACGCCCCCGCAAAGCTGTTTTTTCTCTTTCCGGTTAAGATTATCAAAACGGTTAAACAGCACCATATCACTGTTAAGTATCTGAGGCTGTATAATAGCGGCCATATTGCTTAAATAATGTTTAAACTTCCCGGCTTCACTGATATGAATAATATTTCTGAACTTGTAGTAACGGGGCAGTTTTAAACTTAAAAGTCCCGTAATATCCCAGGTACCGTTATATTCCATAATAATATAATCCGGATCGAAATCTTCCATAACCGTTATAAATAATTGTTCCGAAAGTTCTTCATACTCCTCCAGGTTCAGCATATATATATTCTGTTTTTTTAAATCTTCCCTGTCATAACTATGGATTCCTTCTTCACATACGATTAAAAGGGTTTTTACATATTCCTTTAAGGTTTCGCTTTGAATTATTTCCTGAATAAAAGTTGTCTTTCCGCTTTCTAAAAATCCTGTTATAACATCGATAAATACTGCCATAAAAACCCCCTGTCCCATTACCGGCTAAACTCCGAAAAGTTCCGAAAGTCCTGCTTTGTTAATGTTTTTTCCAATAACACATAATCGTCCCGTATAATCAGGGGCAGAAGCTTTAATAGTAATTTCTCCCGGGACATAATCAAATTGCAGCCATTTATCCTCTTCCGCTTTCAGTATCCCTTTTGCACGTAATATATAACCCTCTGCATTTACCAGGCCGTTTAAAATTTCTTCCAGTTTATTTTTACTAAAAGCTTTAGCGGTTTCTGTTCCCCAAACACTAAAAACTTCATCTGCCTGATGAAGTTCGGGTTTTTTTATTTTATCGTAATGAAATTCAATTTTTCTGGAAGGACGGGCTGCTTTAATACCTGCCTTTATGTTTTCTTTATTCATCCTGATTTTCATTTCATTTTCCAGATGCAGGCTTTCCGGATTCTCTGCCAGATTCACGATTTTTTTTCCGTCCAGCCGGTTCCAGTCCGTTGTTACAATATCAGACAGGGAATTGTATTTTTTAATATCTTTTATTATGTATTCAATACGGTCCGCTTCCATAAGCTGGGTCCTGCTCAGTATAATCGTTTTAGCATTTATAAGCTGGTCTTTATAAAATTCGGCGAAATTTTTTAAGTACATTTTATATTTTATACCGTCTGCCACCGTAATGCACATATTCATTTCCAACAAGCCGTCTTTTGCAAATTGCCTGCAGCCTTTTAATACATCCGAGAGCTTTCCGACACCGGAGGGCTCTATGATAATCCTGTCAGGATGGTAAAGCTTTAGCACCTCTTTTAAAGCAAGGCTGAAATCTCCTGATATGGTACAGCATATACAGCCCGAATTCATTTCCTTAATCTCAATGCCGTAATCCTTCAACAGGGTTCCGTCGATACCGATTTCTCCAAACTCATTTTCAATTAATACTACTTTTTCTTCCGCGAAAACTTCTTTCAGAAGTTTTTTTATTAAAGTCGTTTTGCCGGCCCCAAGAAATCCCGATATTATATCTATTTTCGTTATCATGAAGGCTCCTTTCCATTATGCCAGAACGGATTTTTATGTTAATTAATTTTTAAACCCGTTTTCTGATTATCACGCTCCTTTAATATATTATTATATGCAAATTTTTTTATGAATTCAATATAAACATATATTTTCTGATGAATACTGTTTTATATTCATTATGTATGGTCTTTATGTATGGTCTTTTTAAATTTCAATGACATAAAATCTAAATTGTTAATTTTTTTTCAATATACTGCCTTTTAAAATAAATGTAACAATAAGGAAAACTACTCCCGTTAGCACTATGGTTCCCCCCGGTTTCAGCCCTCTGTAATAGGAAAGGGTCAGTCCGGTTATAGTAAAGGCAACCGCAAACAGGATGGAATAAAGCAAGGTCTGTTTATAGCTCTTACCGTACTGCATCCCGCAGGTTACGGGAATAACCATAAGAGAAGATATAATAAGAGCTCCCACCGTCCTGGAAGCAACGGATACGGTTAATGCGGTCAACAGGGTAAATACAATATTGATTGCCTTAACGGGAATCCCGGACAGACGGGCGGCCTCTTCATCAAAAGCCATATACATAAGTTCCTTATAAAGCATAAGAAAAACAGCTATTACCAGCAGGCTGATTCCGACTACAAGCCACAGCTCAAAGTCCGTAATGGCCACAATACTGCCGAATAAAAAACTGTTAAAATTAGCGCTGTTACTCACAAACCCGGAAAGTACGCCTGCCAGTCCCACACCTGCCGACATTACCACAGCTATGGATACTTCCGAATATTTGGGAAACTTTTTGCGGATAAATTCAATGCCGAAAGCAGCAAAAATACAGGCTATGGACGCACCTAATACCGGATTGATATTCACAATCAAACCTAAAGCCACACCTGCCAAAGAGGTGTGGCTCAGGGCGTCCCCGGTCATGGATAACCGTCTTAAGACTACAATCATACCGATACAAGGAACAATTACAGCAAGAAGGATGCCCACTATAAATGCTTTCCGCATGAAATCATACTGAAACAACATATTCATCTTCAATCCTTTCTTCCGGCTGATTTTGTTCCGTACTAAGCAGTTTTATTTTTTTATCCTTAATTTCATAAATCTTATTCATATCCTTTTTGACATTCTGAAGGCTATGGGTAATCATTATTATTGTCAGTCCCTTTTCTTTGTTTAATTGATGCAATAATTGATACAGATTTTTTTCGTTTTCCGTATCAATACCGGAAATGGGCTCATCCAATATAAGCATATCCGGATTGTTCACAAGGGATTTGGCAATTAAAACCCTTTGCTGCTGCCCGCCGGATAATTTGCCGATAAGCTTATTTTTGTATTCCTCCATACCTACGGTTGCAAGGGCTTTTTCCACCATATCATAATGTGTTTTTTTCGGCCTTCTGAGCAATCCTATGCTGCCGAAGAGATCCAGCATTACCACTTCCTTTACCGTTGCGGGAAAATCACCTTTTACCGATAATCCTACCTGGGGAACATAACCTATATTGGTCTCGGCTCTGGTTATAATCCCCTTTTTGGTTTGCAGTAATCCTAACATTAATTTAATCAGGGTGCTCTTTCCGGTTCCGTTTGCACCTATAATTCCGATATAATCCCCTTTTTCAACCGTGAAAGATATATCATCAAGAATTAAACCGTCTTCATATCCGAAACTCAGATTCTTTATTTCAAAACTGTTCATTGCCTGCCTCCTGCCCCTGATTCCTCATGTGTTTATTTTAACGCATTCAATAAAGCCTCAAGATTCTTCTCCATTATGGAAAGATAATCTTCCCCCGTATTCAGCTGTTCCTGTGTCAATCCTTCCAGAGGATTTAAAACATCCGTTACGGCTCCGATTTCAGAAGCAATGGTTTCTGCTACCTTGGGACTAACCAATTCTTCGAAAAATATGGTTTTGATATTGTTATCCTTAGCAAAATCAATGATTTCAGCCATTCTTTTGGCATCCGGTTCGGAATCGGCCGAAAGGCCCTCAATCGCTACCTGATTCAGGCCGTAATCCGCGCATAAATAAGCAAAGGCCTTATGGGCAACAACAATGTCCTTATTAGCAAGAGCGGATAATTCCGTACTGAATTTCTGGTCCAGTTCATCAAACTGGGCCGCGTATTTTATATAATTTTCTTCATAATATTTTGCATTGTCCGGGTCAGCTTTTACAAATGCCTCTTTGATATTTTCCATCTCTTTTTTTGCGTTTTTAATACTCAGCCATACGTGGGGATCGTATCCGGATTCTTCGTGGCCGTCTTCTTCCTCTTCCTCTTCTTCCTCCCCGCCTTCCAGCAGGGTTATCCCATTTGAAGCTTCCACTAATATCAGACTTTCATTTTCAAGGGAGGAAGTTACCTGTTCAATCCAGTGTTCCATACCAGCTCCATTATATATAAGTATATCCCCTTTTTCAAGACTTAAAATATCTGTCGTGGCAGGCTCCCAGTCATGGGGCTCGGTTCCGGCCGGAACCAGATTCACAACATTTACTTTATCGCCGCCGACTTTCAATGCAAAATCATACAGAGGATAAAAACTGGTGTATACCTCTAATAATTCAGAGGCAGGCTCATTTGTGTTATTCTGTGTATTTTTATCTTCCGTTACCGCTTCCGTATTATCGGCGGAGGACTCCTCTTTCTTAGCACCGCAAGCTGAAAGAGATAAGCTTAAAAGAATTACAACTGCAGCTATTAAGTATTTTTTCATAATAAATCACCTGTTCTTTCCTGTTTATTTTCAGAGTTTACTCCATTCCTGCGCACGCTTTATGCGCATGAGGCTGAAAGTGAATTTCTTTCAACCCTTTGACCTGCATATGTCATATTAAATGCAAATGCGAATCATTTGCATTTAATATACTACTAATATTATATACTGTCAAGAACGAATATATTAAAATACAGGAACCTCTCTACTTTAACTTGACAATTTTATAACTCTATTCTATGATTTGAAGAGAATAAACACATCATAACAGATTCAGTGAAAGGAGTAAATTATTATGGATAATCATACATTAAAATCTGCTGATTTAAAACAAACCAAAAAGCGTATTCTCATTTTATCCGTATTAGAAGCTGCTCCTACTTCACTTACTGTGGAAGAAATAGCTGAACTGACCTCAAAAGATATAAAAATGAGTATATCCACCATTTACCGTGCTTTAAATGCCCTGGCAGATAAAAATGTGGTTATCAAGACACTCCATCAGGACGGCAAAACTTATTATGAAATCAATAATCATACACACACACATTCCCTTTTATGTACGTTATGCAACGAGAGAATCCCCATAGAAGCCTGTCCGCTGGAAAATTTAGAAAACCATCTTACCTCTGAAACCGGATATATTATCACGGGACATAATTTGGAGTTTTTTGGTATTTGTCCGGAGTGTGCCGCTAAAAAACCGGATAACCAGACAGGCCCTAAAAGACCGATATAATAAATAGAGTCTGGCTTGCCAGACTCTGGCGCTGCGGACGAACTTTCCTATGAGATGAACAAGGGCGGTCCCTGAGCCGCCCTTGTTTCATGATCCAGGCCGCCCCGGCGCCATATGGCCGTACCGGCGTACTGTCACTTTAGTCTATAGTATTTTAATTATAACAGTCCTTCCACCACAAAAAACGTAATTGTTCTGTAAATATCCAGGATTCCAAAGCCCCAATCCGGATTGGGATATGGCATATTATCATATCTTCTTGCCCCGCTCACCAGCATTCTCCTTATTATAACGTTATTCATAATCGGAAGATTTCTTCTTACAATCCCCCACTCCAAAAGCAGGGCTGCCGCTCCCGCAGCATGTGCCGCTGCTATTCCGGTTCCGGTTGCACGAATAAACGTATTATCCGGCCCGGGTGCCGCTATATCTACGCCAGGTGCGGCTATATCCGGCTTCAAGCCGTTAGTCTTTGTAAAACCCCTGCTGGAATTAATAAAAAGTGTTTCATTTTCAGTATTATACGCCGTAACGGATATTGTATTCATTACATTGGCAGGCTCAGATAATGTCGTATAGGAATTAGGATTTAAAAAATAAGTATCCTCAGATATAAAGTTATGCATTGGCAGCCATACATGATACCTGGTAATCAGATCTCCGGTTCCCTCAACGACAAACCGCCATATTCCGCTCTCCGGATTTTGAAACCTTATTAATATTAACTGGTCGCCGGAATTTGACTCACTTATTTGGTTATCTACTACGATACTTGTGTTATTAAAAAAAATTTCCCTCGTTTCCCGAAGCCTTAAGCTTGAGGGAATATGGGTAATAAATTCCATACCCGGTGAATAGATATCCATTTCAACTATGTTAGGTACATACCCCCACAATTCCATGGAAAATCCTGTTTCATTTTCAGCTATATTCAGTGAAATGGTTTCCTCCTGCCTGGAGGGATTTACTTCACCAAAATAATGATGCCCCAGTCCTCCTTCATTGCCGGCTGCCGCAACGGCAGAAATTCCTGTTAAAGTTCCAATATCCTGCAAGTAAAAACCTAATACGCTGCTTCCCTGGTGGTCACCCTGATTCGTACCCAGTCCCAGACAGATAACAATCGGCCGGTTTAACCGGCTGGCCACATCCAGTAAATAATCAATTGCCAGCATTATATCGTTTTCCTGATAACAAATAACATTGTCCGGTATCCGGAAAAATTCCCTTAAATAAGGTTTTGCAGTTTTTAACTTAACAACCGCCATCTCAGCCTCCGGTGCAACACCGCTAAAACCGCTCTCCTCTATCTCCGCTCCTGCCGCCACTCCTGCTAACATGGTACCGTGGCCTATAGCATCGATACTGGGCACCACTAAAAAGGGATCTGCCGACTGGAGTGCACGGTTAATCTGCTCCCGGCTATATTCCGTCCCATAATAAAAATTTTCCGGATAGTCATTTTCACTTTCAATGGTCTGATCCCATATGGATACAATTCTGGTTAATCCGTCAGAATTCCGGAATACGGCATTGGTATAGTCGATTCCCGTATCAATAAATCCTATTAATACTCCCTGTCCCCTTAAATTATAATCTTCGTCATTACGTATCCGATTTATCCCTGAGGCTTCCAAACTGGCATAGGACAGTAATCCGTAAATCTTCGGCATAGCAGCATAACCGAATCTTTCTATACTGTTGACAGTAATATTATCAACAGGTAAATATGCAACCCCATATCTGTTATTGATAACTTGTATGGAAAATTCAGGGTTGTTTCGTATTGCATTAATAGCTTCAGGACCTTGAATCATCAAATCCGCGTAGTCATAACTGGTTATTTTATATCTGTCTTCCCGGTTCATCCGTTTACCCGCCTAATAGCGTTTCATTATTAAATTAATATGTTACCGTCAGGAAAATATGCTAACTGTTGACTTCCATTATGTACCGAACTTTCCGGCTTGTACGGTTCCGCCGGGGTTTCTGAAAAAGTTCCTCCCGGTCTAATCCGATACCAAAACGCCGACAACCGGCAGCCCTTCTAAAACGGATAACAGCCCCCGATGGCATGCAAAGAACTGTCTGCTTAAATCATTGCCTGCATATAATCCGAAATGCATTCCCCCCGCCCAGCCGATAAGATGGCTGACATCATATACAATCCCGTTTACGGCAACGTAAGCAGGCCGGCCCTCTTCTCCGTTATATTCCCTTAATTCCTCCAAAGTAAATGTCCTTTGTTCCGGTGCTGTTTCGGTTGAAGGTGGTTCTGATGTACCCGGCGATTCTTCTACCGGAGTCTGTAAGGGCGGCATCTGGGGAGAAGGCGGCAGTTCTTCCGGCGGCTCGGAGGGAGATGGAAGCGATTCTTCCGGCAGCTCCGGGGGAGACGGAGGCGGCGCCTCTATGGGCGGCAGTTCCGGTACAGATTCCGGTATATCTTCGGGTAGCTGCTGCGATGCTGCATAATTTGCTTTTGCCATATGGTTTTCCAAAACCTTGATCAATTCTTCCGTGCGTTCCCTGATAAGGCCCTGATGATAATTTTTCTCATACGGAGTTTCCCCAAGAGCCTCCATCTGGCTATAATAACTGATTTCTTTCTGATATTGGCTGATGATATTCCTTATTCCATATTCTTCTTTCATTTATCTCCCTTCTTTCTCCCGATAAATCTAAGTAGTGCAGTATCCCGCTTATGATTTCTTCTTTCTTCTCCTGCAGCCTGGGGGTTAAGCCAAATCCAAAGGCTATTTCCTTTACTTCTATGGCCAGGATATCACCTTTTAGATTTGGACAGTACAGTTTTAGAACATCCAGCAGATTAAAGCTGTGCTGGGTGCAGCCGTTACTGCCCGGAGTATAATTATTAATGGGAATCACCGTTATGTCTCCCGGAGCTTTTCCATAACTTCCTGCATCCAGTATAATTACGTTATCGAAATCGTTCACTTTTGTGATACAATATCCGAAATCCGTTTCCCCGTAAATCACCTCAATTCCTCTTTTCTTCCATTCATTTTCCATAGCTTTTGCTATAAAAATGCCAATACCGTCGTCTCTCATCAGTACATTTCCCATTGCAATCAGTTTTAACATCATATTATTATCTCAACTACTTTCTCTCCGTCTTTTCCACCCAGCATATGTGTGGCGCAGGAAATACAAGGATCAAAGGAACGGACAATCCGGCCAACTTCCACCGGTTCCTTTATATTATTGATTTGGGTACCAAGCAGTGCCATTTCAAGCACACCGAGATTTCCCTGTGAATCCCTCGGTGACATATTCCACATGGACGGTGTTATAATATTGTAATGTTCATGAACCTGTTTTTTAATCTGTACCCAATGCCCTAAAGCCCCCCTGGTGGTATCAACTAATCCGGCGCCGTATGCCTCCTGCGGAATAGTATAAGGTTTTTGGGTATTAGGTAATATTTCTATCCTTTCCGCAATTTTTTTCATAAGGCGAAGCATGAGATCCGTTTCCAATACTCTGGCAATATATCTGTCCATGCAGGAATGTCCTGCATTATAATCCCCTGATATAATTAGCCGGGCCAGCGGGCCTACTTCCATGGGCACTCCCCTATAACGGGGTGCCGTAATAAAAGAATAGGCCTCCTCTTTTGAGATATCCACTTCCTTGGCATCCTGTTCCATTTTAAACCATGCATATCTGATATGCTCCGTAATATCCCCGGGTTCCAGGGGTTCTAAAATACCGTCCCGCATCACGCCGGCTTTTACGAATGTTAATTCCTTTTCCTCATAGTTATTGAATATCCCAAAGCTCATAAAATCAGGATAAGATATTCCCATTTTAAAGTATTCGGGATAGTATCTGGCAATGATCCCCACATCCTCAAGCATGACATTGGATACAAAGGATAATATACGGTCAATAATGGTTTTGAGCTTTGCTAGCTGGTAAGAATCTACAATTGACGTAACTCCCCCAAGAAATATTCCATGATTGTGAGGTGCCTTACCGCCGAAAATCGCCAGCGCTTCGTGAGCCAGCCTGCTGAATTCTATACTCTGTATATAATGTTTCTCAAGCTGGCTGTTTATTTCCTCCGGAAGTCTGTAATCACTGTAATACGGATTATCTGCCAGCTCTAAACTTTTAATCCTGACAAAGCTGGGCATGGATAATTGATAAAAATGCCTTAAATGGTTTTGTATGAATTCCATACCATGTATGATATCCCGTAAATAATTATCATTTTGACAGATACTTAAGTCCATGGCGTCTTCCAAAGCCAGTGCGGAGGCCACCGCATGGGCGGAGGAACAGATACCGCATATCCTCTGAGTAAAATAGATGGCATCCATCGGTGCTCTTCCCTTAAGCATTTTCTCAAATCCCCGGAACAGCATCCCGGCGGATTTGACATTGACAATGACATTGTCATCCACTTCCGCCTGGATTTCCAAAAAACCGCTGATTCTGGTAATCGGATCGATTGTAATAATTTTTCCCATATATCCCTCCTCTTCTTCCCATACTTGTCAATACCTGACAAACGGCTCCATTCCGTCCGGAAAATTCCGGTGGGTACAGCCGATACAATTGGAATTATCCCCAACCGGCCAGTTTACGTAACCGTTCCATTTACGCATCGGGCAATCGGCCAGAGTCACCGGACCCCGGCAGCCGATTTGATACATACAGCCGCTCTCTCCGAAATTCCTGGCAAAAATCTCGTTGACAAAAAACCCCCTCCTTGTACAGCCGTCATGTATGGTAATACCATAGAGAAAAACCGGTCTTCTGTCTTCATCCAGAGCAGGTTCACCATAACCTATCAAATGAGCCAATGTGCCCACAACCCAGTCCGGATGACAGGGACAGCCCGGAAGTCTTATCACCGGCCGTTCCAATAAATCCGGTACGCTCACGCAGCCGGCAGGATTGGGACTGGCAGCCGAAATGCCTCCATAAGAAGCACAGGTCCCCGCCGCCAGTACATATTTTGCCTTCTCTCCTGCCATATAAACTGCCTCTAAAGCTGTGATCTTTTTACCATAATAACTGGCTATAATGTTATAGGCTCCATTATCTTTTGTTGAAATTGCTCCGTCTACTATAAGTATAAACTCCGTATCCAGTGTTTCCAGAAATCTTTCAAATGCAAATTCCCCTTCTTCACCCATAAGCATATTGCTATATTTCAAATTAACAATTCCCGTTAAATTTTCATATAAATTAGGTGTATCACTGTTCATAAAGGATATAATATTACCGGAACAGCCCGTCACCTCAAGCCATATCGCATTCATTTTACTAATACTTTGGGTTTTCACCATCTTTAATACGTCTTTGGTAAGTCTTCCGGCAGTTATCTCCTTACCTTTTGCAAGAGGGCATCCTGATTGGTTCATACGGTATTTCTCCACAGAAATTCATAATTCTTATTCATTTATATTATATAGCCGTTTATAATATACTTTTAATTCTTCATCCGCCGCAGTGCGATTCAAAGCGGAGCGTTTTTATGCAATAGGACACAATTTCCTATTGCATAAAAAAGACCGGATAATTTCCTATCCGGTCCGTTTATAACATATCTCGGTAATTCAGTTTATCAATGACAAAATAGCTTTCTTGGGTTTAAATCCTACTGAGCTCTCAACCACCTTACCGTCTTTTACCACCACCAAAGTAGGTATGCTCATAATCTGAAATTTTTCTGCAAGCTCACTTTCTTCATCAATATTAATCTTTCCGACTTTTACCGCCTCTTTCTTTTCCTCCGCAACCTCATCGATAATCGGGGCTACCATTTTACACGGACCGCACCAGGATGCCCAAAAATCCAATAAAACAGGTCTGTCCGAACGCAAAACTTCTTTCTCAAAATTATTTTTTGTAATTTTTAAAGTACTCATAATCTCTTCTCCTTTTTATTCTCTTATTGATTATAATTTTATTATACAAAATAAAAAATTATTATCTGTGATGGAGTCACAAAATTACCGTTTATAGGAAATTCCCGGTATTTTCTGCAAAATAAAAAAAATGTGTTTTTATAAAATTTCATGTTTTATTTTGTCACAATAATAAATTTCATGTCATAGTATAATGTAGAGTTGCCGATTCCTTTGAAAAAGGATAGGGAACCTGCAATAACGTAAAGGAGGAATGTTTATGTCATGTGGATGCGGCAGAAGCCAGTTTTTTAATTCCCATATCCATAAATTTATAGGGCAGACCGTAACAATTTTTACAGCCAGCGGAGGCGTATCCGGCTGCGGCTTCACCGGTGTTGTATTAGCAGTTAGTTGTGACTTCGTCCGCTTAGTGGTACAACAAGGTTCCGCACCGTCAAACCCTCTTGATTACAACTACGATAATTGCTATGACGACAAGCGCTACGACAACTGCTGTTATAAAGCCGGTACCGTGGTAGACATTCCAATCGATAGGATAGCATCCTTCGTTCACAACGCAATTTAATTAAGGAGGTTTTCATTATGTCATTTAATAGTGGATTTAACTGTGGGTTTAGCAACGAAAGTTTTATAAGACACATTTGCCGCTTTATTGGCGAAACAGTCACTGTCTTTACAGCCAGCGGGGGCGTATCCGGCTGCGGCTTCACCGGTGTTATTTTAGCAGTTAATTGCGATTTCATAAGATTAGTAACGGAACAGGGCTCCGCTCCTGCTTCCCCGATTGACTATGACAACTGCGATAACGGCGGTGATTATAACTATGACCGCCGTCACTGCTATAACGTGGGTTCGGTAACGGACATTCCCATTGACAAGATAGTTGCATTTGTCCATAATGCAGAATAAATATTAAATAAATAATTAACATGAAAGAATAACAAATTTCTGGCTGCTAAATAAGATCTCCTAACTGGAAAGAGATTGTCTTACCGCAAACGGCTGTTTACTTTGAGCTGATAAGATTATTAACGTATTAATCCGTCAGCTGATTTAAAGTAATCATCCATCCAAGACAATCTCTTTTCTTATGTATGAGGAAAATTTACATCCTTGATTAAAAATTCTTATTATTCTTTGCTTGTAATCTTATTTCGGTATTCATTTGCCGAGATTCCAAGTATCTTTTTGAATACCCTTGAAAAATGTGCCATATCAATAAATCCCACCATCTCAGCTATATCACCGATCCGTAAGGAGGGGTCCTTTAACAGTTTTTTCGCTTCCCTGATTCTTATGTGATTTAATATTTCAGAAAAGTTCTGGCCCATGTGGCGGTTTAAAAGTTTGCTTAAATGCCACTGGCTGATATAGGTTTTTTCTGCTACTTCGGAAAGGGTAAGCTTATGGGCATAATTTTTCTCAATATACCGGAGCGCATTGTTCACAATGAAGCTGCTGGCGGCATTGTCCGGTTTGCCCTCTTTCTCAGGGTCTGTTTCGTTTTCCTCCGGTACAATGTTTTTCGCCGTCAGGTTCCCTACCATGGCTTCAATTGCCTCATTAATTTCATCCATATTGGAAGGTTTCAGCAGATATCTGGTAACCCCCAGCCGGATTGCCTTCTGGGCATAATCAAAATCCCGGTATCCGGTTAATATACTGATTTCCGTATCGGGAAATTCCGATTTAATCCCTGCGACCATACTCAGGCCGTCCAACCCCGGCATGGCAATATCGGAAAATAGGATATTAGGTTTTTGTTCCCTTATTACTTCCGTACCTTCCATTCCGTCATTGGCCGTAGCCACCAACCTGCATCCGAATTTATCCCAGGGTACCATACGGGAAATTCCTTCCACAATAATAGGCTCATCATCAATGATAACCACCTTAAACATATACATCCCCTCATTTCTTAAATTTTTTCCCTCACCCTGATTCTAACCTTTGACTGCTCCGGCTGTCAATCCTTTCATAATATTCTTTTGCATAAATATGTAAACGAATAAAACCGGTACGACAATCAGAGTTACGGAGGATGCCATGAGCCCATAATCTGTCCCATATTTGGAACTGATTTCATTTAATAAGGTACTGATTGGAAATTTTGTCCTTTTACGTATCATAATCAATTGGGTAAATAAATCATTATAGGACCACAGGAAACAAAAAATCGCTACGGCTGCCAAGGAGGGTCTTGAAAGAGGTAAAATAATTCTGATAAATACCCTGCCGACGCCGGCTCCTTCCATATAAGCCGCTTCTTCCATCTCCAGAGGCAGTCCTCTTAAAAATCCCATCATGACAATGGTGGCAAAGCTTAAATTTCCCGCAACCTGGGGCAGGATTACACTTAAGGGATTATTCAGCAGTTCCATACGGGTCATCATTTTAAATACCGGGATGATGGTTGAAAAGGCAGGAAACATAAGACTTGATACAAGTAAAGAATACAGAAACGCTTTCCCTCTGAAATTGTAGCGGGTAAGTGCAAAAGCCATCATAGCGGATAATATCATTACAGAAAGAGTTACACTGCCGGATATAATA
>DBEP01000114.1:0-207 GCA_002294045.1 Lachnoclostridium sp. UBA903 | reverse complement strand
AGTTACACTGCCGGATATAATAAAACTGTTTTTATAGGAAACCAATATATTTTGTTTATTAAAAGCATTTGCATAATTATCTAGAGTGAATTCCTTCGGCAACGAAAACGAACTGTTTACAACCTCTCCGGACGGCTTAAAGGAATTATTGATTACCCATACAAACGGAAATACCGTTGTAAATGCCCAGGATATAAGTATGATATA
>DBEP01000071.1 GCA_002294045.1 Lachnoclostridium sp. UBA903 | reverse complement strand
ATTCCAATCCGCCGCAGTGCGCTCCAAAGCGGAGTCCTTTTTATCTTATAGGAGCAAATTTCCTATAAGATAAGAAAGGACAAGCCAACCTCTATATCTGGCTCGTCCTTACCGCTCTTTATTCAATACCGACCGTCTCGGAATTATCGATATCCATAGTATGCAGCGTTCTTCTCTTCCTTCTTGCTTCTTCCGAGGCATTCATAAGGAAATCTTTAATGACATTTGCATTCTTGATATGCAATAATTTTAATTCCGGATGGGTCGTATCTCCAGTATAGCAAGTCACTGTTCCCAGCTTGAATATTCTTTCCATAAAGCTTTTGGTCAGCTTAACATCCTGCACTTTATACATATATGCCTCATCGATGGTAATACTTAAAAAACCGCTTGTAATTGTAATCTTTTCATCGGAAATGGTATAAGTAGTAAAACAAAATGGCAGGGCCAGGAACTTTGTCCTTTTCTTCTCTACATAAATCATCGTTCTGCTCCTTTGGAAATATTATTGATTTAAATCTAAAAGTACAGTTTTATCTTCCTTCGTTATGGTAAGCATCATATCTGACATATCAATATCCTTTGATACATCAAATAAAATTACGGCTTTTTGAGTCTCACCAGCAGCAATTCCGAGATTTATATACTGTATATCATTAAACAACAGTGTCATCATGGGATTTAATACAAAATCCTTCCTATTCGTTAACCGATATTGTAAATTATAGTTTCTTAAATCAAGACTTTTTGTCTTTACGGCAGTATTTTCCACATCAAATGTTATGACTAATAATTGTTTACCATTTGTTGCCTCTAAAGTAAAGAAATCATTTTCTACCGGATAACTTTCATAAAATTTATAGCCGGTATACGTAATACTGAAATTTTCATTTAAAGCCTCTTTAAACATATTTTCCAGGCTTATGGTATTGCCGTTTTGCAAATCTTCAGAAGGAGCAACCTTATCCCCCGATTGCCCGGAAACTTCCGGGACGGTATTATCCTCTACATCATAAGTCACTGCAACCGTTTCACTAATCTCTTCCGTTTCACCGGTTTCAGCCGTATCCGGGTATATCAAAGCTTCCTTATAATTTTTATCATATCTTAAGACTGTTCCGGCCATATATTCAGCCAATACATTACTTTGCTGTTCGTTTATTTCAACCAACTGGGTACAGCCTGTCAATATTAGTCCGCAGATTGCCGTTATTAAAAAGAAAAGTTTCCTCACCCATTTATCCTCCTGTAGAAATCTTTACAACCCATCTACATAATACCACTAAATGTATCAATCGGCAATCCTAATCTTTTAAATTGTGAAATATTTCTCATTCCAAACAAAACATCATTTCCTGTGTTTGAAAAATGCTTATGCCGCAGTATACCGCAAAGCGGGGCGTTCAGAGCGGTGTGATGTTTTTAGCTCTATGGCATCAGCCAGTCTTAGCGTCCAATTCAAACCAGAATTCAACCCCTGTTTCATGATTTATTACACCGCATTCCTGATTTAAGGATGCCATAATCGCTTTTACTATGGATAATCCGATTCCGCTTCCGCCATATTCCCTGGTTCTGGCTTTATCCACCTTATAAAATTTAATCCATATTTTATCAATATCTTCATCCGGTATATTGGTACCCGTATTAAATACGGCAACACGCAGCACATCTTCCCGTTTGATAAGCTTTATCTCAATGATCTTAGCTCCGTCCACATGATTAAGCGCATTGCTGATATAATTGGTGACAACTTCTTCCACCATATATTCATCAGCCCAGACATAGATTGGTTCCGAATGCTCAAAATGCAGAAGTACTCCCTTCTGCCTAAACAGGATTTCTGTTGAATCCAATACGGAGCGGATTAGGGGTACAATATCAAAACGTTCAATATTAACCTGACTATTTCCCGATTCAATTTGATTTAAGGATAACAATTTCTTAACCATCTGGTTCATTTTTTTTGCTTCGTCAATGATTACCTCACAGTAGAAATCCCGGCTGTCCGCATCTTCATTGATGTTATCTTTCAGGCCTTCTGCATACCCCTGTATTAAGGCAATGGGCGTTTTTAGTTCATGGGTTACATTGGATAAGAAATCCTTTCTCATTTCATCAATCTGTATTTTATTCTGGATATCCGACAGCAGCTCATTGTTTGCACTTTTTAATTCCGATATGTTTTTTTCCAATTTTTCGGATAATATATTGATGCTGCTGCCTAATTCCCCGATTTCATCTTGGGTTGTAACCTCATACTTTATGTCAAAGTCCAAATCACTCATTTTTTTGGATATTCCGGCCAGCTGAAGTATGGGCTTTGTAAATTTTCTACTGACATAAAACATAATAACCGTTGCAACAACAACGGAAATCATCCCAACATAGGCCAAAAGTTTATTGGCTACTTCCACACTTTCCTTTACGCTTTCCAGATTGGTTCTGATAAAAACTATATTTCCGCCTTCCAGATTACCGATTAAATCCACATAGTTGGATTCAATCCTTGGATCAAACGTATTGAAAATATCATAGTTGTCCGTACTTATCAGCCAATTCTTGGATTTGATATCCGGATTCATTTCATTGAAAATATAGTTTTTAATAATTTCCTGTATTTGTGCATAGCGCTCCTTCAGGTTCCCCTCTTCATCGTAAGGAGACACCCATTCAAACTGGTTAAACCATTTTGAAGTAGCTAAAATATACACGCTTACGTCACGGTTCTCAATCAGCCTTTCAATTTTTAAATTATCCTGTTTGGAAATAGTAGACCTATCCGTACTTTTTTTGAAAATATTATTGATTTCATCGTAAGTTTTTCCCAACGTATTAATTTTACTCTGAAGATAATAATCGGCCAGGAAGGTCCTGTTTAAAAACCACAAGCTGAATATAATCAATACAATTATAAACGTAAGGGTAAAGGTTAATTTAACGCGGACAGAACATCGGTTCGCTATATTCTTAAACTTAAGTTTCATTCTTCTACCTCAAATTTATACCCCATCCCCCATATAGTTTTAATAAAATCCCCCTTCGGTCCCATTTTGCTTCTGAGCTTCTTAACATGGGTATCGATGGTTCTGGCATCACCAAAATAATCGTAATTCCATACGTTATTCAGTATCCTTTCCCTGGACAGGGCCACCCCTTCATTCATTATAAAATAGGTTAAAAGTTCAAATTCCTTAAAACTTAAATCTATATTCTGTCCGTCGATTTTAACCTGATGCGCAGCTTTATCCAAAACAATGCCGCCAACTTCCATAATTTCTTCTTCCAGAGCATTCGCCCTTCTTAAAATTGCTTCCGCACGCGCTACCAAAATCTTCGGGCTGAAGGGCTTCGATATGTACTCATCCACCCCTAGTTCAAACCCGAGCAATTCATCCTTTTCATCACTTTTTGCTGTTAACATGATAATGGGCACCTTGGAATATTGTCTTATTTCACGGCATACCTGCCATCCATCCATTTTAGGCATCATAACGTCCAGTATAATCAGTGCAATCTCCTTGTTTTCAAAAAAGATATCTACTGCCTGTTCCCCGTTTTCAGCTTCCAATACATCAAAATTTTTTCTACTCAAAAAATCCTTGACCAATTTTCTCATTCTGCTTTCATCATCAACAACAAGAACTTTTAACTTATCCATAAATATGCCTCCTATCATAAACAATAGTACCGGTCAGGGAATATGACTTATGTATATGACTTAACATAAGTGCTAATCCTGCAGACATACTTCGTTAATTTAATATGCTCGCCTTTCTCAATATTATAACAATTATTTATGAAAAAAGTATGTTTTATCCTTAGAATTTTTATCAATTCCGGCTTCATGGCTGTTCCAAAGCTTCTTCCCGTTTCATAAGTCTCTGTTCCCTGTTATTTAATTCCTCTTCCCAGACTGAATATCGGTCAATTACTTTATTTTCAAGCTCAGCATATTTTGTTTTATCTGTGTACAAGGCTATCATTATCATGATAAATATGGTAAATACTAAAAACAGATTAATGATTCTGGAATTTCTGCCGCGTACCTTCTGTCTTTCCGTTAAAAGCTTATATTTTTCCAGAACCGACGCATTTACTTCATTGTTGCCGGCCTGTGCCGGTATATAAATCCCGTCCAGCTCTTCTGCTTTTACGATTCCAGAATTAAGAATAGTGTCCTGAAGTTCTTTTAAAAAAACAAATCCGATTACAGTATGAAAGGTCCGGTTTTCAACCAGCTTATTGTAAAGCTTTAACGCAGTTCTCGGATTGGAGAGATCCGTTTTGGCCCGCAGAATATGAATGGATTCCTGCTCTTCATTGGCATCGCTGTAATCTTTATCCGAACTAAAAAGATAGCCGCCGGTTATTCGTCCCTTCTCTCTCATTTTACATGCTCCTGTCCTTAAGTCCTTTTGCCGGTACTGCATTACGAATGATTATTTCAGATAAGTTACAGGCTTTTTATCAATTGCCGGTAATATCTTATTTTCTATTCTTCCTCATATTGAAATACCTTTATTTCTTCGATTATTACATCCTTAACCGGTTTGTCATCTCCATCTGTTTCTACTGCTGCCGCGGCATCCAAGACATCCAGTCCTTCATAAACCTGTCCGAATACGGTGTGCTGTCTGTAAAGCCAGGGGGTTCCTCCGACTTCACCGTATTTAGTGACAGCCTCATCACTAAACTCAACTCCTGTATTCCGTCCCAATACCGTTAGTGTATCTTTGTCATAAGTCTCTTTGGCCTGCACTATAAAAAATTGGCTGCCATTGGTATCAGGCCCTGCATTAGCCATGCATAAGGCGCCTCTGTAGGGATGCAGGCTATCGGAAAATTCATCTTCAAACTTGTCTCCCCAGATACTTTCTCCTTCTCTTCCCGTTCCGGACGGGTCACCGCCCTGAATCATAAAGTCATTAATTACCCTGTGGAAAGTCAATCCGTTATAATAACCTTCTTCTGAATGGGTAGTAAAGTTTTCAACAGCCTTCGGAGCTTCATCCTTAAAAAATTTAACATAAACCGAACCATAATCCTTTATTACAATTTCAGCTACTGTCTCTCCTTTTTCCGGTTCCGAAAATTGCTCTACCTTGGAACATCCCGTCAGTAATGTCATTCCTATTGTCAGAATAAGAATGATTTCTGCTGCTTTTTTCATATCATTTCCTCCAAATATATTATATTTCTATGTATTTCTTAATGTGTCCCAACCCTGTTCCATATTACCATATCGCAGGTAATCAGTCAATTTTCTACCTATTTAATTTGTTAGTATCTTTTGATTAATTAAATAAAAAATTTTTTTAGACACAATTTAGACACAAATATGGGTTATACTATATGTATATAATTCACGAAACGTCTGTGAACCATTTATATTCTGTTAATTTTAATTGTATTTATAACAGATATAAGCAACCAAACAAATATATTAGGGGGTTGTACTGGTTTCGACGGGGGTTTTGAAGTTGCGGAAGCCATTCGCGGACTAGGACCGCGTCATCAACTTAGAATTAAATTTAAACGCAGACGATAATTTAGCGTACGCTGCCTAATGGCAGCTGTCGGACTTAAAATTCTTGCGGTTTAAGACTCCGGCATCAAATCAGCAAGGCACTTTGTCTTCAAAGCTTTGAGAAGATAAAAGAATTTATGAAGCTACCAAAATCTAAAGCCTGTCAACCGGCGTTAGACAGAGGGAATGCAAAATGATTGACTGTAATGGGAGATGCCGCAATGAATGGGCTTTCGGACAGGGGTTCGATTCCCCTCAGCTCCACTTGCTGTATTTTATTCCCGGTTGTATGAGCCGGGGATTTAAATAATCAGATAAACGCAGTTTCGTTTATCAAGGAGAAAAGACAAAGTGCTGTAAACTTAAAAAACCGTTTACAGCACTTTTTTTATTCTCCGTCGATACCAACCATTACTGATGTAGCCTTAATAATCGCATAAGCGTCTTTGCCTGCCTTTAAATCAAGCTCTTTAAGAGCATTGATTGATATCGTTGCACTTATTTTATTCCCTCCACCGATATCAATAACGACAAATGCATTAACTGCCCCTTCTTTAATACTTTCTATTTTCCCTTTTAATTGATTTCTTGCACTGATTTTCATAGTAATTCCTCCTTTTGTAAATAAATATAATCTCAGCCAGCATTCAGCTTTTCATATTACTTTCATAATAAAATAAAAAACAATAAATTGTAAATAAACTACATAATATTCAAATATATTAAAAAACAATAAAAATTCACATTATTTTAAAGAAACATTCAAATTGTATACATATATGAACATTATAATATAACCATAAAAATAATAGTTTACACACCTTGTTAATATATTTTTTTCATAAGGCCAGTGGCAATGCTGCTGGCTCCTCCTATGTACATTTCTTAACATCCGTTGCAGCCTGAACAGTTACTGCATTTGCTGAATATTTTTAATGGTTTATTTATAATGGTAAAGCTGTAATCCCTTATTCCAAATACATATTCATTATTTTCATTTATTTTTATTCTATTCTCATAAAATTCAACTTTTAACGGTATAATATCCATCCCTGCTTCATCCGGCATACCTGGCCTTAATACCGGTTCGAACCGGCGTGTTTCACCGTTTTTTCCTGTGACTTCAATACTGTCCGTAGAGGTTATAACGGATTTTATACCGCCGTTTTCATTAAAGTTCAAGGAATTTATATCTCCGTTAATACCGGAGGCATTTACGTCAAAGGCTGTTATTTTGCCGATAACAGTGTCAATCAATACCGGGAATGCAGGCTCACAAGACTTCAGGCTTCCATCCGGATACAGGCAAAGACCGTAATGTATATATAGCTTGTCTGCCGGTGTGTTCAGCTTTGCCAACTCTTTCGGCCATAATGTAATGCTTTTTATGTTTCCGTTTTCATAAAACAAAACGTTAATTATTTTCTTTTTAAAATTGCCGAAAGGAAGAATAAATTCCTGGGGTTCGGCAAGCTCATATTCATTATCCTCCGTCCAGTAACCGGTTATTTTCCCATTAAGCGGAAATACTCTTTTAATTTTTCCGCTTTCATAAAAGGTTATAAGTTCCGCTTTCATGAGGCCAATTCCTGATTCTACAATACTCTGCTTTTGCAGGGCAATTTTTTTAATATTCCCGTTCTTATAAAAGGATAAGGCATTTATATATTTATTCCTTGCACCGTCATCCCTATATTGGGGTGTCAGAGGGCCGGCAGGGGTATTAAGTACATTTTTTTTATTGACGGAGCATTCTTTTATTTTTCCGTTATCATATAGTTCAACTGAGGATATTCCTTCCAGAATCCCATATTTTGTTTCGGATAAATTGATATATACAGGCATTTTTTATTCTCCTTTCCCGATTGTGAATATAATTTAACCCGCACTGCTTTCAGCAAAGCTTACGTATCGGCCGGTCTTATAGGGCAACAGCAATGACAAAATAACAAAGAAAAAAGGAACGGAATAATTCCGCACCTTTGCCTAGTTCACTTTTATATTATATTTAAAATATTACCATTAACCTAAAATAAATTCAATACTGAAATATTAATAAAAAAATCCTTAGATTCCGGTTAATTTCTGAATATCACTTTAGTAAGACGGATGCCTTCCGGCAGCTCTTTTCCGTTTTGCATGGCCTGATGTGCCTTGTCAATCAGATTTTTCTTCATATCTTCCGGATAGGTATAATCAAATTCATAGACATATTCTTTTTTAATATTATTAAGTGCTATATTTAAAAGTGAACCCCCGTTATTACAATGCTCTCTTACCGCATCGCTGATTATTTTTTCATATTCGGCATGTGACATACCATGTCCCATTTGTCTCAATCCATTCTATTTTATAGTATCATATTAATATATGCCGTGTATAGAAAAAATTGCCTGTCCAATGCAGATTTACAGAAAAACATACCATGGATGCACTATTAAATTCCCTTTTTCATATCTTATAAATATAAGCCTGGAAAAGGATTCCCCAAATGGATAGTACGACTAACACAGCAGGGTATTATTCCCGTGAAGATCTCAGAAATGTTTTAAGACAGCTCTGGAACCAGTATTCTTTGTGGACCAGATTCTATATAGTCAGTAAAACAGCCGGTTTAGATGATTTAGAAGTCGTAACAAACAGACTTTATGAAGTTCCTATAGATTTCTATAATGTATTAAAAATTTATTATAATAATAATTCCGCTCTCGAATTTGAGAATCTGTTAAGAGAACAGATAACCTATATCATTCAGATAATTGACGACATCAATGCAGGACAGTCCACGGTTACTGCCGAAGATAACTGGAAGAAAAATGCCGATCGGATCAGTCTGCTGCTGTCACAGTTAAATCCTTATTGGGACTATAAGACTTTGCAGAACTTATTTTATAACTACCTGAATATGACTGAAGATGAAGCACAGAAAAGATACACCCGGCAGTATGCCTCCGATGTATATCAATATACTTTTATCGAATATTATTCCTTAATGATTGCAGATTATATGTGGAACGGGATTGTTAATCAGTTTTACCGGGAAGAGTGATTTATGCAGGGAGACAGCCCAAATTGCGAATGAAAATCAATCGATATATAACTATTAAATTATGTAATTCTGTATTAGGAGGTCCCGGATGGATGGAATAAAGGAATTTCTGAATAATACCTGTTCAGATTTAACTGTGGTAGTGTCTGTTAGATCCGGCGATAAAATCGGGTGTGTTTTTCGGGTGGAAGAATTTTGCCTGAAAAAATTTGAGTGCTTAAAGGTCGTCTTTGGCAATGAGTGCAACCCGTTTATAGACGGAATAAAAATATGCTACTGTGACAATGGACAGTTTGGAATTACCGAGCTGGTGGTAAAAAAACCTGGCTGCACTCTGGATAAATTATTAAATAAAAATTTCCGTATTGTATTTTTAAATGCGGGTCCTGTGGTTGCCGTATCAGCCCACAAAATATAATAAATTCACAAAGGATTAAAGATATTCCATAGCTTACCGGCAAGCTCTAGACTGTTACTTTACTAGGCTGTCACTTTATATGTAATTTCTAGTGCATTATTTCCAGCATATAAAAGATAGTCTGCTGATAAATCGAACCGGAGATTTTGCCGGCGTATTAGTCAGAGACTATCTTTCTTTATTTGGTTAATTTACTATTCTCAGTACAGATTTTTGACTTTAAAATCCCTCTCCGCTTCTCTTCTCTGATCCTTTTTTGCTATGTCTTCTCTCTTATCATAGAGTTTCTTTCCTCTGGCCAAACCAATCTCTACTTTTACCAGGCTCCCTTTTAAGTACACGGTCAGCGGCACAACCGTATAGCCTTTTTGTGCCACTTTACCCATTATTTTATTAATTTCATAATGATGCAATAATAATTTTTTAATACGCATCGGGTCCTTGTTAAATATATTGCCTTTCTCGTATGGGCTGATATGCATGTTATAAATAAAGACTTCACCATTTTCAATCCGTATATAGGATTCCTTAATGCTGCATTTGCCCATACGCAGCGATTTTACTTCCGTACCGTGAAGCGCAATTCCGGCTTCAAAGGTCTCTTCTATAAAATAATCAAATCTTGCCTTTTTATTATTGGCAATCATTTTAATATTTTCTTTTGCCATAATTCCTCCCAATATATCTGTTACTGCTCTTTTTCCGGCTCTGCAAATGCAAAGTCAACGGTCTTAAGCAGCTTATCAGCCGCCAACACCTCTACCAGAACTTTTTCCCCTAACTTATAGGTCTTTCTGGTATGTTCCCCCATCATGGTATAATGCTCCTCATCATAAATGTAGTAATCATCCTGCATCTCCGATACCCGGACCATCCCCTCCACCGTATTGGGAAGTTCAACATACAGCCCCCAATTGGTTATTCCGGAGATTACACCTTCAAAGATTTCACCGATATGATCACTCATATACTCCACTTTTTTTAATTTATCCACCTCACGCTCCGCATCGTCCGCACGCCGTTCGGTATTACTTGACTGCCTTGCCACGTCCGGCAGAATTTTATTATAGTGGTTCAGCCGCTTCTCATTTAGACCTCCCCGCAGATTTTCCTTAATGATTCTGTGAATCTGCAAATCCGGATACCTGCGGATGGGAGAAGTAAAATGACAATAATATCTGGTGGCCAAACCGAAATGCCCTTCACTGGCGGAAGTATATTTGGCCCGTTTCATGGAACGCAGGGTTAAGCGGCTGATTAATGCTTCCTCGGGCGTATTATCTATTTTTAATAATAACTTCTGAAGTTCTTTGGGATGAATCTCATCATGGCTTATTTTAATGCTGTAACCAAAATTATTGATAAATATGCCCAGCTGTTTTATCTTATCGGAATCCGGATTCTCATGGCTCCGGTAAACAAAGGGTATTTCCTGCCAGAAAAAATCCTCCGCTATGGTTTCATTGGCTATCAGCATAAAATCTTCTATGATTTTCGTTGCTTTATTCCTGTCATATGGCTTTATTTCAACTGGATGACCTGTTTCATCCAGACGGATTTTACTCTCGGGAAAATCAAAATCAATAGAGCCTCTTTTTCTTCTTTTCTCCCTGAGAATATCCGCAAGTTCTGACATTAATTCGAACATGGGAACCAATTCTTCGTATTCTTTTTTTTCTTTTTCATCCTGGTCATCCAGTATTTTTTTCACACTGGTATAGGTCATTCTGCGGTCTACCTTAAGAACCGTTTCCGCAATTTCATGTCCCAGCACATTTCCTTTTTCATCGATATCCATAAAACAGCTTAAGGCCAGGCGGTCCTCACCGGCATTAAGAGAACAGATACCATTGGAGAGCTTGTGAGGCAGCATTGGGATTACACGGTCAACCAGATATACGCTGGTGCCCCGCTTTAATGCTTCTTTATCCAGAGGAGTGTTTTCCGTGACATAGTTGGTTACATCGGCTATATGCACTCCCAGATGATAGATATTTCCTTCCTTTGAAATCGTTATGGCATCATCCAGGTCTTTGGCATCTTCACCGTCAATGGTAACCGTAGGAAGATTTCTGATATCTTTTCTGCCTTCCATATCTTTTTCTGTTACCACATCCCGGATGGTTTCCACCTGATGCATAACTTCCTCCGGAAATTCCACCGGCAGGTTATATGCCATAATGACGGATATAATATCCACTCCCGGATCATTCATATGCCCCAGGATTTCCGTAACCTTTCCTTCCGGATTTTTGTCCTGGTTTCCGAAATCCGTAATTTTAACAACAACCTTATGGCCGGTTACGGCTCCCTTGGTGTGCTCCTTCGGAATAAAAATATCTTTTCCGAATTTTTGATTATCCGCTATGACAAAACCATAGTTCTTACTTTTCTCAAAAGTTCCGACTACGGTACTGGTGCTTCTTTCCAGAATCCGGATAATCTCTCCTTCCTTCCTTTTCCCCGTCCTGTCGGTTTTTAAACTGACCAGAACCTTGTCATTATGGAGGGCTCCTCTGGTTGCATTCTCAGGTATGAAGATATCCTCTTCCTCTTCTTCCACAATAACGAATCCAAATCCTCTCTGGGTTCCGGAAAAAATACCGGTCCTGGTATTCGCATCTGCCAATCGGTACCTGCCTTTTGTATCTACTTCAATTTTACCGTCACCCAGCAAACTTTCCAGGACTTTTTTCATATCCTGCTTTTCATTGCGTGGAACCTGTAAAACATTGGCTATCTCCTTTAATTTCATAGGCTGATAATCCTTGCTATTTATAAATTCCAGTATAATTTTCTTCTTTTCGTCCAAAATCACTTTATCCATTCTGCCTCCATTATTTTTAAACCCTTATGGTTTAAAAATGAAATTTATGCATACGTTCAGATACTGCGGTTTAATTCTCGCAGACTATTACGTGTTCAGATACCTAAGCTCCATTTACAATGTAGTATACCATAATTCTCCTTTAATTAATACATTAATTTTATAACACTATATATTAGCTGGGCGGTATGCATTTTATGAAAACCTTTTGGATTCTAGTAACTGAAATGATGTAGTTCCAAGGCGGTAAAAAACACGCTTTGCTTTTATATAAATTAAAAAGCACCCTGTAAAATACAGAATGCTTTCATTAAGTCATAATTTAAATTAAATTAAGTACTATGGAAAGAACAATAAAAGTTGCCGCAAGGAACTTTGTAAATTTCTCCAAAGTACCTTCCATAGAACGGCCTCTGTTCTTACCCCAATAGGTATCGGCCATACCGCTAATCGCTCCTGTTAATCCCGCTGATTTGCCTTCCTGCATTAACACAACAACCACTAATGCTAAACAAACCAGAACATATATGATTGTTATGATCACTTTTAAAATATCCATTACTGCACCTCCTAAAGCTTCAATAATAATCTTATCATATATTACCACAGATTTCAACTATTTTTTGTACAGGCACCAGGAAAAACACAGGAAAGGAATAATCCCGGAGTAAAAAGGCGTTTTCCTAGACACAGGCATAAGAGGAAATGTTATCCGGTCTTAATAATACGTTAAGTACTCCCCGTTACTTTTTAAGAAGCAGGGATTTGCCGGTCATTTCTTCCGGTTGCTTCAATCCCATCATCTCAATTAAGGTAGGCGCAATATCTGCTAAACAGCCGCCCTCTTTTAAGGCATAAGCCTTATCATAGTTAACTAAAATAAATGGAACCTCGTTAATGGTATGGGCAGTGAAGGGCTCACCGGTTTCATAATCGATTAATTGCTCCGCATTACCATGGTCGGCACAGATAAACATCTGGCCGTTAACGGATAATAAAGCATCGTAAGCCATACCAACACACTTATCAACAGCTTCCACCGCTTTTATTGCTGCTTCTTTAATACCCGTATGTCCAACCATATCCGGATTGGCAAAATTAACGATAATTACGTCGTATTTCAAGGACTTTATGGCTTCCACCAAATTTTCAGCCACTTCATATGCGCTCATTTCCGGTTTTAAATCATAAGTAGCAACTTTGGGAGAGTTAACCAGGATTCTTTCTTCCCCCTCATTAGGAACTTCAACTCCGCCGTTAAAGAAAAAGGTCACGTGTGCATATTTCTCCGTTTCCGCAAGTCTTAATTGTTTCAATCCGTTAGCTGCCAAAAACTGTCCGAAAGTATTATCTATGGAAACTTTATGGAAAGCCACGATTTTATTAGGAATCGTAACGTCATATTCGGTAAAGCATACATAAGTTAAAGCTATCCTGTCTTTTTTTCTTTTAAATCCGGTAAAATCATCATCACAGAAAGCTCTTGTTATTTCTCTTGCCCGATCCGGTCTGAAGTTAAAGAAAATAACGGAATCATTTTCCTTAATTGTAGCCACCGGCTTACCATCCTCCACAATTACGGTTGGTATAACAAATTCATCATTGACATCGGAATCATAGGATTTCTGGATTGCAGCCACGCCGTTCTCTGCCGTTTGGCCTTCTCCCATAACCATGGCACGGAATGCTTTTTCTACTCTGTCCCACCGGTTGTCACGGTCCATTACATAATAACGGCCCATTACCGTTGCAATTTTGCCAATACCCAATTCTTTCATTTTAGCAGTTAAGGCTTCCGCATATCCTTTTCCGGAAGTAGGCGCCGTATCCCTGCCGTCTAAAAAGGCATGTACAAAAACATTTTTTATTCCTTCTTTCTTAGCCATTTCCAACAGGCCGTATAGGTGTGTGATATGGCTGTGGACACCGCCGTCTGAAAGCAGGCCGTACAGGTGTAAATTGCTTCCCTGTTTTTTACAATTTTCCAATGCCTGCAATAACGCTTTATTTTTAAAGAAATCACCGTCCTGGATTTCCTTTGTAATTCTGGTCAGTTCCTGATAAATAATCCTTCCTGCACCCATATTCAGATGCCCTACCTCAGAATTGCCCATCTGCCCTTCCGGAAGACCGACCGCCATACCGCTGGCATAGCCCCTGACATACGGATACTCCGCTATCAGTCTGTCCATAACCGGGGTATCGGCTAACCGTACCGCATTTCCTTCCTCTTTTTCATTCAAGCCATATCCGTCCAATATCATTAATACCGTAGGTTTTTTACTCATTCTGCTTACTCCTTTATCTCGATGCGCAGATTAATATAATAAAATTATATTATCGCGAAATTCTCAAATAAGGCTATGCACCTTATTTAAGATGTAATAATCATATGACTTCCTTCTTCTGTAACAGGTCAAATATATTCAGAAGCTGCCGGATGTCAAAAATTATGTCCGTTATGTTATTATTTATAGTTAACTATCCTGCCAAAATCCGGTTTTAAGCTTGCACCGCCTACCAGGCCTCCGTCAATATCCGGCTGTGAAAATAATTCTGCCGCACTGTCAGCGGTAACACTGCCGCCGTATTGAATACGGATAGCGACTGCCGCAGCATCGCCATAGATTTCCGCTATACAGTCGCGTATAGCTTTGCAGACTTCCTGTGCCTGGCCGGCGGTGGCTACCTTGCCGGTTCCGATTGCCCAGATTGGTTCATAGGCAATTACCGCTGTCTTGGCCTGTTCAGGCGTTACATTTAAAAATGCAATTTTAATCTGCTGGCGTATGAAATCAATGGTAACTCCCTGTTCCCTTTGAGTAAGGGATTCACCGCAGCAGATAATAGGGGTTATACCATGTTCAAAAGCTTTTAATACCTTTTTATTAACCGTTACGTCAGTTTCCGCAAAGTATTCTCTTCTTTCGGAATGTCCGACGATAACGTATTTAACCCCAATGTCAGTTAGCATGCCAGGCGCTACTTCACCGGTATATGCACCGCTTTCTTCGTAATACATATTCTGGGCACCAATTTGAATATTGGAACCTTTAGCAGCTTCTATTGCAGTTGTTAAAGAAACAGCCGGCACGCAAAAAACAACATCTGCCTCATCCGTTGCCACCAAAGGTTTTAATTCATCGATTAATGTAACAGTTTCACTGGGGGTTTTATTCATCTTCCAGTTACCTGCAATTATTTTCTTACGCATAGTAATTCTCCTTTACATTGAGATAAATATGTTCTTATTGACGGGTTTTCTATCCTAAATCATTCAGAAAGGGACGGTAAGTTATAAAACAGTTACCTGTCCCTGAATTAATAATTCCGATATTATTTATCGTTTGCTGCCGCTACGCCGGGAAGTTCTTTTCCTTCTAAGAATTCAAGAGAAGCACCGCCGCCGGTAGAAATATGTGTCATCTTATCTCCAAAGCCTAAGATATTAACTGCTGCTGCGGAATCACCGCCGCCGATAATAGTAGTTGCATCTATGTCTGCCAAAGCTTTTGCTACCGCAATAGTACCCTTTGCAAAGTTGGAGAATTCAAAAACTCCCATAGGTCCGTTCCAAACAACAGTCTTAGCATTTTTAATTGCATCTGCGTATAAATTGCAGGTCTTTTCGCCGATATCAAGCCCCTGCCATCCTGCCTCGATTTCGCCGCGGCCTACGGTTTTATAGTCTGAATCATTGGAAAATTCTTTCGCTACTACCGTGTCAACAGGAATTAATAACTTAACTCCTTTCTTCTCAGCCTTATCTATCATTTCCTTCGCATAATCAAGATAGTCGGCTTCCAATAAGGAATTACCCACTTCTTCCCCCAATGCCTTCATGAAAGTATAGGCCATGCCGCCGCCGATAATCAGGGTATCAACTTTATCCAGTAAATTGTTTATAACAGATATTTTGCTGGATACTTTGGAGCCGCCTAAAATAGCTACAAAAGGTCTTTCCGGGTTATTTACCGCATTACCCAGGAAATCAATTTCCTTCTGCATTAAGTAACCGACTACTGCAGTATTTACGTATTTCGTTACGCCTACGTTGGAGCAATGCGCCCTGTGGGCCGTACCAAAGGCATCATTAACAAATATATCGCAAAGGGAAGCCAGGTCTTCGCTGAAAGTATCCACATTTTTGGTTTCTTCCGCTCTGTAACGGGTATTTTCAAGAAGAACCACCTCTCCCTCCTTCATTGCTGATACGGCAGCTTTTGCATTTTCACCTACTACGTTGGCATCTGCGGCAAAAGTTACCGGCCGTCCAAGTAATTCGGCTAATCTTACGGCAACCGGTGCTAAAGATAATTCCGGTTTGGGTTCTCCCTTGGGTTTACCAAGATGGGAGCAAAGAATAATCTTGCCGCCGTCCCCGATTAATTTTTTAATGGTTGGAAGTGCCGCTACAAGACGGTTTTCGTCCGTTATTTTTCCTTCCTGTAACGGAACATTAAAATCACATCTTACTAATACTCTTTTCCCTTTTACATTAATATCATCTACCGATTTTTTATTAAGCATTGTGTGACTCCTTTCATTTTACCATTTACAGCCTGGGGCTATCTTAAATTAAAATGAGCCCGGTCTGTCATTTTACAGCCAAGGAGGGTTCGGTAAACGTTCCTCGACTTAATTTACAAAGACCGGACCCATGATAGGATCAATATAAATTATATTAATTATTTATTTTAATTCTGCAAAATACTTAATCGTTCTTACCATCTGGCTGGTATATGAATTTTCATTGTCATACCAGGAAACTATTTTAACAAGAGTCTGTCCGTTACCAAGATCCGTTACCCTTGTCTGGGTTGCATCAAATAACGAACCGTAATTAATACCGATAATATCGGAAGACACCAGTTCTTCTTCCGTGTATCCGAAAGAAGCGGATTGGGCTGCTTTCATAGCTGCATTCACATCTTCTTTTGTTACTTTACCGTCGCATACCGCAACTAATTCCGTGGTGGAGCCTGTCGGAACCGGAACTCGCTGTGCGGAACCGTCCAGTTTACCTGCTAACTCAGGAACTACTAATCCGATTGCTTTGGCAGCACCTGTTGAGTTAGGTACAATATTAACAGCCGCGGCACGTGCTCTTCTTAAATCTCCTTTGGGATGAGGTCCGTCAAGAGTCATCTGATCACCGGTATATGCATGAATTGTTGTCATAAAACCTTTTAGAATTGGAACTAATTTATTTAAAGTATCAGCCATAGGAGCTAAACAGTTAGTTGTACAGGAAGCCGCTGAAATAATCGTGTCATCAGGTTTTAAAGTTTTTTCATTAACGCTGTATACAACTGTCGGAAGATCATTACCTGCCGGAGCGGAAATAACTACTTTTTTAGCGCCCGCATCAATATGAGCCTGTGATTTAGCTTTGGACACAAAGAAACCGGTACATTCCAGTACCACATCTACACCAAGATCTTTCCATGGAAGATCTTTCGGATCTCTTTGTGCATAAATTTTAATTTCCTTTCCGTCCACTACAATCGAATCTTCTTTCGCTTCTACCGTATCAGCTTTTGCATATCTTCCTTGTGCTGAATCATATTTTAATAAATGAGCAAGCATTTTAGGATTCGTTAAATCATTAATTGCAACGATTTCATATCCTTCAGCACCAAACATTTGTCTGAATGCAAGACGTCCGATACGTCCAAAACCATTAATTGCCACTTTAACTGCCATGTTGTAATTCCTCCTAATTGTTAATTTTTATAATACACTGTCATGCTTTTACACAACTAAAAAGCTGTTGATACAAAATATGTATATTTGACAGCTATTAATCCGTTCTTATGATTGACAAATTTTTCTCAAACACTATTTTATTTTACCTTTTTTAAGTTGAAATTTCAAGTAGAAAATGCAAATTCACCGAATATTAATATAATCACCATAATTAAATAGTTCTCCCATATTAATTTGTGCAAATTACCTGCGGATTTTTTTCCTTTTAAAACTACAAAATAAATGTATAGAAGGAAAAAAAATTTGGATATCATACTCTTACCGGCATTATAAGTAAGAGTATGATTCCAAGAGGACTGTCCTATCTCATCTGTCCATGGCCCTGGTTAGACTGGCCTGACTGACCGGACATACCCGATTGGCCTGACATGCCAGACTGACCGGACATTCCGGATTGACTAGATTGACTGTTGATAAAATTTTTCACATTCATAATTTCATCCTGTGAAGCCTTTTGACCCGGCAGATAATAATTTTTGCTTTTAGCAATTGTATACAGTTCAAATTGACAGGTTTCTCCTTCGTTACGAAACTTCTGTAATGTCTGCCTTAGTTCCTGGTTTTCCGTCTGAACTATCATATCTCCCAGGCTCTTTAACCCTGCATTAATTGAATTTAAAGCATCCGTAACCATTACTTGTTCTTGCATATGCTATCCTCCTATTTTAGAAATTGTATTAAGGTTTGTTTCTTTTGCTCTGATGACTGAGCTTCTTTTTGGAAAAACTGTTTTACATAAGGATCCGTACAATTTTCTGCATAAGTTTTGTATTTCTCCTTATCTGTTTCGCTGAACAGCAAAAGATGCCTTAAATTTTGCAGTTCCATTTCTGACAGGTTACTCATTTGAATGTCCTCCTTTTTTACTCAAATAATAAGGATAAATGCAGAATGAAATATTTTATCATTAAGCAGTTACCTAAAGATATTATTTCAAAGGAGTTCCTTTATTATGCAAGAAATTCATTTATACTTTTATTATAAAATGAATCAGACTTTGTATTTTATGGGATAATGGGAAATATTAAATGAAATAGTAAAGAAACCGCTTTTCCATAATCTGGTTTTGGCATATTACCGCTTCCTTGGCATACAGCAATTCCATATCACGCAGTCCCCCGTTTCCCTCAAATTAACCTTTGCGCATATTTTACAATTATATCATTATCACTTTATATTCACATTATACGAAAATAAGTCTGTCCCAAAAGTTTCATATTACTTTTGAGACAGACTTTCTTATATCTAATCTTTATAATATCTAATCTTTTAATACTAACAAGGGTTTTGAATTCCGTGTTATTATTATGCTCTTAATTTATATTCCAATCTGATTTTATCTGCAATTAAAGCTACGAACTCAGAATTAGTAGGTTTCCCCTTTCCGTTACTAACCGTATAACCAAATAATTCATCAATGGTATCCATTTTCCCTCTGCTCCATGCAACTTCTATGGCATGACGGATAGCTCTTTCCACACGGCTGGGAGTGGTTTTATGCCTTTTTGCAATGGACGGATATAATAACTTGGTAATAGAATTTAACATTTCGTTATCATTTACGGACATCATAATTGCATCTCTTAAATACTGATATCCTTTTATATGAGCTGGTACACCAATTTCATGTATTATATTGGTAACATCGGACTCAAGATTTCTTTCTTTATAGTCATCTTTGTTTTCGTAAGCACTTACCCGGTGGTTTTCAATCAATCTATTGTTATGTAAATCACCTCTGACCTGTTTAATTCTGGTCAATACCATATTATTATCAAAAGGTTTCATGATATAGTAGCTGGCACCAAGTTCAAATGCATTTTCGGTAACTCCTTCTTGTCCAATCGCTGTTATTACAATAAACGCTGGTGTTTTTTTGTAAGATTCATCCAATCTCACTTTTTCCATAACGCCCAATCCGTCTAATTTGGGCATAATTAAGTCTAAGAGAACTACATCCGGTTTTTTTTCTTTTATCATCTCCAAGGCATCAATTCCATTTTCAGAGGTCCCTACAACCTCAATGTCTGAATCACCCTTCAGTATCTCTTCCAATAATTTAACGATTCTTTCATTGTCATCCACAATTGCTACATTAATCTTACCCACTTTGATTCCTCCCAAAATATTACCTGTTACGGTTTTAATTTTTTACTGCAAAAATATAATGTTTACCTTTACCTCCTTTCTTAATAAAATTGTTACATAAATTCACGAATTTTGCCCACCATGTACTACATTATAACTCGTATTGATGTTTAAGTCAATATTTTCCATATTATTTGCCATTTATTTTACAATACAATGGATTAAATCTGCTAATATAGTGGGCTTTTACATAATAATATAGGAATTAGCACCATCCATGAATTGTATATGCGAATCGTTTGTAAAAACTTACCATATTTGAATTATATACATTTATTCCCATATTATCAATTGTTTCTTATCGCAATTTACGACATTAATATTATAACTTTAGGCTTATTTACATATAAAATATATCTTTTTATTTATTTATCTGTTAATTGATAGACTTAAGCTGTGAATTTCCATCTAAATTGTAAGAATTTTCTATTTTTCCGTCGATATATTAATAGTATTAATTCTCTTCCAGATTAATAATCATATTTTCTATAAAAGTACCGTAACCTTTGGTAGAATCCTGTATAAATACATGTGTAACGGCTCCGATTATCTTTCCGTTCTGTATTATGGGACTGCCGCTCATTCCTTGTACAATGCCGCCGGTTACGGAAAGCAGTTCCTCATCCGAAATACGGATTACCATGCCTTTGTTTGGACTGCTGCTGTTTAAGTCGATTTTTTCAATTTCAATATCGTATTCTTTTACTTCATTACCCACACAGCTTAATATGGTAGCAGGGCCAAGTACCACTTCCTGTTTTAAACCGATAGAAATATACCCTTTATTACTTGTTATTTTATAATTATCATTTATTTTACCGAAGATTCCCTGATTCGTATTTTTTATGATATCGCCTATTTTATTTTTCTCACTTTGGTTTATTAATCCGATTAATTCCCCTGGGGCACCTTGCCTGCCTTTAATAATTGTCATTATATCTGCCGAATAAACAACTCCTTTGTTAATCTCCATTATCAGGCTTGTATCAATATCCGTTATACCATGCCCTAATGCTCCGAATTCACCATCCTGAGTAACAAAAGTCAGCGTACCAATACCCTGGGTATTATCCCTGATCCAAGCGCCTATTTTATATTCACCATCCGCCGTCTTAATCGGTGTAATACTATACTGAATATCTTTATCATCTCTTCTTATATCAATTTTTAAATCCTCTCCGTTGCATTTCTGGATTTCATTGATTAGTTCCTCTTTGTTACGGATTGATTTATTATTAACCGCAGTGATATAATCTCCTGTTTTTAATTTATTCAGGGCCGGTTCATAATTCAAACCATCCGACGCATTGATAACTCCGGTTCCCAATACCATAACCCCGTCTGTTTCAACATAAATACCTATAGGATTGCCGCTGGGAAGCAGCTTTACGGAATCAATTACTCCCAGCTCAACCTGTTTAAAATTAAGGAACCCGAATAATTTCAGATTTATTACATATTCACCGGTTTCCGTCAGTTTTAACGTGAAGGGTTTATTTAAATCCAGTTTTATCTGACCGGTTGGCACTTTTTCATTATTAACACTGATTACCTCCGCATTGTCACTGACAAAATCACCTTTAAACGGAAGGTTAAAATCAAAATTTTCATTCTCTCCTTTCACTATTTTGATTTTATCCGGTATTCTGTCATCTAACTCTTTATAGGTGAAAAATAAAAGAACAGCAATATTTATACATAACAATAAAATTAGAATCTTACGATATACAGATTTTCTGTGCATAAGTTTGGCTCCCATCTTTCGGCTTTTAAAAAGCAGGATATACAACAAGTGTATATCCTGAAATATTACCTTCTGATAGTATACCTATTTAATTCAATTTCAAACTAGTATTTTTTAGTTCTTTTTGCCAATTCTTTCATTTCTTTCGCACTCTGCATAACCGTATCGGTAATTACTGCACCGCCTAAAATTCTTGCAATTTCATCTACGGACTCTTTTTCCTTAAGATTTCTTATAGAAGTCCTGGTAGAGATTCCGTCCGTAGTTTTTTCAATGATGTAATGGGAATCTGCCATGGCTGCTATCTGAGGCAGATGGGTAATGCACAGAACCTGATGCCCGCCTGCAATTACAGATAATTTTTCCGATACCTTCTGGGCGGTCCTTCCGCTTACACCCACATCAATTTCATCAAATATCAGCGTTTCTATTTCATCTTTATCTGCTAATACGGACTTAATTGCCAGCATGATTCTCGATAATTCACCTCCGGAAGCTACTTTGGAAAGCGGCTTTATTTCTTCGCCCGGATTGGTAGATATTAAAAATTCGGCATCATCATACCCGTTGGCCGTATAATGTCCGACGGGCCGAAAAAGCATCTCAAATCTGACATCGATAAAATTTAAATCTATCAGAGCATCTTTTATTTCAGCAGTCAATTCCCTGGCTTTTTCCTTGCGTATGTCGGACAATTGGCCGGAAAGAACTTTTAATTCGTTTTCCTTAAGTTCCAATTGTTTTGCCAGGTCTGCCACGGTTTCTTCATAGTTTTTATATTGGGAAAGCTTATATTCGCTTTCTTCGCAATATTTTATTATATCAGCAATACTGCCGCCGTATTTGGATTTTAAATGATTTATCAAATCCAGGCGCTGTTCCGTTACCGCCAAATCTTCTTCATGATGATTTATATCGGCCGCATAATCCGATACATCCCTGTTAAAATCATTTACCAACGTCTCAATATCCAGAATCTGATTATATAAACCGGACAGGGATTCATCATATTCCATAAGCTTCATGAGCTGCTTCACCGTCCTGCCTATATTATTTCCGGCAGATTCCGGCATCTGATAATTCATCCACTCATAAACATTATTCAATCCTTCCGCAATTGTTTTAGCATTGGAAAGCTTTCTGTATTCGGCCGCCAGAGTATCATCTTCACCGCTTTTTAAAGCGGCGCCTTTAATTTCGTTAATTTCATATTCCAAAAAGGATATTTCCCTCAGCCGTTTATCTTCATCCATTTTTAAGTCATTTAATTTATTATGTACGGCTATGTACTCCCTGTATTCGGCTTCCAGCCGCCTTTTTAGGTCACCTATGGCCGTTTTTGCATAACGGTCCACAATATCCAAATGTTTTTCTTTATAAAGCAGGGACTGATGCTCATGCTGTCCGTGGATGTCAATTAAGAACCCGGCAATTTCCTTTAACGCTCCGGCCGTAACATTCTGACCGTTAATTTTGCTGATGCTTTTGCCGTTCATAATTCTTCTGCTTATGATAATCTGACCGTCTTCGGCTGGTATGTCCATACAATTCAATGCCTGTAATATATGCTCGTCCTCAATCTGAAACAGCAGTTCCACCAGGGCATATTCCGCCCCTTTTCTTATTATGTCCTTGGATATTTTTCCACCCAGAGCTACATTAATGGAACCAATAATGATGGACTTTCCGGCTCCGGTCTCGCCGGTTAATATATTCAGGTTGTCATTAAAAGTCACGTCTATTTCGTCAATAATTGCAAAATTTTTAACATGTAAATTCAGTAACATTTGTTCCTCCTATCGCTTGCCTTCCAATAACAAACAATTCCTGCGGCGGCCTCTCCAAGCTCCGTAAACATATGTTCTCTTTCATTTTATCATATTATGTATGAATCCGCAAATATATTTTGGTTCTTCTTCACATGAAATGTCATGTATACTTTCCATATAAATATAAGTTTTAGGTAATTCATCGTAAATATATCCGTCCGGCTGAACGGCTGCATTGCAGTTATTAAGTAATGATTTCCGCTTCTTTCCCCTCCGGTTTTATTCCGTAAATCCGTATTCCGGAGACAGAATACAATTAAATAACCTCCCCGTATATTATGTTTCTTTACAGTTATTGAATATACGGTTCATCCAACAAATCTGTACTTTCATCCAAAATACCCGGAGAGGTTTTTTATTAATCACTATTTATATTTTATTTTTTAAGACTACTATCTTTGCTATACATCTTACTTTATTTAATTTTTACAACCTGCAGCCTGCATGTTAAACGTCTGCCATTTACCGTCGCGGTAATCGTCGTAGTACCAATTCTTCGGGAACTTACCAGTCCGTTGTTTACTACGGCTATTTCATTATCCTCCACATCCCAGGTAATGCCGCTGGTTATTCCAATTACGGTTAAGCGGTAATTAGTATACTGTTCCAGTACCAGGTTCGTTGTATTTAAACCAACCACCGTAACCTTAGCGGTAGCAGTTTTACCGGATTCCGTCATTATGGTAATGTTCGCTATGCCCGGTGTCCTGGCGGTTACTTTACCGGTAGCGGAATCCACGGTGGCAACTGTTTTATTATCGGTTTCCCAGGTAAACCGGTCGGTGGAGGTAGTAGGATTGATTGCTTTCTGTAAGGTAGTTGTTTCACCTACTACCATAGTAAGGTTCTGATTGATAATGGTAACACTGTTGGCCGGTGTCCTTTTCTGAACAATTACAAAACAGGTCGCCGTTTTTCCGCTGTTATCTTTTGCCGTAGCTTTTATTGTAACCGTACCTTCCGCTACAGCGGTAACATTGCCATTGGAATCTACTATGGCTACATCTTCATCACTGGAACTCCAGTTCAGTGTTTTATAGGAAGCATTACTCGGTTTTACGGTTGCGGTCAGCTTAAAGGTCCTTCCTTCCACTGTGGTATAGGAAGTCCTATTCAACGTGATGGAAGTAGCCTGTCTCACAACCCGGACAATACAGGTGGCTTTGGCTCCGCTGCCATCCTGTGCGGCTGCTGTTATCGTAATGGTTCCGACGGCTTTACCTGAGACTTTGCCGTTGGAATCCACGGAAGCAATGTTGGTGTTACTGGAAGTCCATTTTATAGCAGGGTTAGTAGCCGCATTACTTTTTACCGTTGCAACTAAGGTATAACTCTTTCCTAAGCCAAGAGGAAAATTGGTTTTGTCTAATTTAACGCTTGTTACCCTCTCTACTACAGTAACAATACAAAACTCGGTAAATTTACCATCATTGGTTTTACAGGTGATGACTGCGGTTCCGCCTTTCAGACCTGTAATCACACCGTCCGAAGTAACGGTCGCTATCGAAGTATTGGAACTTGACCATGTAAAACTCACCTCGTCTGCCGCCGAACTTGGTACAACAGACGCCTTAATTGTAAATTTTTCGTTGATAACAATGGTTTTTTCCTTATAATTAAGCTGTAAACCGGTTGCCTGCTCTTTTACCGTTACATTGCAGTGAGCTTCCAGCCCATTTGAAGTTTTCACCGTAATCGTCGCTTTGCCGGCAGCACGGGCCGTAACAACACCGTCATCATCCACCGTTGCAACCGTTGTATTGGACGATTCCCAGATTAACGTATAGTCGTTGCTGGTATTCGGCGTTATGGTAACATCCAGTTCGTAGTTCTGATTTATGTATAATTCGAGCTCCGTTACATCCAGGGATATTCCGCTGGCTTTTTGTTTTACCGTAATGGTGCAGCTGGCGGATAAACTTCCGTCCGCTGTCTTTACCGTTATTACGGCCTGGCCTACTGCATTGGCTTTGAGTAAGCCGGTTGAGTCAACACTTACCACTGAGGAATTGGAGGTGCTCCAGGTAACATTCTTATTGGCCGCATTCGTTGGTGTAATAAGATATCCCAGTCTGTAGGTTTCACCCACATACATAGTTTTCGTCTTATCATCCAGGGTAAGGGCGGAAGCCGGAGTCTCTATGGTTATATTACAGATTGCGGTTACCGCCGGATTGTCGTCCGAGGTTGCGATAATGGACGCCGTACCTGCAGAAACTAAAGTAACCAACCCGTTGCTGTCTACCGTAGCCACTCTGGAATTGGTAGTGGACCAGTTGACTTTTTTATTCGTTGCCGTTTCCGGAGTAATATAAGCACTCAGCTGGTAATTTTTCTTCGAAAGCTGTGTGGTAACTGAAGTAGCGGATAAAGTAATTTTTGTAACTTTTTCTTTCACCGTAACATGACAGTAGCCCACTACCACATTTTCCGAATTAATCGCCGTAATAACCGCTGTTCCGGAACCCGTGCCTTTTATAGTGGCAGATAAATCATAGGCATTTTCAATGGTAACAACATTTTCATTGGAAGTCATCCACTTTAAAGATACATTATTGAAGCCTTCCGGTTCTATATCCGCACTTACGGTTATTTTCTCATTCACATTAAGGGTGGCATTATCCGGATTAAGGGTAATCTTATTGACAGAAGCTCTTACGTCAACGGTACAGATGGCGGATTTTACCACCCCGTTAATGGTCTGGGAGGCGGTAATAGTCGTGGTTCCTTCTTTTATACCCGTTACCAGCCCGTCCTGCCCTACCGTTGCAATACCGGGATCTTTTGATGTCCAGTTAACCCGTATGCTCTGGTTTGTTACATCCGCTTTCAGCATAACCGTCCCGGAAGTATAGATTCTCACAAACGTATAATTAAGTGAAATTCCGTCAATCACTTTAAAATGCAAGGTATAAGTTACAATCGGACTGGAACCTATTACGGTCAATATAACATCCGCTTCTCCTACCCCCTTGGCAGTCACTATTCCAGTATTGGATACCTCTACTACGGAATCATTCAAACTTTCATAGCTGAAAATATCATAAGCAGGTATGTTGGAATTATCCAGAATGCTGTAGGTATCTCCCACATTCATGATAATATCCTTATTAAGGTCATTGACATTGATATTAACAGTTAATTTAATCTGTATAAAATCAACCGTTCCGAAATTATCCTCACGCAGCTCAGGCGGAATATATCCATTGGCGACATATCCTCGTATAAAATAGGTTCCCGCTTTTGCATCATTAATAATAAACCTGTCCCCGTTGGTTGTATAACTGATACGTCCTTCCGGCAGCGCCTTAAAATCTTCGTCATAAAATTTCCAAACCAGTTTTGAGGCATCAACCGCAGTTGTAATAAACGTAAGCGGAGTGGAAAAATCCGTATAGGTCAGGTTAATATGGCGGTAAAAGGGGGAATTGGTTTCCAAAGGGTTCATTACTTTAGGCTGCACAATAACATGAAATTTTTTAGTTATCGGTTCGCCGTAAATCGTTGAATCGGTACTTACTTCTATATCGGTTTCGCCGGCACCTTTAACGGTTATCTGACCGTTGGTATCAATATCCACTACATTGGTATCCAGAGAATTCCAAACCATACGAATCGCAGAAGTATCTATAACCACGTTATCTTTATACAGCAGCGTTACGGGCGCAATCGTCTCATCAACATCACCTTCCAGCACCATGGGATATCCGGCCGTCAGATCACTGGTAGTTATTGCCTTAAAAGGCTCTTTCGTTCTGTCAATAACAAAATCAACCATAACCTTACAGGTCAAAGTATAGGTTAAACCGCCTTGCTCTATGGATGCATTGATTTTGGAATAACCGGGAGCCTTTCTGACAAGCCTTATACTAGTGGGATCCCCTGAATTTTCAAGATCTACTACATTTGGATTGGATGATGTCCAGGTAATGGAACCATTGGTTAAATCAAGTCCACTGTAAGATTTTACAAATAGAGTATTTGTTGCATCTGCTAATTCAATATCGGCTCCTTCCGCTGCAGCATTATCGTAAAAGAGATAGAAGTCGCTGCTGGTCGCCGCATAAACCTGATAAAACTTCCATATTCCTGCAATTGCAAATATTGCTGCACAAAGACTAACCAATAAATATTTTTTCTTCATTTTCATTTGTGACCTCCCTGCCAGATAACTCTCCAATAATTGTACGCAATATTCCTTATGATAACTGTCTGCAACAATAACAGCCAGACGTTATATACGGAATAATTTATAATGATTAACATAATAATCCAATAATTTGTCATTTTTGTGTTATTTTCATTAATAAAAAGAAATAATCCCGTTCCGTTTGCTATGTATTAATCCTTTCATTTTCTCAGTGTCTGCCAAATCAGACAGACTGCATTCATCACTCCTTTTTCCCTATAATATTACATTTTTCACCCCATTTAGTTTAACATAATCTTACTGTGAAAGCAATATTGGATATCGCCTATATACTAGCATATATTTCCTAGTGTGCTGACACATTGGCACTTAGACGAATGACGCAGATATGAATTTTCAGACTGCAAGGCGGAGGAGGGAGGCGTAGCGGTGCTCTACGCTGACTGACGACAACGCGGCAGATGGAAATTCAGACAAGCCATTAGCCAGATGTCAGTGTGTCAGTACGCTAGAGTGTGCTTGAAAAATGCTTGTGACGGGCTGGATGCTCCAATTTGTGGGAGACAAGGAGCGGTTTTGGTCCCCAATCATATTTAAAGAAAGTTAGTGCTGATTATTGCCGTTTTCCGTAACTTATCTGAAGAGTTTCAATTATTTACACTTCTTATCCCTTTGCTTTAAAAATGGAAATTCACCGCTCTCTTTCAGCTTTTTAAAATTTTCCTGCATCCGGGTTTTAACGGTTTCAGTATCTTCTTTATCAAAAACTTCAAGTTCTGCCAGCTTATCCATTAATTTATTTTCTGCTTCCATTTTATTTTCCAGCAAGGAATATACTTCTTCCTTTTGTTTGGCAGTAAGTGTATCCCATTTTTCAGCTGCCTTTTTCAATTTTTCTTTAAAAGCCTTTTTATCCTGCTGAATTATACTACTTTCCGATTGTGTTACCGATTCTGTATTCGTTTCAGCCGCAAAGGTGGTAACCGGACTTATACTAAGGAATCCTATCATGCCTGCAATAGCAAAACTACATAATTTTCCTTTATTCATCCTGCTTCCTCACTTTCCAATCAGCAATAAGAGCACTAACTTTCGAGGTTAGTATTTCCTTCAAATGTGAAAAAAGTGTGAAATGAAAAATAAATTTTAGAAACATATATTTGATTGTAAAAATTTTATCGTCTGTTCCTCTTCGCCTTGTTCAAAAATTCCATATGTATTTATACTAATTTTATACAATTCACATATCTTTCATCATCTGTTCATATCTGCTACATAATTTCCATTTATAATAATATTATGAATTCAATAAAAGAAGCCACGGCTGCTGATGTGGTTACTGGCTTCGACTAACAATAAGTAAAATTAACATAGATTTTTTAACAGAATTCCCCCTTCTCCGGCCAGCTTTTTAAGCTGGCTTTTTTTTGTACAATAGTAATTACGTCCTATTGTACAAAATGCCTTCCAGGCGGGATGCGCATGACGGCCAGCGGGAGATAGTCATTCTTTGCTGCTTTTAAATCTTTCTTAACTGGGCAGTGGGTATAACAGTGTACTTAGTTTTCATCCTGTAAAATCTCTATCCAACTCTACAAATTGGAAGTTATCGTTCTTTTTTCAGATAAACCATATCAACCAGTTGTTTTCCGTCTTCAAACATTGGATGGTCGTAGTTATCTATAAAAAAGTTCTTTATTCTGTGCGATTCTGTAAAACCGCAGATATTATAAAAAGAGAGGATAGAATGACAGTCGCCAGTTCCGACAAACAGAACATTGCAGTCGGAATAATGGGCAAACAGAAATTCTATCAGGCTTTTCCCATAACCTCTTCGTTGATAATCAGGCAAAACAGCAATGTTTTTAAGCTCATAAATACCATCGGCTTCTTTGGTTATTACACACTCAGCTTTTATACCATTATCATCCAAAACAAACATTTCACCATTCTCAAGGTATTTATCTATCATGTTTTCCTGCTCGTCAGCCAACAACAGCAAATCAATATATTCTTTTTTGGCACCCATAACTTTCTTAATATTCACTATTTATCTCCTCTGCAAATTCTAATTTATCGCTATTGCACATACATAATCTTAATTTATAAATGTAAACTACAGCAAAATAACATTTGCCTCATTATATAATAAGTTCCAGATGTTTTCAATTAGAAAATAATTACCCCCGAAAGTTAGAATCCATTGTGTATATGTCTAACACTCAAGATAAAACTGTCCGGATAAGACTTCCACCGTTGGGCACATTTGGTAAAATTAGTATTTTGGACACTGTTTAAATATTTGATGGCATATTATACATATAATACCATTACAAGGAACTACTGTAATTTCAGTACAGCTATTGAGAACACTGGAAGCCCTGTATGGTTCGTCTCCTCAAGTTCCTCAATGCCATATTCATTAAAGATAAAACGGAATAGTGCCAGATTGTTATTGTTATAACCTTTTACAGTTCTTTCTGACAGCTTTCTCATTCTACAATCAAATATAAATTCTTGTAATATCTCATTATTAAACATAAAAAAATCACTCCTCTATCTGTTACGATATACAGGAGTGAAAGATGTATGTCCTTTTGAATTATGGAAAAGTGACAGTATATCTTAACTGGTTAAGATATACTGTTAAAACACTGCCAAAAACACTGTTATAACTCTGTTATAAAACGCTGTAAGCACTGATAAACACTGACTTTTACTGAAATTCCAACTTACTCATCCCAATTATGGTACACTTCCTGGACGTCATCATCTTCATCCAGTAAATCCAGGGTACGGTTCATCATCTTAATATCCTGTTCACTGGTAAGGGATACCCAGGTTTGGGGAATCATAGTCACGTCTGCCTGGACCATGGGTATTCCGGCCTTTTCTAAATTCTCACGGACAGCACTAAAGGTATCCGGGTCCGTAATTATCTCATAGCTGTCGTCTTCTTCTGCAAAGTCTTCGGCTCCGGCATCTAAAGCAAGCATCATAAGTTCGTCCGCATCCTTATCACATTCCTCTTTATCAATAATAATCTGCCCCTTTTTATCAAACATAAAAGATACGCAGCCCGGTGTGCCTACATTGCCGTTTCCTTTGGTAAACGCATTTCTTACATTGGATGCGGTTCTGTTTTTATTGTCAGTTAAAGCCTCTACAATAATCGCAATTCCGTTGGGACCATACCCTTCATAAGTTATAAATTCATAATTAACCGCATTGGCATCCCCGGCTGCCTTCTTTATACTCCTGTCAATGGTATCATTAGGCATATTATTGGACTTGGCTTTTGCTATAATATCTTTTAAGCGACTGTTGCTATTTGGATCCGGACCACCTTCCTTTACCGCCACGGCTAATTCTCTTCCCAGTTTCGTAAAGATTTTTCCTTTTACAGCATCATTTTTTTCCTTTTTATGCTTAATATTGGCAAATTTAGAATGTCCCGACATGTTAACTCTCCTTTTTTATAATATACATAGACTAAAGCCGGAGCAAAGGCTTCGGCTTTATCAATAAAATAAACCTGCACAATAAATAATTGTACCACGGCCCTGTTTTGTTTACAAGCTTTTTGAATTGATAAGTTTACTCAATTTCTCCATTACGCCCACGGTTTCCTCCGTCGTTTTAATCACACACATAACCGTATCATCACCGGCAATACATCCCATAATGCCCTGAATATGCAAGGCATCCAGGGCAGCTGCCACAGCCATCGCCATGCCGGATACCGTTTTGACAATAATGATGTTCTGGGCCATATCCATAGAAACAAAACCATCTTTTAATACACGGACAAATTTTTCGCTTAACCCGCTTTCCGTATTATTTAATACTATATATTTCTGCTTGCCCCCATCCACAGATATTTTGGTCAGTTTTAATTCACGGATATCCCTTGAAATAGTAGCCTGGGTTACATTATAACCGGCTTTTGTCAGTAAATCCGCCAATTCCTCCTGTGTTTCAATATCATTCTTATTAATCAGTTCAATAATTTTACTTTGCCTTCCTACTTTCATATTTATTCCCCGCCTTGTCCGATTTTTGTTCTAAGTATATCAAAAAAACTAGTATGGTTAATCTTGACTAACTTCGTTTCCTCATTGGCCTTGCTAATGTCTATAACATCTTCCGCCTGAAGCAGAATTGCCATTCTCCCGTCAAAAGTAGCAATTGCCTCTTCCTCCTGGGTCTTTTTGCTCTCATCAATCTTAATTTTAACAGAGTCTCCGGAAGAAACCACTATACTTCTGGAATTTAAAGTATGAGGACATATTGGTGTTATAATTATTATCCTGGCATCCGGTTTTACAACGGGACCGCCGGAAGAAAGATTATATCCGGTAGAGCCGGTTGGCGTAGATACAATAACCCCATCCCCCCTGTACCTGTCTACCAGTTCATCATTGACATATATGCTGACACTGATAATCCGTGAGAAACCGCTTCGTGTAATAACAATATCATTGAGTACAATTCCGTCATAAGCCTTTTTGCCGTTACTGTATATACGCCCATGCAGCATCATCCTGCTTTCCAGACCGCACCGTCCGGTAAATAACGAATCCAGAGCTTCATAAATATTATGCTTTTCAGTTTCTGCCAAAAACCCCAGCGTTCCCAGATTTATACCAAGTATCGGAATACCTTTGCCTGCCAGATCATTGGCCGCCTGTATGATTGTCCCGTCGCCGCCCAGTACTATGGCACATTCCGTATCCTCCGGTATTGCTTCGGCATCCGTAAAACGGTTTTGGCAGCTAACAGGATTTTGTCCCTCCAAAAGGATACACTCCTTATTGTTTTTACTCATATAATCTACAAGCTTTGTAGTGATTTCCAGATTTGTATCCTTATCCCGATTTGTTATTACACAAAATTTATTCATTTAAAACTCCTGCAAATTACATTGTTTTTATTATTGTAACGTTCAGCTCCGCTTAAAAATCCCGGCATATTTAAAATCCGGCATAATTCCAAATGGCAGCAGCTACACTGCATATAAGAATTATGCAGTTTGGTCCCAAGAACCGCTTTGGCTGAAATAATTACTGTTTATTTATACAATGCTTACAGATATTGTATCATAAACCCATAAGCATTACAAGTTTAATGTATCGTGTGCGGCTGCTACAACGGATGGAATACAATGAGTCAAATTGCCTAACTTTTCGTTGTCTGTATAACGGTTGCATTCTTCCAGGGTAATTTCCTCCTTTACTTCCCGGGTTTGGCTTTCCTTCTTTTGAATGTGTAATAAATATTCAATATTCCCCTCCGGTCCTTTAATTGGCGAGTAATCCAAATTGAGAATATAAAAACCGAGCTTAACTGCATACCGAATCACTTTTTCAATCACTTCCCGGTGAACGCTCTCATCACGCACCACACCTTTTTTGCCTACTTTTTCCCGTCCGGCTTCAAATTGGGGTTTTATAAGACAAACTATCTCTCCCCCCTCTTCCAGCAGCTCTCTTACCGGCAACAGTACCTTGGTTAAGGATATAAATGCTACATCCACCGATATAAAATCTATACTGTCGGAGATACGGCCCGGTTCCAGATATCTTATATTGGTTTTTTCCATGGAAATGACCCTCTCATCCTTTCTTAATTTCCAGATAAGCTGATTTGTACCCACATCTACGGCATAAACCTTCCTGGCACCATTCTGCAGCATACAGTCAGTAAATCCGCCGGTAGAAGAACCTACATCCATGCATACTCTGCCTTCCAGTGAAATACCATACTGCTCCAGGGCTTTTTCTAATTTAAATCCGCCGCGGCTCACATATTTGGAAGCCGTACCCTTTACCTCAATGGCAACAGAATCCGGAAAAGCGCTGCCGGCTTTATCTTCCCTCCGGCCATCTACGAATACATTTCCTGACATAATAATTGCCTTGGCCTTTTCTCTGGATTCGCTCAGGTTTCTTTTTACTAATAATATATCCAGCCGTTCCTTCACAATAACCTCCGTAATTATATCAAAAGTACCGGTTCTATTAATTTGCTGCTATCCGGATACAACGTCTCCGGCAAATCGCCGCAGCCTGCTCTAATCTTCCATTTCATATAAAATCCTGTCTAAAACGGACGGTACATCCAAGCCCAATTTTTCTTTTAATACAGAGACATCTCCCTGTTCTATAAATTGATCCGGCAGGGATATGTTAATCAACCTGACCTGGCGGTAATCATGCTCCGCTAAGAAGCCTGCTACTTTTTCACCAAAGCCGCCTGCCTTTACATTCTCTTCCATAGTAATCCATAAGCCATGACTGCGAGACAGCCGGTGCAATAATTCCACATCCATTGGTTTAATAAACCTGACATTAATCAAAGTAACCTTTTTACCCGAATTATTAAGCCCTGCCTCAACCTGAACGGCTGTCTCCACCATGCTGCCAACCGCGAGTATTACGATATTATCCTTCCTGAATATCTCCCCGCCTGTATCGGTACCTGTCCTGTCTGCTACGGCATTCGTAACAGAATCCTCATCAGACCGGGTTATTTCTTTCAGTATTTCACTTTTTCCGTATACAATCGGCGCATGAAACTCACTAAGGCCGTCATAAGCCCTTCCCCTGGGATAACGGATAGCTATGGGCCCGTCAAATTGATTGGAATAAATTAACATATCCCGGAACTCCTGCTTATTTTTCGGAGCCATTATTGTCATGGACGGTATATGAGATAAAAATGATATATCAAAAATACCCTGATGGGTTTCTCCGTCGTTTCCAACCAAGCCGGCACGGTCAATGGCAAAAACAACAGGAAGCTTATTCAGACAGACATCGTGCAGAATCTGATCATACGCTCTTTGCAGAAAGGTGGAATATATGGCAACAAAGGGCTTCATGCCTCCCGAAGCCAGACCCGCGGCATAGGTAACTGCATGCTCTTCCGCAATGCCTACATCAAAAAACCTGTCCGGATACTGCCTCATAAATTTAGTCAGGCCGGTTCCGTTTGGCATGGCTGCCGTTATGGCTACCAGTTTTTCATTTTTTTCTGCCAGCTCCATGATTGTATCGGAAAAAACATCCGTATAGGTGGCCCCTTTTTTCACATCATTATTTTTACCTGTCTTTACATCAAAGGATTCCACGCCATGGTACCGGCACGGATTATGTTCTGCCGGTTTATAGCCCCTGCCTTTTTTGGTAATTACATGGACCAGTACGGCTTCTTTTACTTTGGATGCACTGGAAAATGCGGTAATCATCTGATTAATGTCATGACCGTCAATGGGTCCGATATAGGTTAACCCCATATCTTCAAATAACATGCCCGGAATCACCAGACGTTTTATGGAGTCTTTTGATTTCCTCAATTTATCCATAATAACCGAGCCGATTCCCGGTACTTTATTCAGGGCCTTTTCAACGGATTCCTTAAAATTATTGTATTTTATATTGGTACGAAGCTGGCCTAAATAGTTGGCCATTCCGCCTACATTCTCCGATATGGACATATTATTGTCATTTAATACAATAATAAGATTGGAATTAAGCCTTGCGGCATTATTTAAAGCTTCAAAAGCCAATCCTCCGGACAGGGCGCCATCCCCGATGACTGCGGTTACCTTATAATTCTCTCCCGCTAAATCTCTTGCTTTTACCAGTCCCATTGCAGCCGAAATGGACGTGGAGCTATGTCCGGTATCAAACGGGTCACAATTGCTTTCTTTCTTTTTGGGAAAACCGCTTAAGCCTTCATAGGTTCTTAAGGTACAAAATTCATTTTTCCTGCCTGTTAACAGCTTGTGGGTATATGCCTGATGCCCCACGTCCCAGACTAATTTATCTTTAGGAAAATCCATACACAGATGCAATGCCATGGTCAATTCAACGGTACCCAGATTCGAAGCCAGATGTCCGCCGGTTTTACTGATGTTTTGCACCAGGAATTTTCTGATCTCTTCCGCCAGCCTTTTATAATCGGAGGGTCTGATTTTTTTTATGTCATTTGCCAGATTAATAGTATCCAAAATTTGTGACAAGACTTCACCTTCATTTCCGTATAATCATATTATTTCCGCAATTATTCAGTCTTTTATTTTTCACGGGTTATCAGCCTCCTGATTAACTCTTCCAGAAAATCGTTCTTTTTATTGAGGGTTTTAAATGCGGATAACCCCTTCGCCGATAACGATACAACTTCTTCTCTTGCTTTTTCAATTCCCATTAATGTTACATAAGTTATTTTATTATTTCGCTCATCACTATGTGCGGGCTTTCCGATTTCCTCCATTGTAGATGTTACATCCAATATGTCATCCTGTATCTGAAAGGCAAGACCTATGTCAGAGGCCATTTGTTCTATTACCGTTATCTCCTTATCGCCGGCTCCGGCTAAAACCGCTCCGATCATCATGGAAGCTTCCATCAGCGCGCCGGTTTTTAACTGATACATATAATTTAATCTGTCCTGTATGCTTTTATGAACTGCTTGACTTTTTGTCAAACCCGCCCCGTCTTCTTCGCTGCCGGAATCCCCGGCGGTTTCCTCAAGAGTTCCCCAAGCCTCAATATCAACTGCCTGACCGCCTATCATTCCATAAATACCGGCTTTTTTTGATAAAATCCCCAACGATTTCGCCGCCCGCTTCAAGCTTTCGCAGGAAAGTCCTGCAAATCCGGAACAAACTGTTTCAAAGGCATAGTTTAATAAACCGTCCCCTGCTAATATTCCCATTGCCTCACCAAATACAACATGGGTGGTTTTTCTTCCCCTCCGGTATTCGTCATTATCCATTGCCGGCAGGTCATCATGTACCAGGGAATACGTATGGATCATTTCCATGGCGGCCATGAAAGGTTTTATACATTCCTCATCCTTACCTTCGAATAATCGGAAGGTTTCCAGCATTAACATGGGGCGCAGTCTTTTGCCGCCGGCCAGAATACTGTAATTCATAGCTTCCGATATACGTTTCTGAAAGCCTTCCTCCTTCGGCAGGTATTCCCTGATAACGGATTCAATGTAATCTATTCTCTTTCCCTGTTCTTTTTTAAAGTTCATCTGATTCATCTTTTTCACCTAATATAATCAGCTTTTTTTCCACCTTATCAATGGAATCGTTACAATATTTCAGCAACTTCATTCCTTCCTGGTAAAGCATAAAGGAATCTTCCAGGGTAATGTCTTCTTTCTCCAATTTATTTATGATTTCGTTAATTTCTTGAAAGGAATCTTCCAAGGTCTTTTCTCCTTTTTTCATTTACATCCTCTCCTTCCTTACCAATTCCTCAACCTGTGCCAAAATATCCCCGTCCGTAACACAGATACGTATCTTTTCACCTTCCGAAACTTTATTCAGACTGTTTAATACTTTATTTTCACCGTTTAAAACCAGGGAATAGCCCTGATTTAACTTTTTGAGAGGAGAAAGCCCCTCCATTTTTTCAATATAAAGCTCCATCAAATGCCTTTTCGCCGTTAACTTTGCCTGCATCTGCTGACGCAGCTTCTGTTCCATATCAATAAGCTGCTGGCGCCTCTGGCGAATTTGATAAATGGGACTGGCATAGTCTAATTTTAAGTTTAAATGCTTTAATTCATTACGGTAAGCGGCTATTTTTTTCTGCAGGCCGCTGTTTAAGGAGTGATTATATGCCTCTATATCAAATAAAATAGCTTTAATATCACGTACGGCAAGTTCCGCAGCCGCAGAAGGCGTCGGAGCCCTGAGATCCGCAACAAAATCCGCAATGGTTACATCCGTCTCATGGCCTACGGCCGAAATTACTGGGGTGCTGCATTCATAAATGGCCTGTGCTACGATTTCTTCGTTAAATGCCCACAAATCTTCAATGGAACCTCCGCCCCGCCCCACAATAATGGTATCCACGCCAAGCCTGTCCAGGGCACGAATCCCCGCCGCAACCGTTTCGGCGGCACCTTCCCCCTGTACCAAAGCCGGATATAATATCAGCTGCACATAGGGGTTCCTTCTCTTTGTAATATTGATAATATCCTGGATTACCGCTCCGGTCCTGGCAGTTACTATACCGACCCTTCCAGGGTAAACCGGTATGTTTTTTTTATGTTCCGCATCAAAAAGCCCCTCTGCTGCCAGCCTGTTTTTTAACTGTTCATATCTCTGATAAAGAATACCGGCACCGTCCAGTATTATTTCCCTTGCATACAGCTGATATTTGCCATCCCGTTCATATACACTGACAGAACCTGCGGCAATGACACTCTGGCCTTCCTTTAACTGAAACTTTAACCCGTTTCTTTGTCCGGCAAACATGACGCAGGCTATCTGGCCTTTATTGTCCTTAAGAGTAAAATATATGTGCCCTGAGGTATGATATTTACAATTGGATACCTCTCCCTTAATTAATATATTATTAAGGGCATAATCCCTGATGAACATATTTTTTATATATAAATTTACCTGCGTTACGGAATAAACATTGTCCATTTCAATCCCCCGGCTTCTTATGCAAGTTTTGCCAATACACCGTTAACAAAGGAGCCGGACGAATCTCCGCCGAAAATTTTTGCAATCTCAACAGCCTCATTGATGGCTACCTTTGTTGGTATATCTTTATCATATTTTATCTCATATATGGCAAGCCTCATAATAGTAAGGTCAACCTTGCCCATTCGGTTTAATTTCCACCCGCTGGAGGCCTCTGCCAGAATAGTATCGATGTCAGGGATTTTTTCCATTATATTCTGAAAACGCTCCTTCAGGTAATGCAGCTCGTCTTCCCTGGGTTCTTTCAAGGAATCAAAATATAAATCTATCTGTTCATTTAATTCCGTAACCTCATGAAAATCTTTTCGGAAAAGCATCCGGAAAAGATGTTCTCTGATTTCTCTTCTACTCATTTTAACACCTATTGCATACCACATCTGCTTGCAGATGTGATACTGCCAAAAATAAAAGGTTGAAAGAATCAATATCCGGCAGACCTTTCTAAATTTAAATTTTCTTTCAACCTAACACCCATGCATATCGCAAGTTTGTTTGCGATACTGCCTAACCTCTTTCCCCGATATGCGGCCTGTAATTGAATATACCGCATTATTTACACATAAACAAGGAGCTGTTGCAAAATCTTAAGTCTGCCCGGCATATCCGCAGGGACATGATTTACAAATTTTGCAACAACCCCTTGCACGGCAGTTCAAACGCATTAATTTAGGTTTTATAAAAATTTGCGGCAACCGACATGCCTGATTTACCTATTAAGATTCCAAATCAAGCCCGTCAGCTGCCTTAAACATACCAAAAAATTTGATGCGTTTATCCTGCTTGCACAGGATTAGACACTTTTGTATTAGTTTTTTTCTATATTAACACCCGAAATTCTGACATTTACTTCTGAAACCGTTAAGCCGGTCATATTCTCAATTGCTGATTTTACTTTTTCCTGTACCTGTCTGGAGGTATTGGGAATACTGTAGCCGTATTTTAAAGTAAGTGACAAATCAACGGATACGGAGTCAGAACTTACTTCAATTTTAACTCCTTTGGAAAGATTTTTCATACCCAGCTTACTGACCAGCTCATTGGTAATGTTGCTTGACATTGCAGCAACGCCTTCTACTTCGGTGGCGGCTAAACCCGCAATGGTAGCCACTACTTCGTCAGCAATCTGCACCTCACCCACATTGCTGTCTGCATGTATTTGATAAGTATTTCTATTCTCTTGCTCCTTAACCACTGTGATTACCTCCTAAGTTTTTACACATAACAGTAACATATGTCCACATATGTCCATATAATGCTACTTAATACAATTATTATATCAAACTTATCCCTAAATGCAAATCATTTATTCATATTTTTATAAATCGAAGAAGCATTTCCGTGTTTGATTTATCCTTATAATGAAAACACAAAAGGCGGCCGGGCTTCTTTTCCTTCCTGCGTTTTCCCTGTTAATCCTCAATTATATGATTTCCAGTTTTTATTTAATCATTCCGTTTCCAGGTAAATCGATTTTTACTTAAGAAAAAGTCTGCAGTGCAATCCAAAGCGGAGCGTTTTTTATCTTATTGGGCGAACTTTTCTATGAGACAAAAAACAGGACTGATACCGAAAGCCCCCGTACCAGCCCTGTTTTATTTTAATAATATTATTCACCTGCCACTACCGGAGCTATGTTGATATCCTTTGATTCCACACCGGTTTTTCTCTTCACCACATCTTCAATTTTAGCAATATCCTGTTCATTTAAGCTTACCGCATTGACAACAACGTCAACAAGCTCCCCTTCAATGGTTACGATTACATCGCTAAAACCCATTGCTTCCAGAAGGGTTTCGGTAGCATTTTCTTTTTCTGCAATGTCAGTCATTTCAAGGATACTGTTAGCGGCATTTTCCTTTGCTTTATCAGTCAGATTTTCACTGTTGACGATTTCCATCAGTTCTTCCCTGTTAACTGCTCTGACCTGCTCCCTTGCCAGTTTTCTTGAAGCAAAGAAATCAGGTGACGTTGTCGTACTGACTAATACCGCTTCGCCGGGAGTGCCGGTTTCCTTGTCTTTACCGTCAACAACTACTTCACCGTTATCGGCTACATCATAAACTGCCACTTCTTCCGAATCGGATGTGCTGCCATCTGCCGCTTTTGTATCATCTTTCTTTTCACCTTCTGCCAATGCATCTTCACTGTCCGTTTCACCGTCGGTTGTAATATCTAACGCTGTTTCGTCCAATAAATCATTTGTATCTTCAAGGGACACGGTATCACCTTCCGTTATATCATCGCCCTCTGTTTCCGTATATGTATCATAATCCAAAACTTCACCGCTGCCTACATCGACAATTTTATCCTCATTGTTCCTGTCAGAAAAATTCAGATATCCTGCAATTGCTATCATAATAGCCAAAGCAGTAATAATGATTTGATTTTTCTTAAATATATTTTTCATACTTGCCTCCTTTAAACATTTATTTATTCATTTTCATTACTTTTACTTTATGTGCAGGTACATTAAATAATACCTGTGCAGCATCCATTATTTCTGTCATAATTTTAGCATTATCCCCGCCTTCGGCTATTATAACAACACCTTCCACCTCAGGCTCCAGCTCCTGTATGATATATGGCATGCTTTCTCCGTTTCCGCCGTTCACTAAAACCGTGGTATCTTCTCTACTAATACTGCTGCTATCTCTGTTTCCGCCCTCCCCATCAACTTCATTCATGCTTTCTTGCGTATATGGAGTATCTTTTAGTATAATTTTTTCTTTGGAGCCCTTTAAAGTTATCATAACTTCCACATCGCCGATTCCTTCCACCCTGGCCAGGACCTTCTTTAAACGGTTCTCCAATTCATTAATGTAGCTCTCCGTTTCTTCTTTTGTCTCTGTATTGTCAGTATTCTCTCTTACCTTGTAATCTTGGTTTGCCGTATTATCTTTTGAGGAATCCTCTAAGGAAAGCATACCTGGAAATGATAATACAAGCAGAAATATTCCTGCCATCAACAGTATTACGAGTCTTGTGGGACCAATTTCCTTAATACTGAGTTTTTTCTTTATCTTATCTTTTTCCATATTTTCTCCTATTGCAGTATGACAGGACCTATTATTATTCCTGTATACTAATATTTATATTATCAGGGTTCATATTATAGAAGTCCGACAACAGGTTTTTTATATTTATTTCACCGGGAGTCAGAATATTGCTGTCATTTTCCGTATCAGCTTCGTTCTTTTCACCGATTTTAATATTCTTAATGTCTATCCTGTCGATATCAACCAGACTTTCCTTCGTATCCGCTCCCGTATAACCGGCGGTAACCTCTAATGACAGCAGATTACCGAAGGTAGCGCTGTTTTCATCTTCATTCACCGTTACGTTAATATCGATCAGATACAAATCTTCCCGTTCCAGCAGATTACCGACCTGTTTTCCAATTTGTTCCTTATATTCTTCCAGGATAGCCGACATCTGCTCCTCCTGGGCATTCACCAATCTGCTGTTCATATCCTCGGCCTCGGCTAATAGGGAATTGGTAGTAAAATAATAATCCATGGTTTTATCTAACTGAAAAAGTTTTAATAACGGGGATATTACTAAAATCACTAAAATAATCCCGGTTATTAAGTTTACATATTTTTTGTAGGAACTTTTTCCAAGTAAATTCGTTACAATTGTGGTAATAACAAGAAATATGACAATGTTTTTCACCCAACTGTATATGGCATTCATTTCATCCCTCCTTATGTAGTGGTGACTGCAACTATAGTTATGGTTAACAAAAATAAAACGGCACCTACCAGTACGGTCTGCAGTAAAAGAGCCGCCGCATCGGCCGCCGCAGTGACACAGTTCAACATACGCTTGTCCGAGATAGGCTGTACGGCAGCACTGCTGACCCGATATATAAGGGTGGTGATTGCCAGCTTGATAATGGGTATGGCACAGATTGTAATTATTACAAGCACTCCTGCTACCCCTATGGCATTTTTCAGAAGAATACCGGCACCAAATACGCTTTCCGTTACACTTCCAAGTACATCTCCCACACCGGGTATAGCTCCGGCCAGCTTAAACAAAGCTGATTTTTTTATACTGTCCGCCACCGGTAAGAGCAGCCCCTGTATAGCATTAAATCCCGCAACCAAACCAACCAGGGTTTTTAAAATCCATTTAATCACAATGGATA
>DBEP01000107.1:56201-129186 GCA_002294045.1 Lachnoclostridium sp. UBA903 | reverse complement strand
GTCGTTCCGGTTAACGTCAGTAGCCCCAAAGCAGCGATCAAATCAGAAAAAAGTATCGCGAAAGAGACCCCTTTTTCCGACGAAGAGGTAGAAGTCATAGCTAAAACCTTAGCCGGAGAATGTTACGATGACAAGTTAAACGATAAACGCCTTGTCGTGGAGGTGATTCTTAACCGAGTGGCAAATGGGCGATTCGGAGAAAGTGTTATCGAGGTAGTCACGGCCGAAGGACAATTTAACGGCTATTGGAAACAAAGTCGTTCAATCAGCGATAGTGATATTCGGATTGCAAAAGAAACTTTGCGTGATTGGTATTCCAACGATTGCAAGAAGTTGTCCGAGTATCTATTTTTCTGTTCGGGACCAAACCGAGAGAACAAATTTAGAACCGAGTATTAAATCGAAAGGAGCAAAAAACAATGAATAACGGATTAGCATTTGTATCTTATACCTTGGCCGCCATGGCCGGTATCTGTTTTGTCAGCGGTCTCGCCGTTTTGTCCGGTGGAAGGAGACTCCGGCATGGATGAGCTTGAAACGGTTATTTCCTCGATCGACTACATACTGGATACCAAACGGAAAAGGCATATCACGGGAGGTATCTTGTTAAGCGTATCCCTCCTTTTCGGAGGGATAGCGCTTACAGTTATGACCATTAAAAATGGAGGACAAGGTGATGAATAATAAATTTGTGAGCTTTCTGACATTTGTTATGGGTGCGGCCGTAGGTTCAGTTGCAACATGGCAATATGTCAAGAAAAAATATGAGCAAATTTCACAGGATGAGATTGATTCGGTAAAAGAGGTGTTTTCGAAAAAGGAACCCACCCCTGTTAACGAGCCTGATGATATCAGAAATAAGGCAAACCAAGCCAAAGAAAAGCTTGGCGTCGCTGAATATGCTGCAAGATTGCAAGAACATGGGTATACAAACTACTCAAATATAGAAGCGAACGGTAAAAATGCTTCTTATAACAAAAAAGAGGAGGAATCAGAGCTAATGGCCGAAGACAAGCCTTATGTAATTGAGCCAGAAGAGTTCGGAGAGATTGATGAATATGAAAGAATTAGTCTCACCTACTACTCCGATCATATCTTGGCTGACGACAACGATGAGTTGGTAGAGGATGTGGATACCATCGTCGGGGTTGAGTCTCTGAGTCGTTTTGGAGAGTTCGAAGATGATTCAGTATTTGTTAGAAATGACCGGCTGAAATGTGACTACGAGATTCTCTTAGACCAGAGACGGTATTCAGATGTTATCAAAAGAAAGCCGCATCAGATGGAGGATTAAATGACCAGAGACGAGCTGAACAATGAATACTTTGATTGGATGTACCAGCTCGTATGCAATGAGAAATATTTTAAGGGGCTGTCTCATAGGAAGCTTTTGCACTATCTCCATGGTGTGGATTTCACATACACAATTGCTATGGATAGTAACAGAGCTGAAGATGGGACAGACCTTAGATATCGATTTGGTTACGAGCGTAACTACCCCGGCCCTATGATTGCGTCATATTTAGATGAAAAACCATGTAGTGTCTTGGAAATGCTTGTTGCACTTACAATTCGTTGCGAAGAGCATATCATGGATGACCCCGATGTGGGAAATCGAACCGGGCAATGGTTCTGGAACATGATTGTAAATCTTGGTTTAGGACGCATGAACGACTTGCAATTTTCAAAAACTCAGGTCGAGGCAGCTGTGTCGAGACTCCTTAATAGAAAGTACGAACGAAACGGCGAAGGCGGTTTATTTACCGTCAAGAATTGTAACCGCGATTTGCGGTCAGTGGAAATTTGGTATCAAATGTGCTGGTATTTGGACAGTATTCTATAGGAGAATAAAAATGACTCACAATGAAGTTTATAAATGGTTTGAATTATATTTTCCAATCTACGCCGGAGATAATATTGCTGTATGGTTTCCAAATGGTAAAAACAGTGTTCGAATAAGACAGACTAATGGACAAGAATTCATATTTACCTATAACGAAAAACAGGATTGGTGTTTTGAAACACGGGACAGTTTTTTCAAAAGAATAAAAGGAGGCGGGTAACATGGGTGAAATAGATATTTTTGTAAGTGAAATTGAAGATATTTTGAATTCTTTAAAAGAAACTTTATGTAATTCAGAAAGCATAACGGCAAAGTGGAATGCCGTTGATACTTTTATGATGGACATAGAAAGATTACAGTTACATCAACCAATAACAGGAAGAAAATCGTTTAAAGGATTGCACAACGGGGAAGATGTTGAAGGAAATACACGTTATTTATCTCATTTAGCTGCTATGCCGATTAAAGTAAACAGCATAATAAATGAAGATGAGAGTTTGTCTCCCTCGGATGTTTGTGAGATGCACGTAGGGAATATAGATGGCGAAATTTGTTTACTGATTACTCCAACAATAATAGGCCGTTGAAAGGAGACAATGATGATGGATAAGATGATTAATTATATTTTTAGTACTTTGCATGATTCGGAGAATGCTGTCAAATACATGGAACGACAACTTAAAGGCCAGACAAAAATCAATAAAAGAATTGCGATTTTTGCTTTGATAATGACCACTTATGCAGTTCTGGCAGAAATCAACAATCAGGAGCGAGACAAAAAAATTAAAAAACTCAGAAACGAACTTGAGGAATTAAAGCGTACAGAAGGAGAATAAAAATGCGATGATCGACTTTTTGATGATTTCAACACGCAGTACAAAGCGTGGTGTAATAGAAATCTATCCAAAGTTTATTATAAAAAAAAGCTCCGATCTAATGATTCGAGGCGGCGATTTCTACGCTATCTGGATTGAGGGACGTGGCTTATGGTCTACGGATGAGCAAGATGCTTTACAGCTGATAGATCAAGAACTGGATAGATATGCTGAAGAAAACCGCCAGAGCTTTGAGTCCAATATTAAAGTCCTACATATGTGGGACGCCGAATCGGGAATGATTGATTCTTGGCATAAGTACTGTCAGAAACAGATGAGAGATTCTTTTCACATGTTGGACGAAAAACTTATATTCTCTAATACAAAAACAAATAAAAAAGATTACGCCAGTAAAAAGCTGAGTTATCCGCTTGAAGCTGGCGATTTGTCTGCCTATGATAAGCTTATGTCAACTCTGTACACAGAAGAGGAACGTCATAAAATTGAGTGGGCAATTGGGTCGATTGTGTCCGGAGATTCTAAGAAGTTGCATAAATTTATGGTTTTATATGGCGCGGCAGGAACTGGTAAATCAACGGTGCTTAATATCATTCAGCAGCTATTCGAGGGGTATTATTCGGTATTCGATGCGAAAGCTCTTGGTTCTTCAAGCAACTCGTTTGCTTTGGAGGCATTCAAAAGTAATCCTCTTGTAGCGATTCAGCACGACGGCGATCTTTCAAAAATCGAGGATAATACGAGACTAAACAGTCTAGTTTCTCACGAGCTTATGACGGTTAATGAAAAGTTTCGGTCTACCTACGCTAATCGGTTTAAGTGTTTCTTATTTATGGGTACGAACAAACCTGTAAAAATTACAGATGCAAAATCCGGCCTAATTAGAAGATTGATAGATGTTTCTCCGTCTGGTGAAAAGCTCGGACCAAGTGAATATAAAACAACCGTGAAACAGGTTGACTTTGAGCTTGGAGCGATTGCCTATCATTGTCAAGAGCTATATTTGAGCAACCCCGGCAAGTACGATGATTATATTCCGATAACAATGATTGGTGCATCGAATGATTTCTATAATTTCATTATCGACTCGTATCATGTGTTTAAAAAAGAAGACGGAACCACGCTAAAGGCGGCTTGGGAAATGTATAAGAATTACTGTGATGATGCGAAAGTTACATTCCCTTTTTCTCAACGAATATTTAAGGAGGAACTTAAAAACTATTTCCATGACTACAAAGAGAGGTTTAACTTGGATGACGGTACTCGAGTTCGCAGTTATTACAGTGGCTTCCGAACTGAGAAATTTGATGATCAGAAGCCAGATGATGACGTAAAAAAAAACGAGATTTCGCTGATTCAATTTGACAGTCAGAAATCTATATTTGACGAAGACTGTGCCGATTGTTTTGCACAGTACGCCACATCTAAAGAAATTCCTTCCGAAAAGTGGGATAACACCACTTCAAAATTGTCAGAGCTGGATACATCAAGGATTCATTACGTCAAGGTTCCAGAGAATCATATCGTCATTGATTTCGATATTACAGACGAAGAAGGAAATAAATCTTTTGAAAGGAATGTTGCAGAGGCAAGCAAATGGCCGCCTACATATGCGGAGCTTAGTAAAAGTGGATGTGGAGTACACCTTCATTACATTTACACCGGAGATGTATCAAGACTGAGTCGCATTTATGACGACCACATAGAAGTTAAGGTGTTCGCTGGTAAAAGTTCATTAAGACGTAAACTATCGAAATGTAACAACTTACCTATCGCGACGATTAGCTCTGGTTTACCACTGAAAGGAGAAAAAATGGTAGATTTCAAAGGAATCAAAAGCGAGAAAGGGCTTAGAACATCAATAAAAAAAAAACCTTAATAAAGAGGTACACCCTGGTACTAAGCCCAGTATCGACTTTATTTACAAAATACTCGAGGATGCCTATGCTAGCGACTTGAACTACGATGTCGCTGATATGCGCAATGCCGTTTTAGCGTTTGCAGCGAGTAGCACAAATCAATCCGACTACTGTATCAAGCTTGTAAACAAGATGCAGTTTAAGTCGGCCAATATGTCGACAGGCACAAAAAATGAAGATGCAAAATTGGTTTTTTATGATGTCGAGGTCTTCCCTAACCTATTTCTTGTGAACTGGAAGATTGAAGGCGAGGGTAAGCCGGTGGTACGTATGATTAACCCAACCCCTACCGAAATTGAAGACCTCATGAGGTTTAGATTGGTAGGATTTAACTGCCGCCGTTACGATAATCATATTTTGTACGCAAGACTTATGGGATACACAAATGAGCAGCTTTACAACCTTTCGCAGAAGATTATTTCTGGTAGCGCTAATTGTTTCTTTGGGGAAGCTTATAACGTCTCTTATACGGATGTTTACGATTTCTCCAGCAAAAAACAATCTCTCAAGAAATTTGAGATTGAGCTTGGGATTCACCATCAGGAATTAGGACTTCCATGGGACAAGCCTGTTCCAGAAGACATGTGGATTAAGGTAGCCGAATATTGCGATAATGATGTTCTGGCAACCGAAGCTACATTTAATGCTCGTAAATCGGATTTTCTGGCCAGACAAATTCTAGCTGATTTAGCAGGAATGACCGTCAACGATACAACAAACTCGCTTACTACTAGAATTATATTTGGCAATAACCGAACTCCGCAGAGTCAATTCAATTACAGGGATCTTTCAGAACCGGTTTTCGATCTTGATGCTGAGACGATTCGTTTCTTAAAAGAAGCGGCTCCGGAAATGATGGCACAACGTCATGGACCTGCCGAAAGCCTACTTCCTTATTTTCCTGGATATAAGTACGAGCATGGAAAATCCACTTATCGTGGAGAAGAAGTCGGAGAAGGCGGCTACGTTTATGCCAAACCGGATATGTACGGCGATGTGGCCCTTCTTGATATTGCTTCCATGCATCCGCATAGTGCTATCATGGAAGTTCTATTTGGAGTGGAATTCACAAATCGCTTCAAAGAAATTGTTGATGGTCGAGTAAGTATTAAGCATGAGGCCTGGGACATCGTAAACAAAATGCTGGATGGCAAGCTGACTCCTTATATTCAGAAAGTAATCGATGGTGAACTTACTTCTAAACAGCTTGCTGATGCTTTGAAAATTGCGATTAACTCTGTGTATGGTCTTACTGCGGCTAGCTTTGACAATGCTTTCCGGGATCGTCGAAACAAAGACAATATCGTAGCAAAGCGTGGAGCTTTGTTTATGATTGACTTGAAACATGCTGTTCAGGAGCAAGGCTTCGTTGTCGCCCATATCAAAACAGACTCCATCAAAATTCCTGATGCAACTCCGGAAATCATCCAGTTTGTTATGGATTTCGGAAAACGCTACGGTTATACATTTGAACACGAGGCCACATACGACAAAATGTGTCTCGTCAACGATGCAGTTTATATCGCCAAGTATAAGGACGGTAAGAACTCTGGAAAATGGACAGCAACGGGCACCCAGTTTGCAGTTCCCTACGTATTCAAGAAATTGTTTAGTAAAGAAGACATCTTATTTGAGGACATGTGCGAAACCAAATCGGTAAGTTCGGCTTTATATTTAGACATGAACGAAGGACTTCCTGATGTTTCTGAGTACGAGAAAGAACATCAAAAGCTTTGGAAAGATATCAACAATATAAATCTTCCTAACGATGAAGAAATGAAACGTAAGTGTAAACGAGTTAAGGAATTGTCAGAACACATTGAGCAGGGACACAATTATATCTTCATTGGTAAGGTCGGTCAGTTCTGCCCAATTAAGGAGGGCTGTGGTGGCGGACTACTCATGCGGCAGACAACTTCCAAAGCTGGAGAAATCGGCTATGCTGCTGCTACTGGTTCGAAAGGCCATCGTTGGTTAGAGTCTGAAATGGTTCAGATGCTTGGAAAAGAAGCAGACATTGACAGGTCGTATTATGACAAAATGGTTGACGATGCCGTTAAAACCATTGAAAACTGGGGCGACTTGGAATGGTTTGCTTCGGATGACCCCTATGATCGGTACAATAATGGAATATTGCCATTCTAAAAATGAAAAGGAGAATTAATCATGTCACAAAAAGTAAACGAAAAAGACGTCACAGACGTCAAGTCTATAACCCTGTTGAATACAAACTTCAATGTATATGGAACCATTGATAACCCACTGTTCTTGGCGGTTGACGTAGCCGAAATGATTGAATATTCAACTGACAAAACTCATCAGATGTTGGAATTGGTGGACGATGATGAAAAGCTGACCGATACAATATATCGGGCAGGTCAGCAACGTGAGGTTTGGTTCTTGACCGAAAACGGATTGTATGAGTTGCTTATGCAATCCCGTAAACCTTTTGCGAAGCGTTTTAAACTTGAAATAAAAAAACTGCTGCACCAGATGCGAAAAGGAGAGCTGAGATTCAATCGTGTTGTTTCGGATAGGAGCAACACACTGATGATTGAAAATGCTCGTATAGTCTTCCGCAACTTCTCTGGTGCTGAATCAAAGTTTAACCGAGCTGGCGACCGAAATTTCTGCGTGATCATTGATAATCCGGAACAGGCTCAGCAATTAGCTGATGAAGGCTGGAATGTAAAAAGTCTGGCTCCCCGTGACGAGGGTGATGAAGAGAAGCATTATATTCAGGTGGCCGTGAGATTTGATAACGTCCCTCCCAAGGTGTTCATGGTTACCAGACGATCCAAAACACCGCTTGATGAAGAGTCTATTAACACTCTTGATTTCGCTGAAATTCGAAATGTAGATTTGACCATCAACCCATCCAAATGGGAGGTCAATGGAAAGACAGGTATCAAGGCTTACTTAAAAACAATGTATGTCACCATAGAAGAAGACGAGTTCGCGGCTAAGTACGCCGACGAAGAAGGCCCTGAAGAACTCCCATTCCGATAATTTATTTATATTTAAGAGCGCTGGTTAGAAATAGCTGGCGCTCTTATGTTTTTTCTTGAAAGGAGAAAATATGGATTCTAAACCCTACTATCCGGAAAAAGAGTTTATGGATACTTTTAAGCAGCTTACCGTCAGATCAAGACCGTGGGAAGTTTGGAAAGATTTCATTACCATGTTCGCGTGTTCGTTGTCGAACCCTTTGGACAAAACAAATTTTAACGAGCGTGAAGTATCTTATATGCAAATCATTTGTAATAAAAAGTATAGCCCTAAGGAGTTGGAGTTGTTTCCTAAACTCGCCGGTTATGGCGTTGCTGCTTACATCAAGATAGGAAACTCGTTGACTGAACCTATGAGCCATAGCGATACACTAGAAAACTATTGGTTTACACCGATGTACTTTTCTGATGTGTAGGTTATGCGGCGGCTTTTTAAAGGGTTGAAGTGACGCTAAATTTACACGTCCTATTGTGAAAGGAAGTGTTATTTATGATAAAAATGACAAATGAACAAATTGATAGGATTAACGAATTATTGGTGACCGATGCTGAAGCTTTAACCGCTTTTTATGACGAAGGATTAAACATAGGAGCGAAAAACGGAGCAATCGGAGCAATGATAGGAATGGCTATCGGAGTGAGCACAGTTTTTATATGCCAAAAAATACTTTCCAAGTGTAAAAAATCAAAACACGAAAAAGAGGAGTCCTAACAAGGGCTCTTTCTTTTTCACATTCGAAAGGAGAAAAGAATTATGTTTATGGGTATTGATTTGAAGAAAACGGATATATCGAAAGAATTGGAATGGCTTAAGGGTTTTAACTATGCAACACATACGCAGAATGTTATTTCGCCACTAAATCTCGAAATAAAAAACGTTGTTTTTCATGGCGTAGCCACAATCGTGTTTTGGGCGGATGGAACAAAAACCGTAGTTAAAGCTCGGAACGAACCATTTGATCCCGAAAAGGGACTAGCTATGGCCATCTCGAAAAAGGTTTTTGGAAACAAAGGGAAATATTTTAACCCAATCAAAAAATGGGCTCAAAAATACAAGGAGAGCGAAAATGGATAAAAACAAACTTAATGCATTCGGGTACAAAGTTGGTTATATTTTTGCTACTGTTATCGCCATTTGTTTGATGGTAGCGACCATCGCTCTAACGGTTAAATTTCTGTTTTGGTTATTCTAAAATCAGAAAAAAGATGAAAAAAGGAGGTGGAAACCATAGCAGGTTTACGATTATACGATTACCAAGTAGAAGCTGTAAATAGGATGAAAAATGGCTGCATTCTTTGTGGCGGTGTTGGTTCCGGAAAAAGTTTAACCGCTGTGGCTTATTACTACCTCCAAAATGGTGGAAATCTAAACAGCTTAACCAGTAATGAATACACATCTATGCGCAATCGGCCCAAGGATTTATACATTATTACAACTGCTCAAAAACGGGACAAATTAGAATGGGAGGGTGAACTTTCGCCCTTCCTTCTTTCTATTCACCCGGAAGTTAATATGTATAAGAATAAGGTTATTGTAGATTCCTGGAATAACATTAAAAAGTATTCGGACGTAACAGATGCATTTTTCATATTTGATGAGCAGCGAGTGGTCGGCTCTGGAGTTTGGGTAAAATCATTCCTTAAGATTGCAAAGGTCAACGAGTGGATTCTATTATCTGCAACTCCTGGCGATACTTGGCAGGACTATATTCCCGTCTTTATAGCAAACGGGTTTTACAAAAACCGAACGGAGTTTACCAGAGAACACATCGTGTATAGTCGGTTCAGTAAGTTTCCTAAAATTGACCGTTATCTTAACACCGGTCGACTGATCAGATTGCGGGATCGCATTCTGGTGACAATGGATTTCCAAAGACAAACGGTTTCTCATCACGAGGACGTCTATGTAAAATATAACATTGAGAAGTACAAAGATGTCTCCCGGACTCGTTGGGACCCATATAAAAACGAACCAATCATTAATGCTGGTGGACTTTGTTATCTCTGGAGGAAGATTGTTAATACGGATGAATCAAGACAAATCGCTTTGTTGGAAATCTTCGAAAAGCATCCACGAATGATTATATTCTACAACTTCGACTATGAGCTGGAACTACTTAAAACCCTAGGTTACGGAGAAGGTGTGGAGATTGCCGAGTGGAATGGTCATAAACATCAACCTATTCCGGAAGGCGATAGCTGGGTATATCTCGTACAGTACACAGCTGGGTGCGAGGGGTGGAATTGTGTTAAGACCGATACAATAGTCTTTTACTCACAAAACTACTCGTACAAGGTTATGACGCAGGCAGCCGGAAGGACAGACAGGCTTAATACGCCGTATACAGATTTGTATTATTACCATTTGAAAACTCGGTCTGGGATCGACTTAGCTATAAGCAGGTCTCTCAAAAACAAGAAGAACTTTAATGAAACCCGGTATGTTAATGGTTCTAGTAGTTTGAAGCAAGCAGCATAATGATGCATTTGAAAGGAGAAAAATTATGTTACACATAAACGAAAGTTTTATCGTCAGTGTTGATTTTTCTAAAGAAGACACCGGCGTGTTAATTGTCGGGAAACAGAAAAAAGGTAAAGTTGATATCGTAAATGCTTTTCAAGGAGAAGAGGCTTGGGATCTGTTTAATAAGTTAACAACGATTAAGGAGAAAAAATGATCGATAAAATCAAAGCGCTTTTCAAGAAAATCCGTCGATTCTTTTCTATTGAACGTTGCTATACAGAAATGGAACAACGTGGTATCTCCGCTATGGGGTGTTGTTCTGGTATTGTTGGTGGGGATAAAACCACCGATTATCTACAATATCAATGTGTAGGATGCAAATACAATGTTCCGGTTCAAACTGATATTTCTTATGAAGAAAAAACAGAAAGGTTCATTACTTGGCTTGAAGAAACTCAAGGGATTACTCTTCTCAATTATCAAAAAGAAATGATGCGGGAGATATTGAAAAAGGCTAGGGATGAAGGCAAAATATATTTTCTTACTTGAAAGGAGAAAACCGAATGGACTATAAAATAATTGCTACTGATTTCGATGGCACTCTTTGCGAAAACAAATGGCCTGAAATCGGTGAACCAAACGTAGAGATTATCAATTATCTAAAAAGACAGAAAAGCGGCGGAGATGTGAAGTTGATATTATGGACTTGCCGTGCTGGTGATAGGTTGATTGAGGCGACTAATTGGTGTGCTGAACAAGGACTATCATTCGATGCGATTAATGCTAATATTCCAGAGATTATCGAGGAGTTTGGCTCTGATACCCGAAAAGTATTCGCTCATGAGTACATAGACGATCGAATGAGTACGAGATTCCGCTTCCCGTTTATAAAAATTGAAACCGGGATAACGGATGAAATCATTGGGAAATTGGAACATGTCTTTGGGTTTCCACTCCATGATTGGCAAAAACAATATTTAAAGGGAGATAATATCCCATTTCCTAGCGGTCGTGGTGGAGGGAAAACTTTCGCCTATTGTATAAGACTGTTGTTGGGCGAACACACACCAATTGATCTACATGCGGTGTGTGAAATTGATAAATTGGTGGACGAAAACCACGGCCTGCATTATAACCGCTTCTTTCGTGATTATATTAGAGACTTGAATAAACAGCTGATTGAAGCAGGTTTTAGAACGAATGCCCAAGAGAAAAAACACTATGAAGGAGCCTTTACAATGGTTCCTTTTTCTTTTTGAAAGGAGAAATATTATGAACGATATCAGATTAATCCACGAGAATACGGTTTTACCAAAACTATACCCAATGGACTGGGATGTAGAAATTAACGGTATTCCTTACTACGTTGTAAAAATTAAAGGTTACGTGCACACCATTGGTGGCAAATATGGAGAAAATGATTTATGGGCTTATCCTAGAACGGAAAAACCAACGTGTGAGAATTTAATTGAGTTCGGCTGTGAAAATCCTATTTCATGGGGAATCATATATGAACCCAAAAACTATTCGAAGTGTAAATGGGACGAGTGTGAAGCACGAAGCGGTGGAGTCGTCATGATTACTCGAAACGGAAAAGATTTCTGTGATGTGTTTGGAAAAGGGGTAAATTATGGCATTGATAAAGCGAGAGGCATGATCTCAGAATTTCAAGAACACCCTTTGGATCTAAACACGATTGATTTTGACAAAAAGATGATTGGTAGAAAAGTTTGGTGGAGAAGCGAACCAGCAATTGTTGCAAGGTATATTTCTGGTCAAGCTTGTGTGATACTTGAACCCGATGGAATAGAAGCATTTTCTGTCCCTGCTGAATTTAAAAACGAAGAGGATTGCGATTGCTTCTATGAAGACGGGGATGTAAAAACAAGTATTCTTGATAAACATATTTGGTGGTTTAGAGATTGAAAGGAGAAAAAACACTATGACTATTAAAGAACTTTGTACTAAATACGGTATCTCTTTAGAGGAGCTTGGAGATGTCGGCGAAATCAGTGATGGCTACCACACATTTAACAGCTTATATCAGCAAAGATGTATTCTGTTTGCTGCTTTGTGTAACACCTTTAAAGACCTATCATGGAAATCTCGGAAGCATTCAGACGGCGAAGAGTGCTTCGGTGGTGGATGGTTTATTGTCGGAATTGATACTCAAAAAGGTTCTTATACCTATCATTACGAAAATGAGTTTTGGGATTTGTTCAAATGCCAGGAACTTGAGGTTGCCAAAGAATGGGACGGCCATACCGATAAAGATGTTGAACGATTGCTGTCTCTTAAAAAGAGCGAATACGAATATTATTGGATTCCTGTTACGGAAAGACTTCCTAAAAAACCTAAGTATGACTGGGTTCTGGTAAAGACAGAGTTTGTTCCGGAAGGAGGCTCGGGTGTACCGCACGTGGCCGAGCTTCGCAATGGTATTTGGTATTGCGATTGCTGTGATGGTCCGATGGAGGATACTCTGGGACTGAGAGTCGTTGCATGGTTTGATATGCAGCTAATCAAAGATGCAGAACTTAAGCCAGAGTTCCTTAATAAAAAACTTCATATTCCGAACGTACCTATTAAATATAGAAAGAAACCGGTTATTATTGAGGCTGTACGATGGGATGGAAAAAATCACCGTGAAATGTGGAATTTTCTTACTGGAAAAACAGATGATTATATTTCATCCAGCGGTGATAACTTCTACATTGATCACGAAAAAGTTAATGGCGGTCTTATCATCAAGACTCTTGAAGGTGAGCATATTGCAAGCGTTGGCGATTACATTATCAAGGGTATTAAGGATGAGTTCTATCCATGCAAGCCGGACATCTTTGAGCAAACTTACGAAGAAGTGTAAAAAACCATATACGGGGAGTCTAAGTTTCCTTAGACTCTTTTCTTTTATTTGAAAGGAGAAAGAAAAGAGTTATCAATATGACCAATTAAAAAAACAACAGAATCAACTAAAAGCAAATACGAAAGGAAATAGATGATTGATATTGCAAAGTATGAATTAAAAAAGTTTCCAAAGCCACCAAGAAAATTATGTAGGACAATTGTTGAACGGTGGCTTCGCATTCTCTCTCCCTCACTGGTATTTGTTTATGCAGAGGATGAAGATGTAAACCAATATTTTCTTAATGTTGCAAGATATAAACTTTATAAGAGAACTTTAGATAAAGGTGGTTATAAACAATTATACAGAGCAATTAAAAATAGTGAGCTGAAAAAAAGAAAAGGAGAAAATCATGATTAAAATTGAAAAAACAGAAGTTATGGGTTTTGAGCAAGCTATCTGTGGAATGAGAAACCCGATGAATAGCTGGAATTGTAGCGATAGTTATTATAACAAAGAAGAGTACGATAGTTTAGATGGTCGTAAATACGATAGCAGTAGTGATTTTGGATATTGTCTTGGATATAACGACTACGAGCTGATGATGAAGCTTGTTAAAGGTGGTCCAGTTCATGCTAAGTTCCGTAGGATGATTACCGTATACGTCGATATTACGGCGCCTCTATACTGGTGGAAAGAGTTTGACACCTATAAAGTTGGTACGGTTGCCAACTCCTGCTCTACTATGCACAAAATAACCGAAAAGGAGTTTACTATCGATGACTTCTCGCATGACCATTTAACCATACAAAGTGAGAAAATTCTTTTCCAAATAATTGATTATCTTAACATACATCGCGTGGCCTTTTTGACAACCAATACAGATGTTAATGTAAATAGTACCGCGTTGTCTGATGCGGCATGTGTTCGAATGAAAAAAGATATTTGGTGGCAGATGATTCAGCTTCTACCCTCTTCCTACAACCAGAAGCGGACCATCATGTTGAACTATGAGGTTCTGGCCGGGATCTATCCCATGCGAAAAAACCACAAACTTGATGAGTGGCGTGAGTTATGCCGGTGGATCGAGAGACTTCCATATTCAAAGTTGATTACATTTGGTTGGGTAAGCGATGAAATCTTAACCAAAAGTCCCAATGAGAGCAGAGTATGGGTTTCCCCCCGATTACCTCAACGGATTTTATGACCAAAACGTTTCATATTTCGAATGGAATAAAGGAGGAAATGAAAAATGGTACTACCTGATAGCGGAGCAAGACAAAAATTTGCTACCGGTGCTGTCCGCGATATATCTGAAGGAAAAGGTCGCTGCGATCTCCTTCCCCTGGACACTATCGAACAGTTGCTAAGCGATTACAAATACTGGTGTGATACGATTAAGGATTCGAAATCGTCAATTCCCTCGGTATTTGAATCGATCAATTTATATCTTGAGACCGGCGGAACATCTCACTTGAGTAATGCTATTTGTCGATTTATCGATGAGGAGTTCAAGGGTGATATATATGGCGCACTCATTGAGCTTTCCAAGCATTATGAAGATGGGGCAAAGAAATACAGCCCAAACAATTGGAAACTTGGTATCAATGTACATCACTTTATCAACAGCACAATCCGGCATTACCTGAAGTACCTTCGCGGTGATACAGACGAGCCTCATAATCGAGCGGTCTTATGGAACTTGGTTGGTGCTTTCTGGACACATGATCATCATCCGGAGCTGAATGATATTCTTGAACAAGGAGGACAAAATGTGGAAACGAGAATTACTGAAGAATAAAATCTATTCCCTTATACTCGTTGGACTGGGTGCGCTGAGTATTCTAATCGAATACGACGCCACCTTTTTTGTTTTTACATCGATGATTGGTATTCCACTCTTCTTCGCTAAGGAGAATTGGATTACCGAAATAAACCCCGATAGGAAGGAGCGACCGGTTGGAAATTATGAACGACAAAGATTTAAGAAAAAATGGCGAGGGTTATTCAGACCCAACGGCGTACGAAGCCATTAAGAATGCGGATAAAGAAGATGAGAAGTTTAACAAATTATTACATACCATCTTCTATCTTTGCGAGCTTGCCGGGTTCCAAATTCAAGGAAGAATTGTGTTACTGGATAAAAGAACCGGTAAGGTTTGGCGTTGATCAGTATGTAGGTGACTGAAAACCGTGTTATCTTGGTAAATGTAAGGAGAAGAATTTTGAATAGAGGAAATAAAAAACGAGGATGCTTTGGTCTATTGTTGGATTTTATTCTGACAATTTGTACAAGCGGTTTATGGCTCATATGGATACTGATTCGGTATCTAAGAAATAACAGCTAATGGTTAACAACGCATATCAGTAGCCCGGATTTTGTCTTTTAAAGATGAGATTCGGGCTATTTTTATGTAGTTGGGTCGTCCGTACAAACTAAGAAGCTGTGGAAACGCGGCCCACTTTTTAAAAAGAAAAACGGGCATTGGTCACTTTAATGTGGGTTACTGAAAAATGGGTAGACTTTTACGGACGAAAAACGCTTTGACTTTTCATTTTTGCCCACTTTTTATGGGTTTTTGCCCACTTTTACGATATGAAAGTGGGCTTGGAAATTTGAAGCCATTTTCTGAAAACGGGGGTTTTTAGGCGTTTTTGGGGCAAAAAAGGACGATTTGCGCAAATTCGTTTTGAAAAAAATATAAAAAGCCCACTTGCCCACTTTTATTCTTTATTAATTGTGATAAAAAGATTAAAGATATATATAGATATGACCAAATAAAGTGGGCAACTGGGTTTATACCTTGAGTCATATATTTTCAGCAATAAAATCATCTATATATCACGAATAAATCCAAAAGTCAAGAGTTTTTCGAAAATGGTTTATTTTTCCCGACATCTATGGTATACTGTTTGCTGAATATGATTTAGTATAATGGAGGATTAAAATAGATGAAAAATAAATTTTTCGCTCTATCAATGGTGCTTATGTTAATTATTGTACTGGCCGGATGCTCAGATGACGTATCGAGCGTATCTGATAATAAAATAAACATGCCATCATCTTCAAAGAAGTTTGAGGGTGTTAATTACCAAGAGGTCGTCACTCAATTAAAGGATGCGGGTTTTACAAACATCGAAACAGAGGTATTGAGTGATTTAGTAACTGGTTGGACAACCAAGGATGGAGAGGTCGAGAAGGTTTCGGTGGATGGAGATGATCTTTTTAGCACCGATGATAAATTTCCTATAGATGCAAATATCGTAGTCACTTATCACACGTTCCCAGATGACTCTTCAAATGAAAAAAGCGAGTCTGAACAAAGTAAAGAACCAGTTGAAGAACCGACAGTAAAAGATGAAACTCTTACAATCGATAATTGTGAAGAATTGAGCAGCGTCTTACAATTAAAAGATTCAGCTGACCCAAGTGTAAAAGAATTTGCTGACAAGTATAAAGGTCAGAAGATAGAATTCGATGGTCGTATAGATTATGTGACGCAACACGAAAATTATAAAACTAGATATGACCTTTTAATGTCTTCTGGTGATTACGATGAGAACACTCAACTGGGTCCAACCTTCCAATTTAGTGATGTCGGACTTCAAGAGTTAGGAATTAAAGATTTATATCTCCCGGCATTTGTTAAAGTCGGAAGTAATGTTAAGATTGTAGCCGAAGTAAAAACTTATAACGAAGACTCTGGTTTGTTTATACTCAAACCTGTGTCAATCCAAGAAAGATAAATCAAAATATTTTAAAGCCTGTACCTATATGGTATGGCTTTTTTCTTTTTCCTGTAATTTTTAGCCGCGCGAAAAATACATACCCTTTTATGAAGAGAGAAGGATAAAACGTGACCTACGTTTACTTTCTCTCTTTTGTTTGCTTAAAAAACAAAGAAAGGAGACCTATCAAAATGTTGGAAAACAGATTCAAAACTAAATTGATTAAGGAACTGAAAGAGATGTTCCCTGGTTGTATTGTTATACATACAGACCCAAATGAAATCCAAGGTATTCCTGATTTGATAGTCTTGCACGAAAAAAGATGGGCCGCCTTAGAAGGTAAAAAAAGTGCAGATGCAAGATGTCAACCTAATCAACCATATTATGTAGATATTATGAATGAAATGTCGTTTGCGGCTTTCATTTATCCAGAAAACAAAGAGGAGGTATTGTATGAACTTCAACAAGCATTTGAATATTGAAGGGCAGCACGCCTTTCTCGGTGCTAGTAAATATCATTGGATTAATTATACCGAAGAGAAAGTTATTGATTCTTATTCGAAATTTATGGCTACTCAAAAAGGAACAATTCTTCACGAGTTTGCAGCGCAATGCATCCGGCTTGGGCAGAAATTGCCTAAATCTCAAAAGACACTAAACATGTACGTAAATGATGCTATTGGTTTCAAAATGAATACAGAACAAGTGTTGTTTTATTCAGAGAATTGTTTTGGGACAGCTGATGCCATTTCTTTTCGAAATCGATTATTACGTATTCACGATTTAAAAACCGGTGTAACACCAGCACATATGGAGCAGCTTTTAATTTATGTTGCTCTTTTCTGTTTGGAGTACAAATTCAAACCATCCGAGATTGACATCGAACTGAGATTATATCAATCTGACGAAATTCTTTTTCACAAACCATCGGTTGACGAGATTCTTCCGATAATGGATAAAATCGTCACTTTCGATAAGGTTCTAACAAAAATAAAATCAGAGGAGGATTAAACCATGAATCCCGTAGCGGAAGATATCTTAAAGCATTATGGAATGCCAAAGCGCTCTGGTCGTTACCCTTGGGGTTCTGGCGATAATCCCTACCAACGTAGTGGCGATTTTCTTAGTCGCGTTGAGGAACTTAAAAAGAAAGGCTGGACCGAAAAGCAAATTGCTGATGATTTTGGTCTTACCACGTCTCAACTTCGAACTCAGAGATCTTTAGCAAAAGATGAGCGAAGAGCGCTTGATGTGGCTCGAGCCAGAGGGCTCCGCGAAAAAGGATACAGTCTTAACGAGATTGCTGAAAAGATGGGTTATAACAACGATTCATCTGTGAGATCGTTACTTGATGAGGGTTCTGAAGCTCGTATGAATCAGGCTAAGAAAACCGCCGAGTTTCTTAAGAAGCAGATTGAAGAAAAAGGCATGATAGATGTTGGAGTCGGTGTTGAGCGCGAATTAGGAATCTCAAAGGAGAAGCTTAATCAAGCTTTGTACATATTGGAAATGGAAGGATACCCCGTGTATGGCGGTGGCGTTCCGCAAGTTACCAATGCAGGTAAACAGACCAACATCAAAGTTGTTTGCCCTCCTGGAACTGAACATAAAGACATCTACCAGTTTGAGAATATTCATTCTGTATCTGATTATGTATCTCACGATGGCGGAGAAACTTTTGACACCTTTGTTTACCCTAAAAGTATGGATTCGAGCCGAGTGAAAATTCGGTATGCCGAAGAAGGCGGAATTCAAAAAGATGGAGTTGTCGAGCTTCGAAGAGGAGTCGACGATTTATCTTTGGGTGATTCTCATTATGCCCAGGTTCGTATTTTAGTCGATGGAAAGAAATACATCAAAGGGATGGCGATCTATTCGGATGATCTTCCTGACGGCGTAGATGTTGTATTTAATACCAATAAAAAATTGGGAACGCCTAAAGATGATGTACTTAAAAACATTACGAGCGACCCGGACAACCCTTTTGGTTCTCTTATTAAGCCTGGTGGTCAAAGTTATTACATAGATAAAAATGGAGAACGTCAACTGTCGCTTATTAATAAAAGAGCGGAAGAAGGAGATTGGGGCGAATGGGCAGATAAATTACCATCACAATTCCTATCTAAACAGAGTATGGCTCTAATAAAAAAACAACTCGGTTTGGCCGCTGCTGATAAGATTGCAGAATTTGATGAAATTACTTCTCTTACGAACCCTACCGTAAAGAAAGCGTTACTGAAATCTTTTGCAGATGATTGTGATGCAGCCGCGGTTCACTTACAAGCAGCCGCTTTACCAAGACAAAAGTATCAAGTAATTCTTCCTATTACATCTATGAAAGATACAGAGGTTTACGCTCCGAATTATGAAAACGGTGAACGAGTTGCCCTAGTTAGATTTCCGCATGGTGGAACCTTTGAGATTCCCGTATTGACAGTCAACAACAAACAATCGGAAGCTCGAAGAATACTTGGAAATGCTCTTGATGCTGTCGGAATTAATAGCAAAGTGGCTGAGCGATTATCTGGAGCCGATTTTGATGGCGACACTGTTATGGTTATTCCCACTAACGGTAAAGTTAAAATTACTTCGACCCAACCTCTTAAAGGTCTTGAAGGATTCGATCCTAAAGCAACGTATCCTACTCGTGAGGGTATGAGGGTTATGAAAAACACTCAAACAGAAATGGGTAAAATTTCGAATCTCATTACGGATATGAATTTGAAAGGTGCCACACAGGACGAATTGGCCAGAGCCGTTAGACATAGCATGGTCGTTATTGATGCCGAGAAACACAAGCTCGATTACAAGCAAAGCGAAGTCGATAATGGAATTTCATCTCTTAAGAAGAAGTATCAGGGAACGGTTGATGAAGATGGCAGATATCATGAAGGCGCCGCCACTTTGATATCGAGAGCAAAATCTGAAACATCGGTTCTTAAAAGAAAAGGGAGCCCTATCATTGATAAGGAAACCGGGGAGCAAAGCTACAAAGAAGTGTACGAGGAGTATACAGATAAACAAGGTAGAGTTAAAGTTCGAACTCAAAGTAGCACTAAGATGGCTGAAGCTAAAGACGCTCGCTCCCTTTCGTCTGGCACCCCCCAGGAAGAAGCATATGCTGACTACGCCAATCGAATGAAAGCCCTAGCTAATCAAGCTCGTAAAGAGATGGTTAATACCGGAAAGATAGCTTACTCCTCCTCAGCTAAGACTGCCTATCAGGAAGAAGTAGACGCCCTATCTGCTAAGCTCAATGTAGCCCTTAAGAATGCCCCTCGCGAACGACAAGCCCAGGTCTTTGCGAATGCTTCTATGAATGCAAAGAAACAAGATAATCCCGACATGACTGTTGGTGAAATAAAGAAGGCCAATCAGCAAGAACTTACAAAAGCTAGGAATGCAGTTGGTGCTAAACGAGAACCCATCAAAATCACAGATCGAGAATGGGAAGCAATCCAGGCAGGCGCTATTAGTGAGAACAAGTTAACTCAGATTATTAACAATGTTGACATTGATAGCCTTCGTCAGAGAGCAACGCCTCGCGCTACTACACAGCTGAGTTCAGCTAAGGTAAATAAGATTTCATCTATGAGTGCATCTGGTTATAGTACAGCCGAGATAGCTAAAGCACTGGGTGTGTCCCCATCTACCGTGTCGAATTACCTTAAAGGAAAGGAGTGAACTAATCATGCAGAGTTCATGCATGTTAACAACCTTTGATAATCCTTTCAATCCGTTTGAACAGTTCACTTCTTGGCTCTTGTTCGACGTAGAAAAAGGATACAATTCTTGCGCTTATTTGGCAAGAATAGCTCGAACTTCCGATCAGCTTTCAGAAGAAGAAAATGATTTAGAAGTTGAACGAGCAATCGATGAAATCATCAAGTACGATTTCAGGAACATCTATAAAAAAGTAAAACAACAAGTTACAAGTGCTTAAACGGATTGTTTCTTGTTTTGAAAAGAATTCAAGAGATTTCTTTTGTTGTCTTTGTTCTATCTCATCACCACTAATGACATGGGGGAGGGGGTCCGTAAAAAGCACACCCCCTCCGTCATCGCGGCACTCCTAAAAAATTCTCCGGGGGTCATATTTTGGACATGTTTTCGGTTTTTGCATAGCATTTAAAAGAACTCACAAGGTTTGGTTTGATGGTGTTTTCCATTTTTCACTCCTCCTTTTCTCCTTTCAAGAGTTGTTTCAAATCAGTCTTGTGGGTTCCTTTAAATGCTATCTGAAACGGATTAAAAAGTATGTCAGGAATCGACAGAATGCCGTGAGAAGTGTTGGTTATTTAATGGAGAGGAGGCAGTAAGTATGAGGAAAGCTAAAGTCGCTAGCTCTTCCGAATCTTCACGAAAGATGAGACCGGCTTTAACCCCCGAAGCTAGGGAAAATCAAATGATATCTTTAGCTATGGATCTTGCTGAACAACAGTTGCGGAACGGTACTGCTTCTTCGCAGCTTATAACTGAGTTTGTCAAACGGGGTTCAACCAAGGCTCGAATCGAACAGGAGATTCTTGAAGAGCAAAAAAAGTTAACTGAGGCCAAGACGGAATCGTTACAGTCACAGAAGAAAGTAGAAGAGCTTTATGCTAATGCGTTGAGTGCTATGCGTAACTATAGCGGACACGGTGATTCCGATGATTATTAGGACTTATACGGAATTATCCAAACTACAAACATTTGACGAGAGATACCGGTATTTACAACTTAACGGGGCTGTTGGTAAAGAGACATTCGGATTCGATAGGTACATCAATCAGATTTTCTACAAATCTCAAGAGTGGAAATCCATACGAGATTTTGTAATAGTGAGAGATAATGGATGCGATCTCGGTATCGAGGGTTATGAAATTCATGGTAGGATTCTGATCCATCATATGAACCCTATTTTGCCAAAGGATATTGAAACCCAAAGCGAATTTCTATTGAATCCAGAATATTTAATTTCAACTATTCTCTCAACACACAATGCTATTCACTATGGGGATGTAAGTTTGTTGGCTAGAGCTCCTGTTGAGCGAAGCAAAAATGATACATGCCCGTGGCGATATTAACAAAAAAAAGGAGGAAACAAATTAATGCATCAGAATCAAAATTCAAGGTTTAACAATACCCAGGAAAAAGACCAGAGCGATATGGAAGATGTTATGCTTGGTCTCGTAGAAGGTTGTAAACGGCTCAACGTTCGTAAGGAACCACAAGTAGACGCCCAGATTGTCTGCGAGATTGATAACCAAACCGAGGTTATGATTGACGAAGCAGAATCAACCGATGACTTCTACAAAGTTTATACGGAAACCGGGATAGAAGGATTCTGTATGAAGAAATTTATCGTAGTGCAGTCGTAAAGGAGGATCGTCATGGAGAGCATACTGACGTCAATTAAGAAGCTACTCGGAATTGCGGAAGATGATACCAACTTCGATACCGATATTATCATCGACATCAACACTGAGTTGGCGGAGCTAGCGCAAATTGGTGTCGGTCCCTCTGAAGGTTTCGCAATAGAAGATAAAACTGCTGTATGGACAGATTTCATTCCTGCGAAATTGAATTTAGAATTTGTAAAGTCTTACGTGCATCTAAACGTAAAACTCGTTTTTGATCCTCCATCTAGCTCGGCTGCAATAGAAGCCATAAATCGGAAGATAGCCAAGCTTGAGTGGAGAATTCAGGTTGAGGCCGACACCGTAACATCTAAGAGTAAGGAGGAAAAACAAAATGAGTAACAACACGCTAACCCATCACGGCATTCTTGGTATGCGTTGGGGAGTTAGACGATCTGATGCTCAGCTTGCTAGAGCTAGAGGAAGTTCTAAAAAGAGTTCTTCAGATGCCTCTCACGAAGATTACAAAAAAGCTCATGGATCTAAAAACATTAAATCCATGAGCGATGCCGAGTTAAGAAACAAATTAAATCGTCTTCAAATGGAGCGACAATATTCTCAATTGTCCGAAGGAAGTGTTAGCAGCGGAAAACAGTTTGCGCAGAAATTTATGAAAGGTGCGACGACTGTCGCTGCTATTACAACTACGGGTCTTACGATTTATAACAATGTAGAGAAGATAAAAGGTATTCTTAAGAAGTAGGTGAACAATTATGGCATTATCAAACACTGCCGTTCCAAAATATTACGGCATGTTTCGAGATGCCGTACTTCGAGGCGATATTCCAGTCAATAAAGAAATCTCAATGGAGATGAATCGTATCGATGATCTGATTGCTAATCCAGGAGTTTATTATGATGATCAGGCGGTTGAAGGTTGGATTCGTTATTGCGAAGAAGAACTTACTCTAACGGATGGTTCTGACTTACATTTGTTAGACAGCTTCAAACTATGGGGCGAACAGATTTTCGGATGGTATTATTTCGTCGAAAGAAGCGTGTATGAACCAAATTCCGATGGTCATGGTGGTCATTATGTCAAGAAAACTATTAAGAAACGATTGATTAATAAGCAATATCTGATTGTCGGAAGAGGTGCTGCCAAGACCATGTATGGTTCGACCATTCAAAATTACGGTCTTAATATAGATACCTCTACTACACAACAGGTTACCACCGGTCCCACCATGAAGCAAGCCGACGAAGTCATGGGGCCGATTAGGACCTCTATAACAAGATCCAGAGGTCCATTGTTTCAGTTTCTAACTGAGGGTTCTCTCCAAAATACGACGGGATCTAAAGCAAATAGAGTAAAGTTAGCTTCAACTAAGCTAGGTATTCAAAATATGTTGACCGGTTCTATTCTGGAAGTAAGACCTATGAGTATACCAAAGCTTCAGGGCCGCCATGATAAATATGCTACTGTCGATGAATGGCTTTCGTGTGATATAAGAGAAGATGTTATCGGAGCCATTGAACAGGGCGCTTCTAAAAACACAGATGATTATCTCATTATAGCTATGAGTTCCGAAGGCACTGTCCGAAATGGGAGTGGCGACACAATCAAAATGGAGTTGGCTGACATTCTCAAAGGCGAATACATTAATCCTCATGTCTCGATTTGGTGGTACAAGCTTGATTCTGTCGATGAAATTTCCAACCCGGACATGTGGCTAAAAGCCAATCCTAATCTTGGTAAGACCGTTAGTTACGAGACCTACCAACTTGAAGTTGAAAGAGCTGAAAAAGCTCCAGCTGCCCGAAATGATATCTTGGCAAAACGTTTCGGTCTTCCCATGGAAGGTTACACTTATTACTTTACATATGAGGAAACCCTCCCCCACCGAAAACGTGACTATTGGAAATTGCCTTGTTCATTAGGTGCAGATCTTTCACAAGGAGATGACTTCTGCGCATTCACTTTTCTGTTTCCGCTACCAAGAGGAAGTTTCGGTATAAAGACACGAAATTACATTTCTTCATTAACTCTAATGAAATTACCAGCTGCTATGAGAATCAAATACGACCAATTTATGGCCGAGGGTAGTTTAATTGTTCTTGACGGTACCGTTTTGGATATGATGCAGGTTTATGAGGACTTGGATAATCACATAACTGAGTGCGGTTATGATGTTCGATGTTTCGGCTTTGACCCGTACAACGCCAAGGAGTTTGTTGAACGTTGGGAATCAGAAAATGGTCCGTTTGGTATTGAAAAAGTTATACAGGGTGCAAAAACAGAATCCGTTCCTTTGGGTGAGTTAAAGAAACTCTCCGAGGAACGGATGCTTTTATTTGATGAGGATTTAATGACTTTTGCTATGGGTAACTGTATTACTTTGGAAGATACAAACGGAAATAGAAAATTGCTTAAGAAGCGATACGAGCAGAAAATTGATGCTGTTGCGGCTATGATGGATGCTTACATTGCCTATAAGCTTAACAAAGATGCTTTTGATTAAAGGTGGTGATTAACTTATGGATAATGGATTGACCCATCATGGAATTCTTGGTATGCGTTGGGGTGTTCGTCGTACCCAGACACAACTCGGTAATCTTAGTAGAAAAGATACCAAGTGGGTCAAGAAGAACACCGATAAAATAACGGAAAAAGCTCGAAATAAATCTTCTAAAGATTTGATGAAATATGCCAATGAGCTGATGAAAGATCCACGTGCTGTCAACAAGTCTGGAAAGCTTAGTGCAGCAACAATCAATTCTTACAACCAAAAGATGGCTTCTCTTATGAGCGAAAAAGTTTCTGACTTGAAATCACCATCTGGTAAGGTTGTGCGATTTGTAGCCAAGCGAGGAGAGGTTGGGGTTTTTATGGCCCTAGCTGATCAAGGTTATAACATGAATCAGCTTAAAAATGGAATTTATGATTCTGGAAAAGTCGCATATAGAAACACCGTTATTGATAAAGTCAAAAACTAAAGGAGGTGATGGTTCAAAATGGAGGTGACTTTTGGTTCGAGAATAAAACATGCATGGAATGCGTTTTTAAATAAAGACCCCACCAGAAACTTCAGGAATATTGGAATCGGCTATTCTTATAGACCTGATCGAATCCGATTATCACGAGGTAATGAGCGTTCTATCGTAACATCGGTTTACAATCGTATCGCGTTGGACGCCGCTGCAATCAGTATTCAGCATGTAAGATTAGATGAAAATGATAGGTTTTTATCTGTGATTAATTCGGAATTAAATAAATGTTTAACTCTTGAATCCAATATTGATCAAACCGGACGTGCATTTGTTCAAGATGCTGTTATGTCTATGATGGACGAAGGTTGCGTGGCTCTTGTTCCTGTGGATACTACAGATGATCCAGAGATTACGGGTGCCTATGATATCAATTCTTTAAGAACTGGAAAAATTTTGGAATGGTATCCTCAGCACATTAAGATTCGTGTTTATAACGAGCAGGTAGGCCGTAAAGAAGACATTGAATTGGCTAAAAAAGCCGTAGCTATTGTTGAAAATCCTCTTTATGCAGTCATGAATGAGCCTAACTCGACTATGCAGCGACTTGTTCGAAAATTAAATCTTCTGGACGCAATTGATGAACAGAGCGGTTCTGGTAAATTGGATTTGATTATTCAATTACCCTATGTCATCAAAACAGAAGCAAGGCGTCAACAGGCTCTAAACCGCCGTCAGGATATAGTAGATCAATTGTCTGACTCAAAGTATGGTATCGCTTATACCGATGGTACAGAGCGTATTACTCAGTTGAATCGTCCGGTTGAGAACAATCTAATGAAGCAGATTGAATATCTAACGAGTATGCTATATAGCCAGTTAGGAATCACTCAGAGTATATTAGATGGTACTGCCGATGATAAAACGATGCTTAACTACTATAATCGGACAATTGAGCCAATAGTTTCGGCCATTGTCGATGAAATGAAACGAAAGTTTCTAACAAAAACTGCCAGATCACAATTCCAATCTATCTTGTTCTTCAGAGATCCGTTTAAGCTTGTTCCTGTTTCAGAAATATCTGAAATCGCTGATAAATTCACCCGAAATGAGATTATGACTTCGAATGAAATCAGACAGATTATTGGTTTGAGACCGTCGGATGATCCAAAAGCTGATGAGCTTAGAAATAAAAATCTGAATCAATCTGCTGAGGACATAAGTGATGAAGAAGCGTTGGATGAGGAATCCCAACAAGAAGGGATGACTAGAGAAGAGTATGATTCGGCCATTGAAGATTTGGACGACTTGGATGCTCAATTAGATGAACTTGAAGAGGAGCTTGATGTTGATGAAGACTTAAAACATTATGCCAGTCCATATTATGATCCGGTAAAAGCGCATGAGTATTACTTAAAAAATCGGGAATTAAAAAGCCGTAAATCCACAGCTAAACTTAACGAGGCGGGAAAAAATGCTGCCCAATATGTTAAGGAGCAGTTGACCAGTGAACGGAAAGGCAAAGTTAAAACACACAAGGACCAAACAGATTCTCAGATTGAGAGTCTGCGTAATCGAAAAAAAGCCAATGTCGAAGCCCATAAAAATGCTATGCAGGGTAAGATTGATGATTTGCGAGAACTTCTTAAAGACATGAGTAAGGAAGAAAAAGCTAGTACTAAGGACCGGATTTATAACCTTATAGGTTCTCTTCGAGAAGACAATAAAAAAGAACGTCTTCGTTTACAAGAAGATTTTAAGTCTTCTAGCAATTCTTTGCGTTCTGGTCATAAAGAAGAAAGAACCCGTTTGAAAGAAGAGTATGACGAAAAGTACATTCAGGAATTGGATAAGATTCGTTCTGATTCGACTTTTAAAAGGGCTTCAAAGAAGAAATCATCTAAATCCGATACAAAATCGAAATTGGCTAAATACATGATAAAAGGAGGTAATTCAAAATGAAGAAGTTTGATTTCAGTGGCTGGGCTACTCGAAATAACCTGAAATGCTCTGACGGCAGAACTATCATGAAAGATGCGTTTAAGGGAAATAACGGGAAGACTGTTCCACTCGTCTGGAATCACCAACACAATGATCCTTTGAATATTCTGGGTCACGCGCTGCTCGAGAACCGCGAAGAGGGCGTATATGCGTACTGCGAATTCAATGATTCAGAAGCTGGCAAGGCCGCCAAGCTTTTGGTTGAGCATGGTGATGTGTCCGCTCTATCTATCTTTGCTAACCAACTTAAACAGCAAGGGGCTAATGTATTACATGGAGCCATACGAGAGGTGAGCCTTGTTCTTGCTGGTGCAAACCCTGGGGCATTTATTGATTCAGTAATGAGTCATGGTGAGAAATCCGATGAGGAAGCCATTATCTACACCGGCGAAAACATTTCTTTGTTCCACGCCGATGATCCACCAAAAGACGATCCCAAAGACAAGGAAGAGCCTAAGAAAGAGCCCGAAAAGAAACCTGACGATGAGGAAACGGTTGCCGAAGTATTCGACACTCTTTCTGAAAAGCAGAAAACCGTAGTTTATGCAATGCTTGGACAAGCTCTTGAAGAGACAGGCTCCCCCATCCAAAATAACAATGAAGAATCTAAAGGAGGAAACGAAACTATGAAACATAACGTATTTGACAAGGAAGACACCAAGAACGAGGGTATTTTGATGCATTCCGATCAGAAGAAGATTATCGATTTGGCTAAGTCTAACAGTGTGGGCAGCCTGCAAACTGCTATCAGCATTTTCGCTGAGCAGAACCCCGATGTTATTGCTCACGGCATTGATAACATCGAGACCTTGTTTCCTGAATACAAGGATGTTCGTCCTGGTGCTCCCGAGTTGCTCACTACCGATGAGGGCTGGGTTGGCAAGGTTCTGGCAAAAGTCCATAAGAGCCCCATCAGCCGTATCCGCACTCGTCAGGCAGATCTTCGTAATATTGAAAATCTTCGTGCCAAGGGTTACAAGAAGGGTAATCAGAAAGGCTTTATCGGAAACATTCAGCTGCTTCACAGAACCACCGATCCCCAGACTGTCTTCGTTAAGAGCAAGCTTGACCGTGATGACATCGTTGACATTACGGATTTTGATGTCGTTCAGTATATGTACGGTATCGACCGTATGAATCTGAATGAAGAGTTGGCCACCGCTATCATGATTGGCGATGGTCGTGAAGTTGGCGCTGAAGGAAAGATTGCTGAAGACAAGATTCGTCCAGTGTGGCTTGATGATGAACTGTACACCATTCACGCAGACATTGATATTGCGGACATGAAGGCGACTCTCCAGGGTACCAACACCGGTGCCAATTTCGGTGAAAACTACATTTACGCTGAGGCTGTTATTCAGTCATTGCTGTATGCCCGTGAGAAATACAAAGGTTCCGGTACACCTGATTTCTATTGCACTCCCCATCTTGTAAATGTCATGCTTCTTGCTCGTGACCTGAATGGCCGTCGTATTTACGATAAGGTGAGTGATCTGGCCGCTGCTCTGAACGTTGGTGAAATTATCACTGCCGAGCAGTTTGAAGGCAAGACTCGTACTGCCGATGGTAAAACCAAGAAGCTTCTTGGTATTATGTGCAATCTGACTGACTACTCTCTTGGTGCTACCAAGGGCGGTGAAATCACTCATTTCACGGATTTTGACATCGACTTCAACCAGGAAAAGAGCTTGCTTGAAACTCGTTGCTCTGGTGCAAGCACCCGTGTCTTGTCCGCAATCGCTCTGGAGGAAGATGTAACATCGTCCGGAACGCAGGGCTAATTAACAAAGGAGAAAATACAAAATGGCAAAATTCTATGGAATGATCGGCTACGGTGAAACGGTGGAGACTACGCCCGGAGTATGGGAAGAGCAGATCACGGAACGTCCGTATTATGGTGATTTGATTCGAAATACTCGTAGGCTTCAGTCTACCGATCAACTCAACGACAACATCAATGTCGCAAATGATATCAGTATCGTAGCCGATCCATTTGCCAATCAGAATTTTCATTCGATGCGGTACGTTGAATTTATGGGTGCTAAATGGAAGATTTCTAACGTCGAAGTTCAGTATCCAAGACTTATACTTTCGATTGGGGGTGTGTATACCGATGGCGAGCAGACTTCAACTTCATGAGGTTTTGTGTTCAATACTTGGCACAAAGAACGCCTACTTTCAACCCCCAGAAACACTAAAGATGAATTACCCCGCCATTGTATACGGTCTTGAAGATATCAAGAATTCGTTTGCAAATGGCGGGGTTTATTCGTCTTCGAGGAAATATTCGGTGACTGTTATAGATAAGAATCCGGATAGCCTCATCGTGAATAAAGTAGCTGCTTTACCTACTTGTCGATTTAATCGGCATTATGCAAAAGACAATCTGAATCACGATGTCTTTACCATCTATTTTTAAGGAGGACAAATTTATGAGTAAACTTGTTTGGGACGAAACCGGCAAGCGATTTTATGAAACCGGCGTAAGCCAAGGCGTTCTTTACCCGACCAAAACGGGTGGTACGTATGATAAGGGTGTTGCTTGGAACGGTCTTACCGCTGTAACTGAGAGCCCTTCTGGAGCAGAAGCTTCCCCCATTTATGCCGACAATATTAAATACTTGAACCTTGTATCGGCAGAAGAGTTTGGTGCCACCATCGAGGCATATACATACCCCGATGAATTTGCAGCATGTGACGGTTCCGCAGAAATTGCTCCGGGTGTATTGATCGGTCAGCAAAATCGTAAGACTTTCGGCCTTTGCTACCGGACGGTTCTCGGAAACGATGCCGACGGTAATGATTATGGGTACAAACTTCATTTGATTTACGGCGCTTTGGCAGCTCCTTCTGAGAAGGGGTACTCGACAATCAACGATAGCCCCGAGGCTATTACTTTCTCTTGGGAAGTTACAACTACACCCGTTAATGTACCCGGATTCAAGCCCACTGCTCAAATCACTATTGAATCCAAGAAAGTTGACGCTACGAAGTTGACCGCTCTGGAGGCAATTCTGTATGGCGGTACAGATACCGAGCCGAGATTGCCCCTGCCTGATGAAATCATTACTTTGCTCGGAGTTGCAGAAGGCTAAACAACAATTATCACATTAATTCGCTTAGGGAGTCGTTTCAGCTGATTGGCTGGCGGCTCCCTTTTTTTATTTGAAAGGAGAAAAATTATTATGTTAAAGAAAACCATTACTTATACCGATTACAACGGCTCCGAAAGAACCGAGGATTTTTACTTCAACCTTTCTAAAGCTGAAGTAATGGAGATGGAGATGAGTACAAACGGCGGTCTTGCCGAAATGATTACAAGGATTGTCGCCGCCCAAGACTCCCCTGCCATTATTAAGATTTTCAAAGAACTGGTATTGAAAGCGTACGGCGAGAAAAGTCCCGACGGGAAGAGATTTGTTAAGTCTGATGAAATTGCCACGGCTTTTTCCCACACCGAGGCGTATTCTCAATTGTTCATGGAGCTGGCTACGGATGCCGATGCTGCTGGTAAGTTTGTCAACGGAATTGTTCCTGGTGATATGCCCAAGCAGACACCGGCTCTGCACCCGGCTACGATGTAGAAAAAAAGTAATGGGAGGTCTGAGAGATGCTTCAACTTACAATACCAGCCGTCGAGCAATGGGATGAACAAAAGCAAGAATTTGTTTACTCGAAGGGACAGACGCTGCAATTGGAGCATTCTCTCGTCTCTCTTTCAAAATGGGAATCCAAATGGTGTAAGGCGTTTCTTTCTAAACAGGAAAAAACGTTCGAAGAAACTTTGGATTACATAAAAAGTATGACAATCACGCAGAACGTCAATCCCGAGGTATATCAATATCTTACTAACGAAAACATCGACCAAGTTAACAAATATATAGAAACTCCTATGACTGCTACTTATTTTTCAGAGGATAAGACTGGAAGATATAGCGGAGAGCAGATCACAGCGGAGCTTATCTACTACTGGATGATAGCCTTAAACATCCCATTTGAGTGTCAGAAATGGCATCTTAATCGACTTCTCACTTTAATTAAGGTTTGTGACATTAAAAATCAGCCACCTAAAAAGAGAAGTAAGAAAGACATTATGAGTCGAAATTCTGTTTTAAACGCTGCTCGTAGAAAGCAATTAAATACGAGAGGATGAGGTAATGAGGTAATGAAAAATAAACAAAAAACACGTTATAAGACGTGGCTTACAACTTTTACAAAGAAAGCGGTTACTGCGATTCTCATCGTCTCATTGGTGGATCTACAGTTATCGTACATTCTTGCTTTTATGGGAAAGGAGCAAATTGCGGAATCACTTTCCAGCACTATTGCCAGCACTGTTATCGGAGTAATGATTGGTTATTTTCTAAAAGCGCTTTTCGAAACCTTTTTCGAAGAACGTGAAAAGAGACTAAACAAGTTACTTCAAGACACGCCGTCAAATGACGAGCCTATTGAATAAAGGAGGTTTAACCATGCCATTTTCTTTTTTAACTACAGCTCTTTTGATCGTTTCTGTTGCTACCAATCTTACGGTCGAAGGAGTTAAGAAGTTGCTCGACGGCACAAACGTTAAGTACTCTTCAAATGTTCTAGCCGCTATTCTTTCAGTCGTAATTGCATGTGCTATTTGTGTTATCTATATTATCATGAACGACATCATCTTTTCTGTAAAGATTGGAGTTGAAATTGTTATTCTTATGTATCTCGGCTTTCTGGTCTCTACGGTTGGTTACGATAAAGTCGTTCAGATGATTAAACAGATTCAAAGTATTAAGGAGGATTAATAATGAGTAACAGCCCACTGGTTGGTTATACAAAAATCAGCCCTAATAAATCGACTTCGAGAAATCATAAGATTGACACTATTACAATTCATTGCATGGTTGGACAATTATCTGTTGAGACTTTGGGTAATGTCTTCGCACCGGCGTCTAAACAGGCTTCTTCCAACTATGGAATTGGTTCGGATGGGCGAATCGGAATGTATGTTGAGGAAAAAGATCGTTCTTGGTGTTCATCCAACGTTGCAAATGATAATCGTGCTATTACTATAGAATGTGCGAGCGATACGACGCATCCTTACGCAATTAATGACAGGGTTCACAAGGCTCTTATCGAGCTTTGTACTGATATTTGTAAGCGTAATGGTATCAAAGAACTTAAATGGAAGGCCGACAAGTCTTTTATTGGACAGCCGGACAAGCAGAACATGACAGTTCATCGTTGGTTTGCTAACAAGTCCTGTCCTGGCGATTATATCTACAACCGTCTCGGTCAGATTGCATCTGAAGTAAACACTAAACTCGGTGTTTCTTCTGCTGATAAGACCGACCGGACTTCGGAAGTGTTGTATCGGGTTCAGACTGGCGCATTTAGCAACAAAACTAACGCCGACGTAATGTTGGCTAAAGTAAAAGCTAAAGGTTTTGAGACTTACATGGTGAAGGTTGATAATCTTTATAAGATTCAGGTAGGCGCTTACAGTAAGAAAACAAATGCCGATGCTATGGCCTCTAAGCTCAAAGCAGCAGGATTTGACACCTATATTACTACAAAGAGCGGGACGGCAGTGGCAACAACATCGAAGAAGAGTGTTGATGAAATCGCACGAGAAGTCCTTCAAGGTCTATGGGGCAACGGTCAAGACAGAAAAGACCGTATAACTAAAGCCGGATATGACTACTCTGCTGTGCAGAAGAGAGTGAACGAACTTCTATAAAAGGAGAGGAGAATTCGTATGATAAGTTTCAGACAAAAGGGTGACTTCTCTAAACTGACACGTTTCTTAGAGAAAAGCAAAGAGGCCGTTCGTCTCGGAGATCTCGACAAGTACGGTCGGGAGGGAGTGGCCGCCCTTGCGTCTGCAACACCTGTCGACTCCGGACAAACAGCAAATTCGTGGTATTACAAGATTGTAAACCGAAACGGGACTGCAACGATTACTTTTTACAACTCTAATATTCAAAATGGAGTTCCAATAGCCATTATTCTACAGTATGGGCATGGGACGGGAACCGGCGGCTGGGTACAGGGGCGAGATTACATCAATCCTGCTATCCAGCCTATTTTTGACCAAATTGCAAATAACGCATGGAGGGAGGTTACTAAGCTATGAGTACGACCGTCGATCAAAGAGTCGTTGAAATGCGTTTTGACAATAAACAGTTTGAAAACAATGTTCAAACCAGCTTATCAACGATTGACAAACTAAAACGAAGTTTGAACCTTGAAGGCGCGGCCAAAGGCTTGGAAAACGTAAATGCGGCAGCTAAAAACTGCAATATGTCAGGACTTAGTGGTGCCGTTGAGACGGTTCGAGTTAAGTTTTCGGCTCTCGAAGTCATGGCAATAACCGCCCTTGCTAACATAACAAACTCGGCTTTGAATGCAGGAAAGAAAATTGTTTCTGCTTTGACTATTGACCCTATCAAAACAGGTTTCGCGGAATATGAGACACAGATTAACGCTGTTCAAACGATCTTAGCAAATACTTCTTCTAAAGGGACGACCTTAGATCAAGTAAATAATGCGCTCGACGAGTTGAATAAGTATGCCGATATGACAATCTACAATTTTACGGAAATGACCCGTAATATTGGTACGTTTACGGCAGCTGGCGTGGATTTGGATCAATCAGTATCAGCAATTAAAGGTATTGCAAACCTTGCAGCTGTGTCAGGTTCTACATCACAACAAGCAAGTACGGCAATGTATCAGCTTTCTCAGGCATTAGCTTCTGGTACTGTAAAATTACAGGACTGGAACTCGGTTGTTAACGCTGGTATGGGTGGCGCTGTTTTCCAAGACGCATTAAAGGAAACTGTTAAGGTTCATGGTATTGCAATCGACCAGATGATTAAAGATGAAGGTAGCTTCCGTGAAACATTGAAGAACGGATGGCTTACATCCGAGGTTTTGACAGAAACTCTGGCTAAGTTCACTGGTGATCTTAATGAAGACCAGCTTCGTACAATGGGTTATACCGAAGAGCAGATAAAATCCATCATTAAAATGGGTCAAACTGCTAATGATGCTGCGACCAAAGTCAAAACTTTTACTCAGCTTTGGGATACTCTTAAGGAAGCCGCGCAGTCTGGATGGACGCAGAGCTGGGAAATTATTATTGGTGATTTTGAAGAAGCCAAAGAACTTCTGACCGAGGTAAGTGACGTTCTTGGTGGTATTATCAACGAATCTGCTAATGCTCGAAATGAGATGCTTCAAGGTTGGAAAGACCTTGGCGGTCGAACAGCAGTAATAGAAGCTGTACGAAACGCATTTGAGGGTGTAGTTAGTATTATTACACCAGTCAAAGAGGCTTTCAGAGAGATATTCCCCCCTATCACGGCTAAACAGTTAGTTGCCTTTAGTGAGGGTCTTCGTAATCTAACGGCAAAGCTTAAGCTTAGTGAAAATACATCTGCAAATCTCAAATCTACCTTTAAAGGTTTATTTGCTGTTCTGGATATTATCAGACAAGCTTTTGTAGCTGTTTTTAATGCAGTTAGTCCCCTATTCGGAGGATTTAGCACTCTTGGTGGCGGCATCCTAGGTGTAACCGCATCTTGGGGTGATTGGCTTGTTCAGCTCGACGAAACGATAAAGACTACTGATATCTTTAATAAAGCTATGCAGGGTCTTGTTGGTTTCGTTAAAACCGCAGCCACCGCAGTTAAAGATTTTATCAAAGCGGTTGGTGAGAAATTTAATTTTCCTGGTTTGGAGATATTTCATTCGTTTCTCAAAAGGGTACATGAAAGAATGTCTCAGGTTGGAGAAGCTGCCGGTGAAATGAAGTCGGGCGTAGTAGTCGCAATAGAACTGATGGGTGAAGCATTAGCTAACAGTAAATTCCTACAGGCTCTCGAAGCTTTATGGAAAGGGGTTAAAACTATAGTTGGTGGTATTGCTTCTGCACTAGGTTCATTGACCGGAGGTCTTGTTGAAAAGATTGGAAACGCTGACTTTGACGGATTTCTGGATATTATAAATAGCCTTATTGCTGGAGGCATTGGTATAGGTCTCATGAAGTTTTTGAAAAGTGTTACGGACACCTTTAAGGGATTTCAAGATCTTACTGATGGTATTGTTGATATTTTCGATGGTGTAAGAGGTTGTTTAGAAGCTTATCAAACTCAACTTAAAGCCGGTACATTACTTAAGATTGCGAGTGCTATTGGTATTCTCGCCGCATCTATCTTGGTTATATCCTTGATTGATAGCGAAAAACTAAGTGCTTCTCTTGGTGCAATCACTGTTCTATTTGCCGATTTAATGGGTTCAATGGCCCTGTTTGGCAAAATCAGTGGAAATCTTACAGGTGTTACAAAGACCTGTGCAGCTATGATCAGTATTTCCGTAGCGGTCCTTATTCTTGCTTCAGCTTTGAAGAAGATAGGCGAACTTGACTTTGATGAGATGGTTACAGGGTTGGTCGGGGTTGTTGGATTGACAGCAACAATGGTCGCTGCTGCTAAAATTATGGGTAGCGGTTCCTCTACGATGATTAAGGGAGCTACTCAGATGGTTATATTTGCAGCGGCTATTAAAATCTTAGCTTCTGCTTGTGAGGATCTGTCTCAACTTAGTTGGGGTGAGCTTGCTAAGGGTTTAGTTGGAGTTGGCGTTCTGATGGCAGAAATTTCTCTATTTCTGAACACTGCCAAATTCAGTGGTAAATCTATTACAACTGCGACAGGGATTGTCATTCTTGCCGCAGCCATAAAGATTCTCGCTTCTGCGTGCGCGGATTTTGCCCAAATGAACTGGGGCGAAATTGGAAAGGGTCTTACCGCTATTGGTGTGCTACTTGCCGAAATCGCTATATTCACAAACCTTACCGGAAATGCAAAACATGTCATCTCAACCGGCGTTGCCCTTATTGCTATTGGAGCGGCAATGAAAATCTTTGCTTCCGCTGTTCAAGACATGGCTTCAATGTCATGGGAAGAACTTGCGAAAGGTCTTACTGGTATGGCTGGCGCTTTGCTTGCGGTTACTGTAGCTGTTAATTTCATGCCCAAAAACATGGTTGGCATCAGTGCAGGATTAATAGCCGTATCAACAGCTCTTGTTATCTTGGCGAATGCTCTTGATAAGATGGGCGGAATGAGTTGGGAAGAAATCGCTAAAGGGTTAGTTACTTTGGGCGGTTCTATGGGTATTCTTGCGATTGGTCTTAATGCGATGAATGGAACCTTAGCCGGATCAGTGGCCATGCTTGTAGCAGTGGCAGCTTTAGCGGCGTTAACCCCAGTTTTAAGTATCTTAGGAGCTATGAGTTGGGAGTCAATTGCGAAGGGACTTGCAACTATCGCTGGGGCATTTACTGTTATTGGTGTGGCCGGAGCAGTGCTCACTCCCCTTGTACCTACGATTTTAGCTCTCGGTGGGGCATTCGCTCTTATCGGAGTTGGCGTGCTTGGAATCGGAGCAGGTTTACTTGCTGCTGGGGCTGGTTTGTCGGCTTTGGCGGTAGGATTCACAGCATTGGCAGCGGCCGGAGCGGCCGGGGCAACGGCTATCGTGGCCTCATTGACTGTCGTTATTACAGGAGTAGCAAGCCTTATTCCAGCAGTAATTGAAAAGATTGGTGAAGGAATTATAGCATTCTGCGGTGTTATTGCAGAAGGCGCACCTGCTATCGGAGAAGCGGTTAAAGCCATAGTTCTTAGTCTTATTGACGTACTGGTAGAATGTGTTCCTGCAATCGCTAATGGTGTTCTGGAGCTTGTCGCTGGAGTATTAGTGGCCCTTGTCGAGTATACCCCCCAGATTGTTGACTCTATATTCCAGTTTCTCATTGGAGTTCTCGAGGGTGTAGCTAGAAATCTACCAGGCCTAATCAAAGCAGCTATTGATGTACTAATGGCGTTCTTCTCCGGCATCGTGGATGCTCTTAGCGGAATAGATGTCGACGCCTTACTCAAAGGTATTGTGGGTATCGGTCTGTTGTCTGCTATAATGGTTGCTTTATCAGCTGTGGCTGCATTAGTGCCTGGTGCTATGGTCGGAGTCCTTGGAATGGGCGTCGTAATAGCTGAACTGGCGCTTGTATTGGCGGCTATTGGAGCTTTAGCACAACTTCCGGGATTGAACTGGCTGATTAATGAAGGTGCCGAGCTGATGCAAGGCATTGGGAATGCTATTGGTTCGTTTATCGGCGGTATTATCGGTGGTTTTATGGGCGGTGTTTCTAGCAGCTTTCCTAAGATTGGATCTGATTTATCAACGTTCATGACTAATATACAACCGTTTATAGAAGGGGCAAAAAGTATCGACGCTTCAACTATGGACGGCGTAAGAGCTCTAGCCGAAACAATTCTTATTCTTACAGCCGCAAATATTCTCGAAGGTCTGACATCCTGGTTTACTGGTGGATCTTCGATGACTAAGTTCGGCAAAGAACTGGCAGAATTCGGTCCATATTTTAACGATTACTATGAATCTATTAAGGGTGTTGACGGTTCTGTCGTGGAGTCATCTGCGAATGCTGCTAAGGCACTTGCCGAGTTTGCAAAAGAGATACCCAATAGTGGTGGAGTAGCTGGTTGGTTCGCCGGTGAAAATAGTTTGTCAGCATTTGCCGAAGAACTTGCTGAATTTGGTCCTAAACTTAAGGCTTATGCTGACAGTGTAAAAGGACTTGACGCTAACGTTGTAATAAATTCTGCGAATGCAGCTAAGACACTTGCCGAAATGGCTAGTAATCTACCAAACCAAGGCGGAGTTGTAAGTTGGTTCACTGGCGATAATAGCTTATCGAGTTTCGCAGATGAGCTTGCCAAATTTGGTCCGGTATTGAAAACATATGCCGACAGTGTAAGAGGATTAGAGCCGAATGTTATTCTCAATTCTGCTAATGCCGCAAAAGCTTTAGCAGAAATGTCAAATAACTTGCCAAACCAAGGAGGAGCTGTAAGCTGGTTTACTGGCGACAACACTCTTTCTACATTTGGAACTGAATTAGCGGCATTTGGGCCTAGTCTTAAAACGTATGCCGACAGCGTAAGAGGTTTGGATGCTAATGTGGTAATGAACTCCGCAAATGCAGCAAAAGCTTTGTCCGAGTTATCGACAAATCTTCCGAATAGTGGCGGCATTGTAAGTTGGTTTACTGGAGATAACGATATTGCTGCTTTTGGAACAAAATTGGTATCCTTTGGTCAATCGTTCGCTTCGTACTATTCTAGTGTGAGCACTGTTAATACCTCTCAGCTATCCGGTGTTATTGCGGAGTTTAGGAAATTGGTAGACCTTGCAACGGGAATCAGCAGCGTTGACACAAGCGGAATGTCTACATTTAGTAAGAATCTAACCGCTCTTGGTAGTTCTGGAATCGAGGGGTTCATCAGTGCGTTCACAAATGCCAATTCCAGAGTGACTACCGTTGCTACTACTATGCTGACAACGTTCATTAACGCAGCTAATGCCGAGAAGACGGCACTTACCACGACATTCACGGCACTTGTTCAAGCGGTAATAACGGCCATCAACAGCAAACAATCAGAGTTTCAGATAGCTGGTAACAACTGCATGATCAAATTTATCGCTGGAGTGAAATCCCAGGATACGAATTCTAGAACAACATTCACAAATATCATAAGTGGATGTCTAACAGCAATCAAGAATAAGTATTATGAGTTTCAGAGTGTAGGCCAAGAATGCATGGCTAAATTTATTACTGGGGTGAAGTCTAAAGACGCATCCGTTAAAGAATCATTCACATCAAGTCTTTCCGGAGTTGTAAGCGGAATTGAGGATTACTACAGCCAGTTCTATTCAGCCGGTTCTTATCTTGTGGATGGGTTCGCAGCAGGTATTAGTGCCAATACTTACAAAGCTGAGGCAAGAGCAAGAGCAATGGCAGCCGCAGCAGCAAGAGCAGCCGCGAGAGAACTTGATGAACATTCTCCATCCAAGGTTGGTTATAGAATCGGCGATTTCTTTGGCCTGGCCTTTGTAAATGCAATTGGAGACTACGAGTCGAAGTCTTACAAAGCCGGTTCTGGAATAGCAGAATCTGCCAAGAACGGTTTGAGTAAGGCCATTTCTAATATTACCGACGTCATCAACAGCGATATCGATACTCAGCCTACAATTAGACCGGTACTCGATTTGTCAAATGTGGAAGCTGGAACGAGCAGGATTAATGCTCTATTCAGCAGAACACGGGCGATATCTGTCAGTACTGGTATGAACCGGCAGGACGATGCGAAAATTCAAAATGGAGAAAATTCTCAAAACAATGGTAACTCATTTGTATTTACACAAAATAACTATTCGCCTAAAGCACTGTCGAGAGTTGAGATTTATCGACAGACAAAGAATCAGTTCTCGGCGATGAAAGGATTGGTGGAAGCATGATAAAATCAATCACCGTGACAAACTATCTTGGCGATACTATTAAACTGGACTTATCGAGGCCGGAGGAATCCGGCTTCATAGTCCGATCTGTTACAGGTTTAGGGCCTGGGAAAGCGAACATCAATACAACCGAAGTTTCTACAAATGACGGTTCGTTGTTCAATTCATCCAGACTTCCGAGTCGAAACATTGTAATGGGATTAAAGTATTTATGGAAAAATTCGGTAGAAGATGTCCGTCAGCTGTCGTATAAATACTTTCCGATAAAGAAAAAGCTTACTTTGCTTATTGAGTCGGATAACAGAAAGGCGGAGATTGACGGATACGTCGAATCGAACGATCCAAATATTTTCAGTAAGGATGAGGATTCGGATATTTCAATTATTTGTCCGAATCCTTACTTTTATTCCGCTGGAAAAGATGGCAAAAATACGACGATTTTCTCTGGTGTCGAGCCAATGTTCGAATTTCCTTTTAGTAATGAGTCTTTGCTCGAGCGTTTGTTAGAGATGGGAACAATCCAGAATCAGACAGAGAAAATTATTACTTACGACGGTGATTTAGAAATTGGCATAACCATCACGATTCATGCGGTAGGAGAAGCAAGTAAAATCGCCATCTACAACACCGGAACTCGTGAAATTATGCGAATCGATACCGATAAGCTGGCTACGTTTACCGGCTCCGGAATTATTGCCGGTGATGATATCATCATTTGCACAGTAAAAGGAAGTAAATCTATCAGCTTGAAAAGAGTAGGTAAGACGACCAACATCCTTAATTGTTTGGAGAGGAACGCAGATTGGTTCCAGCTTGCTAAAGGAGATAACCTCTTCGCATATACGGCAGAATCCGGTAGCAGTAATCTTCAATTCAAGATTGAAAATCAAATAGCCTACGAGGGGGTATAAACTATGGATTTGACCGTTTTAAATACGAATCTGGACGACGTCGCCCTCGTAGATACTTATGAATCGTTTATCTGGACTGATCGCTACTATTCGTGCGGAGACTTTGAGTTTTATACTACTATAAGCGATGGTATTCTCGATTATATCAAGCAGGATTACTATTTGCAGAATCGAGACTCAGAACATACTATGATCATTGAGAAATTACTTATCGACTCTGATATGGAGAATGGTAACCACATTACTGTCTCCGGTCGTTCACTGGAATCCATCTTGGATAGGCGAATCATCTGGGGACAGAAAACACTAAGCGGAAATCTTCAAAATGGAATAAAAACTTTGCTTAATGAGTGTGTTATATCTCCTTCGGACAACAATCGTAAAATCTCCAATTTCGTTTTCGAAGAGTCTACAGACCCGGCTATTACCGGATTGGCCATTGACGCACAGTATACAGGAGATAATCTCTATGATGTGATTCGGAAAATCTGTGAAGAGAAAAGCATCGGTTTCAAAGTAACTCTCAATAATAAACAATTCGTCTTTAAACTCTACGCTGGTACTGATAGGTCTTATGACCAGACAGCCGTTCCTTACGTTATATTTTCTCCTAATTTCGAAAACATCATTAATAGTAGTTACATCGAGTCTAGAGCTTCTTTGAAAAACATTACGCTTATCGGCGGTGAGGGGGAAGGAGCTGCTAGAAAGTATACAACTGTCGGTAGTGATGGTGGTAGTGGCTTGAAGCGGAGAGAGCTCTTTACCGATGCCAGAGATATTTCATCAGACGTTGGAGATGGGATAGTTCTTACCGATGCAGAGTATACGGCTCAGTTGCAGCAGAGAGGAAAAGAGAAGCTGGCTGAGCATCCGGACATAACCTCTTTCGAGGGGCAAGTAGAGACCACCATCATGTTCAAATATGGAGAAGATTTCTTCAATGGCGATGTGGTTCAGATTGCCAACGAATACGGGCATGAAACAAAAGCTCGTATTTTGGAAATTGTTATATCTGAAAACGAGGAAGGAACTTCGGTGTATCCGACCTTTAAAACAATAACTAAGGAAGGAGAGTAAAGCTACATGAGCGTAACAAGTGGATTTTTTAACTCTCTCAATGGTGACAGACGCTACAATGCCGAACAGATGTCAGATATCTTTAATGGAATTATTAATGATGGCGTGTTTGCCAATATTGGTACTGCATTCGGAGTTAAGGCTAGTACTGGTAATATTGTTACAGTAGGTATTGGGCGAGCTTGGTTTAACAGTACTTGGTTGCTTAATGACGCTATCTTGCCAATTACGGCAGATGCTTCCGAAGTATTACTTGATCGTATTGACGCTGTCGTGATTGAGATTAATCGCGATAATTCCGTCAGAGGAGGCAGTATCAAAATAATTAAAGGTTCGCCAGAGAGTAGCCCTACCAAACCCACCATGATTAATACCACATATGTTAATCAGTATCCGTTGGCTTATATTTACCGTAAAGCCGGATCAAGCGAGATTACCCAGGCCAACCTTACAAATGCGATTGGTACGAGTAGCTGTCCGTATGTCACTGGCATTCTTCAGGTGCAGAATATTGATAACATTGTGGCTCAGTGGCAGGCTCAATGGAATGGGTGGACGGAATATAATCAACTTAATTTTAATACATGGATTAACAGTTTAAAGGATATTCTGAATGGGGCCGACGCTGCTAAGTTAGCAGAGCAGATTCGTAAAATAAATAACAAAAAGTATGTTGTACTTACAGTTGCAGGATGGAGTGGCAGCGGACCTTTTACTCAGACTGTAGAATTTCCAGAAATATTAGCTACTGATGAAGCCGAACTTGGCAAAGCACTAATCGAAACCGAATCAATAGAGCAAGTTAAGGCTTATAATAAGGCGTTTGGGCTTATATACTATGGAGAGACTGGAGACGGTCAAGTTACATTTAAGGCATATAAAAAACCTTCTATAGAGTTTATTATTGCTTTGAAAGGAGTTGGTTAATATGAGTAAAGTATGGATTTCTGGAGGCGGGGGTGCAGGAGCAGGCTCCGATGACTGCACAGCAACTTCAGCTGATGTAATAAAAGGTAAAACAGCAGTTACTTCTGATTCTGATGATGAACCTATTTCTGGAACAATTGAAGAGAGAAGTGGTTATACAGCAGCACTTTCTTTAGACTCGAACAGCACTAACAAAACAATATATGCTCGTATCCCTTTTGGCGCTTATAGAACGGGAACCTCTATTGGTTATCCAGAAATAAGTGTACCATTTTCAGATATAGCAGCAAAGACGGGCGTAACCTCTGGAAAAATATTAGCAGGACAATCCGCTTGTGGAGTAACCGGTACAGCAACATCGGACGCAACCGCAGGAGCCGGTGATATATTATCGGGAAAGACTGCATATGTAAATGGTAATAAAATAAATGGAACTGCTGTTGCGGGCAAGAGATTTGCTGATGGAACGGTGCCTGGTTCTGCAACAAAGTTAGAGTTTGTATTAGGAAATGGCACAACTATTTATACGGATTATTGTGCCGTTTCAGGTTTAAGCTTTACTCCAAGTATAATAATTATTGTCATGATAAGTAATGCTACCGCAAGCAATATTACTAGTTACTTTAAAAATATTAATATTTTTCCAAGTTACCCTGAAACAAAGATAAATGCTACTCGGCATATGCAATACAGTTCGGGCACAACATCATTAGAAAGTTATGGATTTAAATTAACGGGTAATGCATATGTAACCAACGGAAGTTTTAGACTTCCAGCGATAAGCAGTTCCAGCTTCAATCTTTATTGGATGGCAATCGAATAGAAAGGAAAATTTTATGAAAATTGTATTAGCAAACGACACAGAATATCAGGCAACGTCGGCTTCACTAACTGAAGATGACCAGCTATGTATTACTCTCACCGAATTGTCCGATCCATTAAACGAAACCAGAGTTCGCAAATCATTAACCTTGGAAGCAATGTCAAGTGTCAAGTTTTACAAAAACGACACAGAATACACAGTATACGAAAATTATGTTTTACTGGATTCCTATAAAGTAAAAATAAATGAGGAATCCTTTGATATGACCCTTTATTTTAACAAATATATTGATAATAAAAGGGTAGAAACACTAGAAAAAAAATGCAATGTTTTATTTGATGTTACTAAACAAGTACTTACTGAGCTTGTCCCTGGCATCAAGTTAGGTATATAAAGAAAGGGGAAAGGAGATGGTCACCACGGCTACATCACTTGCGCAAATGATCATACTTGCAGATGACCGCGAAGCAGGGCAGGGCAAGGTACTCTATACTGGGTTTTTTGTTAATACGGAGTTTTATTCAAAATACCGGTCCAACGTAGCTGCAATCCTGATTGCAGAAGGCTATGAAAGATGCATTGTTACTTAAGGCAATGCGGATGGGGCGTGTAACAGCGCCCTTTTATTTAATTAAAGGATAAGAGGTGGTTACATGACAGAAACAATTATAGTGGCTGTGATTAGCCTTGCCGGTACGCTGGCAGGGTCTTATTTTGCCCAAAGGAAAAGTACGGTTTTAATTGCCTATCGTATAGAACAGTTGGAAAAAGAGGTAAAAGAACATAATAATTTTGCTAAAAGAATGCCAGTAGTTGAAGAACAAATAAAAGTAATCAATCAAAGCTTAGCGTCCGGTTTAGCAAGTACAGGAAGCGTTCGAAGCCATTAGGAATTTAAAGAATAAGAAAGACATAGATTACCCCTGGCGGAAACTATGTCTTTCATGTGTCATTAGGTTAAAATAGATGCAGGGATTAATGTACAAAAATCACTTTCTATATATAGATACAAATTCAGAGTTCATAGACTCCACAGGCTTGTTGTGAACCTTGGATGTTTTTTTAGGAGTCCTTTTATTTGGAATATCTCGTTCATAAACCTCTACAAGATGGAATTTATTTTTTTCTAAGAAGCATTTTGTGATATCGTTTAAATTTATTTTCACTCTATCAACCGTTCGATTTCCTAATGTCAGTACTATATATTTATTCGTAACTCTACATATATCCTCTAAAACATTAAAATAATCAGAAAAAAAACGTATCACTTTTCTATGCTTGTTTTCACATATTTTATCTAAATAAGGTTGTATCAAACTCAGGCTGTATTCGCTCAAATTTTTGCTGCTCTGACACCCTCCTATACTCTTAGAATCTATGATAGAATAATTTTCAAGCTCCCATCCCTCCAATTCTAAATCTTTGTTATCTATCCATAGCAAAGCTAACATGGAAAACTGTCCGTAGGGAACAGTAGTGCCATTATCACCATAAGGAGGGGATGTAATAGTAATATCAAAACAATTATCTTCAAATTGCTTCATTTGGTCTACTATGTCACATTTGAACAAGGTAAAATTTTTAAATGAATTACAAAATTTAGGATATGACTTTGTTACTGCGGCTAAAAAATCAGGTATAACATTATTTTCTATCCTGTCAATTGCTTCATCTGTTCGTATGTGTAATTTATAAGTTGAACTTCTTGTGTTGCTATATTTACGAACAATATCACAAAGGATATACCAAAAAAACAATCTGCTTTTATCATTTTGAATTTGAACAATTGCTGTTCTTAGTATTCTTAATGATTCAATAATATCCTCTTTAAACCATTTATTTATATTCGTAAACTCGTAAACTTTCCCTTGTTTTATTTGTGTCAGTAACTTTTTCAACTGCTCAAAATCTTTTCCAAAGTCTTTATCTATACCCTGTAATTTTACTTTTGTTATAATGTTCGCAAGTGGATTAATGTCACAACCAATGAGATGTATATTATAATCAATCTCTCCACACTCATATAGAGCCGTGCCTGATCCATGAAAAGGATCAAAGACAGTTTTAATTCCACCTTGAGATATTAAATTGCTTAGAATAGCTTTTTGTACAGGAGCTACCATAACAGCAGGATATAGTGAAGTACCATGAATATCACTTTTTTTCTTATAATTTTTGAATGAAATATCTTCTATCATAAATGCCTCACTACTCACTAATTTATATTGGGGTTATTTATCATTTCATTAGCAATAACTATAAATACTCCTGCTAACTTCCCGAGCTTTACAATTTCATCTTTAGTAATGTACTGCATTGATTTATGAGCGCCTAAATGTAATTTAGGAACATAAACATCTACATCCGATGGTTCTAAAATATTTTTCAAACTATCAAAATCAACTTTTGTAGAAGTCGCAACTGCACCTATAAAACTCTTTTTACTTTTTATATAAGAAATTACAAGCTTTATATTTTCCTTTAGCTCTTTATTCCACGTTAAAGATGAATACTTTGAACATTTTTTGATTGAATCAATACTTAACTCAAAAGTTGCTCTTAAAGTACAAGATAGCACTTCAGTATATTTGTCTACGTCCAACATATTAATTTGATTAATCAAATTGCCCAAAGAAACATTAAAAGATATATTATATCCTTGATGTGCTGGTATGTAAATTAACGGCATCTTTTGTGATGATGACCTAACAGGTGATTTGGGTTCAACAAATTCAAGTTCCATTCGAACTGTAACGAGACCCGTAATCGAATCGGTATATGAATAATATACATTTTTTTTGCAAGGAATAATTACACTCTGTAATATTGCATTTTGCAATTCTGCGTTTTCTTCTTTAACAATAATACTGTTTTTTGAAATAGCATTACCCTTACTATCATATGCCCCTACTATTTCATCATACAAATTAATTTGTCCTGAGGGTACATCGATTTTTTTATTAAATTGTTTCAAAATTATCTTTGCCGTAGTTACGGAATGGTCTTTTTCAGGATTCTCCTTACCCCCTGCACCTTTCGTGGTTGCACCAGCTGCTTGTGTTTGACCCTGGCTTGACGCAGAAGAAGCCTCATCATTAGGGTTGACTTGATATATATTCGCATGGGATTCTTTCTTAGCGAAAGAATAAACAACTTTCTTATCAATCTTATGAATTTCAACCTTATCCTTAAAGGCAAACTGGTCTTTGATAATACTTCTTAAAAAGCTATTATCATTAAGCCGATTCGAAGGAAGAGATAGTGTTGTAAGGATGTCAAAATCTAATAAATGTTTTTTATATTGTGAACCTAAAGTCTGGATTGTTTTATTAATATTATAAAGAAATTCTTTAATACCATCTGTTAAAGGATTCTGCAAAAATTGAGATCTATCGGAATTAAAACCCAATGAAGAGCTACTACTAAAAACTCGTATAGATCCTATCATTTGGTTAAGAACATCACTTGTCTTAATATTTTTCATAATATTGGGATCAAAAATGTTAAAATTATTAAATAAATTTGTGTTTATATAGATAAGGGGAGTTAAATCACCCTGGGGGTTGTAATATAATGGGATGATGTTATTTTTCCCTCGGGATTTTAATTGATATATTACGATTTCAATATCTATTTCATATTCACTGGCATTGAATAGATAATCTTTATTTAGTATTAATACGCCATTATGATAATATTTAATTTTTTGTTCTTGCGAGCTATATTTAACATAATATAATTGACGCTCAGGGTATATTTGAATTAACGGCAGTCTATCATTACTGGAATAAGATGTGCCATTCATATTTAAAGTAATCTCGAAACTGCTATCTTCAAAAGAATATATAACTTTTTGCAAGTTTGATAAATCTGACAAATACGAAATTAAAGAATCAGCACTATATTCTTCTAATTTAATAATTATCTTAGTTCCTTTTTGAGCTTCTGGACAAGGCTCAATAGGAATTACCAACGAAGATATATTATCGCTGTTTATTAGCGTGTCGTATTGGGCACAAAATTTTAAGCCTTTTTCCTTTTTGGTAATCCAACATACATCTTTACCAAATTTAAAAACAGACAGAAAACCAAGACCCTTGGAGCCTTGTGTGTATCTGCCATATTGATTTTTTACACCATATGTTTTCTCACTTTGACTGATATGGAAAAGAATATTAATGGAATTCTCATCCATTCCACAACCATCATCAACGATAGTAAGAGTTTTACTTTGCGAATCAAGGGTAACAGTTACCTTATTTGCTCCTGCATCATATGAATTTTTAATCAATTCATTTAAGGCTATAATGTTCGAAGGGATTTTTTCTGATAATTCCCCAATTATTCCACCACTTATAGTAATTTGAGCTTCCATAATTTATACCATCCTTAAATAACAGCTTTGCCTCATTTTTGCTTTTATATCGGCCATCTTTAGGTTCTACCATGTTTTTAGGTATTGCCCAAGTGACCCCAAAACGAACAGCACCCGGTATTTTTCCCTGTGTGCAGAGCACCTGTACCCGACGAGGAGTGATTGCCCATTTTTCCGCTGCTTCTTTTGCTGTCATATAGTCCATTAAAACTATCCTTTGCCAATTAAATGTTGTATATATTATATATCGCAGCGGCGAATAAAGCAATTAGATTCGTGTAAATTATGAAAATATTCACAGCATTTTGGTGAAAGCCATTGAAATATAGCAGAAAAGCTATCCGAAAGAGAAATGCCGCCAGCTTTTGTGGCGGATTCTCCTGCTATTCACCCGGCAGTTCCTGTTCCATTTCCGAATTGCCTTAAAAATAATTCGAATGCGGTCGGCGGACAAAACCACTACCTTGGTAATGATCCCTTGACCACATCCTCCCGGTATTCTTTCAGGCTGAGAACGGTGTTTTCCATCATGTAAAGTAGCTCATGAATTCGGGCTTGTTTATTATGGGCAAGCATGGTCTGCTCTTGATGCTCACCAAGCTAATTGCAATGCCTTTTTTTAATCTGATGTCCTCTGAAAAAAGGGCACCACACCTGACAGCTTTGCTTGTAGGTTTGAGGCTTGTAAGAATGAAGCTGTTGCTCTAATAAATCTATATTACCTTTTGTTTTTGCTGGAACAAAGCCGACTTGAACTCTAAAAATTAACAGATGTTTTGTGCAAAAATAGCGTATCTGAAAGTGTATAAATGCGGTTTATTCCTACGTTATTTCTATATTTCAGCGGTAAAAATGCCGTATTTTAAAGGTTTCATGTTGCGGTCCAGCAGGCCTCTGATGCCGGAAAGTTCTAATATTTTGCATATTTACAATTAGTAAGCTATGAAAGTAGCCGCCTTAGCTTTCCAGAGACAAGGGCGGCTATTTTTTTGCGCTTGTCATTTCTGACAAGGGTTATTATAGCTGTAAGCATAATTACAAACGTGAATAAATCACTATATGCAATGTACATAAGCACCACCCCTTTCAACAAGACTCGAAACGGATGGCATGATTGGGGGAAAACAAGGGGCACATTTTGTTTACAAAGAAGTTAGCATATTTTTTGGAAGATAATTTAGAAATACCCTTAGCAGCTTTACCAAATAAAAGGCACCAGTTTATATTTTACCCTATCCGCATACTCCGAATAACCGGATAATTCCTTCTTTAACATAGAGTCTTCTAAATAAGTTCTAATGATAATCGTGATAATAATAACAGCCGATACCAATCCGGAGAACAGTGAACCGAAAAGCATAGGGACAGAAAGCGCCCAGATAATTATGGCGGAATATCCCGGATGTCTTATCAATTTGTAAGGGCCTGTGGTAATTACCGTTTGTTTTCTGTCATTCTGGATACGTGAGATTGATTCAAAGTGTTTGTTTTCCATTACCGGCCATATTCCCATTACGGCTGAAACAGCATAAAGAACAAGGCCGGCATACATAAAAGGCATTGGAAGATAAGACCATCCGAAACGGACATCCAGACCGGCAGCAATGTAAATCAAATAAAATGCGGACGGCACATACACGCAAAGGCAGATTATATCCCAGCTTTTTGTGTTATCATGTTTCTTTCCTCTTTCGCTTAAGGTTTCTCTGTGTTTATAAGACATAATCAAAAGCGTTATGATTGATACGATAAAATAGATTGAGAAATAAATCCAACCACGTATATGGGACAGCTTTCCTGCCGCCGACAGAAAACATGCCAGCCCTGTAATCCTTTGCAGCATTACAACAGCCATATATTTTGCAGCCTGTTTTTGTAACTCTTTTTCTCCGTAGGATGCCATTTTATATCCCTCCTCTATCCATGCCCAATATTTGGACTATAAGTTTTTTGGCATAGCCGATTTTTTTCTCCATTGAGTTTACTTCAGGGTCATGTATTACGGCACTGACACCATAAAGAACAAATTCGCTTAACAAATAGGTATTTTGTATCGGCGTTTTTAGGACATTCATTTTTATTCCGTCCAGAATAAACAGTTCAAATACAGGCACCATCTTCCGCAATGTTTTATGATGCAGAAGCGTCATAATTTCAGGATTTGCTTTTGCGGTATACATCAGGCTGTATTCGGAAACAGAGCCTGACATGACGGAGAATAACCGGTCCAGTTTTTCTTCAAAATTCAAGCCGGAAGCGTTGACAATTTCAATAACTTTGGTAATAAATTTATCGTTATATTTCTCTAGAGCCGCTTCATATATTTCATTTTTAGATTTGAAATAGTGGTAAAACATGCCGATTTCCCCATCTGCTTCTTTTAAAATAGAGCGGATGGACGTTTTCTCATAGCCGTTTTTAAAAAATTGTTTCAAGGCAATGTCAATAAGTTCCTGCCGCCTCATACCCGGCGCTTTTATTATTCGGGGCATAGCATTCTCCTTTCCGTACAGAACAAGGTTCTGAATTTATTATAATTGACAGAACATTGTTCCGTCAATAAAAAATTTAAGCTCTGAAAGCTGCCGAATTTTTTCCTGCGGGAATTCAAATGCCGGATGAAAAAGATTCTATATTTATATTCTTTAAACATATATTAAACATATATTTATAATAACAATTAGATTGAGGAAGTTTATGGAAATATACGTTGTCCAACAAGGAGATAATATATATACAATTGCTGAAAGATTTGGGATTACCGTTGATAAAATAATACAAGATAACGGATTGTTATATCCATCTAATTTAGCTATAGGCCAAACTATAATCATTGCTTATCCCGAGCAGTCATATATAGTACAGCAGGGAGATACATTACAAGGCATTGCAGATTTGTACAGCGTAACAGTTATGCAGCTACTGAGGAATAATCCGTATCTTGCAGACAGGCAATACCTATATCCGGGTGAAACCTTAACAATAAGCTATAATACCGTCGCAAGCATAACAACAAACGGTTTTGCTTATCCTTATATCAGGCAGGAAACGCTTATCAGGACTTTGCCCAATCTTACTTATCTTTCTATTTTTAATTACACGACAACAGAAGAAGGTGAAATACTTACCTATTATGATGACTCAGAAATAATACAAACATCAAAAGATTATAGTGTTATTCCGCTCCTGATGCTGTCTACCTTAACACCTCAGGGCGTTCCGGATATAGAGACTGCCTATAACGTATTGCTTAACGATGAATACCAGGATAGAAATATTAATGAATTTGTTGAAATAATGAGAAGGCAGGGTTATCTGGGATTAAATTTAGTTTTTGATTTTCTGAATGAGAGTAATCAATCGCTTTATCAAAACTTAGTACAAAAAATATGGAATCGTTTGCAGCAGGAAGGTTTTTTATTCTTTATCACAATTAACTATAGAATGCAGGTGGTTGACAGCAGAATAGAATTTGAACAAATTGATTATAACTCTTTAAGCAATTATGTGGACGGTATCATATATCTAAGATTTGAATGGGGGACTAATTATGAGCCTCCTGCCCCGGTCAGTGATATTAATAATATAAGGGCATTAATTGATTACGTAGGTCCCCAGGTCCCACCGGACAAAATTATTATCGGTAAGCCGACTATTGGATATGATTGGCAGCTGCCATACAGACCCAACGAATCCTATGCTGCTTCGCTTACAATAAATTCTGTTCTGGAATTAGCCTATGAAGTTGGTGTAGCAATTCAATTTGATGAAGAGTCGCAAACGCCTTATTTTTACTATAATGATTTTTTCATTGGTTATCCGTCTCAGCATATCGTGTGGTTTGTAGATGCCAGAAGTATTGACGTACTGGATAGAGTAATTTTAAATTACGGTCTTAGAGGGAGCGGAGTGTGGAATATAATGATTTATTATCAACAATTATGGACAATTACTAATGTATATTTTGATATAATCAAACTAATATAGCAAACAGCTATTATCCGTATATGATTATAATAATACAGGTATGAAGCGGCCTTGAAATTAGAGTGGGCCGGAAGGTCTATTCTGCCTGTCACATTACACAGAAATACCGCCCATGTGGACAAGGGCGGTATTTCTGTGTCTGGAAAGCGGTACTCCTGGCCAAGAGGAGCTGTTGGATTGATTGACGGCAGTTGTTTCAGGGAATTAGGACGCTGTGGTTTGCTTCCGGTAATTCCGGGGTGTTAATCCTGTTTCGCCGCGAAAAACATATGAAAAATAGCTCGCGCTTTGAAAGCCGCATGTTATCGCTATGTCGCAAACAGTTCTGTTTGTTTCACGCAGCATATCACAGCTTTTGGTAATGCGATACCTCATCACATAGGTGTTAGGTGTTTGTCCCAGGTACTTATTGAACAATTCGCAGCATTTACTTCTGCACACAGCACCCGATGCCGCAATGTCATCAAGCGTTATCTTCGTGTCATAATGCCGGTGAATGAATCCTGTCATTTCCCAAACAATCTTCCGCAACTGCTCATCCATACGGAACCCTGGGGCTTGCTGAACATGCTCTCCCATATTAGCACAAAGAAACACAGCCTGCGACAGTAAGCGTAATGGATTACAAGTATCACTATGCATTTCATCAAATATTTGGCTAAGTAAAAGTAAAGCTTCCTGCTGCCAATCAATTTTGGGATTCAATAATATAAAATCGTCGCTATCTGCTCCGAATTTCTGCTCCAAATATACTTTGACTGCCTGAGAATTCTCAGAAAGCAATACTGGATGGATAACTACAGCCATGAAGAAGCAGTTAGCTTTATCAGCAGAATAGCCGTAGTGCAGGCGCTTGCTATTAACGAAAATCCCATTATGTGTATCTATATGTACAGTTGTTCCATTTACGAAAAAATCCATTGCTCCTTCGAGCACAAGAATAAACTCCAAATCCGGATGCCAATGGCATGCGGCGGTGTATCCATATCGAAGCAGTTTGTCTTTACGGGCATACAATGGAAAATCTGGCAGGTTATAATGTAGTCGCTCTGATAAATCGGAAAACACTTCTAATGGTGAGCCCATAGTATCACCTCCAAAATAAATATACGATTTTGATATTATTATAGCTGATTTTAATAGAAACTCCAAGGATAATTAGATACAATTTTGATAGTTAATATTATGTGCAGAAAATATGAACATTGTTTAAAATATCAACAGAATCTAAACAGGTCTGTTTGATGCTATAAAATTAATCGCTTCAGATATGGAGCTATTTAAACTCATAGGAGGCAGCTTTTTTATGACGAATAAAGAGAGAAAAGAGAATGGACTTGTATATCGTTATGATGACCCGGAGATAATGGGTAAACAGCTTAATTATATGGAGAAACTTTATGACTACAATTCCACCAGGCCCCTGGAACAAAATAAGCGGCAGCAATTACTTAAGGAAATGTTTGCTGAAATCGGTGACGGCTGCCATATAGAACCTCCGTTACATGCAAACTGGGGTGGTCACCATGTACATTTCGGAAGCGGTATATATTGTAATTTTAATTTAACTCTTGTAGATGATGCAGATATATACGTGGGAAATGATTGCATGATTGCGCCGAATGTAGTTATTGCTACGTCGGGTCATCCTATACTGCCCGTATTGAGGGAACATAATTATGTATATAATCTTCCTGTTCATATAGGGAAAAATGTTTGGATTGGTTCAGGCGTTCAGATACTTCCGGGAGTAACGATAGGCGATAATTCAGTAATCGGAGCAGGAAGTGTAGTGACGGATAATATTCCTTCCAATGTAGTTGCATTAGGTGCACCATGCCGGGTTACTCGTGAAATTGGTAAGAAAGACAAAAAATACTTCTTTAAGGACAGAGAGCTGGATGTATGGGAGTAATATCATATAAGGAGTTGTTATATATGAAAGGCGTTATTTTTGACTTTAACGGTACGCTGTTTTGGGATTCGGCCCAGCAGGAGCTTGCCTGGAGAAACTTCGCGAAAGAAATAATTCACAGAGAAATTTCCGACTTGGAATTTCAGGAATATATACATGGCCGAAGTAATGATTTTATCTTTGAATACTTGTTTGGAAAACCTTTATCACAAGATAAACTATTTGAGCTATCAGAGCAAAAGGAGGAACTTTACCGACAATTGTGTGCTGCTCAACTTTCATTCCAATTAGCTCCCGGAGCCACGGAATTATTAGATAACCTAAAAATGAAAAAAATACCCCGAGCGATTGCAACTGCATCTGGAAAAACAAATGTAGACTTTTATATTCATCAACTTGGCTTAAAAGAATGGTTTGACTGTAACAAAATCGTCTATAATGACGGTTCCATTCCTGGAAAGCCAGCTCCGGATATTTATATCAAAGCAGCCCGGGCTATCAATGTAGCTCCTAAAAATTGCATAGTTTTTGAAGATGCAGTTTCGGGAATAAGGGCGGCTAATGCAGCAGGCATTGGAAAAATTATTGCGGTTGTTCCTGAAGGAAGTCAGGAATTTTTTAGGAACATGAAAGAAATTCATTCTATAATCAGCAATTATTACGAATTCTTAAATAGCGATACTTCTTTGAATATTAATCGGCCGGTTTAATTATCGGCCGCTTTTCTTTCTATATTGTCCAGGAGTCATTCCGGTTTTCTTTTTGAAAAGGTTGTTAAAGTTATTGATGTCGTGGATCCCGGCAATATGTGCAATTTTATTGGCCGGCAGAGTGGTGGAGCGTAACAGGGATTTTGCGTGTTCCACCCTGAGCAGAATCAGATAATCCGTAGGCGAAAAACCCGTATATTTTTTAAATTCCCTGGAAAGATAATATTTGCTGATGCCGGAAAATCTGGATAAAAAATCCAGGCTAAGTACAGAAGAAAAATTATTTTCCATGTACTTTATCAGATACCGAAGATTTTCCGGAACGGATGAATTAGCATGCTCCGAATAGGAAGTGAGCAGTAAATCAGTCAGAATATGACTGATACAATCGGATGCCAGCCAGTCCCGGTGCGGTTGTGCCGTACTATAGACGGTAAGCAGCCTTTCTAATCCGGTTTGGTAATTTCCGGTTATCGGCTGGGAAAACACGGCTGAACCGGTTTGCATATATTCATTGAAAACAGATGACATCAGGGGACCGTTCAGATGAAATACGCTATGTTTCCAGCAGCTTCCTTCTGTCTGATACCGATGGGGCTGCCTGCAATCGATAAAGAAGCCGTCTCCTGCCGACAAATGGTAAGTTTTTTCTTCATATTCCAGAAGACCTCCGCCTTCATAAGTATATAAAATAAGATAGGAATTATAATCTTTTCGTTTTGTAAAAAAATTTTTATCACAATAAAAAATACTAAAGGCCTCCATATGATAGAGATTCTGCAAAGCAAAATCTTTGACAGGAGGCCTTAAGAATACATCCATTCTGCCGGTTATGAAAAAATCGGCATTTTTCATATTGTCCGGCAGATTCCGTCTGACAATGGCTTTATTATGAAAGGTGTTCTGTTCCGGAAAAGATGAAAAACCATAACTTATAGCTGTCGGAGTTACCGGTTTTTTTATTTGGCACGATAAAAATCGGGTATTTTCAAACATGATTAAAACCTCGTCAGCACAGGGCAAGATTATATGATAATATGGCAAAATAAAATGATTACATTTTTATTATAACGCTTTAATATAGATTTACAAGAGCAAGATAATATTTGTATTTTTTAAATACCAGGAGGAGGTACAGGATGAATTATAAAATTGGCAGATTATTAAAAAATCAGGGCGGAAATTATATTTTTCCTTTTTTATGGCTGCATGGGGAAAATGAGGCAACTTTACGTGAATATATGAAAGTGATTGATGAAAGTAATATGAAGGCTGTCTGCATAGAAAGCCGGCCTCATCCGGATTTCTGCGGTCCTAAGTGGTGGGAGGATATGGATGTTATATTGGATGAGGCGAGAAAAAGAAATATGAAGGTCTGGATTTTGGATGACAGCCATTTTCCAACGGGATATGCTAACGGGGCTATGGCAAACCAGCCGGATGAAAGATGCAGGCAGAGTATCTGCTGCAGGATTTATGATTGTTCCGGAAAGCGGGAGCTTCATATTGTAAAAGAAGAACTTCTTCATCCGGATAAATTCAAACCGTCCCGGATAGAGATAATGATTGGAGAAAAGAGTCCGCGTACATTTGCTGACGACAGATTATTGGGCTTATTTGCAGTCCGTATAGATAAAGGCTTGAATGGATTTTTTAAGGATACTTTTCATATAAATCTCATGCCGCAGATAGAAAATGATGAGCTGAACTGGAGGGTACCGCAGGGAAGCTGGAGCGTTTATGCCCTGCATTTATCCCGTAATATGGGGTATCACCGGAGTTATATTAATATGATGGATAAGGCCTCCTGCAAAGTGTTGATTGATGCGGTTTATGAGCCCCACTATGCCCGTTATAAAGACGATTTCGGTAAAACCATTGCAGGATTCTTTTCCGATGAACCGGAACTTGGCAACGGACATTTATACGAACCGGAAATCCTGTTTGGTACGAATACGGATTTTCCGTGGAGTGCGGAATTGGAAGAATGTTTACGTCATTCATTAGGTAAGGGTTTTATAACAAAACTGGCTTTATTATGGGAAGAAAATGCTGATGCAGATGAAAAGGCAAAAGTGCGTTATACATATATGGATGCCGTTACCGGTTTGGCAGAAAAGGACTTTTCCAGACAGCTTGGGGACTGGTGCAGGGCACATGGCGTAAAATACATTGGTCATTTGATTGAGGATAATAATCAGCATGCAAGAACCGGCTCCTCTTTAGGCCATTATTACCGCGGTCTTGCGGGACAGGATATGGCCGGCATCGATGATATCGGAGGTCAGGTTCTGCCCCAGGGAGAAGAACTGAATTATAATAACGGGCCATTTGCCTCCAGAATAGGAGAATTTTATCATTACATGCTTGGTAAACTGGGAAGTTCTGCGGCAGCCATAGAACCATTGAAGAACGGAGATTCTATGTGTGAAATTTTTGGCGCGTACGGATGGTCGGAAGGGATACGCCTGGAAAAATATCTGGTGGATCATTTTATGGTGCGCGGTATTAATCACTATGTACCACATGCTTTTAGCGCGAAAGAATTTCCGGACCCGGACTGCCCGCCCCATTTCTATGCAAATGGTAATAATCCGCAGCACCGTCATATTGGTGAATTAATGAATTACACAAATAGAGTTTGTGAATTAATCAGTGACGGAAGACATGTGGCTCCGGTTGCGGTTCTTTATCACGGTGAGGGAGAATGGACCGGAAGATGTATGTTTTCCCATAGAGTAGGTCATGTGCTTGCCGATGCACAAATCGATTACGATTATATTCCCCAGGATGTTTTTGCAAATCCTGGCGGATACAGGACAAGGATAGACAAAGATATGCTGAAAATCAATACACAGGAATATAAAGCAGTGGTTGTACCGGCCATGCAGTATGTAACCGAAGCATTTGCGGAATATGCGGGTAAAATGAGACAGGCAGGAATTCCGGTGCTGTTTGTGGACACCTGTCCGGAAGGCATTTGCAATACGGCAGGTTCTTCCGAAACCGTAAACCTGGTTCAAGATATGAAAAAATGCAGGCTTGTGAAATTAGAAGAGATTGTCCCTGTTCTAGCGGAAAAGAAATCGGCAGATATTACCATAATGCCGGCAGATAACAGAATACGTTATTATCATTATGAGCATAAAGACGGTTGTGCCGTTTATCTTTTTGTGAATGAGGGAGCGGAATGCTATCAGGGCCGGATTATAATAAATGATAACAGAATCTGTTATATTTATAATGCCTGGGATAACTGCCTGGAAGAAGCCGGGTATGATGGAATGGCATTAAGAGTTGAAATTGATCCGTTAAAAAGTTTTATTGCGGTATTTGATGGGACCATAAATGTTTCAGGAGAAGTTACGGAGTTCATAAAACCGGTTGTAAGAATTCAAGGAAATGAGATTGATTTCATGGAAGTTTGGAAACGGAGTATCTGCAGAAGCATCGATTATCCCAATTTTAAGGATGCAAAAGTCATTTCCTTACCGGATAAATTAGCGGAAGAAGAACCGGAATTTTCAGGTTTTGTTCGCTATGAGAACCGGTTTAGGGTATCTGCTCATAAGAAAATTATACTTGAAATTACAGATGCACAGGAAGGCTTGGAAGTATTTATCAATGGAAAAACCCTTGGCATTCAGATTGCTCCGCCCTATTTATACGACGTGACAGAAGCGGTAAAATCAGGAGAAAACCGGATTGCAATAGAAGTTGCTACAACCCTGGAACGGGAGATGGCCAATATACCTAATATGTTCGGACAAGTAACCGAACCGGCGGCATTATCCGGAATTACCGGAGAAGTCAGATTATATAATTATTGACAAAGCCGGGCAGGACCTTTTAAACTGAGTATTAACAGGATAAACCTTTCGGGGTTAAGAAAGGAATTAATATGAAAAAATCCCTGCATGAAATGACAAATGAAGAACTATGGCAGCTATTCCCCATTATTTTAAGTGAGCATCAGTCCATATGGAAAGAAAAGTATCTGTCCGAAAAAAATATTCTAAAACAGGCCGCCGGAAAAGAGAATATTGTCAGGATGAGCCATTACGGCAGTACATCGGTGCCCGGTCTGGTTGCCAAGCCTACCATTGATATTCTGCTTGAAATTGTACAGGACACGGACCTTGAACAATTGAAAGCCTCCATCTGCTCTGCCGGCTATCTGTACAGCGAACAGCCTGAAGATCATCCGCCCCATATGATGTTTATGAAAGGCTATACTCCGCACGGCTTTGAAGGACAGGTTTATCATATACATGTGCGGTACGGCGGTGACTGGGACGAATTATATTTCAGGGATTACCTGATTGCTCATACGGAGGCTGCCGATGAATACGGAAGACTAAAAAGGGAACTGATGGAAAAATATACCCATGACAGAGACGGATATACCTATGCCAAATCGAAATTCATAAAGAAGTACACCGAACTGGCCAGAAAGGAAATTACAGACAGATACAGGCTGGCTGACTAAGCTTTTTTGGCAATATATGTTGACCGAGGCTGCCTAAAAAGGACCTTTTGTCAGCCTTCCCAAGCCCGGAATAATATACATATCACTGCATATGTCTCCTGGGTTGGCCCGTTTCGTCAATTAAATATATCTCCACATATAATTCTTTGGATTCCACATCATCATAAATTACCCTGCCGCCCGTCAATATTGTGTATGCCACATCCACACCCAGGGCACCCATCTCATAGGGCTGCTGGGCAATGGTTCCCTGCATCAGTCCCTCCTGTATAGCGGTAATGGCAGCAGGGTCGCCGTCAAATCCTATGACCATAATTTGCCCCCTTTTGCCTGCCTCCTCAACTGCCTGTGCCGCACCTAAAGCCATTCTGTCATTTTCAGCAAATATAACAGCTAAATCATCGGCATAGGAAGCTAAAATTTCTCTCGTTGCTTCATAGCTCTGAGTCTGGTCCGAATTTGCCGTTATTTCGGCAACTACGGTATAACCGTCTTGTGTCATGATATCTTTAAAGGCTTCTCCGCGGCGTCTTGCATGAGCTGCCGTTTCTTCCACCTTTAGTATAGCAACATTGGTACTTGTTATGGAGTGTCTCCGGATTAGTTCCAAGGCATATTCGCCTGCCAACGATCCGCCCGCAAAGGAATCTGTTATAATAAATGCTTCCACATCAGTGCCGCCGGTGCCGATATCTACCACTACGACCGGAATATGTGCATCCTCTGTCAGCCCAATGATTACGCGCATAGCATTTGGATTATAAGGAGAAATGATTAAAATATCGATTCCCTGCTCAATTAAATCGGTAACTCCGGTTATCATTTCAACAATACTGCTTTTTTGATCATGCGCAATTACATGAATTCCCAGTTCTGCAGCCCTGTCAAGAACGCCTTCCTGCATAGTATGAAAGAATTCAAAAGTATTATTATAGACTGACCAGCCAATGGTATATTCGCTATCCTCAGAAGCTGTCTCTGTTATTGCTATAGCCTCCGGTTCGGAAGTCTGATTTTTTACAGAAGAAATGATTTGATTATAGATAACAAGACAGAACACTATGAAAAATAGGATTAAACCAGATATTGTTTTCAGAACCTTATTCATTTTGACACCCACAGTCCTAAATTTCTTCATTTTTATTTTAAAAATTTTTCCAAATGCTTAATTTTTTAAAGAATTTTGATAAAGTATGATATAGATAAAAATATGCATAAATTCCATCTTGTATGCCAAGATTCTACAGATATTATATGGGTATCCTTGATACGGCAGATACTTATAAAAACAATTGATAACGATTGATAATAGGACGGAAATCGGATAGAATAAAATTGCAATTGAAACCGGCATATTATCAAAAGGAGAAATAAGTATGTTTAATTATACTCTGGAAGTCTGCGTAGATTCGGTTGAATCCGCCCTTAGTGCCAGCAGAGGAGGAGCAAGCAGATTGGAACTTTGCAGTAACCTGATTCTGGGAGGCACAACACCAAGTCAGTGGCTGCTGAAAGAAATCCGAAAATATACAGGTATTAAAATCAATGTATTGATTCGTCCCCGGTTTGGTGATTTTTGTTATTCGGAATATGAATTTAACATAATCAGGGAAGAAATCAGGATGTTTAACGAATTAGGAGCGGACGGCGTTGTTATAGGAATTTTAAGGCCGGACGGCACCCTGAATATGGAGCAGATGGAAATTTTAATAGGATTGTCCGGTAATATGGAAGTAACTCTGCATAGAGCATTTGACGTATGTATTAATCCTTATGAAGCCCTGGAGCAGGCCAAAGAATTAGGTATTCGTTCGATTTTAACCTCAGGCCAGAAAAATACCTGCACGGCAGGCAGCAGTTTAATTAAAGAAATGGTGGAATTGAGCCGCGGAGTAATTGAAATTTTAGTCGGCGGAGGAGTGGACGCATCGGTTATCAGGCAAATCGCTCCTGTTACAGGTGCGAAGGCATACCATATGTCAGGAAAGGTGAGTGTAGACAGTGCCATGAAATTCCGGAAAGAAGGTATCGGCATGGGGCTTCCTGCTTTTGACGAGTATAAAATCCTGAAAACCGATGAAGTAAAGATCCGGGAGGCCAGAAAGGTTTTGGAAAGCTTATAAAGAGGTATTAGATATTCTGTATATTTATGTTACTTTTACGGAAACTATGACAGAGGTGAAAATATATGGATAAATCACAAGAAGAGAAACAGCAGCAAAAAAAAGAAAAGGATAAATTCAACAGCATTACGAATAAGGTTAAAGTGGAAAACCAGAATCAGACCCATAATGTTGCAGAAGAAGGTATCGGACCCATAAACCAGAAGCGATAACGGCTCGATGGAGGAAAAATAATTCTTCCACTGAAGCGGCAGAGCTGGCGGGGCCGTTGCAAAAAGTAAATTAACTGTACTTGTGTCCGGAGCAGGATTCTATTCCTGGAATTTTGTTCCACGACGCTTACGTAAGTTATATTTGAAGTTTGCAGCGGCCTCTGTTTTTTGGGGAGGAAATTCCGTATTTTTCCACGGTTAATTATGAGAAATATGTATAAAACATAAAAAAGGATGGATTTATATTCATAAAAATTATATAATAGGTTTAGCAAAGGCCTAGAGTGTGTTTGAAAAATCATCGAAAAAATAGGTGAATGCAAGAAATGTATAAATAGTACGGAGGATTTATTTAGAATGAATAAACTTGAGATATTTCTGACCATGAGCTGCTATATGGCTTTTGTAATCGGAATCGGTGTGTATTATGCGAAAAGGGCCAATGAAAGCTCGGAAAATTATTTTATCGGCGGAAGAACTTTGGGTCCATGGGTTACTGCCATGAGTGCGGAAGCGTCCGACATGAGCGGCTGGCTTCTGATGGGACTGCCGGGAGTGGCGTATTGGTTCGGGTTAAGCGATGCGGCCTGGACAGCCATCGGTCTGTTTGCCGGTACTTATATTAACTGGCTGATTGTTGCGAAGAGACTTCATAGTTACTCCATCGTCGCAGGAAATTCCATAACAATACCTGATTTTTTCAGCAACCGCTATAAAGAAAAGAATAAGGCTATTATGACAATTGCCGCTTTATTCATACTTGTCTTTTTCACGGTTTATGCGGCAAGCTGTTTTGTTACGGTAGGTAAATTATTCAGCACCCTGTTTGGATTCCCTTATCAGTACATGATGCTGGCAGGGGCTGTTTTTGTTGTTATATATACTTTATTAGGCGGATTTTTAGCGGAAAGCGTTTCGGATTTCATGCAGGGTATCGTAATGCTTTTGGCACTTATTTTAATTTTTGCCACATCCATAATTTATGCCGGCGGCTTGTCTGCCGTACTGGACAATATCAAAGATATACCGGGCTTTCTGACCTTTTTCGGAATCGCAGTACCGGATGTGGCGGACGGGGTCCAGAAAATATCGGAAAGCGGCTCCCCTTTGTTTAAGGAAGCAGGTACATACGGATTTTTAACGATTATATCAACTCTTTCCTGGGGGCTTGGTTATTTTGGCGTTCCGCAGGTGCTTTTAAGATTTATGGCTATCCGGAAACACTCGGAGCTTAACCTGTCCAGAAAAATTGCAGTCATATGGTGCTTTTTGTCACTGCTATCGGCAGTTGCAATCGGCTTAATCGGCAGGTCCATTTTTCCGGATGTATTATTGACAAAAAGTGATGCGGAAAATATATTTATAACTATGGCCACGAGCCTTCTGCCTTCCGTATTGGCGGGGCTTGTAATGGCAGGAATTCTGGCGGCGACCATCAGTTCTTCCGATTCCTATCTTTTAATCGCGGCTTCCGCTTTCTCCAAAAATATATACCAGGGAATTTTTAAGAAATCCGCAACGGATCAGGAGGTAATGAGAGTGTCCCGCATTATTTTACTTTTGATAGCCGTTATAGGGTCTCTTATCGCACTTGATGAAAACAGCATCATCTTTACAATTGTATCCTTTGCCTGGGCCGGATTTGGAGCTACATTCGGACCGATTATGCTGTTCTCCCTTTTCTGGAAGAGGACCACAAGAGAGGGAGCAATAGCCGGTTTACTGACGGGCGGTATTATGGTATTTGTCTGGAAGCTTTTTCTGAAACCCATCGGCGGCGTTTTTGGGATATATGAGCTTCTTCCCGCCTTTGTCCTTTCTGCGTTGGCCATCGTCGCAGTATCCCTTATGACAAAGGAACCGTCGGAAGAAATACGGAATGAGTACGATATGGCGAAGGCATATCGGGATTAAATGTTGCATCAATCTCATAAAACGGGTGTGCCAAAAAGTCAGGTGTACCGGCCGTTGAACGGCCGGTACACCTGGTTTTGCAGGAGCGTTATTATTCTTTTTCGGCTGCATATTTGGCTGCATTTTCTCCGGCGATACGTCCTGAAGTCCATGCGAAACCGCAGGCAAGACCTTCGTACGGCGGATATCCGCTGCCTTCATAATAGCCTCCGGCATTAGTACCTGCAGTATATAGGCCGGGGATTTGCTTATAATCATTATCAATTACTTCCAGTTTTTCATTTACCTTAACTCCGCCTATGGAGCCCAGATTTACCGCACGGCAATCAAAGGCGTAAAAATCGTCGGTTTCCACAGTATATTTCAAAGAATCGGCACTCTTATTATAATCGGTATCCTTTTTATTTTTAACCATTTTGTTGTACCGCTCCACCGTAGTTTTTAACTCGTCTGCATCCATACCGGCAGCTTCTGCCAGTTCAGAAAGGGTACTGCCTTTAAATGCGGTGCCGCTCTTAACAGCTTCTTCTGCAAGGGCAGTAAAATCGGCTGCTTCCAGGTTTGCACCAGGTCCTGCTTCGGAAATAAGCATGGCAGTTCCCTTTGTATAATCTTCCAGTGTTTTTTTGTCTATGATAAAATAATATCTGCCTCCGGCGGAATAGGCCGCATTTGCCCAATAGGCCGTGTCATATACCACATCTTCATTTACAAAACGTGTTCCGGAAGCGTCAACCCATAAGAGCGGTGACATCAGCATTTGGGTAAGGCTGGAGGAAGAAAAACCGGCCCGGTTATCCTGGTTAGTCTCAGTAAGGGTTTCGGATTCTGCCAGCTGGCAGGCATGCAGTAAAGCAGTGGCATCCCAGTTTATGGCTCCGGCCTGTTCCAAAGCGTCAAGCCCTTCACCCATGTTTGGCATACCCAGGGTATTAAGATAAATTCCATTCATAACTTCAGAGACTTTTTCGGTATTTGCTCCAAAACCGCCGGTACAGATAACCGTTGATTTTGCGTGTACCGTAAGGGTGCCGCCGTCTTCTTTCGCTGCTGTGATACCGGTTACCGTACCATCTTCTTTTATAATGCTTGCAAGGCTGGTATTCAGCCTTAGCTCGGCGCCCATGGCCTCCAGATTCTCGTATATTTTCTTGAAGCCTGCGGCGGAATCTTTAAATTTGTGATACCCCTTGTATTGATACGGATCCGTATGGGCAAACTGGGTGGTATCCTGTTGCAGATAAATTTCCATTCCGTATTTTTGAAGCCATTTTACCGTATCCGCAGATTTTTCCACAATAGCGCGTGTTAAAGGACCGTTGGACAGATAGCGGTTAAATTCTAAAAGACGGCTAACCGCTACGTCCACGGATAAGTCCAGTCCTTCATCCTTTTGCAAATCCGTTCCTACGGCAAACATACCGGAAGCCAGACTGGTGTTTCCTCCAACGGCAGCAGTTTTTTCAATAATCAATACATTCAGACCTGCTTCTGCTGCGGCTAATGCGGCTGCGGTTCCGGAACCGCCTGCGCCTGCCACAACTACATCCACCGTAACTTCTTCATCCGCACCGTTTTTTATTACTTCTTTGTTTTCCCATGCCGTAACGTCCACACCTGCCTGGAAAAGAGCTTCCTTAGCAGCTGCCAGTACAGCCTTGCTTGTATAGGTAGCACCGGAAACGGCATCCACGGCAAGACTCTGTGACTCTATAATGGAGTCAGCCAATTTAGAAGCGGCGGTACCGCCTATATCCGGTGTCTCACTGCCGGCATCCACATCAATGGATGTAACCGTACCGTCTTCCGACACGGTAACCTTAACTGTAACATCACCCAGCATTCCTTTTTCCGATGCAGTATAGGTACCGGCCTGAATGGCAGTAACCGCGGTACTCTCCGTATTGGAATCTTTATCGGAAGCGCCGTCGGATTCGGTATTGGTTTTACCTGTATCCGTTGTATCGCTGTCTGATTTGTCAGTACAGCCCGCAAGAGCGGATATGGACAAAATCATAACAAGTAAAAAGCAGAGTAATTTCTTACCCGGTAATTTGTGGAACATAATTTTCCTCCCTAATAATTGTTATTAATTTAACAAGGATAATTTTAACATAATTGATAAATGTTTAACATAGATCAAATATAGTTAAAAAGGTGGTTTATTTTAAGGTGCAAAAATATGTAAATATCGGAGCCGGCTTTTCATCCTCAGACGTATTTGAAGGGCAGGGCTGCTGCCAATCTTGTAATTTACCGGATTTTTACCTATAATGTTTAAAATGACAATTCCAGGAGGAATAATTATGACTTATGATGTTGATGCTGATATAAGATTGAATATAAGTACGGAAATGAAAGATTTATTTTATTTGGATGAAAATACCGGCTGTTACATACAGCAAACAGCTGTTTTTGAGAATTCCGCAAAGCTGTTTGCGCTGGCTTTGCTTCCCGGGAGCGGGATACCGGTCCGGTGTTCCGGCAGTTACATGAGTATTTTATTTTGTGAAGAGGATGCCTTTGTACAAATAGGGACCCAGAAAACCTTCTGTTTTGCAGGTAATGTTTTTCTGTTCCGGAGTAAATGTGATTTTATTGTGGAGCCGGGGGACGGTGCCGTACTTTATCTGGCGTTATATAAAAAAGAAATATTTGATACCCTTTTCATATCCCAGATGGGGGACTGTCCGATTATTTATAATTTTCTGGATTTGAAAAACTGCAGGAATGAATACTTGTTTTTTGACTGCAGCAACAGGATGCCCGTTTATTATTATGCCAAGGCGCTGCAGGCGGAGCTGTGCGGAAAAGATAATTTGGCCGATAAAACAGTAAGGTGCTCCACGGTATTGTTCCTGACGAATTTACACCGGATACACCGTGTGAATCTGGTTATCCGTGAATCCAGCATGATGGAAGAATATATAACCGGACATATATTAAAATATATGTCCGAACATTATTCGGCTGCTACCTTACCCGGCGTGGCTTCCCATTTTAATTATCATCCGGCTTATTTTTCCGCCCTGTTCCGTAGGCTGGTCCATTGCAGTTTTACTTCCAAGCTGCGGGAAATACGTTTGGAGCAGGCCAGGCGAATGCTGGCATCTACCAGCTTTGACATACAGAAAATCTGTGAAAGTATTGGTTTTAGGGAAAAAAGTTACTTTTACCGCAGCTTTAAAAAAGCTTACGGGGTTACACCGGGAAAATACCGGAAGAGTATTCAGAATAATAAAAACATAGGAATTTAACCGGAGCCGTACCATATGATTTTGCCAAGGTATCTTCTCCGTTTCAGATATGGGCCGGGTTTTTACGGATAAGCGCAAACGGTTGCGCGAATTATTGGATATTTATGCGATTTTTGTTGTAGTTCTTTGTAATATATGCATAAAAAACATATTATCTACACTTATAAAATATAAATTGACAACATATAATTATGGTGATATTATATAAATGAACAACCGATTGCACAAGATAAAGGGGAAAAAAGATGGGTGATAGTAACAAAAGGAATGTGTCAAAAAATATGACTATTGGTGATATTGCCAAGGATTTAGGGCTTTCGAAATCGACAATATCCAGGGCGATATCGGGCAAGGGCAGAATCAGCGAATCCACTATGTTAAAAGTCCAGGATTATATCAGGAAGCATAATTATAAACCCAATGCCATGGCAAAGGGTTTAGCCCAGAGCCGGACTTATAACATAGGCGTCATCCTTCCTGCCGATGCCAACCTTACCCAGATACCTTTTTTTCAGAGTTGTTTAATGGGCATTTGTGAAGAAGCGGCAAACGAGGATTATGATGTTGTGGTTACGACCGTTAAGGAAGATGATATTACTTTTTTACAGAGGCTGATATATAATCAGAAGGTAGACGGCGTTATTTTAACAAGGTCTTTGGTAAATGATGTACCGGCAGGGTATTTGAAGAAAAATGGAATACCCTTTGTGGTTATCGGCTCCTGTGAAGAGGATGATATCATCCAGATTGACAGCGACCACATTGCGGGCTGCTGTGAGCTCACCTCTATTCTGTTAATGTCCGGCTGTCATTCATTGGCGTTATTGGCAGGTAATCAGAACTATATGGTTAACAGGAACCGTTATGCAGGTTTTGTAAAAGCTTTTCGGGATTTAAAAGTTAATATGGATGAAAGTATAGTTTTCCTGGACATGAATAATAATATAGTTATTGATCATGCTGTAAAGACGGTTATGGACAAACATACGGACTGTATAGTCTGCTCGGATGATTTAATATGTTCCAGGGTACTTGCCAAGCTTAATAATGACAATTACTCCATACCGGAAGATGTTAAGGTTGCTTCTTTTTTTAATAATGCACATTTGGAAAGCTATAATCCGCCGATAACAGCTCTTAGTATTAATCCAGTTGAATTGGGAGCTGCGGCAGCTAAAAGGTTGATTGCCGTTATATCCGCAGCGGATGTAATTGCTAAGACCTGGGTTAATTATGAGATTATGCTCAAAAGGTCCACCAAGTAACATTTATTTTCTTCTGGTTCGACGAAGGTATCTAAAAACTTATAATGTTCAGGAGGTATTTTATGAAGAAAGTATTATCTATTTTACTGGTTTTAGTCATGACGGCTGCTTTGGCAGCATGCGGAACGGGAAATAACGGTAATTCCGACAACACAACCAAAGATAATTCGGCAAATAACGGGGGAACGGGCAACGGAGGGACAACCGTCTCCGAAGGTGATAATACGCTTACGGTGTGGTGCTGGGACCCGGCATTTAATATTTACGCCATGCAGGAAGCAGAGAAGGTTTACCAGAAAACAAATCCTGATTTTAAATTAAATATTATTGAAACTCCCTGGGATGATGTCCAGACAAAAATAACTACGGCCGCATCTTCCGGTGATTTATCCACCTTACCGGATATATTCCTGATGCAGGATAATGCTTTCCAGAAAAACTACACCAATTTCCCCGACGTATTTACGGATTTAACCGATTCCGGCATTGCATTTGACTCGTTTGCACCGGCTAAGGTAGCATATTCCGTAGTAGAAGGGAAAAATTATGGCGTTCCCTTTGATAATGGTACCGGTATTAACTCTTTGAGAACGGATATTCTTGATCAGGCCGGCTACACAATAGATGATTTTAGAGATATTACCTGGGACAGATATATAGAAATCGGCAAAGATGTACTTGCTAAAACAAAGATGCCGTTACTGTCGGGCCAGGCCGGTTCTCCGGATTTAATTATGGAAATGCTGCAATCCTGCGGACAAAGCTTATTTAAGGAAGACGGATCACCGAACATTGTCGGTAACGAAGCATTGGAAGAAGCAATTAACATATATACGGCTATGGTCAAGGAAGGTATTTTAATTGAGGTTAATGACTGGGATCAATATATTGGTACTTTGACTAACGGAACCGTTGCCGGAACAATTAACGGCTGCTGGATTCTCGCATCCATTCAGTCCGCAACGGACCAATCGGGAAAATGGGCATTAACCAACGTACCGTCTTTGAATGACATTCCTAATGCAACGAATTATACCAATAACGGAGGTTCCAGCTGGGCAATTTCTACTAACTGCAAGGATGTTGATTTGGCAGTGGATTTCTTATCCAAGACTTTTGCCGGAAGTGTTGAATTTTATGAGACGATACTTCCTTCCTCCGGAGCCCTTGCAACCTATTTGCCGGCAGGTGACAGTGAAGTATATGCACAGCCTTCCGAATTCTTCGGCGGACAGACAATCTATTCGGATATTACGGAATTTGCCGGCAAAGTTCCGAGCAATATAACAGGTGTTTATTACTATGAAGCAAGGGATGCAGTAGGTACCGCAATGACAAACGTAGTAGGCGGGGCAAACCTGGAATCTGAATTGAAGAACGCAGAAGATACCATAAAATTCCAAATGGGACAATAACAGATTATTACGAAAACGGTATTTGGTTGTCCATGCGGATATAAAGGAGCTGCCTGACAAACTTAAGGTTTCTGTGGCAGCCCCTTTATCTTTAGTATGGAGGGACTGGTACCAGGCTGGAGAGGAGGCTTTATACTATGGCTGGCAAGAAGAAAAGGATGGGATTATCGAAGAAACGGAACATGGCCGGGTGGTTATTTCTGCTGCCGGCAGTTTTCATGATTTGCTGGATGAGCTTTTATCCGATGGTACGGGCTCTGATTTTATCCCTTAGGACCGGTGTTGGTACCAATATGAAGTTTGCAGGTTTGTATAATTATATCAGAATGATGCAGGACAAGGTATTTGTCCAGGCACTGTTAAATAATTTTTTCTACCTGATTATTCAGGTGCCGATTATGCTGCTTCTGGCTCTGGGGCTGGCATCCATGCTGAATAATAAAGACCTGAAATTCAAAGGTCTGTTCAGAACGGCAATATTTTTACCCTGTGCGACCTCACTGGTATCTTATGCCATTATATTCCGCGCTTTGTTTTCATTAGACGGATTTATCAATACAATGCTGCTGAAAATCGGAATCATAGATATGCCCATAAACTGGCTCGGCAATGCGGGAACAGCCAAAGTGGTTATTATTCTTGCATTAATATGGAGATGGACCGGTTATAATATGGTATTTTATCTGGCAGGGCTGCAGAATATCGAATATTCCATTTATGAAGCGGCTAAGATAGACGGGGCAAGTCCGTTTCAGCAGTTTAGCAGAATTACGGTTCCTTTGCTGAAACCCATAATTTTGCTGACGGCAATTATGTCTACGAACGGAACACTGCAATTATTCGATGAGTCCGTTAATCTAACCAACGGAGGTCCGGCTAATGCGACCATAACTATGTCCCATTATATTTATAAAATGTCCTTTGAATATTCTCCTAATTTTGGTTATTCTACGGCAATGTCCTTCGTAGTATTGATTTTAGTTGCCGTATTAGCCTTTATCCAAATGAAGGTAGGTGATAAGCGATGAGAAAATTAAAGAAATTTTTAAATTATTTCGTATTATCCGTAGTGTCACTTTTTTCGGTATTTCCGCTTTACTGGATGGCCGTATCGGCTACCAATAAAAGTGTGGACGTAATCGCCGGCCGGCTGATACCGGGAACATATCTTCTGGATAATTGGAAAAATCTTATACAGGCTCAGAATGTGGGAGGGGCATTAATTAACTCATTGCGGAATTCCATTATACTTACATTGGTAAGCCTGGTTATCTGTTCCATTGCAGGCTATGGATTTGAAATTTTTCATGACAAAGCGAAGGATACGGTAATGTCTGTTCTTCTGCTTGCCATGATGGTACCCTTTGTGGCGACTCTGATCCCATTATTCCAGATGTTTTCCAAGATGGGGTTATTAAATAGTACCATAGGTTTTATTCTCCCTTCCATTTCCACACCATTTTTAATTATGCTGTTCCGGCAGAGTGCAAGGTCCTTTCCTCACGATATTATTGAAGCGGCCAGAATTGACGGGCTGAATGAAATCCGGATATTCTTCCGGATGTTCATACCCACCATGAGATCAACTTATGCGGCAGCCATGACAATCGTATTTATGAATGCATGGAATAACTATCTGTGGCCGAAGGTAATTATGCTGTCCAACGAAAAGATAACCATGCCCATGATGGTGGCAAATCTTCTTACCGGATATGTGATAGATTACGGCATGGTAATGCTGGGAGTATTTGTTTGCACCATTCCTACCGTCATTGTTTTTTTCCTTCTGCAGAAGAGTTTTGCGGAAGGTATCACGGGAGCTGTAAAATAATGAAGGGAGATAAATATTATTATAACGGGAGATAAGAAGGAAAATGAAGGAATTTAATTATACACCCAATTTTTTAACGAAGAATCATAAACCATGGTTTCCCATTATGGGAGAAATGCATTATTCCAGGTATCCGAAAAAGTACTGGAGGGAGTCCTTGTATAAGATGAAGGCCGGCGGTGTGGAAATCGTATCAACCTATGCCATATGGATTCATCATGAAGAAATAGAAGGGGAGTATGACTTTGAAGATAATAAGGATGTAAGGACTTTTGTGTCAAACTGCAAAGAATGCGGCCTGTATCTGATGCTGCGCATCGGACCCTGGGTTCATGGGGAAGTAAGGAACGGCGGTTTTCCGGATTGGCTTTTGGGAAAAAATTTTGAACCAAGGACCAATGACCCTGATTATCTGAAAGCGGTAAGAAAATATTATACTAAGATTTATGAACAGGTTAAAGGATTTTTATACGGAGACGGCGGCCCGATAATCGGCATCCAGATTGAAAATGAATACGGACATTGCGGAGGTCTTGGCGGAGAAGAAGGGGAACTGCATATGCGTATCCTTTTTGAAACGGCAAAGGAAATCGGATTTGACGTACCTTTTTATACGGCTACCGGTTGGGGCGGAGCGGTTACCGGAGGACTTCTTCCGGTAATGGGCGGTTATTGTGAAGCCCCCTGGGACCAGAGAATTACGGAAATAGAACCAAGCGGCAATTATATTTTTACCCATGAGAGAAATGACCACAACATAGGAAGTGATTACGGATTTGGCACAGGTATTACTTTTGAGCTGGATAAGTTTCCTTATCTGACGGCTGAGCTTGGGGGCGGCATGCAGGTGACCCGTCACAGACGGCCGGTAGCTTATGCGGAGGATATCGGTGCCATGTCCCTGGTGAAACTAGGAAGCGGCGTCAGCTTATTAGGCTATTACATGTATCACGGCGGAACCAATCCGAAGGGGAAACTGACCGCCCTGCAGGAAACCCGGGCAACCGGATATCCCAATGATCTGCCTGAGCTTAACTATGACTTCAGGGCGCCGATCGGGGAATACGGCCAGATAACCGAGACCTTCAAAGAGCTAAAGCTCCTTGCTATGTTTATCAAGGATTTTGGTACTGAGCTTTGTGAAATGCCTGCTTATATCCCGGAAAGCAATCCGTTATACCCGGATAATTTCACCGATCTCAGAACTTCCGTGCGGCACAATGGTAAAAGCGGTTACATCTTTGTAAATAACTATCAGAGAAGATATCCCATGAAGGAGCATAAAGGTGTCAGACTTCAGGTTGAACTGGAAGAGGAGACCATAATTTATCCTCCTGCTGATATCAGGGACAGGGATTACTTTTTCTATCCCTTTAACATGCAAATTGGGGGTGCGGTTTTAAAAACGGCGCTGGCGACACCTTTGTGCATATTAAATAACGGAATAAAAACCTATATATTTTACTGCAGGGATAATCCAAGCTATCATATGGAAGGCAGTATGGAAAACGGTAAGCTGCTTACCATAAGCAGGGAAGATGCTAAAAATGCGTGGAAGGTGACTCTGGACCTGGAGTATTTGATTATCAGCAGCTCGGCCGTAATCCGGACGGATAAGGGAATCGAAATCATCGGAAGAGAAGACGCCGTCCTCAAAACCTATCCGGCCTTTGCCAAAATTCCGGAAGGCTTTGATTTTATCGGAACGGATGGGGATTTTTACGTTTATAAACAGGAAATAAAAAAATGCCGTGTAAAAGCGCAGTATCAGCTTATTGACCGGCTGAAAGATAAAAACATATATGAAATTAGATTAGAATACCCGGAAAAAGATTTTAAAGACTGTTATTTGCAGATATCCTATGAAGGTGACGGCGCCGGGTTATATCTGGACGGAGAGTGTATAGCAGACCATTTTTACACCGGTAAAACCTGGGAGGTTGGACTGAAGCGGTTTTCTTTTCCCGAAAACTTACGCCTGGAATTGTATCCGTTGGAAGAAAATACTCCTCTCTTCCTGGAAGAATGGCCGGAAATGGAGAATGGCAAAGCCTGTAAGGTCGCCGGTATGAGGGCAGAACCAGAGTATGCCTCCATAATAAACATATGAAATAACAGGAAAGCTGCAGGTTAAGACCAGGCAGCTTTTACTTGTTTGCCCGCTATGGACCAGCCCTCTTTTCAGTGTCTCTTCCTCAAGGGTAGTTGCCGGCACTTGATATAACGGCACCCTTGTAATCTTCAAGTAAACCGGTTCTTTCTGTGGCACTTTTGTTACGGAAATAACATATTAATGTAGATAGGGAGAATCTTTATAAAAATACATTTTTTTTATTTTCTCTTTTCAATTACGTAATTTCTTGCTATGATAAAACAAAGAATTTAGAGCGTGTTTGAAAAATCATTTCGCCGTTCT
>DBEP01000107.1:14792-56155 GCA_002294045.1 Lachnoclostridium sp. UBA903 | reverse complement strand
AAATCGCTCCTTGTCTCCCACAAAGTGAAGCATCCAGCCCGGCACAAGTATTTTTCAAACACACTCTAATGTGGATTCAGGAACCATAACGAAGGTAAAAAGTGAATAAATAAACATAAGGAGAACGCATGAGAATACAGGACTACTTAAAACAACATAAATTAATTATTGACGGTGCAATGGGTACGTATTACTCCAGTCTTGAAAATAATAAAAATGCGGTATCGGAATACGCAAGCCTTACCGCTCCGGATAAAATACTAAAAATACACCGAAATTATATGGAAGCCGGTGCCGGGCTGATTCGAACCAATACTTTTGCGGCTAACAGGCAGGTATTGAATCTAACGCCTGAAAAGCAGGCCCAATTAATTACAGCCTCCTATCGTCTTGCAAAACAGGCAGTTGAAGAAACCGGCAGGGAAGTGTATATAGCCTGTGATATCGGACCGATTCCGGAAATGGGAGAAAGGACGGAAGAAGATATTTTGGAAGAATATCAATTCATCTGTGATACCTTTCTGGAGGAAAAGCCGGAAATTATATTATTTGAAACCTTTTCCGACTTAAACTATATCAGGAAGCTGGTGCCGTATATCAAAGCAAAGGCTCCGGAAATTTTTATTATTACGAATTTCTGCCTAAATAAGAACGGGTATACCAGCAAAGGAGTCAGCGGAAAGGCTTTGCTGGATGAAATTGCAGTCACAAAAGGCATTGGTGCAGGAGGCTTCAACTGCGGTATCGGCTCCGGGCATATGTACCATGTTTTGAAAAAACTCAGTTTTCCCGGGGATAAATTTATTGTGGCAGCACCCAATGCAGGTTATCCCGAACAGTTTCAGAACCGTATGATATTTATGGATAATGAGGCTTATTTTGAAGAAAACATGCAGCGGATTGCAGAGCTCGGCGTGAATATTATCGGTGGCTGCTGCGGTACAACACCCGCTTATATAAAAAAAATAAAAGAGAATATTAACTTATCCGACGGCGAAAGGGGAACCCGGTTCGCCCCATCCTTAAAAACAGAAGAAAGTAAGGAGCTGCGGGCAAATGGATTCTTCCGGCTGTTTGAGTCAGGCAAAAAAGTAATTGCAGTAGAACTGGACCCGCCTTTTGATGCTAAGGATGACCAGATTATAGCCTGTGCCCATAGATTAAAAGTTTCGGGTACAGATATTATAACCATGGCCGATTCACCAATGGGAAGAAGCCGGGTAGACTCTATACTGATGAGTATTAAGCTTATGAAGGAAACCGGTATGTCCGTGATGCCCCATGTATGCTGCAGGGATAAGAATATAATAGCCATGCGGTCGGGACTGTTGGGAGCTTATGCCAACGGCATACGCAACATACTGATTGTAACGGGAGATCCTATACCCAGTGAAAGCAGGCTTTCGACAACGGGTGTTTTTGACTATAATTCCATCCAATTAATGAATTATGTAAAAGAAATGAACCGGGAACATTTTAACGAAGAACCCATATACTATGGCGGTGCTTTAAATTACGGCAGAGGACCTATAGAAAAAGTTATTGAGAGAATGGAAAAGAAGATAGAGGCAGGTGCCAGATATTTTTTAACTCAGCCTGTTTTTACCGATGAAGATGTGGAGCGGATACAGGAGATTAAGAGGAAAGTAAATACCAAAATCCTATGCGGCATAATGCCTCTGGTAAGCTACCGCAATGCCAATTTTATTAAAAATGAGATAACAGGTATCCATGTACCTGACTGGGTAATAAAACGATATACACCGGAAATGGCCAAAGAGGAAGCGGAATGGGCCGGTGCTGCCATTGCCAGTGAAATTATTGCTAAATTAAGCTCCTGCGCCGATGGTTATTATTTTATGCTTCCCTTTAACCGGGTCAGTTTAATGGATAAAATAAAAATCATATAAAGTGATACAACGGGCGTAATAATTTGAGCGATTGAGGGAGTGACAGAATGTTAGCGAAAATTAAGAGAATAAATGTCCGGGAAAACAGACGGATGATTGCTGTAAGTGATATACACGGGAATCTTAACGGACTGAAAAAGCTATTGGAAAAAGTGGGATTTAATAAGGAGGATTATCTGTTTTTTGCGGGAGATATGATTGAAAAAGGACCCCAAAGCCTTAAAACCCTGAGATATATTATGCAGTTGAGCAAAACCCATAATGTCCATGCGGTATGCGGAAATTGTGATTCCGTTGCGGCGGAAATCTATGATGACAGAAAACACAGGGAAATATTAACCTATCTGTTGAGGAGAAGAAAAAGCCTGCTGAATGAAATGTGTGAATCCCTGTCCATCCGTGTTTCAAAGGAAACGGATATGAGGCTGGTAAAAGAGGCTCTTAACCGCAATTACAGGGAAGAATTGGAATGGATTTCAAATCTGCCGGACATTATTGATACGCAGGAATTTACATTTGTCCACGCCGGATTATCTTCCGGGGACTTAGAGCACCAGACGGCTGAAAGGGTGAGAAGTACCGATGCATTTTTAAAGCAGGGTCTGTACCTGGATAAATACTGTGTTGTAGGGCACTGGCCTGTGATTTTATATTCGGAGGCTATTCCTAGCTGTAATCCCATTGTAGATAAAGAACGTAAAATAATCAGTATCGACGGAGGAAATGTTCTGAAAAGAAACGGCCAGCTCAACGCCTTTATTATTCCGGATATTCATTCCCAGGAGTTTGCTTATGTATCCCAGGACGACCTGAAAACAGGTATTATAACAGATTCCCAGGAGGAGATCAGCCGGTATTTGTATATTCCGTGGACCCCGGGAAGACAAAGGCGGGAGGCGGAACAGGACCAGAAAGATTCTATGCTGATCCACTGGATTGACAATAAAATTAAGATACTGGAAAGAGAAGAAGAATTTTCCTACTGTGAGCATTGTTCCACAAAACACCAAATGTGGATTTTAAATAAATACATTTACCGGGAAAAGGACGGGTATCATTGCGAAGACTCTACAGACTACCGGATTCCGGTCAAAACCGGAGACAGGGTTTCCGTAATCGAAGTTACAGCAAATGGCTGTCTAATTAAAAAAGATGGTATTACCGGCTGGTATTTTGGAAAAATAAAAACAGAGTAAGGTAATTTCAAATACGTTCCGGATTTACCAACAGACGTACCAGAGTGTGTTTGAAAAATCATTGCACTGTTCTGAATGCACCGCACAAGCATTTTTCAAACACANNCCATGCCTGCCGGTGTGTGCCCGGAAAAATGGATTCTGGACCATAGCAGTATTTTTGTTGATTTACAGAAAGGATATATAGAAGCCGGTTCCGATATTTTATATGCACCGACTTTTACGGGTAACCGTATAAAGCTCAGGGAATATGGGCTGGCAGAGGATATAGAAGCCGTCAACAGGGAACTGGTGAAGCTGTCCAAACAGGCGGTAAAGGAATCGAATCCTGCCGGTACCGGACGCAGGGTATACATTGCCGGCGATCTGACTATGACTGGAGAGCAGCTGTATCCGACCGGTACCTTAGGGTTTGAGGAATTAGTGGATGTGTATAAAGAGCAGATTTCTTATCTGTTGATGGAAGATGTGGACTTATTTGTCATAGAGACCATGATGAGCCTGCAGGAATGCAGGGCGGCCGTACTGGCAGTCAGGGAAACCTGTGATCTTCCGGTTATGGTTACCATGACCTTTAACGATAATATGCGTACTCTCTATGGTACGGACCCCGTTACCGGGATGGTGGTACTTCAGAATATGGGGGTTAACGCGGTGGGCGTTAATTGTTCTACCGGTCCGGAAAAAATGTGCCAAGTTGTTGCCGCTATGAAGGAATATGCTAATGTTCCCATCATAGCAAAGCCCAATGCGGGACTGCCGGAACTGATACAGAATGAAACCGTATTTACCATGGGACCGGAAGAGTTTGCCGTACAGACCGGGAAATTAGCGGAAGCCGGAGCCGGCATGGTAGGAGGGTGCTGCGGTACTACCGTAGAGCATATAAGACTTTTAAACCATGCTATCCGTACCATGCGGCCCCACAGTATCGGCAGGAAAAAGAAGAGGGTCCTGTCAACGGAGCGAAGCACTCTGGATATAGACCTTAACGGACCCTTTATGATTATCGGGGAACGAATTAATCCTACCGGAAAAAAAGCCCTGCAGGAAGAATTAAAGGCAGGAATACTGGATACGGTTGCAGCCATGGCAGGGGAGCAGACAGCCAACGGGGCAGATATCCTGGATATTAACATGGGTATGAACGGCATAGATGAAAAGGAAATGATGGTTAAAGCGGTGAACGAGATTACAGGTACTGCCGGTATTCCTTTAAGCATTGACTCCAGCCATGTCAGTGTAATCGAAGCGGCCCTTCGTATCTATCCCGGCCGGGCGTTGATTAATTCCATTTCCCTGGAAAAAGAAAAATTCGAGAAGCTGATTCCCCTTGCAAAAAAATACGGTGCCATGTTTATTCTCCTTCCTTTGTCGGACAAAGGGCTTCCAGGGAACATCGATGAAAAAAAAGAAATTATCCGTACCATTTTAAACGAAGCAGAGAGACAGGGATTAACCAAGGAGGATATTATAGTCGACGGACTTGTGAACACGGTAGGCGCCAATAAGGAGGCGGCAGTCCAGACCCTGGAAACCATCCGTTACTGCAGGGAGGATTTAGGACTTGCAACCGTTATCGGTCTGTCCAACATATCCTTTGGACTTCCGGAAAGGCAGTTTATTAACAGTACCTTTTTAGCCTTTGCCATACAAGCGGGGCTGACTATGGCCATCGCCAATCCTTCACAGGATTTGCTGGTTAATACCGCTTTTGCGGCAGACCTGCTAAAAGGCAAGGAGGAGGCGGATGTCAGGTATATTAACCGGGTTACTAAAAATCCCACGGTTATTATGAGCAAAAATGAAATCAGCCTGAAAGAAGGTGATGCCTGCTGCAGTCCGGAAATAAAGAACGGCCTGAAACCGGTACAGGCAGATGACAGAAGTACGAATCATCAGGTTTATGAAAGCATAATCAAGGGAGATAAAAGAAATATTGTAAAGTTTGTGACACAATCGCTGGAAGAAGAAAACGAGCCGTCCTTTATCCTGGACAACCTGCTGATTCCGGCTATTAATGAGGTAGGTGAACTTTTTGATAAGCAGATATATTTCCTGCCCCAGTTAATTTCCTCCGCAGAGACTATGAAATTAGCCATTGACTATCTGGAGCCCATGCTTAAAAAGGGCGGAAATGAAAAAAAACTTGGTACCGTGGTAATTGCAACCGTAGCCGGGGACGTACATGATATCGGCAAAAATCTGGTTGTGCTGATGCTTAAAAATTATGGTTTTCAGGTTATTGATCTTGGGAAGGATGTCCCGACGGAGAAAGTAATTAAAACTGCCGCTGAAGCCGAAGCCGATATTATTGCTTTATCCGCCTTGATGACCACCACAATGCTGGAGATGAAACAGGTTATCCGTCTGAAAAAGGAAGCGGGCCTGAAAGCGAAGGTAATTATCGGCGGAGCCGTAATTACCCAAAGCTATGCGGATGAAATCGGCGCGGACGGATATGCCAAAGATGCCGGTGAAACGGTGGCTCTGGTTAAAAAATTACTTGGAATACAATAGTCCGGCGCTTTTGTTAAGGGGCCGCTGCAAAATAAATAAATTTGCCGGGCTTGGGCCTGGAATATAGCGAGATATAAACTATATTCTTTTCCAAGTAAGATAGATTTTAAATTTTGCAACGGCCTTATTATTTGGTGGCTCTTCCATATTATGTAATATAATTTATGCAATTTAAAAAACATCCGGGCTACTTTATAATTCATAAAAATTTTATGAATCATTTATTATCAAATACTTAAATTTTTTTAATGTCTTGACTTTATGAAAAATAAATTTATAATAGGATTATTAACCTGTTCAACTATTGCGTAGGTTAATTAAAAAAGAATTTTACCGGAAAACAGGAATTAATTAACGCGCCACTACGCACCCGAAACCGCTTCTTGCCTCCCACAAAGTGGAGCTTCCAGCCCGGCACAAGCATTTTTCAAACACACTCTATGCAAAATACATCCCGTCCGTGTAAAGGAGGTTATAATGGAAAAAGCAATTACCCATGAATTCCTGGTAATTATGGATAAACTGCACAAACTAATGAATAAGAATCATCCCAAGAACATGGTGCATCGGGGTGAATTTATGATGTTAGGCGCGATTCACGGCTGTATGCAAGAAAAAATATCCAAGGACATAAATGAGCCCGGTATTAAAGTAAGTGAATTAAGCAGCAGGCTTCATTCTACGAATCCTGCTACGTCAAAAATGCTGAATGTTTTAGAAGAAAAAGGTTACATTGAAAGAGTACCCGATAAGAAGGACCGGCGAGTGGTTTATATCCGGTTATCTGCCGGCGGCGAAAGGTTAATAAAAGAAGCCCTTCACAGAATGCATCTTTTTGCCGATCGGACCATAAAACGGTTAGGGGAAGAGGATGCGAAAGAGCTAATCCGCATCTTAAACAAATTTTATGATGCCGTGAATGAGGAGCTGAAAGAAACATTCGGAAATCGGAATAATCCTGAAAGCCAGGAGAATAACCGGGAAGAAAGAGAAACCTGAAAGGAGCCATGAATGCTTAAAATTGCAAAATTACTGAAAAAATCTATTGGACCCATGATAATTGTTATTGCATTATTAGCCTTACAGGCATTTTGTGATTTATCCCTGCCTTCCTATACCTCCGATATTGTAGATGTAGGTATTCAGCAAGGAGGAATTGAAAATGCCTTACCGGCTGCCATACGGGAAAGCCGGATGAATAACCTGTTATTTATGATGGAGCCGGGAGACAGGAACAAAGTAGAAAATTCATATAAATTTATTTCAAAAGACAATGTTTCGGATAAAGATTATCAGACTTATATTAAAAAATATCCGGCGTTGGCCAATGAAAACATATATATACTGGACACAGATAAAGCTACTGAAAATGAATTGAGTACTATTATGGGAAGGGCACTTTTGCTGGTCAGCACCCTGGAGAGTGATTCGGAGCAGACCCAAGATTTGAAAGAGCAGTTAAGGTTACAGCTTCCCCCGGAAGCGGCCGGTTTAAGCTTATTGGAAATCCTGATTAACATGCCGGAAGAACAGGCAGAGCAGATTATTTCAGACATAGACGAGCAAATATCTGCCCTGCCGGAAAACATTACGGAGCAGGGGGCCATCTCAGCGGTAAAGGCAGAATACGAAGCGCTTGGAATGGATACCGGAAAGCTTCAGACCGGTTATATCTTCCTGGCGGGGCTTAAAATGTTAGGATTAGCCCTGCTGGCAATGCTTTCCACAATTTTGGTAGGATTTTTAGCTTCCAGGATTGCGGCCGGCCTTGGAAAGGATTTAAGAAGTGATGTCTTTAAAAAGGTTGTAAGTTTTTCAAATTCGGAATTTGATAAATTTTCAACCGCCTCCCTGATAACAAGAAGTACCAATGATATCCAGCAGATTCAGATGACTTTGGTTATGATGGTGCGAATCGTATTCTATTCGCCTATTTTAGCTGTCGGAGGTATTTTTAAGGTTTTAAATACCAACGTATCCATGACCTGGATCATTGCATTTGCGGTAATCCTGATATTGGCCTTAGTAGGAACCTTATTTGGGGTAGCCATGCCAAAGTTTAAACTAATGCAGAAGCTGGTAGACAAACTGAATCTGGTTACCCGTGAAATTTTAACCGGCCTTTCCGTTATCCGTGCTTTTCATAAGGAAGATCACGAGGAAGAAAGATTTGACACAGCAAACCGGGATTTAACAAAAACCAGTTTATTTGTAAACCGGGTTATGACCTTTATGATGCCCATTATGATGTTTATTATGAACGGTATCACCGTTTTAATTATATGGAACGGAGGACACGGGATTGACCGGGGGGATATGCAGGTCGGTGATTTAATGGCGTTTATCCAATATACCATGCAGATTATCATGTCTTTCCTGATGCTTTCCATGGTTTCCATCATGCTGCCCAGAGCCTCTGTTTCCGCCGTACGTATTATGGAAGTAATTGATACGGACTTAACCATACATGATCCCGGTAAACCGGAGCAATTTATAGAAGACAAAAAAGGTTATGTGGAATTTGAGAATGTGTCCTTCCGTTATCCGAAAGCGGAGGATGATGTTTTATCCGAAATTACCTTTACAGCAAAACCCGGGGAAACCACAGCCATAATCGGAAGCACCGGAAGCGGCAAATCCACACTGGTGCAGCTGATACCAAGATTCTTTGACGTAACTAAGGGAAGCATCAAAGTGGATGGTGTTGACATCAGGCAGGTCTGTCAGCATGACTTAAGGAATAAACTGGGATATGTACCTCAAAAGGGAGTACTTTTCTCCGGAACCATAGACTCCAATCTAAGATACGGCAAGCAGGATGCAACGACGGAAGAACTTATCCGTGCGGCAAGAATTGCACAGGCGGCTGACTTTATTGAAGAAAAAACGGATAAATTTGAAACCGCTATTTCCCAGGGCGGCGGTAATGTCTCCGGCGGCCAGAAACAAAGGCTATCCATCGCCAGGGCAATTGCAAAGGACCCGGAAATATATATCTTTGATGACAGCTTTTCCGCACTGGATTATAAAACGGATGTAACCCTCAGAAAGGCTTTGAAGGAGGAAATCAGTGACAGTACGGTTATCATAGTAGCCCAGAGAATCAGTACCATCATCCACGCGGACCAGATATTAGTTTTGGATGAAGGGAAAATAGTAGGCAAAGGAACGCATAAGGAACTGCTGAAGGAATGTGAAGTTTATAAGCAGATTGCTTTATCGCAGCTGTCAAAGGAGGAATTGGCATATGAGTAACTCAAATAATAATGTGCGTCCTGCCGGCAGAAGAGGTCCCATGGGAGGAGGGCCTATGGGGGCAATGGGCGGTGAGAAAGCAAAGGATTTTAAAGGCTCTGTCAGGAAATTGGCAGTATATATGAGTAAGTTTAAAATCAGCCTGGTATTTGTTATGCTGTTTGCCGTCGGCAGTACGGTATTTACAATTATAGGACCCAAAATACTGGGCAATGTAACCACGGAACTGTTCCAGGGGCTGGTTAATAAGATTAACGGCGCAGGAGGTATTGATTTTGACAGCATAGGAAGAACCCTGTTAATACTGCTGGGATTATATGTTATCAGCATGGTATTTTCCTTTGTACAGGGTTTCATAATGACAGGTATTTCCCAAAAGGTAACTTACCGGTTCAGAAAAGAGATTTCTGAAAAGATTAACAGGATGCCCATGAATTATTTTGAAACCAAGACCCACGGCGAAGTATTGTCAAGAGTAACCAACGACGTGGATACTCTGAACCAGAGCTTAAACCAGAGCATTACACAAATCATCACATCAATAACCATGATTATCGGTGTTCTGTACATGATGTTAACAATCAGTGTAACGATGACCCTGGTGGCAATGCTTACTCTGCCTTTGTCCATGGTATTAATCAGCTTTATTGTTAAGAAATCACAAAAATATTTTATGGAACAGCAGGAATTTCTGGGGCATGTAAACGGCCAGGTAGAAGAAGTATACGGCGGACATAATATTGTAAAAGTATTTAACGGAGAAAAAAAGGTGACAGAGGAATTTGATAAGGCGAACAGTACTCTTTACAATTCCGCCTGGAAATCCCAGTTCCTTTCCGGTATGATGTTCCCAATCATGTCTTTTGTGGGGAACATAGGCTATGTAGCGGTGGCAATATTAGGAGGATATCTGGTAGTGAAAAACCGGATTGAAGTCGGTGATATCCAATCTTTTATCCAATATGTCAGAAACTTTAACCAGCCTATTTCACAGATAGCCCAGGTTTCCAGCCAATTGCAGCAGACTGCCGCGGCAGCGGAGCGTATCTTTGAATTCCTGGAAGAGGAAGAGGAAGACCAGACAGGAGCTGGTCCGGTGCGGCCGCAGGATTTAAGCAGTGACGTGGAATTTAAACATGTTAAATTCGGTTACACCCCGGATAAGATTATCATTCGTGATTTCTCAGCTAAGGTACGACCCGGACAGAAAATAGCCATTGTCGGACCTACCGGCGCGGGGAAAACCACAATGGTTAAACTGTTAATGCGTTTTTATGATGTGAACGAAGGGGAAATATTAATTGACGGCCACAACATTAAAGAGTTTAACCGCGGTGAATTAAGAAAGCTGTTCGGTATGGTTCTGCAGGATACCTGGCTGTTTAACGGTACCATAATGGAAAATATACGTTACGGGAAAAGTGATGCTACGGATGAGGAAGTCATTGCGGCAGCAAAGGCAGCCCATGCCCATCATTTTATATCCACCCTTCCGGAGGGCTACCATATGGTACTGAATGAAGAAGCAAGCAACGTATCCCAGGGCCAGAAACAGTTGCTGACCATTGCCAGGGCTATTCTGGCCGATCCTAAAATTTTAATCCTGGATGAAGCGACCAGTTCCGTTGATACCAGAACAGAAGTCAGAATACAAAAGGCGATGGATAACTTAATGAAGGGCAGGACCAGTTTTGTGATTGCCCACAGGCTTTCCACCATTCGGGACGCCGACTTTATTTTGGTTATGAAGGACGGCGACATTGTAGAACAGGGCAATCATGAACAGCTTCTGGCACAGGGCGGTTTTTATGCAAGCCTTTACAATTCCCAATTTGAACAGACGGCTTAGAGTGTGTTTGAATCGGGGCTGATAATACAAATACGGAAGGGATATACAATAATATGATAGCGGTTTTTGCTGTAGTATGCGCATTTATGGTTAAAGGCATGAGCGGTTTTGCCAATACTCTGGTTTTTACTACAATAATGAGTTTTAATACCAATAATATTAATATTACACCTTTGGAATTATTAATCGGATATCCGTCCAATATTTATATTGCCTGGAAAGAGAGAAAAGGAATCTCGCCAAAGTTATGTTTATCCCTTTCGATATTAGTTATCCTTGGAATTATACCGGGAATATTATTTTTAAGAAATGGTGATACCGGTTTTATTAAAATATTATTTGGGGTGGCAGTTATTTTTACTGGGATGGAAATGCTGCTTCGGGAAAGGCAGAAGGAGAAAAAAAAGAGCTCGAAACTTGAGCTTTTCTTAATCGGATTTCTTTCCGGGGTTCTTTGCGGTTTATTTGGAGTAGGCGCTTTTCTTGTGGCATACATTAGCAGGACTACAAAAAATCTGGAGCAGTTTAGAGGAAATATATGCATTGTGTTCTTTGTTGAAAATACGGTCCGAATTATTTTATATGCTTTAACCGGTATACTTAATTTTTCAGTTTTAAAACAGGCCGTTTTTCTAATGCCTTTTATGATTATCGGTCTGGCGGTTGGAATGTTTTTATCAACGAAATCCAGCGAGAAATTTGTAAAGAATACAGTCATCCTCCTCCTGATTTTATCAGGAATATCATTAATCATTACGAACTTAAAATGAGCTGTTTTTAATCTGCGGCATACCAAATGGGAGAAGAATGTATGGATTTAGCAGAAATAATAAAACAGGCAGACAGAAAGGAAAGGCAGATGGATGTTAATATAATACTTTTTCCTGACTTTGAAACCTTGGACGTATTCGGGCCGGTAGAGATTCTGGGCAAACTCACGGAGAAATATACGCTAAAATATTATTCCATGGAGGGCGGTGTTATTACCGGCAGACAGGGAACACGTATAGTTACGGAATCTTTTGAAGCAATGGACGCTTCCGGAATTGTATTAATACCGGGCGGTCAGGGGACAAGGACGTTAATCCGGGATGAGGAATTTATCAGCAGGTTAAAACACATAGCGGAGCAGTCTTTTTATTGTCTGACTGTCTGTACGGGTTCTGTATTATTAGCTAAAACCGGATTGCTTAAAAGCAGGAGGGCTACCTCCAACAAAAATGCCTTTGAATGGGTTACGTCGGCGGATGCGGATGTATTGTGGATAAACAGAGCAAGATGGGTGGCTGACGGTAAATATTACACGTCTTCCGGGGTTTCCGCCGGTATGGATATGGCCTTAGGTTTTATTGCCGACCGGTTTGGGACGGATAAAGCCATTGAGATAGCCGGTAATATCGAATATGTATGGAATTCGGATAAAGAAGCGGACCTTTTTGCTAAGGATAAATAATAAGCTAATATACCGGCTGGCTGAATTGGATTCGTTGTGTCCTGATTGGAGGGAGCTGCTGCAACAGCTCCCTTTATGATGTTACAGCAGTCCCGTCAAAGCATTTTTCAAACACGCTCTAGAGAGGTGTACCGGTATAGATAAGGATAGCATCCCTTAAGAACCTGGCAGTGCCGGGTTGTTCCTTATCATAGTAAGCGGTAAACTTTTCATCCTCCGCATACATCCGGGCAATTCCGGCGTGGGCCTCTTTGGAATAACTGTCCCAGTAAAAACACAGCCATTGGCGGTGCAAATCCGCAACCTCCTGGGCCAGTTCCCCTGCAGGGTCGCCGGTTTGAAAAGCGGCCTGCAGTTTCTTTGTAATATCTTCAGACAGTTTCGTTACTTCCTCATATTGTTCCTTGGTCATATTTTTAATTTTAGCGTTGGATTTATCCACAACCTCCTTGCCGTATTTTCTACGAATTTCCTTGCCGTAGTTCTTTTCATTTTCAGCAATCAAGTCTTGTTTAAAACCTTCAAATTTTTCCTGGTCTGACATAATTGTTCTCCCTTCCGTTGCTGCTAAGGTTTTCTCAACATTAGCTATTAACTGGTTAAGTTGTTCTTTTTTTTCAAGAAGTTTTTTATGGTGTTCCTTCAATGCTTTTATTCCGTCAAAAGATGGGTCTGTTATAATATCCCTGATATTTTCCAAACCGACGCCAAGCTCTCTGTAGAAAAGGATCTGCTGCAGCCGGTCAACCTCAAAGGCACCATAAATCCGGTAACCGGATGAATTAATCCTTGCAGGCTTTAAAAGTTCGATTTCATCATAATACCGGAGGGTCCTGGTACTGACGCCTGCCAGTCTGCCTAATTTTTGCACTGTGTATTCCATAATATCTCCCTTCTGTTTAAAACGCGCGCGGCAATCAGCAGGTGCAGCTGTTTTAGACTTCCTTACTTCTTGCAAATAATAGAATAAACTATTACGCAGCGTTAATGTCAATAGTTTTTATTCAAGTTGTTTAATTTTTTGCTTAGAGTGCGTTTGAAAAATGCTTTTACCGGACTGGATATTTCATTTTGTGGGGCAAGGAGCAGTTTTGGGGTGTAGTGGTGCTACGTTTCCAAAATTGCGACGCTGCATACCGCATGGTGGAGCGTTCAAAGTCTCTTCGTGAAGAATGAGTATGATATATTCAGGTTACTGTTCACAGGTGACAAACGCGACGTGTTTTTTGTGAGTGCAGCGAAGCGAAAGTCACAGAAAACCGGAGAATTGCAGCGCCAAAACGCTGTTTTTGCGTTTTGTGTGCATCGCGAAGCGTGTTATTGTTCAACGGAACTGCTGCTTTTTGCAGGGGAGTGAACAGTAACATATTCAGGGCAGGCTGTCACTAATTATACAATATAAAACATTGTTTTAGATGACACCTTGTGTTATCATACAAAACGTATACATAAATTTTACAGTATTGTAATTATTATAATCAGGGTGTGTCAAAACTTACGCAACGCAGTACTAATATAGTATTGCATAGATTTCAGTGAATTCATCGAAACTTATGCACTGCCGTACTAGTATGGGGAATTTTATAAAAAAAATATTGATATTTCATATAAAAACGTTCATAATGTTATTTATGCGCCTTATTGCAAGGCATAAACAGGTTTCGTTTAACCCAGCAGACCACCGAGGAGATAGCATGTTTACAAACAAACAACTTTACAAATTAATTGTACCACTTATTATCGAGCAGATTCTGGCTGTTACTGTTGGCATGGTAAATATTATAATGGTAGCCAGAGCCGGAGAAGTGGCGGTCTCCGGTGTATCCCTGGTTGATACTTTAAACGTATTGCTGATAACAATATTTTCTTCCCTGGCAACAGGAGGGGCGGTTGTGGCGGCACAGTATATCGGTCATAAGGAAAGTGAAAATGCCTGTAAATCGGCCAGACAGCTATTGCTTATTTCAACCTTAATTGCAGTTATTATTATGGTAATTTCCTTAATAGGCAATGAATTTATATTGAGATTAATTTACGGCAATATAGAAGCGGGTGTTATGCAGAATGCGAGAATTTATTTTTATGTAACGGCTTTTTCTTTTCCGTTTTTGGCAATCTATAATTCCTGTGCGGCCCTTTTCCGTGTTATGGGGAATTCCAAGGTTTCCATGATTGCATCTTTTATTATGAATATAATTAACATAATAGGCAGTGCTGTACTGGTTCTGGGGTTTCATATGGGTGTAATGGGTGTTTCCATACCGGCCTTGCTGGCGAGAATCTCGGCCGCCCTGATTATGCTTGTGTTAATCCGCAATAAAAATAATCCTATCCATATTGATAATGTATTCCGTTTTGATTTTGACCTGCCCATGATTAAACGTATCTTACATATCGGAATCCCCAACGGGCTGGAAAACAGCATATTTCAAATCGGAAAAATTCTGGTGCAGGGTCTGACGGCCAGCTTTGGAACGATGGCGCTCACTGCAAATGCGGTGGCAGCCAATATAGCAGGTTTTGAAACAATTCCCGGTTCCGCCATAGGTCTGGCCGTTATTACCGTGGTCGGGCAATGCGTAGGTGCGGGTGAATACCAGCAGGCGAAGAAATATACGATAAAATTAATGAAACTGACTTATATTATCATGATTGTTCTTAACATAGGAATTCTTTTATTTTTAAATCCTATTTTAGGCTTGTATAATTTATCGGCGGATACCGCAGCTCTTGCCTTCCGGTTAATTGTTTATTACAGTATTTGCTGCTGCATCATATGGCCGGTTGCTTTTGCTTTACCCAATGCCATAAGGGCTGCCAATGATGTTAAATATACCATGATTGTTTCCATTGCTTCCATGTGGATGTGGAGAATCGGTTTCAGCTATGTACTGGCTGATTTTATGGGGTTGGGGGTATTTGGAATATGGATTGCCATGACCATTGACTGGCTGTTCCGTGCCGTATGTTTTGTAATAAGGTTTATAAACGGCAAATGGAAACTGCATTCCTTTATTCATTAAACAGCATAAATAATTCGTTATAAGGGGCTGCTGCAAAATATTCAATTTACTGAACTTGTGTTTAGAATATGATTTATATTTCTTGAATTTTGCAGCAACCCCTTATATTTATTTTTTTATTTGCTTAATTCCAGAAATAAGTCTATGGAATCGGAAACTGTCTGAAGGCTTTGACGCCAAAAGGCAGGTGCCGTCAAATCAATATCTGCCATTAAGGCAACATCTTCCACGGTAGAAACAGTAGTGGCCTTTAATAACGCACGGTATTTGGGAACGAAAGAAGCCCCTTCTTCCTGATATTGGGCATATAATCCTCTTGCGAATAAACCCCCGAAAGCGTAAGGAAAGTTATAAAAGTTCAGGGAATCGCTGTAATAATGGCTCTTGCATATCCACATAAACGGATGCAGGAAGGAGTGGTCTAATCCGTTTCCGTAAGCTTCCTTCTGGGTTTTTAACATCAATTGTTCCAATTCGGATGAAAATAAAAAAGAATTCTTGCGCTTTTCAAAAACAGCGCTTTCAAACAGAAAGCGGGAATAAATATCACAGATAATCTGGGTAACATCCTGGAGCTGGTTTTCCAAAAGAGCTAACTTTTCCTCACCCTTTGCTTCTGCAATAGCGGCATTCATAATGACCGTTTCGTTAAAAGTAGAGGCAGTTTCGGCAACCGGCATGGAATAGTCCCAGTTCAGCGGCAAATGCTCCTGAATGTTTAAACCGTGATAAGCATGGCCCAGCTCATGAGCCAGGGTCACAACATCGCCTAAGGTACCGTCAAAATTGGTTAAAATCCGGCTTTGTTTTATATAGGGAAGATTTTCGCAGAAGGCACCGCCTACTTTACCGCTATGAGGATAAAAATCAATCCATTCCCGGTCAAATGCTTCCAATATCATATCTGCAAGGTCATCCGCAAAACCGCGGAAATGCTCTACCAGATAATCTCTGGCTTCCTCCGTTGTAAAGGTACGGTCTGCCTTTCCAAGAGGAGCAAATAAATCATACCAGGGAAGTCCGTCTTTATGGCCCAGTAATTCAGCTTTTCTTCTGAGGTAAGCGTGGAATTTCGGGAGATATTCGTTCATTGCCGTAAACATGGCATCCAGGGTTTCCTGCTTCATTTTTGACTGGTGCAGGGTCATTGCCAGGGCAGATTCGTAACCTCTTAGTTCTACCAGGGTATTTACCTGGGATTTTAGATTGTTTAAGGAAAATGCCACTGCGTCCTTGATTTTACCATATGCCGCCAGTTCAGCCTCATATGCGCTTTTCCTGACGGAAGCATCATTGCTGTATGCAAGATTGCGTATACCGGACAGCGTGGTTTTTCCTCCGTTATAATCCACTTCAAGGGTAGAAGTTAAATACTGCTGCATCATGGACCAGCCGGAACCGGCCGACAGGTTCATTTTCGCAATAACTTCCTCCACTTCCTCGCTTAACGCATATTTTGCATCCTTTTTGTTTTCCCATAAGAAAAACTTATAATCCCGCAGTTTTTTATTCTTTTCCATAAACTGTTCCAGGTCTTTTGCATGAGCAAGATATTTTTTAATGATAGCAATTTCCCTGGATAATTTACTGTCCAGTTCTTCTAATTTACCCAGCAGGGCTGCCGTTTCACTATCCGCAGTATTGGTGGATTGGCGGAGAACAAGGTAAGTGTTTAATCTTCTGGATACCAGGAAATATTCTTCCAGGCAGCAGATAAGAGACGGTACTGTCTCTTCGGCCGTACGGTCCTCTAAGGTGGGGACATAATCTTTAATCTTCTGAATCATTACGCTCATTTTCTCAAAATCATATTGAAAGGCCTTATCCTGATAACCTTTATAAAGTATGTCTAATGACCACTCTGCATTCATTGGAGCCTCTTTCCCGGGAGTATTATCTATTCCGGAAGCTTTCACTATACTCCCTGTTTTTTATGCTTCCGTTATTGTATTTTGTATTACGCAATAAAATAAGTATAACATAATTTCCCAAAATTAAAAGCCTGTTTTTGATTTTAATTAGGACAAAGCCAGGCCGCAAAATATATCCGGGGCAAGGCAGTTCGGATATTCCCCTGCTTAAATTTCCATCCCTTACTGCCGGCGAAAAGAGACAGGGAATTCGTATTATATGTAATAGGAACCTTCTTTTTAACATAAAATTATACTACAGTTTGTTTGTGAGGGTGCTCATGATTTATAGGGTCAAAATAAAATATGCAATAATATGTGAGTTCATTTTAATAGTTACTTTAGCTTCTTATCTGGTTTATGAAAATTATAAGAGAGGGTCCATAGATGCGTTTCTTCCCAATTCCCAGACAGATTATATAAAATGGGTGGACTTTGATGTTTGTTCTTCTGCTATGGGGAAGGCTTATGAATATGATGTTGAATCCCAGACACAGGAAGTTAAATTGAACTGGATTGAACTTCTTGCTTATCTGGGAACCAAATATGGAGGGGAATTTTCCAAATATAAGGAAAAAGATTTGAACGAATTGGTGCAAACGCTGCAAAGCAAGGAAGAAAATATAAAGACACTGACGGAAGATATGAAATATTACGATTACTATTATGAAGCTTACAATGCTGTTCTCGGCGGGTTTGTGGGAGAATACGAAATAGAGGTTCCAAGCCGAGAAAATCCGGAAGAAAAGGTGTGGGAAAAAAAATACGGACTTAAGGCTTTTCTGCCCATTGCGAAATTCTTCCCGTACAGTGATTATGATGATTTTGGCGTATCCAGAAGCTACGGTTATAGAAGAAGGCATCTGGGCCATGACATGATGGGACAGGTAGGAACACCCGTTATTGCCGTAGAATCCGGATATGTGGAAGCCCTGGGCTGGAACCAGTACGGGGGATGGCGCATCGGTATCAGAAGCTTTGACGGCAAACGGTATTATTATTATGCCCATTTGAGAAAGAATTTTCCTTATAATAAATCACTGGCCGCCGGCAGCATAGTACAGGCCGGTGATGTAATCGGATATCTTGGCAGGACCGGTTATAGTGCCAATGAAAATGTCAATAATATTGATACGCCTCATTTACATTTTGGTATGCAGCTTATTTTTGATGAATCCCAAAAAGAAGGTGTAAATGAAATCTGGATAGACTGTTATGATATAATCCGGTTTTTATACCGTAACCGTTCCGAGACGGTAAAAAATGTGGAAACAAAAGAATGGTACCGGGTTTATGAAATGAAGGACCCGGCGGTAGAGCTATATCTGCAGAATAAAGATAAAAACAGCAATACCAATATAAGGCATAATACGGATGAATCTCCGGAAGACAGTGAGGTAAATCCTTAGAGTATGTTTAAAAAATGCTTGTACCTGGCCGGATATTCCACTTCGCGGGAGGCAAGGAGTTCAGGTGCGTAAGTGGTACGCTCTCAAAATTGCGGTGCAGTATACCGCAAAGCGGGCGTTCAGAACGGTGCGATGATTTTTCAAACACGCTCTGGTTCCCAATAAAATTTGAATATAATCCTGCTTATTTTGAAAATGCAGAATGTTACATATAATGTAACCGTTCGGTCATCCCGGAAAATTCGGAAGAATTTCGAATATTAGCACAAAGCCTTACAGCAATGAAAAACATGCCGGAAACATAGGTTTGGCTGCATATTTTGTGTGTATCGGGTAAAAAAACACAATGACTGAATAATTACCGGAAATTATGTAACGTTTTGTGTTTTTTTTCGTCTAATTTATTGTAAGGCTTACAAAATTGACTGAGAAGGGAGGAATCACTTAAGATGCAAAAGGAAGAATCTGCGTTTACTCAATTCAAGCCTCTTGGGAACGGATATAAAATAAACCAGGATGTATTGTCGGTGGATGAAATATGTTCCGGTACGTGGAAGGAAGTATACCGGTTTATTTATTACCGGGTAGGAAACCGGGAAGAAGCGGAGGATATAACACAGGAAACTTATGCAAAAGCACTTGAATTTTTGCAGAAGGAAAATGTAAAGATAGATAATTACAGCAATTTTTTTAAAACGGTCGCCATTAATATTATACGGGATCAATGGCGGCAGAAAAAGCGAAGGGGCGTCCGGATAGATATGGAGGATATTAAGAATATGGAAGTTTTGGCAACGGAAGATTTTACGGAAAGCAGCGCCAGGAGGGAAATGGTGGAAGCGGCTATGAACAGCCTTAACCCGGAACAGCGCAGGGTAATTGAATTACGTATTTTTAAGGGATATACGTCTGCCGAGACAGCCAAAATCATTAAGAAAAAAGAAGCTACCGTTCGGGTTATACAGTACAGGGCCCTTAAGGCCCTGGCTGCTGTTTTAAAAGAATGGTGTTAGGAGGATGGATGATGAATAACATGGAGAAAAAAATATCAAAATATATCGATCAATTAAATAAAGAGAAAAAACCCAGGGAACATGAAAAAAATATTGCCGATTCGGAATATGAAGAACTTATGGGAGTAGTGCGGCTGTTGAAAAGTACAAAGGAGCCGGATTATCCCGGAGAAGATTTTGCAGAACATTTAAAGGCGTCCGCTGGCTGCAATATTCCCGGAAAAATAAGAACCGGACGTAAAAAAATCTGGATACCGGCTGCGGCAGTTGCCGCCGCTGCATTGATTGCGGTTGTTATTTTTAGTTATGTACTGCCTAAGTTAAATCCAAATGTAGTTTATGCCATGGAGCAGGCCTTTAAGGAAGTAAAGGCTTACCATGGTATCCTTGTAACAACCCAGACCAATGATTTAGGTGAGAAAACTACCCAGGCGACCAGGGAAATCTGGGCGGATAAAGATGGTAAATACTACGTTAAGGAGCTGGACGAATCCGGAAACGGCAGCATAACAATAAATAACGGACTCAAAAAATGGCAGATACAGCCTGAGGCAAAGCAGATATTAACCTATCCCGCCTTTCCGGACCCGTACCGCTTTACGTTTGAAATTGGCAATGAGATAGAAAATGTGAAAAACGCTTTGGAAGTAAAGGTTGTGGGAGAAGAAGAAATCGCAGGAAGGAGAACTTCGGTTCTGGAAGTAACACCTCAGGGCGGAGATACCTACCGGCTATGGATTGATAAAGAGACGGATATGCCTCTTCAAAAACAGAGCCCTAAAGTTAACGCCCTGCAATATACCGTAACTTATATCGACATTGAATTTACGGAAGCCATACCACAAGAGCTGATTTCCTATAAGGTGCCGGAAGGATATGAAGTGACGGAAACGGATACGGAACAATTTGTAGGGGATATGGAAGAAGCCGTCTATGTGGCCGGATTTTCGCCAAAATTACCGGAACAAATTCCGGAGGGATACCAGCTGAAAGATATTTCCGTAGACGTGAAAACAAATGGCATAAAGATGTATTATACGACTAAGGATAAGCAGAAAACTGCGGTATTTTACCAACAGGAGGCAGTCGGTACATTTGAACCGGATTCCGCAGCCATATTGGGAAAGGTCAATGACAGTACCGCCGAAATTTTAGCCGGTCAGGATGCTGCAAATATAGGAGCCGGTTTTTATTTGGAGGAAAATGAGATAAGCTCCATCCGCTGGCGGGAAAATAATATGGAATATAGCGTGTATGGAAATCTGACCGTTGACGAATTGGCAGGCTTTGCAGAAAAGTTGGTATCAGGCGATGTTATAATTCCCGAAGAAGAGGAAAGTGGCACGGATAAACCGCAGATTGAAGTTCCTGTTGACCTGGAAATTGAAACAAATGAACAAAAAAGTGTGGACGGCGGTCATTCACCCTGGAAGCTGGATCCGGTATATGTCACACAGGTGTTTGTAAGCCTGTTAATCTCACCGGAAGGGATTGTGGGAGACTATCCGATAGCCAGTGAGGATATAAAAATTATTGAAAATAACGGAAAGTCAGCAATTGCGGAAATATCCGGGGATATAACACCTGCAGGCCGTGTATACTTAAAACGCCTGATCAGACAGGACTCAACCGGCATATGGACCGTAGTGGGATATGACCCGGCTAACGACAATTAATAAATACGAAATTTCTACGAAATAAACTGCGCGGATACCGGCGGTATCCGCGTATATTTGTTAAAGTTCCATTTCAGGGATTAAACTTCTCATGGCAAGAATAGTTTTATTGATTAATTCCGTCAGTTCCCAGCCCAGCATGCCGGCGCCATTGTTTATTACTTCTCTGGAACAGCCGGCCGCAAAATTGGCGTTTTTATATTTTTTCATTACGGATTTTACTTCCAGGTCGGATACGCTTTTAGAAGGGCGCATAATTGCCACGGCTCCGATTAAACCGGTTAATTCGTCTACGGCATAGAGTATCTTTTCCATAAATAATTCAGGCTCAATATCAACAGTAATGCCGTATCCGTGACTGGCGGCAGCCCGGATTATACCTTCCTCTATATCCAGCTCCTTCATTAATTCCTGTCCCCTGATACAATGTTCCTCCGGATAAAGTTCAAAGTCCAGGTCATGGAGCATTCCGACCACCTTCCAATAATCCACCCGGTCCGGGTCATATTCTTTTGCAAAATAACCCATGACACCGGAAACAATCTTTCCGTGTTTTAAATGGAATTCGTCCTTATTATATTTTTTTAGTATTTCGTATGCTTCTTCAACGGTGGGGATATAACTCATAGCAGTCTCCTTCTGCGTGGCCGGCACGCGGGTGTACCTTATTGTTGCATGTATCCATATAATTTAAAATACAACAGTTATAAAACAACAGTATTTTTTCCATATCATATATCCTAATGAAAAAAATGTCAACCGGAAGCCCCTTCCTCCCCGGATTCTTTTCCGGCCTTCGTTTTCTCTTGTTTTATCTGCGGTTTTGAGAAATTAATCCGAGTTTTAAACTATTTTAAACCATAAATTTCCTAAAATCTAAAAAATATGGATGATATACGGAAAATAATTTATGGTATCGGGAGGTTTCATATAAAAAAATTTATTATTTTTTGCTGTGAAACCCGCATGAAATTTGACTTTATCGCATATAGATGATAAAATTTTAATGTAGCTATCTGGTCGCTGCAGTTATTCCGCAGTTTAAATATTAAGGAGGTAATGAATGGATTGGATAAAAGAACTTGAACAGAATTTAACAACGGTGGAAGAATTGGAAGAAAAACTGTTGATCCATTTTACGGAAGATGAAAAGGATAAACTAAAGGAAATTATCAATAGCTATCCTATGTCAATCACACGTTTTTATTTATCTTTAATTGATGTTAATGATGAGAAGGATCCAATACGCAGGATGTGTATCCCCTCAGTACAGGAGACGGACTTAAACGGCAGCTTTGACACCAGCGGTGAATCAGATAACACGGTGACGGCCGGCCTGCAGCATAAATATAAACAAACCGCGCTGATTTTATCAACCAATCAATGTGCCATGTATTGCAGACATTGCTTCCGCAAAAGATTGGTAGGCTTAAGCAGCAATGAAATTATAAAGCATCTGGAAGAAATAGTGTCCTATATAAAAAGACATGATGATATCAGCAACGTATTAATTTCCGGAGGAGATTCGTTTTTAAATACAAATGCGGTAATAAAAAAATATCTGGAAAGATTATCGGAAATAGAACATCTTGATTTTATTCGGTTCGGGACAAGAGTCCCGCTGACATTTCCTGTGAGGATTTATGAAGACGACGAACTTCTGTCTATTTTAAAAGAATATAATAAAAAGAAAAAAATCTATATTGTGACTCAATTTAATCATCCCAATGAATTAACGGAAGAAGCCAAAAAGGCTGTGGATGCTTTAATAGACTGCGGGCTCAGTATAAAGAACCAGGCCGTATTGTTAAAAGGCGTAAATGATGATTCTGAAATACTGGCAGATTTGATTAATAAGATGACACGTTGGGGCATTACCCCTTATTATATATTTCAGTGCAGACCTGTTTCGGGAGTCAAAAATCAGTTCCAGTTGCCTCTGAAGAAGGGGTATAAAATCGTTGAAGAAGCGAAAGCCCGGCTAAACGGCCATGGCAAGTGTTTCCGCTATGTAATGTCGAACAAAAACGGAAAGATAGAAATACTAGGTACTTTAAAAGAAAATACCATGCTTTTTAAATATCATGAGTCGAAAGAAGATGTCAATCAGGGGAGAATTTTCATGAAACAGATTGAAAATGACCAGTGCTGGATTGACTAATAAAAATGAATAATTATAAGTGATTAATGAAAAGGTATTGACATCATTCACTGTATTTAATATAATATGAAAAAATAAGGAACAAGGGAGTAGTCCAGGGATTACTCCCGATTTTTATACAATTGGAAATTATATCCTGATGCATAAAAACGCGACAAGAAAAGAGGTATTATCCGTGAAGGAGAAAATACTGGAACAATTGAAAGCGCTGAACGGCAAAGTGAGTTTTTATTACAAAAATCTTATAACCGGAGAGACCTTTGGATTTCAGGAGGATATGCCTCTGGAGGCGGCCAGTGTAATAAAAATTCCCGTTTTAATTGAAGCTTTTTTAAGACTCCGGGAAGGTACTTTGAATAAAGATGACATGGTAACCATTAGAAAAGAAGATAAGCTGCCGTCCTGCGGCGCCCTGACTTATATGCATGACGGGCTTACGGTAACCTTTGAAGATTTATATACCTTAATGATTATAGTAAGCGATAATACAGCAGCCAATCTGTTAATTAAGCACCTGGGTATGGAGAATATCAATGCAACCTTGCGAAAGCTTGGTTTGCGGCACACGAAAATCAGCCGTTTATTATTTGACGCCAGACAAGCGGCTTTGGGAATACAAAATTATATTTCGGCAGGTGAAATGGGCATGCTGCTGGAAAAAATGTATTTTGGGGAACTCATATCTCCGGAAGCGTCCCTGGAGATGCTGCGGATTTTAAAAAACCAGAGACTGAATGGTAAAATACCGTTTTTTATCCATGGGAAAGCGGATATAGCCCATAAAACCGGAGAAGATGACGGAATTACTCATGATGTTGGGATTGTATATGCACCGCAGCCTTTTGTAATAGCTTTTTGCGGCAATGGTGTGGAAGTGCCGGTTTATGAACGGTGCATGCAGGATATAACGGCCCTGCTTGTGCAGATGCAGTCATAAGAGGATAAGCTTGTACATAAAATATAGTATAATAGGAGTCCGGATATGTTTATTAAAAATATTGAAGTGGGTGAAATATTTATTCCCCTGGCCAGACCGTTTAAGACGGCTCTTCGGACCGTGAATCATGTGGAAGACATTGTAATTAAAATAGTAACGGATACGGGACTTGCCGGTTTCGGGGAAGCGCCTCCTACGGCGGTAATCACCGGCGATACGAAGGGCTCCATTATTATGGCAATTAAGGATTTTATAACACCCGCCCTGACGGGAATGGAAATAGATAATTTAGACGGCATCTTCCGCAAATTAAATACCTGTATGGTTAAAAATACCTCCGCCAAAGCAGCCGTGGATATGGCAGTCTATGATTTGTATGCAAGACGGCACAATACGCCTCTTTATAAAATGTTGGGGGGCAATAAGAATACGGTGGAAACCGATATTACAATCAGCGTCAACCCCATACCGGAAATGATTGCCGACAGCCTGGAGGCGGTAAAAGAAGGGTACGGGATATTAAAAATAAAAGTCGGCAAGGAAGGATTAAAGGATGTGGAGCGCATCGCAGAAATCCGGAAAGCCGTAGGACAGGACATTAAGCTCCGGGTGGATGCAAACCAGGGCTGGAATGCAAAACAATCGGTGCAAATCATTACCGCCATGGAAGAGAAAGGCCTCGATATAGAACTGGTGGAACAGCCGGTGCCGGCTCATGATTTTAAAGGGATGCAGTATGTTACCGGCCATGTGGCAACCCCGATACTTGCGGATGAGAGCGTATTTTCGGCGGAAGATGCAATCGCTCTTATACAAAATGGAGCCGCGGATCTGATTAACATAAAGCTTATGAAAACAGGAGGTATCCATAATGCCTTAAAAATCTGTGACATAGCGGAGATTTACGGAGTGGAATGCATGATCGGTTGTATGCTTGAAGGCAAGCTTTCCGTCAGTGCGGCGGCGCATCTGGCGGCCGCCAAAGGAATCATAACCAAAGCGGACCTGGACGGCCCGTCCCTTTGTAAAACGGATCCGTTTCCGGGAGGTCCAGTATATGAAGAAAGCCGGATATATATGAATGAATCTCCGGGTATTGGAATTGAGGAAGTGCCTTGTTTTATGAACCGATAAGAAAGCGCTGTCTATTTTCTTCCATTGGCACTGGAATCAGTTTATCCAAGGACTAAGGGTTTGGTATGAATCTGGAAGAATTAGAATAAATGTTACTATGAACGAAGCAATAAGTTACCATTAAAATGCAAAAAGAGGAGGAAATTTATGAAGAAAAAATTAGTAGCTCTGGCAGTAGGTCTGTCTTTGGTTGCATCGGTTTTTTCCGGCTGCGGCAAAAAAAGCGGATCTGACGGTGATGCCGTGTACCGGAGACTTTATTCCAGCGAAGTAACCACCATGAATTACCTGGTGACCGGTTCATCAGTCGAATTTGAAATTGGGGCCAATGTAATTGATACCTTGGTAGAATACGATAATTTGGGACAGATTCAGCCATCCCTTGCGGAATCCTGGAAAATGAGCGAGGATGGGCTTACATATACCTTTAAGCTGCGTGAGGGTCAGAAATGGTATGATTACGAGGGAAATGAAATGGCGGAGGTAACCGCCGGTGATTTTGTCAGTGCGGCGAAATACGTATTGACACCGGAATATGAAAGCTCTACCGCACAAAATTATTTCGGGGTTATTAAAAATGCGGAAGAATATTATAACAGCCAGGTTGCCGATGACCCGGAGACGGAAGAGGTGGAAGGTAATGATTTGGATATTGATTTCACCGAAGTCGGCGTTAAGGCACTGGATAATTATACCCTGGAATATACCCTGGTACAGCCTACCCCCTATTTCCTATCCTCTTTGACTTATGTCTGTTATATGCCTGCTTACGGCTCCTTATTGGAGGAATTAGGCGCCGAATTTGGCACGGATAATACGAAAATGTATTTTAACGGAGCTTATATTTTAAGCGAATTTGCCCCCCAGGAAAAACATGTTTACACCAGGAATGAAAATTACTGGGATGCGGACAAAGTATATATTACGAAAATAGAAGAAACCTATAACGCGGAGGCACTTACCCTTGCCCCTGTTATGGCGCAGAGCGATGAAGTTGATTATGCGGAAATCGGTGCGGATATTGCCAATGAGTGGTTAGCCGATTCGGACAGGTCAGATATGGTTAGCAGAATGCGTATAAAAACGGATTATTCTTATTTTTACAGTTTTAATTTTGACCCTCAGTTTGATGCGGAATATGAACCGGAGAACTGGAAGCTTGCGGTAAATAATGAGAATTTCCGCCAGTCCTTAAAGGCCGGCCTGGACCGAATCAAGCAGTTAAGCGTAAGTGATCCGAATTCTCCGGAAATCCGCCTGAATAACACCATTACTCCGGCCAGCTTCGTAGATTATAACGGTAAGGATTATACCACATACGGTAATCTTGCGGCCATTACGGAAGGAAACAGCTTTGATGAATCGGCTGCCTTAGCCTACAAGGAACAAGCCGTATCCGAATTAACTGCCCAGGGTGCCACTTTTCCGGTTAAGGTTTTAATGCCTTATAATCCCAGCATTACCAACTGGGATAAAGAATGTGTCGTAGTGGAGCAGCAGCTGGAAGCCTTGCTTGGAACGGATTATATTGATATTATTGTAGAAGCGGGCCCTGCCACCGACTTTTTATCCCAGGTACGCCGTGTAGGCAAATATGCGTTTATGATGACCAACTGGGGTGCCGACTATGCGGATCCCCAGACCTGGACCGATCCTTTTGCTGCCGGCAACAGCTACAGCTTTATGGATGTCACCATGAATAATGCAGACGGCGTTGCGGATACGGTAAAAGAATATTATGCGCTTGTGGATGCGGCGAAAGCAATACTTGTGGACATTGACGCACGTTATGAAGCCTTTGCTGAGGCGGAGGCCTACCTGATTGAACATGCCCTGGCAGTGCCGTTCTCCATCAGCAATTCCTTCTACCTGGTAACCAAGTTAGATTATTTTGAAGGGCAATATGCTCCCTTCGGCGTATCGGTATTAAGATATAAAGGGCAGCATCTCTTGGACAAACCCGTATCCATGGATGATTTTAATACGGCAAAGGAAAAATGGGAAGCGGACCGTGAAGCATTAAAGAACCAATAATATATCGGAAGATGTTTTTTATCTTCTGATAAAAGGCACTGCGTCTGCGCCGTGTATCCCCGTCCCTCGGCGAAGATATGATAGCTGTAAAAGGTTGTCTCCTGGTGGCATACAACCACCGGGGGATAACCTTTTGCATAGTTGTAGGGGAACTGCTTGTGAAAAAAAGGAAGGAGCCGTATCATGATAAAATATCTTGTTAAGAGATTGGCGCGATCCGTTTTAACCTTGTTTATAATTATATCCATAGTATTTATATTGCTCCGCTTCATGCCGATAGAAGGATATTTTCAGAATTATGACAAACTTACGAAGGAGCAGATCCGGGCAGGTATTGTCAACATGGGACTGGATAAACCGGTACTGGTGCAATTAAAGAACTTTTTTGTTCAGCTTTTTCACGGAGATTTGGGTGTATCCCGCATTTACAGGGCAAATGTTCCCATAACCCAGATATTGGCCGGTAAAATTCCCATTTCCCTTACTTTAGGAGGCATTTCCCTAATTCTGTCCCTGACCTTTGGTATCCCTCTTGGAACCTTGATGGCACGGGGGAAAGGAAAGTTCTGGGACAAGTTCGGTACCGTTTTTATCGTATTGATACAGGCGGTTCCGGCAGCCGTGTACTATTTGTTTATTCAGGTTTTCGGAAACCAATTGCTGGGTGTTTCCATGCTATTTAAAAGGGATGATTTTTCAACCTGGATATTGCCCATTATCTCCATGTCCTTAGGCAATACGGCTTACTATGCCATGTGGCTGCGGCGTTATATGGTAGATGAAAGCAACAAGGATTATGTAAAACTGGCTGTGGCCAAGGGGGTATCTAGTAAAAAAATCATGCTGGGGCACATATTCCGCAATGCCTTTGTACCTATGATACAGTATATACCAAGTTCTTTCCTTAATACCATAGTAGGTTCCATCTATGTGGAATCCCTTTATAGCGTACCGGGCATGGGAGGCCTTTTGGTAGATGTGGTAAAGCGCCAGGATAATACCATGGTGCAGGCCATCGTGATACTGTTTGCTACCGTCGGTATATTCGGTTTAATACTGGGCGATATACTAATGACAATCATTGACCCCAGAATCAGCTTTAACAAAAAAGGAGGTGCCCGATAGTGACTGTATTTGGACATAAATCCGTTAAATTGGAAAACAGTTTAAGCGAATCAATCAAAGGGGCATCCAATCAGCAGGAATTATTTGAATTTGCGGTTTATGACGAAGGCTCGGCAGAAAAAGCAGGTTATTCCAACTACTCTTATTGGAAAAGTACCATACAGGCCTTTTTAAATAATAAAATCGCCGTATTTTTACTGGGTGTCATCCTGTTTGTCCTGTTATTTACCAGCATACAGCCCTTTCTTCCGGGGCAGATAGACCCCAATCTGGTCAATAACGACGGAAAGGGAATGCAGATTATAAACCAGCAGCCCGACGGAACCTTTTGGTTCGGCACCAATTCCATAGGGCAGGATTTATGGAGCCGTGTCTGGGCGGGAACCCGTACTTCCATAACCATTGGCTTTTTGGTTGCTCTGATTGAAGCGGCCGTCGGTATTACCGTTGGTGTGCTGTGGGGTTATGTCCGCAAGCTGGATTATATTTTTACGGAAATATATAATGTGCTGGATAATATTCCTTCTACGATTGTATTGATTTTATTTTCCTATATCATGAAACCCAGTGTCACCAGTTTAATAATAGGTATGAGCCTTACCAGATGGATTGGCATGGCACGTTTTATACGGAATCAGATTCTTATTATCCGTGACAGGGATTATAATCTGGCATCCCGCTGCCTGGGAACACCTACGGGAAGGATTGTATTCCGTAACCTCCTTCCCTATCTGGTATCCGTTATTATGCTGCGGATGGCCCTTGCCATCCCCGAAGCGATCGGAAGTGAAGTATTTATTACCTATATCGGCCTGGGCCTGCCGGTTGACATACCAAGCCTTGGCAATCTGATTACCACCGGACGCAGCCTGCTTACGACTTCGCTGCGGTATCAGTTATTATTCCCCACGGTAGTACTGTCCATCGTAACCATATCATTTTATATAATCGGAAATGCTTTTGCTGATGCTGCTGATCCGAAGAATCACGTGTAGGAGGCACTTAAGAGGATGGAAAAAGAAATTGCCTTATCCGTTAAAAATCTGAATGTGAAATTTACACTCCGGGGAAAAGTGCTTCATGCAATCCGTGATATATCCTTGGATATCTATAAAGGGGAGAGTCTGGCAATCGTCGGGGAATCCGGTTCCGGCAAATCGGTATTTACCAAGACCTTTATGGGACTGTTAGATAAAAATGGTTATATCGAATCCGGTGAGATTTTATATAACGGGCAGAATCTGGCAGCTTTTAAGACGGAAAAGGACTGGCAATCCATAAGAGGGCGTGAGATAGCCATGGTTTTGCAGGATCCCATGACCAGCTTAAACCCTCTGAAAACCATTGGGGCCCAGATTGGGGAAGCCATTGAATTGCACCAGGGTCTGAAAGGAAACGATTTAAAGAAGGCAGTAGTAGAAATTCTTAAGGATGTGGGGATTACCGAACCGGAGCGCCGGTATAAACAATATCCCCATGAATTCTCCGGAGGTATGAGGCAGAGAGCGGTAATTGCGATTGCAGTGGCCTGCAGGCCCCGGACCTTAATCTGTGACGAACCCACCACCGCTCTGGATGTTACCATCCAGGCTCAGATTCTGGAACTGCTGAAAAACTTAAAGAAAAAATACCGGTTAACCACCGTATATATCACCCATGATTTAGGCGTGGTAGCCAATGTAGCCGACCGGATTGCCGTTATGTATGCCGGTGATATCGTTGAAATCGGAACCTGTGAAGAGGTATTTTATAATTCCAGGCACCCTTATACCTGGGCCTTGTTATCCTCACTGCCCCAGTTAGGCATAAAGGGGGAGGATTTATACACCATTAAAGGAACACCTCCCAACCTGTTCCAGACCATTAAGGGAGATGCTTATGCCCCCAGAAACCCCAAGGCATTAAAAATCGATTTTGTGGAGAGGCCGCCTTATTTTGATGTGAGTCCTACCCATAAGGTACGCTCCTGGTTAATGGACCCCAGGGCCCCTAAAGTAGAACCTCCGGAACATATCAAAAAACTTCGCAGTCAGGGAGGGATACGCAGATGACGGGAAACAACAGAAAGAAATTACTGGAAGTAAAAAACCTGAAAGTCAGCTTTGGTGAGCATAGGCGTAAAACGGTAGTGGTAAATGATGTCAGCTTCGATATCTACAAAGGAGAAACCTTCGGTCTGGTCGGCGAATCCGGTTCCGGTAAAACGACCATCGGCAGAGCTATTATCCGTATCAATCCTACCATGAGCGGCGACATTATATTTGATGGTAAGAAGATAAACGGAACCATATCCGGGGAATTGGACCGGGAAGTAACCCGGAAAATCCAGATGATTTTCCAGGACCCCATGGCCTCCTTAAATGAAAGGGCCAAGGTGGATTATATCGTTTCGGAAGGCCTTTATAATGCAAAGAACAGATACTCCAGGGAAGAAAAAAAGCGGATGGTGGAGAAAGCCTTATTGGATGTGGGATTGCTTCCCGAATTTGCCAGCCGGTTTCCCCATGAATTCTCAGGCGGGCAGAGACAGCGTATCGGTATCGCAAGGGCGCTTATTATGGAGCCGGAGTTTATTATTGCGGATGAACCGATTTCCGCCTTGGACGTATCCATACGTGCCCAGGTATTAAACCTTTTATCCGACTTGCAGAAGAAAAGGAACCTGACTTATCTTTTTATTGCTCATGACCTGTCTGTTATGCGGTTTATCGCGGATCGGATTGCGGTTATCCATAAAGGAGTGCTGGTAGAACTGGGAGAAACCGAAAAGATTTATGCCCATCCTCTGCACCCTTATACCCAGGCCCTGCTGTCCGCAATTCCCATGCCTGACCCAAAAGCGGAAAAGAAAAAAGTACTTAAGGTTTATGACCCGTCCAAGCATGATTACACCGTCCATAAACCGAATTGGTCGGAAATAGAAGAAAACCATTTTGTACTGTGCAACAAACCGGAATTAGAGGAATACAAGAAAATAATCAGCGGATAAACCTGACAGCATTTGTTTCGCATAGCTGCCAATAAAGTCCGTTTTATTGCCGCAGGCCGATTGCTTAATCTTCGTCGTAAATTCAGACGTGCATAAAGTGCGGGCAGGAATGGGGGGAATTATGAAAAAGAATGAATTAAACAGTTTGGTAGAAAAGGAAATAGCAGAGGCTCAGGCCAAGGTATCCCTGCTGGTGGAAGACTTAAGAAGCGGTGAAGTACTGATTTCTTATAAGGAGGAGCTTCCTGTGATTTCAGCAAGTATTATCAAAGTACCCATTATGATAACTGCCCTGGAATTAATGAAAACCGGTGAATTAAGTAAGGAATCCCTTATTCCGGTACATAAATCCGCCATATTGAAAGATACGGAAGTTTTTGAATATGGAGAAGGGAAGTACACACTGGATGAGTTTTTGGTATGGATGATAATTAACAGTGATAATACGGCAACCAATATTTTAATTGAACTGTTCACGATGGAGCGGATTAACCAGACCTGCCGGAAAATGTTTTTAGACAATACCAGACTGGAAAGAAAAATGCTGGATTTTGAAGCGGTAAAACGAGGGCTTAATAATTATACCTCTGCGCGGGATATGAAAGCGGTATTAAAAGCTTTGTATCACAAGTCCGTATTAACTCCGGATTTATGCGATTATGCCATAAGTATTTTACTGAGGCAGCGGCATAAACAGAATTCCATGCGTTATATCAGTGATGAAGTTAAGATTGCCCATAAAACAGGAGGATTAAATTGCCTGAATCATGATACCGGTATTTTTTATTTAAAGGAAACAGACTATTTTTTCGGCGCCTTTGTATGGGATGCCCCGGATAATGTTTACGGCATGAAGTGGATTGGACGGATATCAAAAGCAGTTTATGAATATTACGGAAAGAAAAAGCATTAATTAGTATAGAATATTTGTCTGGTTTTAAAGCCGGGCTATCAGAAAATCAGAAAGGCGAAGCACAATATGAAATATGCGGTTATTAATAATACTACCGCTTCCTTAATGAAAGAAACCACACGGGACAGTGAGCTGGTGGATGAAGACTTCTATGGAAGGAAAGTAAAAATACTGTCGCAGCCGGATTATGAATGGTATGAGATAATAACCCAATACCATTATAAAGGCTATGTTCATGAATCGGAGCTTCTGTTTGATGAAGAAAAAATAAAAATCTGGGACGGAGCAGAAAAAAAAGTAGTCTTACAGCCCTATGCAGATGTTCTGTCTATGCCCAAAGTACAGGGACACCGCCTGACCAGCCTTACAAAAGGGGCTGTTATAGCCGCCGGCCAGGATGCCAACGCTGACGGATGGGTAACGGTTTCCTTGTGTGACGGCAGAACCGGCTATATGAAGGAAAAGTTTCTGGGAACCCTTATTACCTCTTATTACCTTGAGGAGGAAAAAAAGTTGCGCCTGGATATTGTAAATACTGCCCTAACCTATATGGGCACCCAATACCGCTGGGGAGGAAAAAGTCCTCTGGGAATCGACTGCTCCGGTCTGTGCTCTGTGGCATATCTGTTAAACGGAGTTATTATATACCGGGATGCCGGTATTGCAGATGGGTTTCCGATTCATGAAATCCCCTTCGAAAATATAAAGCCGGCCGACCTGCTTTTCTTTCCGGGGCATGTAGCCATGTATATGGGAGATAACAGGTATGTTCATTCCACAGGTAAAAATGGAAGTGACGGCGTAGTTGTCAACAGTTTAAATCCTGAGGATAAAGATTACAGGGAGGATTTGGCCGTGAAAATTAAGGCAGTGGGAAGCTTGTTTTAATACCTGAATAAAATATGGGGAGGATATGGAATGAAAGTGGCGGATATGCACTGCGATACCATAGCTGAAATTTTTTACGGATTGCGGGACGGCAAGGACATGGGACTTGCAAAAAACAATCTGCATGTGGATCTGGAAAAGATGGCAAAAGGGGATTATCTGGTCCAGAATTTTGCCATGTTCGTAAATCTTAAAAAATATGCCGATCCCATGGACCATTGTTTAAAACTGATTGATTTGTTCTATAACGAACTTGCTAAAAACCAGGATAAAATTGCCCTGGCGTTAAACTACAAAGATATTATAAATAACCGGAATTCAGGGAAGATGTCGGCAATGCTGACTATCGAGGAAGGCGGAGTAACCAAGTGCAATCCGGCTCATTTAAGAAATTTTTACCGGCTGGGTGTGAGGATGATTACCTTAACCTGGAATTATGAAAACGGTATAGGATTTCCGAATTTTTTAATGACGGAAGGGGAGAAAACGGACTATAAAACGCCCGACACCAAAAGGGGACTGACCGGATTCGGTCTTGAATTTGTCCATGAAATGGAGCGGCTGGGTATGATAATTGATGTCTCCCATTTATCGGATGCGGGTTTCTATCAGGTTCTTGACAATACGACGAAACCGTTTGTGGCAAGTCACTCCAATGCAAGAGCAATCTGCAGCCATATCAGGAATTTATCCGACGATATGATACGGAAGCTGGCGGAAAGAGGCGGTGTAATGGGTATTAATTATTGCCCGGAATTTCTTGAGGAAGCCAGGGATGGAAACGATGCCGTGGGTACCGTTTCCGCAATTGTAAAGCACATTAAACATATTGTCTCAGTCGGCGGATATGAATGTGTCGGATTGGGTTCGGATTATGACGGCATACCCGTCCACAGGGATTTGCCGGATGCCTCCTGTCTGCCTTTATTAGCAGAGGCCCTGGAGAAAGAAGGGTTTCGCCGTTATGAAATAGAGGCTGTTTTTTATAGAAATGTATTACGTGTATATAAGGATGTACTTATATAACGGGCGCTCAGGTTATAAATAACAGGAATGCCGGATAAACGGGTATGGAGGAAGTGTGAAGAAAAAAACATCTTCACACCTTATTATTTGTGATGCCGCAGAAGCGGCATCATGTCTGAAAGGTTGAAAGAAAATTTAAATTTAGAAAGGTCTGCCGGATATTGATTCTTTCAACCTTTTTATTTTTGGCAGTATCTACATCTGCAAGCAGATGTAGATATGCGATGGGTGTTAATATGAAAGAAATTACTTTAGAAGATAGGATTCATGCGGAATTAGCCAGCTATAACGGACTGATGGGAATCTATGTGAATGATTTGAAAGGAAATATTATAGAAATTCATGGGTCGGAAAAATTTGAAACGGCAAGCTGTATTAAAACATTTATTTTGGGAGCCTTATTTGACGAAGTGGAAAAAGGGAACAAAAGCCTGTCGGATATGTTAATATATACCGGGGAAAATGAGATAGACGGCAGCGGCATACTGAAAAGTCTGGACTACGGAGTGGAGTTAACTGCCAAAAACGTGGCGACTCTGATGATTATTGTCAGTGATAATATCGCAACCAATATGATGATTGATTATCTGGGTCTTCCTGCCATAAATGAATTTATCCGGTCCCACGGTTTTACGGACACGGTTCTGCATAATAAAATTGATTTTGATAAGTATAAGCAGCTGGGGACCGCCACCCCAAAAGATTACGGCAGGATTTTTGAAATGATCTGCAGGGAAGAATTAGTCAGTGTAAGTGCCTCAAGGCAGATGCTTGAAATATTTAGAAAACAACATTATAATTCTACTCTTACGAAAAGTTTTCCCCAATATTTCTTAGACAGTGAGGATACGAAAGAGGAGGAGTTAATCTATGTTGCATCCAAAAGCGGCAGCATGGACGCCTGCAGAAATGACGGAGGAATTATTTCAACTCCCTACGGCAAATATGTTATAGTCCTGTTTAATAAAAATTTTACGGACTCTATTTATTACCCGGAGCATCCCGCTACGGTTTTCAGTTCCAAGGTAAGCCGCCTGATTTTTGACCAATACCTGGCTTTACGGGGAATATTAAAACCAGCCACCTGATTTACTTAAGCCGCCGTTGACCGGTCCTAGAGCGTTTACCGACAAAAAGCGTACCAACACTGCTCCCATTGATAATCTCATATAATGCAGACGGATTTTTACCGTTTGTTATGACGGTGTCAATCCCCTGAGAGGTTGCCAGCTTTGCCGCTTGCAGTTTTGTTTTCATACCGCCTGTACCGCGCCGTGAGCCGGCGCCCCCGGCTAACGATTGTACTTCCTCGTCTATTCTGGTGATGCGTTCTATCAGTTTTGCACAGGGATGGAGGCGGGGATCGCTGTCATAAAGGCCGTCAATGTCGGACAGGATGACAAGTTTTTGCGCCCGGCATAATACGGCGACAACCGCGGAGAGCATATCGTTGTCCCCAAACAGCCTGTCTTCCGACTCGATTTCGGTATAGCTGACCGAGTCGTTTTCGTTCACGACCGGGATAATGCCCATTTCAAGCAAGGAATCGAAGGTGTTTGTCAGGTTTTCCTTCTTTTCTTCAACTTCCATATCCTCGGCATTCAGCAGGATTTGTGCAATTGCTTTATCATAATCATTAAAGAATTTATCATATAAGAACATGATGCTGCATTGTCCAACCGCAGCGGCGGCCTGCTTCAAACGCATAGTTGTAGGCCGCGTTTTCATTTGCAGCTTATTAGCACCCACGGCTATTGCACCGGAGGATACCAAAATAATCTCATAACCCATGTTATGAACGTCGGATAATACACAGGCAAGACGGTCATAAGAACGCAGGTCATTTTGTCCTATTTCATTTGTCAGTGTGGAAGTTCCAACTTTCACAACAATTCTATTTTGATACAGTCCCATATTACACCTCGATAATAGACGGAATATGGTTTACAAAAGGCAAAAAGTCGTGAATGACTTGCGCTGTGTTGAGCTTTATATAACCTTTGGTTGTGCCGTCGCTGCACCCATACCATTTATCGTGGATAACGTCTTTGTCAAAAACAATCTGCACGGCGTTATCTTTGTCAAGCAATGCACTAAATACAGTTGCCGCACCGATTTTCGTTCCCAGCATTTTTTCCATTAAATCCGCAGGGGCGAAAGATACGCGGGCCACTCCTAACGAATTGCTGAACTCCTTTGACTTAAAAGGCTTATCGCCTGCCGTGATGAACAGATAAAAGGCTGTTTGCTGCCGATTGCAAAGAAACAGGGTCTTTATCATCTTCATATCCAGCTTTTTATCAATATGAACGCAATCCTCCATAGTAATCGCCTCATCTGTATCTACACGTTCAAATGGGATATGCAGGTCTTGCAAGGCCCGGTATGTTTTTTCCTGCAGTACCGTTTTAAACTCGGACGGTGCTGTTGTATATATATCACTTACAAAGAACATTGTTCATTTTCCTTTCGTTTGAAAAATTTGTGTTAACGTGTATCGCGCTCTTTTCGGTTATAAAGGCGGATATATAATAAAGCTTGTTTCCTTATACGTCTGAAATAAAAAATTTAGTTCTGATTCCGGCAGATAAGATGGTGAAAACTCATGTAGTTTCACTTGATTTTACAACATATATAAGATATCATATCTTTGTGTATAACAAAAGCAAATGTTTATCATGACAAATATGACAAAATCAGATAATAAGGAGGCGAATGTAGTATGGATATGAATATCCAAAAATACATGGCTTTTGTTAAAACTGTCGAATATGGCAGCTTTACAAAGGCGGCAGAAGTATTGAACTATTCCCAATCCGGCATCAGCCGCATGGTTAACGATTTGGAAAAGGAATGGCGCTTGTCACTCCTTGAGCGCGGACGTGCCGGTGTACGCCTGACTTCCGACGGATTAAGGCTGTTGCCGTTTGCTCGAAGCGTATGTGACGAATATCAGAAATTGCAGGCGCAGGTAGACGAACTGAACGGCTTACAATCGGGGCTGATCCGGATTGGTACATTTTCCAGTGTAGCAACGCATTGGCTCCCGAATATTATAAAGGAGTTTCAGAAGGACTACCCCCATATTGATTACGAGCTATTGTTGGGCGATTATACGGAAATAGAAAGCTGGATTCTAGAGGGGCGCGTGGATTGCGGCTTTCTTCGGCTTCCTACACTCTCGGAGTTTGAAACAATTTTTTTGGAACAGGATAAGCTGCTTGTTGTTTTGCCGGCTGCTCATCCGCTGGCCGGCTGCGAACGATTTCCTGTAAAAGCGCTATGTGATTACCCTTTCATGCTTTTAGAAAAAGGCGCTAAGGCTGAAATATCGGAAGTATTTGAAAAATGTAATATTGAACCCGAAATACATTTTACGACATGGGATGATTATGCCATTATGTCGATGGTCGAAAGCGGATTGGGAATCAGTATATTGCCGGAGCTTATTTTGCAGCGTATTCCATACCGGATTTTAACAAAGGAACTGGACATACCGGCATACCGTAAGATTGGCCTTGCAATGAGAGATAGAAAGTCAGCATCCCTTGCAGTTAAGCGATTTTTAGATTATCTGCAATACAGGAGCAGCCCTAAGAAAGAAGGGGTGTAACAACTGTTTTATCACCATTTTCAGACTTTCACAACTGGGTAAGACTTTTCCAGCTGATAGAATTTGTCAAACATATGCCGCATGGTTTCATCACCCAAGCCGCATCCGTTATCCTCAAGACGGAAGATTGGCCTTTTTCGCTCCGCCATAGCCCCCTTTTTATTACTCCGCCATGATTCGTGTACCTGATGGCTTTATAAAGTAAATATTATTTTTTTTTACTTAAAATAATGTTAATAAGAATAGCTCGCTTCTCTGCAACTATCCTATATATACTGTCTTTTTATAATAAAATTAATGTTTCGGTGACTTTATTATTGTTCTTATTATCTGTTAAGAAAACGTTTAAGTCTACAATTTATCGGATATATTTACTTTTTTATACATAATAATGGCTGTTAATCATTGAAATATTAAAAATATTCCTTATTTTCCTATAAATTAGAAAAATAGACAATATACTACATATAAAATAGATTTTACCGGTAATCTATAAAATAAAAAAGGTAATAATCAATATATAAATAAAGCAATTTTTATTATAAATATAAAGTATTACAAAAAAATAAAAATAAGTATTGCATTAAATAGTGAAATGTTATATACTATACCCGTACTTAATCGTTATAGTAAATCGATTAAGTAGTAAATATGTACATATTTTATGCTGACATAATTTGTTTAGCTAAACGTTAACTAGTACAGGGTTGGGAGGAATGTTCATGGTGTCTATGAAGGACATTTCAGCTGTATGCGGTGTATCTGTAGCAACAGTGAGTAAAGCTTTAAATGGACATAAGGACATTGGTGAAGAGACGAAACGGCTGGTTCGGGAAACAGCGAAGGAGATGGGGTATTTCCCCAATTCATCCGCGCGTACCCTAAAGACCAACAGAAGTTATAATCTCGGAGTACTGATGATTGATGAAGCGCACAGTGGTTTGACTCATGACTATTTTGTCATGGTACTGGAAAGCTTAAAAGTTACAGCGGAAAGACATGGATATGATATTACTTTTATCAGCGGCAGCAAGCAGAGAAAAGATAAAATGTCATATCTGGAACATTGCAGGTACAGAGGGCTGGACGGTGTGGTGATCGCCTGTATTGATTATGATGAATTGGAAGTAATTGAATTGATACACGGTGATTTGCCGGTCGTAACCATTGACCATCTGTTTAATGACAGGACGGCAATTATGTCAGATAACAGCAAAGGTATGAGAGACCTGTTTACTTACGTATATGAATGCGGGCACAGAAAAATAGCCTATATCCATGGAGCGGAGAATGCTGCGGTAACCAAAAACCGTCTGCACTGTTTTTATAAAATGGCAGAAGAATACGGACTGGAAATTCCGGATGAATATGTCAGAGAATCGGCGTACAGGGATACTGTGGCAACGGCTAGGTTAACCAACGAACTTCTGGATCTGCCGGATGCCCCTACCTGCATTTTATTTCCGGATGATTTCGCAGGACTAGGCGGCATCAATACCATAAAGGCCAGAGGACTTAAAATTCCCAGGGATATATCAGTAGCAGGATATGACGGAATCCGGGTTACCAAATTTATCGACCCGCAGCTGACTACCATAAACCAGGACACTCAGAAGCTGGGGCAGCTTGCTGCGGAAAAGCTCATAGAATTGATTGAAAGACCAAAAACAACTTTAATTGAACACATAATAGTTCCGGGAGAACTGGAGAAAGGAGCAACTGTCAGTAATTCAAAATAATGGAATCCGGCAGCAGATGCTTATGGTATTTTTATCATCCTAATGGTGATAATAATATAAATGAAACATATTATAAAATGGAGGACTAGCTTATGAAAAAGAAGTTTTTTAGCGTATTGCTTGCAACAGTTCTGGTTTCGGCAATGGTTACCGGCTGCGGCAGCAAAAATCCGTCTGGCGGTAATACGGCAGAAACTACCGATAATACGCAGACACAGGATGCTGCAACAACAGAAAATACAGGGGCAGGAGGAGCAGCATCAACACAAACCGGCGTGGCTGAGACGGCTCTGGCTTATAAAGGCGAGCTTGAACTTATGCACTTCTCCACATCGGAAGAATCTCAGGGAAACGGAGGTTCCGACGGTTTCCGTACCGTACTGGCAGATTGGAAGACGGTACATCCGGATATTAATTTAGTGGAGAATGTACTGGCAAATGACGATTATAAGACACAGATTGCCACACTTGCGGCAGCCGATGATTTGCCGGACGTATTTTTATTACAGGGTATGAATACCAAAGCCTGGGCCGCACAGGGACTTATTCTTGATATGACGGATATTATTTCAAAATCTCCTTATGCATCCCAGTATGATGATACCTTATTCTATCCTTTTTCATCCGAAGATAAGATTTATGGCCTTCCTGCATTAACAGGAGGTACCTGCGCAGTTGTTGTTTACGACTCCGCCAAATGGAAAGAAGCCGGTTACGATACGTTTCCTGAGACCTGGGACGATGTCCTTAAAGCAAAAGATTATTTTGCAGAGCAAGGCATTGATACCATTGCTTTCGGCAACGGCAGTAAGTGGCAGGCTAATTCCACTTTCCTATCAACAATAGGCGACAGGTTCACAGGCTCCGACTGGACTCACTCCCTGATTGAAAAGAAAGGTGCCGCCTTTACGGATCAGCCTTTCGTGGAAGCCCTTAAGTTTACAAAAGATATATTTGCTTCCGGTATCTTTAATCCGGACTTTAACGCAATTTCCAACGAAGATGCAAGAGAATATTATATCTCCGGTGATGCGGCGGCATATATCGGCGGCAACTGGGATGTTTCCTATATTCAGGCCACATTAGAGGACACGGAGCTTTACAATACTACTAAATTTGCGGTTCTTCCACAGCCGGACGGTGCTACCGCCTCTTATAAAACACATAATACCGGTTTAGGCTATGCTGTTGCAATCAATACCAGAGTAGCAAATGATGCGGATAAATTGGCGGCTGCCGTAGATTTGGCTTATGAAATTACAGGTCCTGCTTTTGCAGATTATGTGGCAACAAACTATGCTTTAGGCGGCTTAACTAAGGTTGAGGATGTTGACTTAAGCGGATTTGATCAATTCACCCAGGATTTCTACAACTATCAATACGTTGATAACACACCCTGTGAAATTTATGACTCTTATATTTCCAGTGCTGTCTGGGATGTATTAAATACGGATCTCCAAACTATGTTAAATGGCCAGCTTACAGCGGAAGATGTAGCTGCCAATGCCCAAAAAGCCTATGAGGATAATTATTAATTTCTAAAGTAGAGCGTGTTTGAAAAATCATTGCACCGTTCTGAACGCCCCAATT
>DBEP01000107.1:300-14780 GCA_002294045.1 Lachnoclostridium sp. UBA903 | reverse complement strand
CCTTGTCTCCCGCAAATTGGAGCATCCAGCCCGGCACAAGCATTTTTCAAACACACTCTAGTAAATAGTTCTTTCAATTTTATATCTGCAGTATAATTTGAAACAGGCCTTATCTGAGCGGCGTTTCTCAGGTAAGGCCTGAATAAATAGCAATACATTTTTAAGGAGGCAAAAATGTTAAGTTCAATCCGACCTAAAAACAGAGTAATCTTTGCATATTTAATATTGCCTATTGCATTGTACGTATTTGCCGTATTTATTCCTTTGGTAACGGCTGGATTTTACAGCTTTTTCGAATGGAAAGGCGGACCTAATAAAACTTTCATTGGATTTGAAAATTATGCGACGCTTATGAAGGATTCTGTTTTCTGGCAGGCCTTCAGTCATAACATATATTTGGTAATTGCATGTATTATCGGCCAGATTGGTCTGGCATTTATATTCGTATTGATGATTAATTCCCGTCTGGTAAAATTTAAAGGGATACACCGTACCTTCGGGTTTTTCCCAAGCACCGTGTCCGCCGTTTCCATCGGTTTTATATGGACTATGGTGTACGATTACAAACGCGGTGTATTAAACTGGTTTTTGAATTTAATCGGCAGAAATGACGCTGTTAAAGTATGGCTAAATGAACCCGGGCTGGTTATGCTGTTAATATCGATTCCCTTAATCTGGCAGTTTATCGGATACTATATGGTTATTATCCTGTCTGCCATTTCTTCTGTTGATAAGGAAATCTTTGAAGTGGCCGAAATCGATGGTGCGAATGGAATCCAAAGGGCAATCTATATTGTATTACCTTTAATCAAGAATACCTTGCTTGTTTGTGTTACCCTTTGTGTTGCAGGTAACATGAAGGCCTTTGACCATATCTATGTCATGACGGCCGGCGGCCCCGGCAATGCCTCCATGGTTATGGCTCTCTATGGTTATAAAATATCATTTGCGCAACAGAATATGGGTTACGGCAGTGCCATATCCATTGGTATCTTCCTGTCCAGCTTACTGGTAATCGGAGGAACCCAGTTATTGGTAAAAGTATTGACAAAGGATAAAGGAGGAGACAGATAATGGCTAATAAAAACACCGGCAGGGATACCTCATCCATTATTAAAACAAGAACATTGTCCGTATTTATGAATGTAATACTGCTTTTGTTTTCCCTATCCTGTATCTTTCCTCTGGTCTGGATGTTTTACTCTTCCTTAAAGGAAAAGCGGGTTTTTAATGCGGATATTATGGGCCTGCCCAAAAACCCAAGCTTTAAAAACTATGTTGATATTCTTACCAACAAGGACTACCACATATTTGAATCTGTAATAAACAGTTTCAGAACAACGTTAATTTCCGTGTTTTTAATTGTTCTCTTTGGTTTTATTATTGGTTATATTTTGGCTAGAATCAGATTTCCGGGTAACCGTCTGTTATACCTGGTATTTTTAATGGGTATGTTAATTCCCATACATTCTTTATTAGTACCGATTTATGTGGTATTTACCCGCACCGGGTTAGGTAACCAGTGGTTTACCTTACTTATGCCCTATGTGGCGTTTGGCTTTCCTATTGCAATATTCTTAGTTGAAGGTTATGTAAAAGGAATTCCGGTTGCCCTGGAGGAAGCGGCTGCAATTGACGGCAGCAGCTTCAGCAGAACATTATTTTCCATTATTTTGCCTATGTGCAAGCCTATCCTTACAACAATTGCAATTATCCAGACCTTCAGCTGCTGGAACGAATTCTCGTTTGCATTGGTACTTATCAAAGACCCGAGACTTCAGACAGTACCTCTGGCCATGACGCAGTTTACGGGGCAGTTCAGTTCCGACTACACTAAGATTATGGCAGCAATGCTTATAACCATGGCGCCTATTGTTGTTTTCTATTTTGTATTCAGCAAACAGATTATCCAGGGCATGGTTGCCGGAGCTGTAAAAGGTTAGGGTACTGACACTGACACATTGGAACATTGGCTCTCAGGTAAAAGACACCGCCTTAGAGCGTGTTTGAAAAATCATTGCGCCGTTCTGAACGCCCCGCTTTGCGGTATACTGCGTCGCAATTTTGGAGAGCAGCATCACTACGCTCCCAAAATCGCTCTTTGTCTCCCACAAATTGGAGCATCCAGCCCGGCACAAGCATTTTCTAACACACTCTAGTGGAAGTATGGGCGGTGTTTTTGTTTGGCAGAGGCCCTTTGGGGCGGGCTGGTTTCAAGTCTGCTTTTTACTCCAACGTGATTTTTACATGCTGGTTTTTATTCGGTTCGTCTACATCAACCAAAAGACAGGGAAGAGAAAGCTCTCCGCTGTTCAGTGCCTCCAAAATGGCATCCATGTCAATATCCTTGAGCCTTTCCAGCTCCTCTTCGCGTGCCCCTGGTTTTTTGGCGTTAGCTGCCATCTGTCCAAACTTCAACCCCATTTTTAACATAAAAAACGGAACTCGTACATTGGTTTTTAATGTGCCTTCTTCTGTTACCTGAATGAGAATATTTTTAGGTTTTACGGGTTTGGAGCGATGTTCGTTTTCCATCTGCATTTCCTCCTTTAATGGCGTTCTCCTCCCAAAAGATACCATAAACAGTTTCTTTATGGAAGGGTAGTAGTATTAATTCGTTTTTATTTTACATACATAAAGATACCTTTGGCTTATATAAATAGTCAATATGAATGAAAAAATAATTATTCATTCATATTATATGCGTTGGAAAGCGATTTGTCAATATAATTCAGGCCGGAGAACAAAGAAAAAAGCACTCAAATAAAGATATCGGAAGGGAAGGAATCCGTATTAAATTGATAGTCATGTCAGGTGAATCGGATATGCCTGCGGGAATAATGTGAATTGTGGTATTTATAGATAATATCCGATTTTAAAAAATGGGGCAGACCGTTCATTTCTCCAAAATACGATGCTCCCGGCATGGACTTCGTGATGGTTCCGGGTTATACTTTATTATATGTGAAGGCTGATATGAACATGGGAATGGTCTGCTGAGCAAATAATGGGTTTTTATATGAGGCTCCTCTCAAAATAGTAAACAATATCCGGTAAAAGTAGAATACTTCTTAAATAAAATTGTCTTTACCATAAAAAACTTAAAAAATTTACGTTTTTTGCGCAACGTGGCATAAATTTTGCAGTGTATTAAAGTAGAGGGCTTTTTATATGCAAGGGAAGGAGATGAATTATGGAAGATAGTAAAATAATTGATTTATACTGGGCACGCTCCGAAAATGCTATTGCTGAAACGTCAAAAAAATATTCGCGATATTGCTATTATATCTCATTTAACATTCTGCATGACAATGAAGATGCAAAGGAGTGTGTCAACGACACATATATGCGCGCATGGAATGCCATACCTCCAAAGCGGCCTAACCGCTTATCGACCTTTTTGGGGAAAATTACACGCAATCTTTCATTGGATAAATATAAAAAGTATACTGCACAAAAACGTGGCTTCGGGCAGATGGAGCTTTCCTTGTCTGAATTGAAAGATTGTATCCCTGCTGCATCGGATATTGAGCAGGTTGTTGATACAATAACTTTAGTAGAAGCCCTTAACCGTTTTCTTTCTAATCAACCCCAAATAAAGCGTATTATATTCGTGCAACGATATTGGTATCTAATGTCAATAAAAGAAATATCGGAGCAATGCGGGATGAGTCAAAGTAAAATAAAATCCATGCTGTACCGGATACGAAATGAATTAAGGTTATGCCTTGAGAAAGAAGGTATTGCTCTATGAATATTGAAATATTGCTTGATATGATAGGACAAATTGATGAAGAATATATCGAAGAAGCCGCTCCCAGAACCAAAATAATAAAAAAATATTGGATGAAATGGGCAGCCTTAGCTGCGTGCCTCGGCCTTGCGGCGGCGGGAATTTTTGTTGCGGCAACCAAGGATTCCGGAAACAATTTTATTACCCAAGGTCAAATAATTTATGGACATTCTAATGGACAAATTTCAACTGGTAGTTATGTAGCGCCTCCGGCTGACGGAACCATTCTTTTTTTTGTTGATGTAAAAAGTGCATTAGAAGAATATGACGAAAAAAAGATGACGTATTTTCTTGCTGTTGATATTTTTTCAGATACGGCTACGATTAGCCCTGACAGCACGGAAATGCAAATAGAGTTACAGCGATTGCTTAATCTGGGCTACAAAATTGGTACTGCCGAGAGATGGACTTATTATGGTGATGGAGATAAAGTATATCAAACTTATATTGCAGGATATTTCACGGCGGAGGAGCTTAAAAACTTTGCTGCTAATGAAAAGTATGGCTATGCTTTTCAGTTTGCCAGAAATGGAGACGGGTCTCCGGTTCTTCCTGAAGAGTTTGCCATTTATTCTTATCTTATACGAGGAAAGTTCTTCTTATGAGATAAAAACCTTCTAGGGGATTGCTCATGACGCACTATGGAATTTTGTCACTTAGGTGACAGCGCGTCAGCACCAGAGGTAAAAATGCTTTCAGCCGACTGATAAAAATGACTATAAAAAGGCCCAGCCTGCAGGCTGGGCCAAAGTAAATAAATTCTAACCACAGAAGCTGTAACCGCAATACTGTAATATCTGTTTACATAAGTCGCTAAAACTGCCGGAACCAAAATTGAAACACATAATTTATATCCTCCTTTTAGATTACTATCTTTTAGGTACAAATAGATTGTAACACTTTAGTAATAAATATGTAATATTTAATCGGTGGAAGTTCAGGAGAGATATGGCTTTGAATGAATTTTTTGGCAGGCCGGTAAACAGTTAATAATCCGGAACAGCCGTAAGTATTAAGCCTTGAAAGATATAATTCCCATAGAAGAGGAGTGGCCGGCAGGTTATTCTGTCTTACCTGCCGGCCGTGATAAAAATTTATGTGTTTCACATGTTCATTGTAGGTCTGTTTTATGCAGATTGTATGAAGAAATTATTAAAATATTGTGAATTTGATATATTATGGGTCTATTCCTTTTTTGAACATGCACAAATTCTATCCCAAGTGATATATTGTTATATATTTGAGGATGTCTTGTAAGGAGGAAGAGGATGAAAAAGAGTGGAGTTACCATGCTGCTTATCATGGCTTTTATAGTTATCGGTTTAACTGGCTGTAAAAGTAACGATAATTTAGTAAAGGTTCAGTTAAATGAAGTAGCACATTCCATTTTCTATGCCCCTCAATATGCGGCCATTGAATTAGGATATTTTAAAGACGAAGGCCTGAATGTAGAGCTGGTAAACGGATTAGGTGCGGATAAAACCATGACGGCCGTGCTGTCCGGCGAAGCAGACATAGGATTTATGGGCTCGGAAGCCTCCATTTATGTGTATAATGAGGGGAAAGAAGATTATGTAGTTAATTTTGCCCAATTAACACAACGTGCAGGGAATTTCCTGGTTTCCAGGGAGCAAAATGAAGATTTTACGTGGGATAATGTTAAGGGTAAAACTATTGTCGGCGGCAGGGCAGGCGGTATGCCTCAGATGGTACTGGAATATATTCTTAAGAAAAATGGAATTGACCCGAAAACCGACTTAACCATTATCCAAAATATTGATTTTGGACTGACTTCCCAGGCCTTTGCTGCAGGAACCGGTGATTATACGGTAGAATTTGAGCCGGGTGCGACCGCACTTGAGAAGGAAGGAAGCGGCAAGGTTGTAGCTTCTTTGGGCGTTGAAAGCGGTAAGGTTCCTTATACTGCTTATGCGGCCCAAAAGAGTTATATTGAAAAAAACCCTGAAATAATCCAGAAATTTACCAATGCAATCCAAAAAGGATTAGATTATGTAAATTCCCATACCCCGGAGGAAATTGCCAAAGTGATTGCGCCCCAGTTTAAAGAGACGGATAAGGATACGGTTACTGCCATTGTAACGAGGTATTATGAGCAGAATACCTGGAAAGAAAATACTGTTTTTGAAGAAGAAAGCTTTACCTTATTACAGGATATATTGGAAGATGCCGGAGTATTGAACCAGAGGGCTCCTTATAAAGACCTGGTTAATACGGAACATGCCACTAAGGCATTTGAAAAATAAGAAATATTAAAGAAAAAACAGAAAGATAATAAAAAACAGAATGAAATAAAGAACCAAATGAAATAACGAATAGGAAAGAGATATAAAATAGAAAAGAGATATAAAGATAGAAAAGAAATATAAAGATAGAAAAGAAATATAAAATTAGAATGAAATATCAAGCAGAAAAGAAATAAAAAAGCAGGTAACGAGGGTCGGTATAGCAGGACTTACCTCAGCCCGCAGTATTAATGGAAAAATTCAATTGTTAAATATAGCAATCGTAAAAGATAATTGGAAAAGAAGAAATGTAAGGCAAAAGTATAGATGTAAATATAAGAATATTCGAAAATATATAAAATATCAGAAAAACATAAAAAACTATTAATGCCTTGCCGGCTGGGATGAATCCGGGGTTTTTTGTAAATTAAATGTATCAGTTTTATAAAATTTTGAGCCTGTAATTATTACAGGCTCATTTGTATGTTAAGTTAATCCGGCACAAGCATTTTTAAACACGCTCTAGGTTTCTGATTCCTGCTTTTTCTGAAGACGGTAGCTTCTGGGACTGATTCCGTAGATGTTTTTAAACATTTTGGAAAAGGTAAACGCATTATCGTAGCCTGTCTGTTTGGCAATATCCTGTATGGAACGATTTGTTGTGTGCAATAATTCGGCAGCTTTACGCAGCCGGTAATTTACTAGATATTCCTGGGGCGGCATATTCAATTCTTTTTTAAATATGGCTGTAAGGTAAGAACGGTTTATTCCGATATATTTTGCGATATCGTTGACTTTAATCCGGGCATAATTTAAAGAAATATACTGAAGAGCATGTTCTACATAGGTTTTGCCGGAATAGTCATAGCGCTTGCCTTTATTTCTTGCAGAGCTTTCGGCATCAATTAAAGTGGAGAGCAGATCAAACAGGTAGCCTACCCTGCGGATTTCATTTACCAGGGTTAATTCATTGGTATCCAGAATTTTTTTTACTATAGGAAGATAAGTTACGGCAGGAACAGAAGAAATAATAACCGGTGAATGAGCGGTAAGCCCGGCATATTCCAGATAAGAAGCAGCTTTTTCACCGTCGAAGGTTACCCATATATACTCCCAGGGATATTCCGTGTCGGCATAATACCGGATGGGCATATCTTTGGGTATTAGAAAAATATAATCTTTTTTAATATGATAAATATTTTCATCGATGCTTAGAGTACCTTTACCGTTTAATACGAAATGGAGATGATACTCGTTGGGAATTTTATGATTATAAGTGTAACAGGGAGGACATTGCTGATGACCACAATGCACCAGGTAAAGGTCGTTGGTTTGTCTTTTAATATTCCTTATGCAGCGAAAACCGACCGAGGTATAGTAAGTAGTGGATTTTTCCATAGAACCGTTCCTTTCATTAAAATATTATATCCCAAATTATAACAAAACAATGTTATGAAAGCGACATAATAGAAAGAACATGATTTAGAAAAAATAAATAAGCTGACTTCTTTTTTATCTTTTGCTTAATATCATTTTATAATATTAACAAAAGATAAGTCCTTTTGATTTGTTTCCAGTTTATTGTTATTTTGTTGTATTTAAGCAAGGATTTTTACTTAAAAGAGCAGAGATAATTATTTCGGAGCCAATTTATATGCTGTTTTGCTGCCAGGCTATAGAATATGCTTAATATAATATGAGAGGTATCCATGCAGACAGGTAAGCAGCATGATAATGTGTATAATAAAACGTAAAATAAATTAAATATATTGTATAATATCACATTATGACATGTTTGCCAGACATAATTCCATGTTCTTTCTTCTGAACATTCTGTATAATAATATACGCTGATTGAATAAAAAATTGGTGAAAATAACAGAATGTCAGACGCGGGAAAGAGGAGGTATTTATGAAAATGAGAAAATTGTTGGCTATCATGTTGGTATTGGTAATGTCGGTTTCCCTGGCTGCATGCGGAAAAAATGACAAGGAAGCAGGCAATACCGGGGACACAGCCGCAGACAGTGCTAATACGGCGGTTACAGGAAGCGGAAATACAGGTGTTAATTTAACAGTGGCAATCTGGGATACGAATCAGGAACCGGGGCTTACCAAAATCCTAGAAGATTTTACTGCCCAGACAGGCATTAAAGCCGAGATTCAGGTAACTCCCTGGGATCAGTACTGGACCATGCTGGAAGCAGGTGCGACAGGCGGTTCTCTTCCTGATGTATTTTGGATGCATTCCAATGAAATATCCAGGTATTCGGAATATGAAATGCTGCTTGATTTGACAGACAGAATTGCTGCCAGCGATAAGGTGGATTTATCAAAATTTCCCCAGGATATCGTTAATATATATAAGTGGAATGGTGAGACACAGTATGCGGTTCCCAAAGATATTGATACGATAGCCCTGTGGTACAATAAAACCATGTTTGATGAAGCCGGTCTGGCCTATCCGGATGAAACCTGGACATGGGAGGATTTCAGAGCTGCCTGTGAAAAACTTACCAAACCGGATGGCAGCCAGTACGGATATGCCATAGCGCCCAGCAATAATCAGGATGGCTGGTATAACATGGTTTATAACATGGGCGGTACTATTATAAGCGATGATAAAAAGGCCTCAGGTTTTGACCAGGAAGGAACGGTTAAGGCCATCCGTTTTGTTACGGATTTGGTAAAGGACGGATTGACACCAAATTATGAAACCATGACGGAAAATGATGCCTATGCATTACTGGAAGCTGGTAAGGTAGCCATGGTAACCCAGGGCTCCTGGATGCTTGCCGAGCTTTGTAATAATGATTACGTAAAGGCAAATTGTGATATTGCGGTACTTCCGAAAGATGCGGAAACCGGAAGGAGAGCATCTATTTATAACGGTTTGGGCTGGGCAGCGGCCGCCAATACAAAGAATCCGGAGGAAAGCTGGGCTTTGATTGAATACCTGGGTTCTAAGGAAGCGCAGCAGAAACAATCCGATTTAGGAATTGTAATTTCTGCATATGAAGGGACGGTTTCAAACTGGACACAGGCCTATCCGGATTTTAATCTGGCGGCATACCTGGATATGATGGATGATTTAGTTATAAGGCCATATTCCAAAACAACGGTTACCTGGGAAAATATGATTACGGAAAAGCTGGTGGACGCCTGGACGGGAACCAAGAGCGTGGAGGATGTATGCGCAGATATTGCTTCGGAAATGAACGCTACCTTAGCGGAAGAATAATATAGTAAGCTATGAAAGTGTAAGCAGATTGGCAGGCCTGCTCCCGGATTCGGGCGAGTCTGCCATTCTTCTGAATATGAATTATGGGAGGTTACACGGTGTCAGGCAAAATTAAAATTAAAGGAACGAAAAAGGCAAGAAGTGAATTCCTTTGGGGCTGGTTTTTCATTCTTCCTACTATGATTGGATTAATGGTTCTGAATATAATCCCGATTTTCCAGACTATATATCAAAGTTTTTTTAAAACAGGGGCTTTTGGAAAAGGAAATGTCTTTGTGGGACTGGAGAATTATAAAAAGCTGCTGACGGATACTACCGTGTGGCAGTCTCTTTTTAATACCTTTAAATATGCGGTTGTGGAAGTTCCCTTTTCCATAGCCATAGCCATTGTTTTAGCCGTATTGCTGAACAGGAAAATGAAAGGGAGAGATATTTACAGGACTATTTATTTCCTTCCTATGGTGGCGGCACCGGCGGCGGTAGCCATGGTATGGAGATGGCTTTACAACTCAGAGTTCGGATTATTAAATCATTTACTGGATTCAATCGGATTGAATCCGGTAAACTGGATTTCAAATCCCGGCATTGCATTTGTTTCGATTGCCGCTGTGGGCATCTGGTCCGTAATCGGTTATAATATGGTGCTTTTTCTGGCAGGACTGCAGGAAATACCTCATGATTACTATGAAGCGGCACAGATTGACGGGGCAGGAGGAATAATACAATTCTTTAAAATTACCCTGCCTCTGATTTCACCTACCATGTTTTTCGTAACCGTTACCAGGATAATCAGCGCACTGCAGGTCTTCGACGTCATATTTATGATGATGGATAAGGCTAATAAAGCATTCCCCAAAACACAATCCCTGGTATATCTCTTTTATAAGTATTCGTTTATGGAAGGAAATAAAGGGTACGGTTCCGCTATTGTAATGCTGCTTTTGCTGGTTATTATGGTAATTACCGTAATACAAATGAAGGCGCAGAAAAAATGGGTTAATTATAATTAATTATGCCAAATGGGGCAAGAAGGGAGAAAATCAATGGTAAAGCGGATAAATATAAATAAAATATTCATTCATGCCCTGTTAATACTGGGTTCCGTTATCATGCTGGTTCCATTTTTATGGATGGTGCTGACTGCATTTAAGTCTATTTCCGAATCGACGCAGATGAATCCTTTTATTATTTTTCCCACCGTATGGAGAACCGAAGCGTTTACATCGGTACTTAGTAAAATGAATTTTGCCAGGCTATATCTGAATACGCTTATTTTAATTGTGGGAAGAGTAGTATGTGCGGTTCTTACGGCAACCATGGCAGGGTATGCTTTTGCCAGGCTGAATTTTAAGGGACGCAATCTGGCTTTTTCCCTGGTGTTATTTCAGATGATGGTGCCTTCCCAGATTTTTATCATACCGCAGTATTTAATGGTCAGTAAAATGGGAATGTTAAATACTAGTTTTGGATTGCTTTTTCCGGGATTGGTGACAGCCTTCGGAACATTTCTCTTAAGACAGGCATTTATGAGCCTTCCGAAGGATTTGGAGGAAGCGGCCAGACTGGATGGCTGTAATATCGGCCAGACTTTTCTGTATGTTATGGCTCCCCTTACCAAGTCCTCTATGGTGGCACTGGGAATATTTACGGCGCTGTTTGCATATAAGGATTTAATGTGGCCTTTGGTGGTAAACACGGAGCAAAACACAATGCCATTGTCTGCCGCTCTGGCAAAATTACAGGGGCAATTTACATCAAATTATCCGGAGCTTATGGCGGCATCCCTGTTGGCCTGTATTCCGATGATAGTCATTTATATTATATTCCAGAAACAATTCATTGAAGGGATTGCTACAAGCGGCGGCAAGCTATAGGCACTGCGGCCGGCAGGAATAAAAGATGAACTCTATCATTTTCGGTTGGGTAATAGCGGCCGCTGAAGTGACAGCGCGTCAGCGCCAGAGTCTGAGCAGTCGAACGGGGACATGGTGCGGGAAGGCTGCAGGAGCAGGAAAACGCAGAAAAGTTATTTTAAAATAAAATGAGCCTGTTTAATTTTTGCAGGCTCATTATTATTAGAATATTAAATTAACAAAATACGTCCGTTTTAAACGGACGTTGCTGTTTAAGAAAAACAAATGCCTGTAGGGCGCTGCCGTTACACTTCAGGAGCGTCGGAAGTTTCAGGAGTGTGTTCGGTTTTATCTAAAGAAGCCGCTTCCGTTGCTTTATCACCAAATTCACAGTTGCAGGCACTTTCTTCCTCATCATCAAAGTCGTCGTCGAAATCATCGTCAAAATCATCATCAAAATCTTCCAGGTAATCCGGTGTTAAATATCTGTATACTGCATAAGCAATACCGGCTACTGCGGCAACTGCACCGATTACGGCTAATATCATAAGTACGCAGTTGGTTCTTTTTTTCTCTGCCGCTTCTTTTCTGTGAATTAAATCACCTATTTTAGCTGCGTTTAATAAATCCTCTAATTTATTATTCATTGTCATTCATCCTTTCATCGTAAAATGAGTTCTATCCTATTATACCACGATATGAGGCTTTTTACTATAGAAATTCAGGAAAATACATGAAAATACTATAACTTTTTTAATTTTGCAAAGGATGCCAGCATTTTTTTGATGCCATAATTATTAAAATCTACCGTAACTTCATAATCTCTTCCGCCGGAATTAATATTTGTTACAATCCCCACGCCGAATTTAATATGTTGTACCGTATCACCGATTCCGTAATCAATTGTTCCCATATTTTTGCCTTCGATATCTCTGGGAGCGGAAGCAGCGTAAGGCTTTTGAAAAATGGTATCATTTAATCTATTCTGCCGCCCTGTCCCGGACGCAGAAGGAGTACGGGCTCCTCCGTTAACGCCTGCTGAACGCAGCCTGTCATTAAAGTCAGGAGATAGACTCAGATAAGAATTACTTTTCAGCGGATTGGTCCTGAAGGGATTATGCTCCATAGTTAATAAATATCTTGGAATTTCATTAATAAACCGGGAGGGGCGGTTAAACTGGGTCTCTCCCCGAAGCATTCTCTGGGTTGCCGCACTAAGCCCTAAGCGTTTCATAGCCCTTGTAATTCCTACATAACATAACCGGCGTTCTTCTTCAATTTCAGTTTCCGGGTCATCCGCATGGATGGACATATAACTGGGGAATATGCCTTCTTCCATTCCGCATAGATATACATAAGGAAATTCCAGGCCCTTTGCACTGTGCAGCGTCATAAGAACCACTGCATTACTGTCCTCAGTCAGATTATCAATATCGGAAACCAGAGCAACCTCTTCTAAAAACCCGCTTAAGGTTGGAGGTTCCATGGCATTTTCTTCATAAGTTTTAAGTTTGCTTCTTAATTCTCCTATAATTTCAAGCCTGTCTTCTACGTTTTCTAAATCCTGTGCTTCCAGATTGCTGATATAACCGGTAGCATCCAAAATCTCGTCCAGTAAATCAGTCAGGCTGTAATCGGGGGACGCCAGATTGGATTTTAATACTTCAATAAGACTGACAAAAGGAGATATTTTTGCAGCAATACGCCCTAAAGAAGGAATATATTCAGCCCTTGTTAAGGCTTCATAAAAACTGATGCCGTTGGCAATTGCATAATCATCCACCTTAACAATGGTAGTCAGGCCGATTCCGCGTCTTGGAACATTGATGATTCGTTTTACTGCCAGGTTGTCCAGACCGTTGTCAATCGTTTTTAAATAAGAAAGTAAATCCTTTATTTCTTTTCTTGCATAGAAATTTATACTTCCTATTATTTTATAGGGGATGTTTCTTAAAATTAATTTTTCCTCTAATATACGGGATTGGGCATTGGTCCGGTACAGTACGGCAAAATCCTGATAGCCGGCTTCTCCCGAAGATACTGTACGTGCAATTTCGTCCGCAATACTGTCAGCTTCTTCATAATCGTGGTCAAACTGGGTAAAACGTACCGGTTCCCCTTCACTGTTATCGGTCCATAAGGATTTATCCTTTCTGCCGTTATTATTGCTGATAATTTCATTGGCAGCTTCCAAAATCCGTTTTGTTGAGCGGTAATTCTGCTCCAGCTTAATAACTACCGTATCCGCATATTCTTTCTCAAAATTAAGAATATTATAAATATTGGCGCCCCGGAATTTGTATATGGACTGATCGTCATCTCCCACGACACAGAGATTGTGCTCCCTGATGCCGTCTTCGTTGATTCCGTCCGCCAAAAAGCTGATTAATTTAAACTGGGCGGTATTAGTATCCTGATACTCGTCTACCATGATATAACGGAACCGGTTCTGATAATAGTTTAAGGCCTCTTTGCTTGCTTGAAACAGTTCCACTGTTTTAAAAATCAAATCATCAAAATCCAGAGCATTATTTGCCTTTAAGCGCTTCTGATATTCCTTATATACTCCGGCAAATTTAGCTTTGGTAAAATCTCCGGCGGCCCGAAGTTCGTATTCCTCCGGGGATATAAGTTTATCCTTGGCTGAGGAGATAACGGATAAAAGAGAACGCTCTTTTAAGTTTTTCGTATCGATATTCAGATACTTGCATACTTCCCTCATTAAGGATTTCTGGTCATCCGTATCATAAATGGTAAAACTTCTGTCATATCCGATATAGTCAATCCATCTTCTTAAAATTCTTACACAGGTGGAATGAAAGGTACTTACCCAGATATTTTCCGAGCCGTATCCCACTATGTTATCTACGCGCTCCCGCATTTCATTTGCAGCTTTGTTGGTAAAGGTCAAAGCCAATATATTCCATGGATTTACGTTTCTGTGTTCCATCAAATATGCAATCCTGTGAGTTAAAACTCTGGTTTTCCCTGAGCCTGCACCGGCTAAAATAAGCAGAGGACCCTTATCATGTTCTACGGCCCTGCGCTGTTCTTTATTCAATGTATCATATATACTCATGTTTATACCACCTGACTTATGTATTTCAATTCTTATCTTATGATTCCGGCCGGCATTGTAATTGAGGCAGGCTTGCAATTGCTCATACCAATTTCATTATACCATGTTCGCAAGCCCCCATGGTATGCGCCACCTTGTGGCGTTGATGCGCACTCACTATGTTCGGGGCGGGTGACATTATATGTCTGCGAGCTCCATGGTATCCGGCACCTTTGTGCCGAGAGATGTGCACTTACTACGTACGGCGCGGGTATAATATCTTACAATATTA
>DBEP01000107.1:0-167 GCA_002294045.1 Lachnoclostridium sp. UBA903 | reverse complement strand
ATATCTTACAATATTATACCATGAAAATATGCCTTTTGCAATTATAAGGAAAATCCTGCTTTTGTAGTTTATGTATCATAGGCCCCTCTAGTGTGTTGTTCCACTCATAATTAGCCAAACTGCACTGCCTATTTTGCCATCCGCTCGTTGTCGTCAGTCGGCGTAGG
>DBEP01000060.1:35515-35834 GCA_002294045.1 Lachnoclostridium sp. UBA903 | reverse complement strand
ACCGGGCCAGTGCCAGACCAAGTAACATATTAGTTACACACATGATTAGTAACACACATGAAAAAGCGGAAAATACGTCTTTTATATAAGGGTTTTTCGCAATCACCTGAAACTATTGTTAATATCAGTATTTATGAAGAAAGGACAATCCGACATATGGAAAGAAAACCACTGACAAACAAACTGCTTATCCTGGGAATAGACGGTATGGATGCCGCAACTACCAAAAGAATGCTGATGGAAAATAAGCTGCCTAATATTAAGAAATTTATTGAAAAGGGCTCTGCCAGGGAAGATCTGCAATTACTGGGGGCACTGC
>DBEP01000060.1:23234-35331 GCA_002294045.1 Lachnoclostridium sp. UBA903 | reverse complement strand
CTTGGTCTGGCACTGGCCCGGTTCTTCCTGGCCGCCGACCTCGAAAAGCAATTTATTAAATGTGGTAGACGGGACTCAGCCCGGCTCCGTTAATATGGGCATAGCCCAAATGGATTGGGAGAAAGTAATTACCGCATCTGCTGATTTCAGAAAGCTTAAATATATTCCGCATACTAAAAAAAATGCCGGAGTCGGGTGTAATATTACCGATTTGGAAGAACTGGTTGCGGGAAATGAAGAAGAAGACGAGATGATGGAGCTGTGGTGGGGCGATGCCGCACGTAAAGGCATTGAAGTACGTACTTATGTTAACAGCCTGGCGGATACCGAAATGATGATTGGCGCCAAGGTGGCCTATGATGTGGTTTTTTCGCCTATTGAACCGGCAAATGGCTGGAAATATGCTCCTGAGGGCGCAAAAGAATTTACTATCCTTACCTCCCAGGGAAAGAATAAACGTTTTGCTCTGCTTCTTCAGAATGAAGAAGGCAGCTATGACCGTATTGCCCTATATAAAGATAAACAGGAAAAAGAACCTTTTGTACTTATAGCGGAAGGAGAAATTGTAAATGCCGTAGACGAGGTAACCAAGAAAGGAGTTACAAAACCCTCCTGCCGTTCCTATAAAATATTGGAATTGGACCCTAAAGGCAACGAACTTCGTTTATGGATCAGCAATGCGCTGGATACCACAAACCAGACCCTATGGCATCCGGTATCTTTGTATGAACAGGTTCTTGAAAAATCAGGTCCGGTTCCTCCGGTGAGCCTGATAGGAGGGGAAGACGCAGAGCTGGTCGAAAAAGTCTTTTTGCCCTCCTGGGCTCAGTATAACAAATGGCAGGCGGATACGCTGAATACCTTAGCAGAAGAAAATGATTATGATGTAATATTCAGCCACCTGCATAATGTGGACTGTGCGGGGCACCAGATATGGCACCTTGCTAAAACCTTAAAGCCCTGGGACCATACCGATGAAAACATTTATCAGCAGCTGATTGAAGAAGTGTATAAGCAGACGGATGATTATCTTGGACAATTCTGCCATTTGATTGACAAAGGCTGGACCGTATTTATTTTATCCGACCACGGACTCCTGGTGGGTGAAAATGTACCTCCGATACTTGGGGAATACGGCGGACTTAATGTGGGTGTCATGGAGGAATTGGGTTATACGGTTCTGAAGAGAGATGAAAACGGAAACAAGCTGCAGGAAGTAGACTGGGGAAAAACCCGTGCCGTCCAGATACGGAGCAATCACATATATATCAATCTGAAAGGACGGAACCCTCATGGTACCGTTGAGCCCCAAGAGCAGTATGAGTTAGAAGAACAAATTATTTCCGACCTTTATAATTACCGTGATGAAGCCACCGGCAAAAGGGTTGTGGGCATTGCCCTGAGGAACAAGGATGCGGTTGTACTGGGGATAGACGGGCCGGAAGCCGGTGATATTTTCTTTACCATTGAAGAAGGATTTAACCGGCTTCATGGAGATGGCCTGTCGACAGCCCAAGGATATTTCGGAACCTCTACCCTTCCGGTATTTATGGCCGCCGGTAAAGGAATCAAAGAAAATTTTATAACCGGGCGGACTATCAGACAGGTGGATATAACCCCTACGGCGGCTGCCTTACTGGGTGTGCGCTATCCTAATCAGTGTGAGGGTGCTCCGGTTTATCAGATTTTAACAGAAAACATATAATACCCCGGAAGGCGGCTGCAGAAAAGCCCTTCTCGCAGCCGCCATGTTTTTCACATTTTCAGGCTCTGCAGAGAACATGCCGCAGGAAGGTAACGCAGGGGAAAACTGTTTAAAATGTAAGGATTATTTAATAAGGGCAAGGTCTTTTTATAATCTCTACAGGCCGCATCATATCGTAGTCTTCATGTTCTAAAATATGGCAGTGCCAGACATAAGAGCCCGTAAATTTCTCAAAACGCATAATAATTCTTGTTACAAATCCGGGGGCTGCCCGGGCAGTGTCTTTCCAGCCGATTTCATTAAGGTCTGGAAGGACGGCCGGGCCGGTGAACTCCAATTTCCCGGTGTCATTGTATAAATCCACATTAAAAGGCCGGCGGTTCAGTATCTGGAACTGAACCAAGTGAATATGGACAGGATGAATACCGGCACCTGAATTTATGATATTCCATATTTCCGTACTTCCCAGAAAAGGTTTTTCAGTGACCGGGTCATCCCACATTTTTCCGTTCAGCATAAAATGAGGCCGGCCGTATTGATCGGGCGATACTTTAAAATACATGTTTCTTTCTAAATCGGCATCACATTCCGAAAGAGGATGAAACGGGCTTAAGAAGCCGGGAACCCTACTGGTATCGGGGCCGGACAGGCAGGATTTAACCCTAAACTCCAGGATTTGGCCGGTGGTATCCTCATCAACCGGAGGATGGATATTCGTTAAACGAATTGTTTGTCCGGCATACTCGGAAAAATCCATTACCACATCAGCCCGTTCCGCGGGTGACAGAATCAGCCGGTTTAAATTTACCGGCCTTTCCAGTAAGCCCCCGTCTGTCCCAATCTGTAACCAGGACGGGAGGGGTTCTTTTTTATCTGTTTCCGGTTTCATATCGTAAAACCGGCTGTTGGAGCCGTTCAGGAAACGAAAACGGTATTTTCTGGGTTCTACTTCCAGGTAAGGCCATACTTTTCCATTTACCAGGATGGTATCACCGAAAAATCCGGGTATAATGCAGGGTGTGGGAAATGCCGGCGGCGGATTCTGCGGTGCTGCGGGATAATAAAGGCTGCCGTCCTGAAGAAAGGTTTTATCCTGTATGGCTAATGGAATATCATATTTTCCGGCAGGCAGATTTAAGCCTTGCTCTTCTTTGTCATGAATAATATAAAATCCTGCCAATCCTGCATATACATTCAGCCTGGTGATGCCTATGGCGTGGTCATGGTACCATAAAGTGGAAGCTCTCTGATGGTTGGTGTATTCATAAACGCATTTTTTAAACAAAGGGGAAACAATCTCATAGTTGTTGGTATACCAGGCTTCCGGATAGCCGTCACTTTCAGCATGGACATAAGCCCCATGCAAATGAACAACCGTCCTTACCTGAGGGATATCCGGACCTGAGGAATGAAGGGTAGTATCAACGGGAAGTAAATGCCTGGATGCGGGCAGGTGATTTTCCCATTTCACCCGGACTGTCTCGTCCCTTTGGGCCACAATAGTCGGACCAGGGTATAAGCCTTCGTATCCCCACAAGGTTGTAGGAGGGAGGTCTCTGTGTAATTTTTGCTGAAACTCAATCATCCTGACTGTGTAATGGGATAAACCGCAGCATTTTTTGACCGGTTTAAGAACAGGAGGAATGGGCAGGGGGTCCGCGAATCTTGCTAATGGCACTGTAATCAACATCCTTTCGACTATTATTTACATTATATGACAAAGTCTAAAAATGTTGATGCCTAAAACCGCGTAGTATTGAGCGGCAGCTAATTGTCCGTTACTGTTCACACCCTGTATACGCGACGTGTTTTTTGTGAGTGCAGCGAAGCGAAAGTCACAGAAAACCGGAGAATTGCCGCGCCAAAACGCTGTCTTTGCGTTTTGTGTGCATCGCGAAGCGTGTTATTGTTCACAACACTGCTGCTTTTGGCAGGGGTGTGAACAGTAACAATTATCCTGTTTCTGAAATTAAATATTCTTGACATGGATACGATTCTGTTGTATATTAGGTATAATTTCATAGTAATCTTATATTTATAATATGAATACTATGAAAACCGGGAATTAATAAAGATATATATACAAAAGAAGAATGGAGAAAAATTATGAAAAAGAGATGGATTTCTTTAGCATTAGCAGCACTTCTAGCAATTTCCGCTTTCACTGCCTGCGGTAATACGGATAAAACAGATATCCAAAGCAATTCCCCGGAGGCATCCTCCCAAGGGCAGGAAACTTCCGCAAACGGGGAGAATAGCGGATCAACGGACGGTTCGGGTCAGGAGAAAATTCTCAGGTTAGGTTCTATCAGTTCACCGACCGGTATATTTAATCCTCTGTATGCCAGCGATGACTATACCGCTTACATTAATAACTTAATTTTTCAGACTCTGGTATCCGTGGATGCCAGCGCTAATTTAAAGCCGAACCTGGCAGAAAGCTGGGATGTTTCGGAAGATTCTAAAACGATTACTTTTCATTTGTATGATAATATTAAATGGACCGACGGCGAACCTTTTACTGCCAATGATGTGCAGTTTACCCTTGAATTTATGGCCAATAAGAATTATACCGGGTTAAATTCCACCTATGTCCAGCAGATTGCCGGTTATGATGAAGTACACAGCGGAACCGCAGAACATTTATCCGGTATTAATGTGATTGATAATTATACGATTGCCGTTACAACCAAGGAAATATATGCCTCCTTTTATGAGAAAATCGGACGCGGTATCAGTATCATAGCAAAGCATGTCTGGGAAGGAGTTCCGGTGGAAGAAGTGGAGCAGAGCACGGAGCTTTTGCAGAATCCCATAGGAACCGGACCTTTTAAATTAGCGGAATATGTACCGGACCAGTATACGGCTTTGGAAAAAAATCCGGATTATTTTGAAGGAGAGCCGAAGCTTGATAAAATTATTATCCAGGTGGTGAATCCGGATACGGCCCAGGCACAGCTTTTAAACAATGAACTGGACATGATCCGTGTGGAATCCCTGAATCCGGACGACATTAAAATCTATGAAGACGCCGGTTTTGACGTAAGAAGCAACCTTTTAAACGCATACCAGCATATGGTTATCAATTTTAACGATCCTTTATTGTCGGATAAAGATTTCCGGCAGGCCATGGCTTATGCAATTAACAGGGAAGGAATCGTTGCTTCCTTACTCTATGGTTACGGCAATGTGGCAAATACTATTTATACCAGGGAGTTTTTTGCATATCCCGGTGATGAGGCAATCAATGACTACGCTTACAGTCCTGAAAAAGCTCTTGAAATTTTAACGAAGAAAGCCGGACTGGAATATAAGGACGGAACCCTGTACCAGAATGGAAGTCCTGTAAAATTAACGCTTATTTATCCTTCCGGCAATAAGGCCAGAGAAGGAGCGGCTGCGGTTATACAGCAGAATTTCAAGGAAATCGGCATTGAATTGAAATTGGAGCTTGTGGAGTTTGCAACTCTGACCTCCGTACTTCAGGAAAGAAAGACAGACAGCTTCCAGTTAGCCCTGCTTGGAAACGGCTTTGGTGCGGATGCGGATGTAAGCCAGAATGTAGGAACTGGAGGAAGCAACAATCATTCCATGTATTCTAATTCTAAGATTGACGGACTTTTGGCTGAGGGACTGAAATCACTGGATAATGAAACCAGGGCTCCGATTTATAAGGAGATTGCTACCATATTAAATGATGAATTGCCCGTTATCTATTTGTATAACTGGGAACGCTTTACCATCATTAATCCCAAAGTGAAAAATGTCGATATTACTACCTATTCCTTTTACGACGGTGTAGAAAACTGGGATTTTGCGGAATAAGCAATAGAAGGGCAGGTCCTCCATATGAGACAATATATTATTAAAAGGCTGCTTGTATTAATTCCTGTCTTTTTCGGAGTTTCTATTATTATATTTGCATTGATTCATACCGCTCCCGGGGACCCTTACGCCTATATGGTGGAATCCGGCCTTCCCATTGAGGAAAAGGAAATTCAGCTTCAGAAAATCGGTTATTATGATTCTCTGCCTGTAAAATACGTTAAGTGGATTGGGAATGTATTTCAGGGAAATTTGGGCTATTCTATCCGCTACGCCGAGCCGGTTGCAGCCGTAATCGGCAGGCGGATAGGCAATACGGCTCTGTTATCCGTCACCTCTCTGGCAGCCAGTACCCTGCTTTCCATTTTTTTTGGGATTTTAGCGGCAGTAAAGAAAAAAACCTTTACGGATCATATTATTTCCGTATTATCACTGATTGGAATCTCTTTGCCTGCATTTTTTCTTGCGCTGGGAGTCATTAAAATATTTTCCATTGATTTTAATTTACTGCCGGTATCGGGAATTGAAACAACAGGTACGAATTACACGGGATGGAGAAGAGCCTTTGATATTTTCCGTCATATGCTCCTTCCTTTTTTAGTACTTACGTGTACCCAGACAGCTTCCATGGTCCGTTACACCCGTTCAACCATGCTGGAGGTACTGGGGCAGGACTATATCCGGACGGCCAGGGCAAAAGGCCTGTCTGACAGGGTGGTTATATATCTGCATGCCTTTCGAAATACCCTGATACCAATTACCACCCTGGTGGCTATGTCTCTGGGACATCTCTTGTCCGGTACGGTATTGATTGAGACCGTATTTGTCTGGCCCGGCATGGGAAACCTGCTTTATCAGGCGGTAAGCAACCGGGACTATCCGCTGATTGTTTCCGGAACGATGTTTTTGTCTATCTGTATTTTACTGGCTAACCTTCTGGCGGATATCCTGTATGGGGTGGTCGATCCAAGAATACGCTACAATTAAAAACCGGGAGTTATTTTTTATGAACAAAAAAAGACAAGAAGAGAATGGAACCTCCTTATTTAAGGCAGGAATGAAGCGTCTCAGGAAAGATAAACTGGCAATGTTCGGATTTGGAATTTTAATAGTATTTGTTTTGGCCGCGGTTTTTGCACCGGTAATCGGACAATATGACCCATCTGCCCAGGATTTGCTGAATACGTATCAGGCTCCTTCCGCTAAACACTGGCTGGGTACGGACGAGCTTGGGAGGGATGTATTTACCAGATTTCTATACGGAGGGCGTATTTCTCTAAGCGTGGGATTGATTTCTACGGGAATATCTGCCGGATTCGGAGTCCTTCTGGGAGCCGTTGCCGGTTATTTCGGAAGAAAAGCGGACGGTATTATTATGAGGATTACGGATATCTTTATGTGTTTTCCCTTCTATGTCATTGCAATCACCGTGGCAGCCATATGGGGTTCCGGCATATGGAATATTATGCTGATTTCCGGCTTTTTAAACTGGACCAATATCTGCCGTATCGTACGGGCGGAAGTTCTTTCCCTGAAGCAGAGGGAGTATATTGAGGCTGCAAAAGCACTGGGGCTGAATAATTTTGAAACAATTATAAGACACATTCTTCCCAATACGTTTGCACTGATTATCGTATATTCTACCCTTGGAATTGCGAAGGGGATACTTTCCGAAGCCGGTTTAAGCTATCTTGGGCTTGGAGTTACGCCTCCCATGCCGAGCTGGGGCAATATGCTTGCGGCTGCCCAAAGCCTCAGGACATTGCAGCTTTATTGGTGGTTATGGATACCTGCGGGAACGGCTGTATTTATTACCATATTATCCATTAACTTTTTAGGAGACGGATTACGGGATGCATTTGATGCAAAAATGAACTAAGGAGGCGCAGCTTTGGGTGAGAAAATTGTTCAGGTGGAAAATCTGGTCACAAAATTTAAATCCTCCGGAAAAACGGTTACCGCCATAAATGGCGTGGATTTTTCTGTTGAAAGAGGAAAGGTTTTGGGAATCGTGGGAGAATCCGGATGCGGGAAATCAGTGACCTCACTTTCTATTATGGGACTTTTGGAGAAAAAAAAATCGGAAGTCAGCGGTAAAATTTATTATAAGGGAGATAATCTGCTGGAATTTGACGACAGCCGGATGAGGAAAATCCGCGGTAACCGTATATCCATGATATTTCAGGAGCCCATGACAGCTCTGAACCCGGTTTTTACCATTGGCTTTCAGCTGAAAGAAGTTCTGGCATTACATAAGGGAATCAGAAAGAAAAAGGAAGCCAGGGAATTATCGTTCGGCATGCTTAAAATGGTTGGAATACCAAGACCGGATAAGGTCCTGAATGAATATCCCCATCAGCTGAGCGGAGGAATGCGTCAGCGTGTTATGATTGCCATGTCACTGCTGTGCGGCCCTGAGCTTCTGATTGCGGATGAGCCGACAACCGCACTGGATGTTACAATTCAGGCCCAGGTATTGGAGCTGATAACAGGTCTGAAAGAAAAATACAACATGGGCATTTTGTTTATAACCCATGATTTAGGTGTAATTGCGGAAATGACAGATGAGGTATTGGTAATGTATGCCGGAAGAGTGGTGGAGCAGGCACCGGTCGGTGAAATCTTTGAAAATCCGCTTCATCCTTATACCAGAGGTCTGCTTTCTTCCCGTGCCGTACTGTTTCACAAAGGTGAAAAACTTCATTGTATACCCGGAAAGGTACCAAGTCTTACGGATATGCCTCCCGGATGTGCCTTCTATCCCAGGTGCAGCAGTGCCTGTCAGGAGTGCAGGGAAAATATGCCGGAACTGACGGAAGTATCCCACGGACATTTTGTCAGGTGTTTTCCGGTGCAGAAAGGGGATAAAGGATATGGGATATAGCCTTTTGGATGAAAAGCCTGTTTTGGAGGTAGCCGGGCTGAAGAAATATTTTCCCATATATAAAGGGGTATTTTCCAGAAAAACCGGTGATATCAAAGCAGTGGACGATATTTCTTTCTATATCAGGAAAGGGGAGATACTCGGACTTGTCGGTGAATCCGGCTGCGGAAAATCCACCGCCGGAAGGACGATTCTGAACCTTCTGGAACCTACGGGCGGAAGGGTGGCATTTGAGGGGGAAGTGATTTATGATGTGGGAAAAAAGGAAAAGATTGCAGAAAACCGGATGAGGCAGCTGCGCAGGGATATGCAGATTGTTTTTCAGGACCCTTATGCATCCCTGGATCCCAGAATGAATATAGGAACCATTCTTACGGAAGGTATGTTAAAGCACAAATTATATAACCGGAAGGATGCTTTGGAGAAAGCGAAGGAGCTTCTGGAATTATGCGGGCTGTCCGCATCTGCCGTTCATAAATATCCCCATGAGTTCAGCGGAGGCCAGCGCCAGCGTATCGGCATCGCCAGAGCGCTGTCCCTGAATCCTAAGTTTATCCTGGGAGATGAATTGATCGCGGCTTTGGATGTAAGTATTCAGTCCCAGATTCTTACGCTGTTCCAGGATATGATTGAGAAATTCCGGCTGACCACGTTATTTATTTCCCATGATTTGAGTGTGGTCCGTTATTTCTGCGACCGGATATGTGTTATGTATCTGGGCTCTATTGTGGAATCAGGCTCAAGCGAACAGCTTTTTCTCCAGCCTTTGCATCCTTATACCCAGGCATTGCTTTCCGCAATTCCGAAAACAACGCCGAAGGATATAAAAAAGCGTATCATTTTAACCGGAGAAGTACCGACGGCTGACAATCCGCCTTCCGGCTGCAAGTTTCATACCAGATGCAGCTATGCAACGGAACGGTGCAGGCAGGAAAAACCGGCGGAAGTGGAAGCGGAGCCCGGACATCTGGTAAGCTGCCACCTGGCGGAAAAAAGAGACGGAAGGGATTATGCAATATAAATGTATTGCAAAATTGTTCATGATTGGAATTAACTCGGCAAATGCAAAGTTTTGCAGTATCATAAATAGAAAGAAGGCGGAAATACGATGGAGCGGATACAGCAGAGAATTATTGAATTAATTGATGCCAACAAAAAGGAAATTATTAATTTTGCAAGAGATATTTATGACCATGGGGAGCTGGGTTACAAGGAATTTAAGACTTCTGCAAAATTTGCCGCGTTTTTAAATAAACAGAAGCTTAAAGTACAGGAAGGACTGGCTATCACGGGAGTAAAGGGATATCTTAACGAAAAGAAAAAAGACAATGTAAGCCTTGCGTTAATCGGGGAACTGGATGCTCTGCGGATACCAAATCATGCCCATGCCGATCCTGATACCGGTGCGGCCCACTGCTGCGGCCACCATGCCCAGCTGGCAGGCGTCATAGGGGCGGCCATTGCCTTAAGCGATGGAGAAGTAGCAGAAGCATTGGATGGCCAGGTAGTATTTTTTGCCGTCCCTTCGGAGGAATATGGAGAAATTGAGTTTAAAAACAATTTAAAACGGGAGGGAAAAATAAGGTACGGCGGCGGCAAGAGCGAACTGATCCGTATCGGTGCTTTTGATGATGTGGATTTAAGCCTGGCGCACCATATCGGACTTGAGCCGGTATCCATAGGAAACGGTACGAATAACGGCTTTGTATCCAAGGTAATCCGCTATAAAGGAAAATCTGCCCATGCGGCAGGGTCTCCCCAGCGTGGTATCAATGCCCTGAACGCGGCATCCATCGGGTTATCCGCACTGGCATTTCACAGAGAAACTTTTCAGGATAAGGACTCCGTAAGAATCCATCCGATTATTACCAAGGGAGGCAACCTGGTTAATGTGGTTCCGGATGAAGCGGTAATAGAGACTCTGGTGCGGGCGTCAAACGTAGAGGCCATTTCAGATGCGGCCCGAAAAACAGACCGGGCCTTTAAAGCCGGGGCATATGCGCTGGGAGCAGGAATTGAGATAGAAACCATGCCGGGATATCTTCCTACCATAGCATATAAAGCCAATCCCCAGGTAGTGGATGCCGCAAATTTAGCCTCAGGGGGAAAATATCCCGTTGAGGAGGCAGATACGGCATTTCACAGCGGGGGTTCTACCGATTTAGGCGATTTGGAGCATCTCCAGCCGGTACTTACCTTCAGGACCGGAGGAATGAAGGACCGGGTCCATTCTGAAAATTTTGATATCATAGATGAAGAACTGGCCTATGTGGTAACTGCTAAAATATTTGCCTTAAGTGCTTACAACCTATTGAAAAACGGTGCAAAGGAAGCCAGACAGGTAATAGATAACTACCGGCCGGTATTTACAAAAGAAGAATATCTGGCTTATATGGAAAGCTTCATCGGCCTGGAAGTCACGGAACCGGAAATATAAAAGTTTATAGGCGAATTAATAATAAAATGGCTGCCGCAAATCAGTACTGCCGGATTTGCGGCGGCCGTTATCTGCTTTGTTAGGAGGGACTTTTTCAGAAGCCTGCCAGGCCGGTTCCGGAGTAATGTCTGGAATGCCTGCCGTATATTCTGCATAATATTAATTATATTATGGCAGGTGATAAACAATGAAAGAGTATCAAAGGGAATCCGTCAGCTGGAATGGGTATACGGATACAATCAGCAGCATTGATAATTTATGCTTATATAATACACAGCTGTGGGAAAGATGTGAAATTTATATTCAGGGCTATGAAGGTAAAAATACCATATGCATGCTTACACTGATATCCAACGGTGAAATACATAAGAACGGAAGAATGGAACGGATTAAAATTACCGGTGCCGAATCCAGGATATATGTCTTTGAAATCCATAAGAAAGTTTCCGTCATTGCGGCAGGCTATATATCCAACCCTTCCGTTACCGGCGGGGGAGCCAGTATAACCTTAACGGGGTTTTTATGAATAAAAAGGGGAGTGACTATGAGTGATGACAAATATATTAAGAATATAATGTGGGCGGCCTCAAAGATGGCAGGCAACATAACGGACGGTAAACTTCCCCGTGATTATAAAACCAGAATTGATTATGAGTACCAGGGAGAAAAGGTAAACTGTTACCAAAAGGCAGAATTTACGGGAAATGTATATCCCTATAGCGGAGGAATTGAAAATATACACGCAGGGCTGGTCGGCGTATCAAAAGCCGGGATAATTGTATCACTCCGGAAAACAGATGGAAATGATACGGAAACCGGCATCTTTCTGGACTGGATAAATAATTTTCTGGCAATACAGGTGCCCTTTGCACCCTATGGCAGGGGCAGTGTCCATCTGGGTTTTTTTAATGCGGTCCTAAACATCAAGGATGCAATCATAATAAAAACCCGGGAATTACTGCGTAATTTAAGAGAGGAAGGAAAAGAGCCCCTTATTTATATTACGGGACACAGCAAAGGAGGAGCAATGGCTTCCATTATGGCCAAAATACTGCAGAAGTATGTGAAGAATCAAATCATTGTGTATTCCTTCGGAGCTCCGAGAGCCGGAGATGAAATTTTCAGAAAGTATTATCAGCTGTCCCATTACCGGTACGAATCCTTTCTTGATATCGTCTGTCATCTGTCATTTTCTATACAGGAGCTGGAGCTGATTCCAAGACTTGGAATCCTTTATGAAATATTT
>DBEP01000060.1:421-23193 GCA_002294045.1 Lachnoclostridium sp. UBA903 | reverse complement strand
ATAAGAAAACCTCGTTAAATTCACTGGAAGAAAAACTAAACTCCTTCTGTGCTATTGAACAGGTGGCAAGAAACGGTGATTTTCAGATATTTTCCGATGCCCATGGGGATGATTATTACTGAGGATTTAGATTAACAGCCCCCAGCCCCGTTCCTATTCATAACCCAATCGGCAGTCCTCGCATAAGATAAACAATGACGAATTTAACGAGGTTTTCTTATGGGAATATTAATGATTGTTTTTCTGACCCTGGCGGCGACTGCCGACAGCTTTATTATTGCTTTTAACTATGGTGTTAAAAAAGTAATAATAAGCAATTCTTCCAATTTCTTTATATCCGTTCTATGCTTTTGCGGAACGCTTATCTCCATGTTCATAGGAAAAACACTGGGCGGCCTTATTTCCGTACGTTTGGCGGATATTATAGGCAGTATCGTGCTTGTTGTCCTGGCAGCGTATATGTTGTACAATACGCTGCATTCCGGAGAAAAGGATATACATCAATATACACAGGACCCCGCTGCCGTTGATAAAGATAACTCTAAGGTGATTGAGCTGAGGGAATCCCTGCTTATCGGCATATTTCTGAGCATTAATAATATGGGAATGGGAATCGGCGCCGGTATTGCAGGTATGCCTGTGTCCGTTACACCGTTTATCTGTGCTGCGGCAAGCTTTATTTTTATAAAAACGGGCTGTGTATTCGGCAGACATATAACCTCCTTAAAGCTTTCAAAAATATTAGAAATAATATCTGCTGCAATGGTTTTGTTACTGGGGATTTTAGGATTCTTCAATGAATAAAAAAATAAGTCCGTTGAATTTTTTACGCTTTTCGTTTATAGTTATTATAAGGAAAAAAATACCATATTATTATAAGGTGAGGAAAGTTCCTATGAATATGTTACCTTTCCTCATTCAGTTTTTTCCAAAACAGAATTATAAAAGGAGGTTACGGAATCATGTCATATTTATTGAAGCCGCTGCAGGCAGGCAGCTTACACCTGAACAACCGTCTGGTCATGCCGCCTATGGCCACATCAAAATCAGAACAGGATGGTATAGTAAGCCAGGCTATCCTTGACTACTATGATGAAAAATCCAAGGGAGGCTTTCTTTCACTCATTATTATAGAGCACAGTTTTGTCAGCAGACAGGGTAAAGCAAGCAATGGGCAGATGTCCATTGCGGATGACAGTGTAATAGAAAACCTGAAAGAGTTATCAAAAATCATCCATAAAAACGGTTCCAGGTGCGTCATGCAGATAAACCATGCGGGAAGTGCGGCAACAAAAGAAGTAACCGGAACGGATCCGGTGGGGCCTTCCGCTGTGGTTAACCCGCGTGTTATGGGCGGCGTTTCCGACGTATTAACTCTTCCTCATGAACTGACTGCCGGAGAAATAGAGGGTATAGTTACTGATTTTAAGAATGCTGCCGTCCGTGTCAAAGAGGCCGGGTTTGACGGTGTGGAAATTCATGGAGCCCACGGATATTTACTGCATCAGTTCTATTCGCCTTTAAGCAATAAGCGCACGGACGAATATGGCGGCACCTTATTAAACCGTATCCGCATTCACCTGGAAGTAATCAAAGCGGTGAGGGAAGCGGTGGGCAGTGATTTTCCAATTCTTCTAAGACTGGGTGCCTCGGATTATATGAAAGGCGGAGTTGTTATAGAGGACAGTGTGGCAGCCGCAGGAGAATTTCAGAAAGCGGGAGTGGATATCCTGGATATTTCAGGCGGATTCTGCGGATTTACAATACCCGGTTCCACAGGCGGACAGGGCTATTTTGCTCCCCTTACCGAAGCAATCAGGAAGGAAATCTTTATTCCGGTGATTTTAACCGGCGGTATTACACAGGCTGAAGCAGCGGAAAGATTATTAAAAGAAGAAAAAGCCGATTTAATTGGGGTAGGAAGGGCCGTATTAAATGATTCTGTCTGGGCGGAGCATGCAATAGAAGCCTTAAGACAGAACTGAATCCCGCAAGAGCACAGCATCCGGTAAACAATTATAAATTCTTATATCAGATAAAATAAATACGCCGTCAGGCGAATAAAGATATTTTATTCGCCTGGCGGCGTATTTACTATCTCATAGGAAAATTCGTCCTACAAGATAATAACGCTCGTTTTGTATAGGTTAAGATAAATACTTGGGCAGATGGGTACCGGGTAGATGAAAAGGATATAATAGTTTCAGAATGACAAACGGCAGACATAATACGAAATAGACAGGGAATACAATAAAATAATTCGCCTATGAACGTATATAATCATATAATTCGCCTACAGGCGAATATAAGTCTTGTATTCTTTCCAATTAGGGTGTAGACTGTCAATGTGAGGTGATATTTATGTTCTTTTTATTGTCATATAATCCATACATTGCCATAATCGGGGATATAAAAAAATCTAAACAGATGGATGGAAGGAAGGAAGTACAAAAAAAACTGAAAACGATTCTGGAGGATATTAATGTAAAATACGGCCAGGATATTTCGTCAAAATTTATGATTACTCTGGGAGATGAATTCCAGGGGCTGTTAAGGTGCGGAAAAAATGTAATGAATATTATATCTGAAATAGAAGCACGGTGCTATCCCGTCAATTTAAGATTTGGCATAGGGGTGGGCGAGATTACCACAGAGATAGACCCGGAGATGCCCCTGGGAGCAGACGGACCCGCATACTATAATGCCAGGGCAGCCATAAATCAGTTAAAAGACAGGGAGAAGAAACGCAAGTCCGGAGAATCCAATATATTGATAGTTGCGGACTGCGAAAACGAAGCCGAGGTTAAATTACTGAATACGATTTTATCTCTGGGGACGGTTATAAAGAACCGGTGGACCCAAAGACAGAGGGAAGTAATCCGGGACCATATCGAACACGGAGGTAACCAGGTTAAAGCAGCGGAGCGTCTGGGGATTACACAATCCAATGTAAATAAAAATTTAACAAAAGCAGATTATTATTCTTATAAAGAAGCAATGGACACCTTGTCTGAAGCATTATCTGAAATCCGGAGGAAAGAAGATGTTTAAAGAGTATTTTTTAATCTGTTTGCTGATTCACATACTGGGTGATTATTATTTTCAGAGTGAAAGGCTGGCGGAACAGAAGGTAAAAAGCGTAAAAAAGCTGGTCCGGCACCTTAGCCTGTATCTGCTTGCGGGTGTGTTAATTATTCTGCCTGTATTTTCTGGGGATATATTCCGTTCTGTCCTGGTTCTTGCGGCAACCCATGCCGTCATAGATATAATTAAACAGCTTTATATGAAATATGGAAGAATAAAGAGAAATATCGGGACAGACAGAACGGCTTACATAATTGACCAGGGAAGCCATTTTATATGTATTGCCGCCGTAGCCTTTTTCATGGCGGCAAAGGATTACCGGCTGCAGCTGATTCCAATAGCCGATAATTTTTTTAAAATTATAAATGCGGATATTATTTCTGTTTTATCCTGGACCGTTATGCTACTGGCTATTTTTAAACCTGCTAATATTACGATAAAGCAGCTGCTGTCGGCCTACAGGCCTTATCCCGGTATTGCGAAAAGCATATTGCCGCAGGATAAGACAATAGAGGCTGAGGCTTTAAAAGTAAATGAGGATGAAGCAGACAGAAAGGCAGGTGCTTTCATTGGTTCTTTGGAACGATTAATTATCCTGATGTTTCTGGCAATTAACCAATTTTCTGCAATCGGCCTGGTGCTTACTGCCAAATCCATTGCCAGATACAATAAAATTACTACGGTAAAAGTCTTTGCGGAATATTATTTGCTGGGAACCTTATTAAGTACAGCCTGGGTTATCATAATTTTTCACCTTTTAAGTTAATTATCCGGCAAAGCTGAAAAAATATAAGTCAGGGAAAGGACGCCACATTTTGATTCTTTCAAATTTCTATATTGTGGCGGTACCGCTAACCAGTTTGCGGTACGCAATGGGTGTAAATATGAAATATACCATTAGTGAATTTGCTGAGTTACTGGGGATAACCGCAGATACCTTAAGGTTGTATGAGAAATACGGAATTATTAAACCCTTTAAAGATAAAAGAAATAATTACCGGTATTTCGATGATATGGATGCGAGAAATATGCTGATAAGCAGGTGGTACAGGAGTATGGAAATCCCAATCCAGGAGGCGGCTGTTCTTACCATGCAGGCATCCCTGGGGTATGTTGCGGAAAAGATTAAGGAGAGGGAGAGAGATTTAGAAGAAGAGATTAAGAAAAAAACCATGCTTTTAGATAAGCTGGCGGAAATAACCGGGAGTTTAGAGCAGGCAGGGGTTAATTTAAATAAATGTACGAGAAAGGAGCTTCCTGGAATATACAGATTAAGACAGACGGACAAAAACAAGCTGGTTAAGGATGAGGCTTTATCGGGGAGAGCGGAAGAGTGGATGAAACTTCTGCCCTATGCGTTTTTTTCTTTCCGGATAAACAACCGTAACTTAATAACCAATGACACTTCCTTTGATTATAACTGGGGGCTTGCATTATATGAGGAAGATGTCCGAAGGCTGGATTTGCAGACGGACGGTTTCATAGAATATATGGAACCGAAAACCTGTATTTCTTCGGTTATAGTTTCATCCGGCGAATATATTATGAGAGACTCGCTTCAGTTTATGTTTGAACACTTAAGAAAAAGCCATTATACAATGAACGGAGATATTTTCGGTAAAATTATTGCAGCTGAAAATGCAGGCTCAAAGAGACAATACTATTTGGAAGTAAATATTCCCATCCAAACAGAGGAATAATAAAAATAAATTGATAAGTGTATAAAAGAAAGCAAAATAAGGCAAGCAAAATAGTTTGATATTTAACAAACTATTGACATTGGTCTTACACCAGGGTTTATGATGTTGATGTAAGCAGCATATTACTTATTTTACAATCGGCAGACAGGAGAGACGGGAAGGAATATAGGAAAGTAAAGTATTATTTTAGCAGTATTTTCTAAAATATTGTTAAAAAAAAGATTTTTTATGGTAAAGTCCGATTAAGGGCTGGCTGCCGCACTATATTTCAAACACACTCTTAAGAAACTTTTCAGACGTACAATGTGTAATGGGGAGGGTGAAAGAAATTCACTTTCAACCTCGTGCACATAACGCGTGCGCAGAAATGGAGGGAATTATGAAAAGGAAAAAATGGAATCGTTTATTGGTATCGGCTTTATGCCTGGCTATGTTCCTGCTGTTATTAGGCGGATGCAAACAGAAAAAATCAGATCAGGAAGGGGATATACCCGATAACAGTGTGGAAAGCAATACGGAAACCACAGACGGTGTAAACACGGCACAAAACTACAAAGCCGGAACCTATACGGCAGAAGCGGAAGGAAGAGAAGGCTTAATAAAAGTTGAAGTTACCTTTAGTGATACTGAGATAACGGATATTAAAATTTTAAGCCAGTCAGAAACGGAAGGTCTTGGCGACGAAGCACTGAATACAATAAAAGGAAAGGTACTTGATGGACAGACTCTGGCAGTAGACGCGGTATCAGGCGCAACACAGTCGAGCAACGGCTTGCTGGCGGCCATTGAAGATGCGGTGAAACAAGCGGATGGTGATGTGGCCGCACTGAAAGCGAATGCCGCAGAAAAAGAAAATGAAGGCAAGGTGGAAGAACTGTCGGCTGACGTGGCGGTAATCGGAGCCGGAGCGTCCGGAGTATCCGCAGCGGTTACGGCAGCGGATGAAGGGGCCAAAGTTATAATTATTGAAAAGACGGCGGTAATCGGCGGTGCCAGTAATTTATCCTGGGCGGGCAAATTTTATAATTCCTCTGCAGCTCTGGAAAACGGCGTAAAAGTAGAAGTAGAGAAAGAAATTGCCGACTGGATTGTCAATAACCACTGGCGTGTTGATTCGGCAGCTATAAGGCAGTATGTGACCAAATCGGGAGAAACCTACGACTGGCTGGCCGAAAAGGGATACCAGACGACTTTTATTAATTTTAACGGGGAACAGCTGCATGTTTTACCGTCTTATGAATCACGTCAGGAAATCTTAATAAAAATGTTAAAGGAATCCGTGGAAAAAGGCGGCGGACAGGTACTTACGGAAACCACGGGGAAAAAATTGCTGACCAATGAATCCGGGGATGTAATTGGTGTAAGCGCAGAGAAAGCAGACGGAACAACTGTGGAAATTACCGCAAAGAGTGTAATTTTAGCTACCGGCGGTTATGCGGCAAACGCGGAAATGGTAAAAGAATATTTTGGATTTGAAGGGATTAACGGCGGATTAGGGCAGAATATAGGAGAAGGTTTAAAAATGGCCTGGGAAGCCGGTGCCAAAGTGCCGGATAATATAGGAGGCCAGATGCTTCACCAGACCCTGGCAAGAGCAACCGAGGATTTAAAGAAAGAATATGACCCGTTTAAGGCAAGTTATCCCCTTATGACAACCTATCTGCCTAATTTTATGAATGTAGGACCTTCCGGAGCGAGATTCAGGGATGAGGCAGCAACCTTAACGGCAGTTGCCGCAGCAAACACCAGCGCATTCAACGGACCTTATCATTTGGTAATCGTATCAAAATCCCAGCTGGAGCTTTTGGAGAAAAACGGAATGAGCGGGGTCAATGCACCGGGACTGCCGGGAATGCCTCCGGAATTTTATGCGGATTTTACAGACCAGTACACTTTGGATAATCCCTGGACGGATGTACAGAAAGTTTTTGATGCCATGGTTGAAAACGGCGACGGTTACAAAGGCAATACGATTGAAGAATTGGTAGAGAACGCCGGCATGGATGCGGAAACTTTTACGGCAGCATATGATAATTATATGGAAGCCGTTAAAACCGGGAAAGATACCGAGTTTGGAAAAAGTAAAGATTATTTGTTTCCAATGGGGGAAGAAGGCCCATATTATGCTGTTATTGCAGAGATTAATAATTTAGGTTCCGTGGGAGGCCTTTTGGTAAATAAAGACTTCAAGGTATTAAATGACAGCCGTGTTCCGATTAAAGGATTATATGCGGTTGGCCTGGAATCCGAAGGCGTATTGTTTAATGACACTTATGTCGGTAATGGTGTTGGTATCGGATATTCCTTTACATCCGGAAGGCTTGGCGGTGAAAATGCCGCAGCTTATGCTCTGGATAAGTAATAAAAAGGCTTAACCCGGAAAACCGGTGCCTGGCTGAAAGCGGGCAGATAATAAAAAAATAACCGTAATAGATTTGCTGGAGGGTGTCCCAAAGGTCATGAAATGACTTGAGGGATACCCTTTTTTTATCTCATAGCAAGTTCGTCCTATGAGATAAAAACCCGACCGGGGATGTACATGATGCGCCAACGGAAGATTGTCACTAAAGTGACGGCGCGTCAGCGCCAGAGTCTGGCAAGCCAGACTCTTTCTTGTTCATAAGGGGAAATTTTGCAGACCCTTATGGATAAAAAGTACTAGGTTTCCATGCTAAAAAATGCCACCCACAGAGTTGAATTTTGGAAAATTAAAGAGTATAATGTAAAATATAGAAATATTATATATTAAGGAGCAAAATATAGAAATGAGTCCCGTAATAAGCAGGGGACTACCGTTGCCGGAATCAGGGTAATAGAATAATCGAAGGATGGATGTTTTACAGGACTTGATTATTGTCAGCAAGGAGCATAAAATGTCGAAATATAATAAAAAACGCGTACAATGTAAAAAAAGAGATAAAAATGACCGCAAGTGGAATTATAAAATCTATCCTGTTAAAGAAGCTTCTATTATAGCAAGTATTTATGGTTTGTTTGGATTGGTGTGGATTATTTTGTCCGATGAAATACTTTATGCATTCGTTAAGGATGTTAATCGATATAGAGAAGCCCAGACCTATAAAGGCTGGATATACGTGGTTATTAATATTATTTTGATATTCTGCCTGGTCGGGAAGCGTGCCGTTCGAGTGAAAAATACTTTATCTGATTTACATGAGACCTATGAAGAACTGGAGGCCGCTTATGAAGAACTTGTATCCATGGAAGGCGAATTGACCGATCAGAAAAAATTCAATGAAAAAATATTCATGGACGCCCATGTTATAATGGGCACCTGGGATGAAAAAGGGCGGATTACACGGTTAAATCCGTACGGACAGGCCGTATTCGGTTATACGGAAGAAGAAGTCATCCATAAAAAATGGATGGATTTATTTATTGAGGAGGAAAACAAATCCAAAATAGTGAACAACTATGACCGGATAAAACAAGGCAAACAGATTAGAAATCATGAAAGCCGGTTTCTGACGAAGGATAATCGGAAAATTGATATAATATGGAATAACAGCCTGTTAAATTATAGTAACAGATCGTCGGAAGTCTTATCCATTGGAACGGACATAACGGACCGTAAAGCTTTGGAGGAAAAGTTAAAAGAAGCCGCCTATTATGACCGCCTGACCGGACTGCCGAACCGGATATTTATTGAGAACGAAGTAAAAAGGCTGATGGAAGGAAATGCGGAATTCGCACTGGTTTATATTGATATTGATAATTTTAAGCAGATGAACGGTACCCTGGGGTATTCTGCCGGGGATCAATTCCTTCAATATATGGCAGATAAACTAAGGAATATTATTAAGCAGCAAAACCGGATAGCAAGGCTGGGCGGGGATGAATTTGCAATTATCTATCCCTCTGGAAGCAAAGAGAAAATCGAAAAGGAATTGCAGTTGCTTACAAAAGAGCTGGGGAGTTCCTGGGAAACTGCAAACCATGAATTTTTCCTGACACTCAGCATTGGAATATCAATTTATCCCAAGGACTGCAGTGACCTGACCGCATTATTTAAAAACGCGGATATTGCCATGTATAAAGCCAAGAAGGAGGGCAAGGGACAGTACGTGTTTTATTCGAAAGAGATTATGCGGGATAATACGGAGAATGTCAGGTTGTCCAATATGCTGAAACATGCCTTGGCTGGAAATGAACTGATCCTCTATTATCAGCCTCAGTATAATCTGGCTTCCGGCCGTTTAACAGGTCTGGAGGTTCTGGTCCGTTGGCTTCATGATAACAAATTCATACCGCCATCAAAGTTTATTCCAATTGCGGAAGATACCGGACAGATTTATGAGATTGAATTCTGGATTATAGAGTCTGCACTGCAGCAGAAAAAGGTTTTTGAGAATATGGGGAACTATGATATTACCATATCCATTAATCTTTCCGGCAAATCCTTATGCAGTGAAATTAATTTCAATAATCTGGAAAAGCTGTTTTTATCCTATGATGTGGATTACACCCATATTATAATTGAAATTACGGAAACTGCAATTATTTCGGACATCAATTATGTTGTAAACAGATTAAAGAAACTTCGTATTTTAGGCATGAAAATTGCACTGGATGACTTTGGCACCGGATTTTCATCTCTGACTCATTTAAAAGAACTGCCCATAGATTTGGTCAAACTGGACAGAAGCTTTATCCAGAGTATTGAAGAGGACGGAAAGGATGCCAAAATCATAAAAGCAATTCTTAGCCTGGCCCTTGACTTAAATTATGAGGTGGTAGCTGAGGGGATTGAGACGGAAGGCCAGCTGGAATTTCTCAAAAAATATAAATGCCAGACCGGACAGGGCTACTTATTAAGCAGGCCGGTTCCCATCGAGAAAGTTATTCTGTGAAATATTGTCCCCCAGTGAACATCCAAATAAATAAAACTGTATGAAGCTTACCGGCAAGCTGGCACAGCCTTGTCTGAATTTCCATCTGTTGTGTTGCCGTCAGTCAACGTAGTATACTTGCTATTGCATACTTGCTGCTGTCACCGCCACGTCTCCTTCTTCCGCCTTGCAGACCCGAAATTCATTCTGCGCAATTGATATGGACATCAACTTGCCGGTACACTAGTTTTCGCCGGGCGATATTACAGTGTTTCCTGTTATGGTAACCTGGGCCGAGCCGGAATGCCCGATTCCGCTTTCCCCGCTGTCTTCGGCACCTGTTTTGTACAATATGTTGCCCGTAATTTCAGAGTAATCACAGCCATTTATGAGATAAATTCCTTTCTTGGCTGTCAGGATAAAGGTATTATCTGATATTCTGCTTTGGACGGTACCTTGCAGAAACGTACCGTACCGTGCTGTTCCGGTAATTGTATTATCCATAATGGTGACTCCGGTTAAAGGCCTTTCCTTATTGCCGATGGTACGGATACCATCCCCCCACAAATTACCGTTTTCCGATTTTAATACCTTTATGTCTTGTATGGTATTATTCCGAATAATTATATTATAATTATCCGGAAGTGGTTCCTTTTCTGTTGTTTGCAGCGCTTCCAGATAGTACTGGTTATTGATGTAAGTATAGACCAGTATGCCAATACCGGCATTTTTGACGGTATTATTGAGAATTTTAAGATTAACGTAATTAAAAGCCTTAATACCCGCTTCAGCCAGATTCTGGAGATTATTATCGGATATGACAATATTTTTATGAAAGACGCCTTTTACCGAAGTATGGGAACCGATAGCCCTGGGATAGTTGTAAATATTACAGTTGGTTATAGTAATCCCGTCGCAGGGCAGGTCATCATAAGCAAGGATTTTGGACTGGGTGGAAGGAAGAATGGTATTATTGTGTGCAATATCCAGTTGAAGGGCTTCCTTTAAGGCGGTACCCTTATATCCGTACAGGGTGCAGTTATCAACGGTGCTATTTCTGACGCCTCCGAATGTAATAAGATGACTGCCGTTGGGCACATTACAGATAGTTGCATCCTTTATGGTAATATTGGATGCATGAATAAAACGAAAGCTTTCCGTACCTTTATCCATATCTTCTATTTTATAAGAATCCCAGATACCGCCTATGATTGTTATGTTTTCAGAAGTGGTATAACCGCCCCTGTCTTTGCTTAAATCATTAGCCAGCAGGGCACCTCTTTGGTGGCTTCTCAGCAATTTTGCATCCGGATCGGCCAGGATGGTGGTATTGCTGTAAATCCTCAGTTCTTTATTAAGGTCATAACTGCCTGCGGGTATTTTGACCGTCAAATTAAAAGTACCGTATTTGTTAAAATCAAGAAGTCTTTGAAGGTCGGCTGCATTATCTCCCGGATTGGCGGATACTACTTTATCTTTTCCGGATACCGCTTTGACACAAATCTGACCATATATAAAAATTATTGCAGGTAGTAATAAAATTAAGCCGGCTAATAATTTTTGCCTCATAGATTAACCTCTCTTTCAGCCCGGGTTCCGTTTTATTTCCATACTAACGCTTTATATCTTTAGTTTACCTCATTACGGTCTGCCTGTAAACGAAAGGAGGAGATTTAAACAGGTATATGTTACTATTCATTCTTACATATACTATAATATGTAAAGCCTCCGCAAAATTTAGTTTTTATCTTCCACCTGCTTAAAGGTTACTTCATAGGTGCCCATTGCTGCCATGGTAACAATAATGGCATTCAGCATAAGCAGCACGGTTCGTTCAAATGTTATCCGGCCTGTAAATAATTCAACAAAGAATAGCAGTAAGAATGCGATAAAATAAACCACATAGCGGGTATGTATTTTCCATACCTTATCCAATGGAATTTTTAAAAACTGGACAATTAAAGTGGTGGCCGCAACGGCGCCTGCCATGGTTCCGAGAAAATCCCAGGACATAAAATCATTCAGCGGCATGGCAGATGCCTGCAAAAAAGCTGCAGCACCCTCATCAGCCTGCAAAAAAAGTGACTGTAATAAAGAAAAAGCATTTAATACATTTATACTCCACATACCTTGGCTCCTTTCATAAATAAAATAAATGTTAACATATTTATTATACAACTTTTCCAATTTATTACAACAGTATTTGTCTCTTCTACAAATTTTTTGCATATTCTACAAAAAACTGCGTAATGTCATCCAGGCAGAAACAGGCTTTTTTAAATACACTAACTTTTCTCCGGTGTTTGATACCTTGTTTATTGAATAATCGGAGTTCTTATGGTAAAATACAGAAACAAACCAGTTATACTATATTTACACCGGTGCGGTGATTTTCAAACACGCTCCGGGAATAAAATACAGGGAGGATGATAATATGTTATTTTTATGCTATCCTAAGTGCACCACCTGCCAATCGGCGAAAAAGTGGATGGATGATAACGGGATTTTATATGATTTGCGTGATATTAAGCTGGAACGGCCGGATTATGACGAATTGAAAACATGGTATGGAAAAAGCGGATTGCCTTTAAAGAGATTTTTTAACACCAGCGGACTGGTTTATAAGGAGATGGCGCTTAAGGATAAGCTTCCCGGCATGAGCGAAGAGGAACAGCTTAAGCTTCTGTCAACGGACGGTATGCTGGTGAAACGTCCTATTCTTGTAATGGACAAGCAGGTTCTGGTTGGATTTAAACAGAAAGAATGGGAGCAGGTATTGCTTTAAACTGCCGGATTATTTTCCTTCCTGCTTTTTCCCCGGTTCCGGAATAACCTTAAGGAAAAATTCAGAGTTTGGAGAAAACTTCTCCCAGGCTGCATTGCAGTAGCAGATTGGCGTAAGAATCATATGGAGTTGCGGATTTATTGATTAATACCAGGCGGCTGCCTTTAAAATAGCTGATGAATCCGGCTGCCGGATATACGGATAAGGAAGTGCCGGCTACAATCAGCATATCTGCCGAAATAATAGCTTCCATGGCCTGGTTCATAACATTTTCGTTAAGGGCTTCTTCATAAAGCACCACATCCGGTTTGATAAGACCGCCGCAGTCACAGCGGGGGACAGAAGGAGCCTCCAGGATACTGTTGATATCGTGGAAGCTGCCGCATTTCGTGCAATAATTTCTATGTACACTACCGTGGAGTTCCAGAACCCGTTTGCTTCCGGCTTTTTGATGCAACCCGTCAATATTCTGGGTAATAACAGCCGATATTTTACCCTGAGTTTCTAAATCTGCCAGTTTTTTATGGGTAATATTGGGCAAGGCGTCCAGGCAAAGCATTTTGTCCTTGTAAAATTTATAAAAATATTCCGGGTTCTTAATAAAAAAACTGTGGCTGAGTATTTGTTCCGGCGGGTAATCATATTTTTGATGATACAGTCCGTCAACACTCCGGAAATCAGGAATTCCACTTTCCGTAGATACCCCTGCTCCACCAAAAAAAACAATATGCCTGCAACGATCAATCCAATCTTTTAACTGTTCGACTGAGTCCATAGCTATCACTCCCGGTTTAATAATCTTTCTTTTGATACGATTATATCACTATGGCCTGCAAACTGCAACTCAGTGTGATAAAACCGCAGGACAATAAAAAAACAGCTTAAAAAGGTATTTGAAATTTAAATTTTATCCGATAATCCCTTTAAATAATTGACGAATTTTAGGGTGAGCGGATGGTTATAGATATTGACATTAAAATTGCAGATAACGAAGGTAAACAGGTACATCATTTTATAAAACGCTTTGACGAAAAGTTGAAGGATTCGGAACAATTTTATGCGGAAAGCCGAATAAATATGGATTTTGAAAAGTTCCTTGCGGGATATTTATCAGCCAGCGGCCGTACAATCCGTGAAAAATTAATATATCCGGATACGCCAATTAGCGGGCGGAATCATAGGGAGCGGACGGCAGGCGAAAGTTTGTCCGCAGTTGAAGGAACAGCGGATGGGTATGCGGTCAGTGAACTGGAATACAAAATCCGTATCGGTAACAATAAAGTAATTGCCGGGAAGATACCGTTTCACAAACTGGACCGGTTGAACAAGGCAACGGACGCTCTTTACACACCGGATGATAATAGTTATAATGCATCAGTTAATAACAAGCTTTCTGATTGGCCGGAATACCCGGATTTATACGGTAATAAAGGCTCTGATTCCGGGAGCAAGGTAATACCGGCGGAGCTGGAGAAGAATTTGAAAAACCTGATGATTCAGGCAGTTGAAAAATATGAATCGAGTTTTTATCATTTAAGTGAGGAACAGGATATAAAATAACGTCATACCATGCCGGATTCATATACGGCCGGTGAAATCAATTATAAGGAAGTGCTCCGCGCCGTTTATAATCCGGGTTATTAGGGCTGTACCGGTATGGAAGGCAAAAACCCGGCAGCCAGGAATTTTATTCCAATAATTTCTTAGAAAAAGGGAAGCGGCCTTTTTTAAATTTAAAATTGCTTTCGGATAATATTAAACCTAATAGTGTAAGTAAAATACCAAAAGACGCTATGCCGGTTATTCTCTCATGCAGAATAATAAATGAAACCATCACGGTAATAACCGGAATGATGTAAATATACAAGCTGACTTTAACGGCGCCCAGTAATTTGGCCGCCAGGTTCCAGGAGGCAAAGCAAAGGGCGGAGGCTCCCAGTCCCAGATATATAATGTTTAGCAGATTGACCGGTTTGATAAGCTGTTCCAAACGGATATCCGTCTTAAAGTAAAATAGTACCGGAAGCATGAATGCCAAACCGTAGAAAAAGATTCTTCTGGTAGACGTTATGGTAGGATATCCCAGGTTACTGATTTTTTTGGCAAATACGGAATAGACTCCCCAGACCACTGCCGCCAATACGGATAGGATATCTCCAAGAGGATTTAATTTCATTTCGGTGCTCCCGTTATAACTGATTAGGAAAATACCTGCCATTGCCGTCAGGAATCCTATAAAAAAAGCCGGTTTCAGTTTTTCGCCGTCCAGAAACAGGTGGGCGAAAACAGCTGTAAAAATCGGTGCAATGGATACTACAATTCCGACATTGGAGGCATAGGTATAAGTCAGAGCCATATTTTCCAGCAGGTAATATAAAGTAACACCGCTTAAACCGGCACCCAGAAATAAGAATTCATGTTTTTTATCCTTGATTGTAAGCTTATGGGGAGAAGAAAGGAAGAGTGCCAGGTAACCGATAATAAAACGGATAAAAAGTAGTTCAACCGGTGTAAAATCCTTTAACAGGACTTTCGTTGATATAAAAGTAGTTCCCCAGATCAATACGGTAAATAAAGCGGCCAGGTGGCCTTTTATGTATTTGTTGCTTGTTTGCTGATTCATAATTTCCCCATTTCTGCATATGCGTACACGCATGAGGCTGAAAGTTAGTTTCTTTCAACCTTTCAGGCATGCCGATGCGGCAGGCTTCCTGCGTCGTTCCTGCCTTTCGCATTCAAACTTTTATGTATATTGAAACACCCCTCCAAAATTAATGATATAAGTTCAGAAGGGGTGTCGTGATTAACAGCTGTCCTTTGTATAAACTATTTTATAACGGTTTTGCCGCCCATGTACGGCTGTAAAGCCACCGGAATGTTGACGGAACCGTCTGCATTTAAATTATTTTCAAGAAATGCGATTAACATTCTGGGAGGTGCCGTTACGGTATTATTTAAGGTGTGTGCAAAATATTTGCCGCCTTCTCCCACAACACGGATTTTCAGACGGCGTGCCTGGGCGTCGCCTAAGTTGGAACAGCTTCCTACCTCAAAATATTTTTCCTGCCTTGGAGACCAGGCTTCCACGTCAACGGATTTTACCTTTAAATCGGCCAGGTCACCGGAACAGCATTCCAGTGTTCTTACCGGAATATCCAAAGAGCGGAAAAAGTCCACCGTATTCTGCCATAATTTATCAAACCAGATTTTACTTTCTTCCGGCTTACAAACCACAATCATTTCCTGTTTTTCAAACTGATGGATACGGTATACGCCTCTTTCTTCCAGGCCATGAGCGCCTTTTTCTTTACGGAAGCAGGGAGAGTAGCTGGTCAAAGTCTGGGGAAGGGAGGCCTCAGGAAGAATGGTGTCAATAAACTTACCAATCATGGAATGCTCACTGGTACCGATTAAATACAAATCTTCCCCTTCAATCTTATACATCATGGCATCCATTTCAGCAAAGCTCATAACACCGGTAACTACGTCACTTCTTATCATAAAAGGCGGTATGCAGTATTTAAAACCCCGGTCAATCATAAAATCCCTGGCATAGGAAATTACTGCGGAATGGAGTCTTGCAATATCCCCCATTAAATAATAAAATCCATTGCCGGCCACTTTCCTGGCACTGTCCAAGTCAATACCGTCCAGCCTTTCCATAATGTCGGCGTGATACGGAATTTCAAAATCCGGAACTACCGGTTCCCCGTAACGCATTACTTCCACATTTTCGCTGTCATCCCTGCCGATGGGAACACTGGAATCAATGATATTGGGGATGGTCATCATAATTTTCCTGATTTTCTCCTCCAACTCGCTTTCCTTGGCTTCCAAATCCGCTAAATGCGCCGTATCCAAGGTAATCTGTTTCTTTAAGGCTTCGGCTTCTTCCTTTTTCCCCTGAGCCATAAAACCGCCGATTTGTTTTGAAACTTTATTTCTCTTGGAACGCAGGGCATCCGCTTCCTGTTTGGTGTTGCGGCTTTCCAAATCCAGGGCGATTACTTCATCTACCAGGCTAAGCTTATTGTCCTGGAATTTATTTTTGATATTCTGTTTGACTATTTCGGGATTCTCCCTGATAAACTTTAAATCTAACATGATTTTCCTCCTTATTAATGCAAATTAATAATTGATGCAAATTAATAATATTGCGGTTCAGGAGTCAAAAAAATCCTTTCGCCGCATATAAATATGGGACGAAAGAATTCCGCGTTGCCACCCAAATTGCCGGTTTCGTATAAAAACCAGCCACTCGACAGTAGTAGGATAAAGGGTACTAACCTTCCGGTTTATCACCGGCAGCTCCAAAAGTGGAAAGATTTAACCTTTCACCGGTTCGCACCAGCCACCGGCTCTCTGAAGAAATTTATAAATCGCAGCTTTTATCAACACTGTTTTTTCATATTATCTGCTTATTATATACCATTTTCTATAAATTAACAAGATTTTATTTTATTATTTCCTGAAATTTCTTTTAAAAACTGAGAGTATGTCCATCTGCCTACTCCTCACCGATTGCCTTTTTTACGGAGGCAACGATTGTCTCAACCTCGGCAAGTGCACCTTTACCTAAATCACCGCAGGCAAGACGGGATTCCTTGGGGTCTACGAATTGATAGCCATATGCCCGAAGTTTATCCATATTATTTTGTGTGACGGGATTCTCATACATGGCCGTATTCATAGCCGGACAGATAATGACAGGCTTATCACGGATTGCCATGATAACGGTAGAAAGCATATCATCCGCGATTCCGGAGGCCAGTTTACCGATAATATTAGCGGTAGCAGGCGCGATTACACAGCAATCTGCTTTTTGGGCCAGGGAAATATGGCGGACATCCGGATAATATATTTCCTCAAACATATCCGTATATACTTTGTTCTTGGTTAATGTCTGCAGGGTAAGGGGAGTTATGAATTTGGTTCCCGAAGCTGTCATAATGGTATGGACAAGGATATTGTTTTTGGTCAGCCGGCTTGCAATATCTGCCGCCTTATAAGCGGCTATACTGCCGGTTATTCCTAAAATTATTTGTTTCATCCGACTTTCTTCCTTTCCTGAATGGCAGCCGCCGCAATAGCGTCTGCAATTTCCGCTTTTGTCGTATGTCGTGTATAATTTTTATTTTTATCCACCAAATAACCTGTATGCCGTTCTCCGGTAATATCACGCAGGTCATTGGCAAGAACAAAACTGCATTTGTTTTCCTGTAAAATATGAAAGGCCGTATCAATTAAGGCTTCCTCCGTCACATGGTCCAATAGCTTAAAGCCCACGAGAGTTGCCCCGGGTGCCAGAGTCTGAAACAGGGAAATAATTTTCGGAGTCCGCTCCATGAACAGAATCAAGTTATCAAGATTGGAACTGATTTTACCGTCCTCCGAAAGGAGGGTGCCGTTGCTCTCAAACAGTGACCTTGTGAAGGCTTCCGTAATTTGCTGCTTGTCTTCCGGCTGCAAATCCAGGCCGGATTGGATGGATTTAGCGAGCAGGGAAGTACAGGTTATGGAACTCACACGGTAATCACTGACAGCCATGCTGTGAACGATAATATCAACGGATACCTCTTCAATTATCTTTCTGACGGCAGTTTCAAGGCTCGCCACCGTGTCAATGTAAATGACATCTGTTTTTTCTGACTGGGGTTTAATTGCGTTTTTACCGCATATATAGTATATTTTTTCGGTATCGGGTATATTTGCGAACGCATCTGCAATCAAGCTCCCAAGCTTACCTGAGGAAGTATTTGTAATGCTTCTGACGCTGTCAATCCGTTCCGTTGTGCCGCCCGCCGTAATCATAATTTTCATAAGGCGTTCCTCCTTAACCAATTATACTTGCTTTAATGTATCCGGGGGAATTGGATTATAAAGTCTCATTTAGGGTTTCATTCATACTGCCCATTCTGTAGCCCTTTAAATCCAGAGCGGTGTATGCAAAACCGATTTTCCGGAAGCTGTCATTAATGTGCTGTATAAAATCAAGGTCAAAGAACCTCTGCATTTCAGCCTGGGAAACCTCGATTCTCGCAATATCCCCGTGATGCCTAACACGTACCTGCCTGAAGCCTTCGTCCAACAGAAGCTGCTCCGCTTTATCAACCATTTCCAGCTTTTCCTTAGTTATTTTCTGACCGTAAGGAAATCTGGAAGAGAGACATGCAAAGGATTGCTTATTCCATGTAGGCAGCCCTAATTCTTTTGACAGGATACGAATCTCTTCCTTTGTCAGTCCTGCCATTCTCAATGGACTTATCACTCCATGCTCCGCAATGGCTTTAAGACCGGGACGGTAATCGCCCAGGTCGTCTTGGTTGGAGCCTTCGGCTACATGGTGAATCCCATGTTTATTAGCAATTTCCTGGATTTTTTCAAATAACTCGTTTTTACAAAGGTAGCATCTGTTTACCGGATTATCGGAAAAACCGTCCACTTCCAATTCCTCCGATACGATAATTTCATGAGGAATTCCCTGTTTCTCCGTGAATTCTTTTGCTTCTCTGTATTCTCTTTCGGGATATGTAGAAGACCGTGCTGTTACCGCAAGGACATTGGTACCTAAAACATCATAAGCGGTTTTTAAGAGAAAAGTGGAATCCACTCCTCCTGAGAAAGCAACAGCAACGCTTTCTAAATCCCGTAAATTTTCCTTCAGCAATTCATATTTTTCATGTAAATCCATATATATCCGCCTTTCTGCCTGTTAGAGGACGTTATGATATTGATGGGAATATCAATAATCATAGTAATTTAATATGAAAAAATATTATAACATAACCATATATATGTCAATATGGAAACAGAGGAGTACTATTTTCTATATAAAATTAAAATACCTGCTCATAATAATATTAAGGGTTCTCCGGTTTGTTTGGGGCTGCCGCAAATTATAAACCTGTAAAGGCCGCAAGCCGGACAGATGCAGATTCTGCGGCAGCCCTTTACCGGTGAAAATCCTTACTTCCTTGCTGCCGGCTGTAATTTGTTTTTAATCAGAATTAAAAATGACCGCCGGGTTTGGAAATATCTTTCAAGGCATCTTCCGCACTGTCTGAGTAAGCAGGTTCCAATGAAATGTCGCCTAAGGCTACGATTCCGACCAGGCTGTTGTTTTCCACGATAGGAAGTCTGCGGATTTGTTTTTCACTCATAATTCTGGCAGCATCTTTTACATTCATATCAGGGCTTCCGACATCCGGATCAGAAGTCATAATGTCCCGGACCTGCCGGTGTTTTGTATCCTGACCTGCTGCTACGCAGCGCAGTGCGATATCCCTGTCCGTAACGATGCCGATAATTTTATCTTCGTTGCAGACCGGTATGGAACCAACATCATATTGCTTCATCAATTGAGCGGCTCTTTCAATAGAATCCTCCGAACTTACACTTGCAATATCTTTTGACATGATATCCCGTACTTTCATATTATTCACCTCCAATCTTATATTGCCCATGGAAAATGTTTTTAATCATTATAGTACTTGGAATTAATAAAATTAGCGCTCAAGCAATTATTTCGCTCAGGCGTATATTATAAAATTTTAAGGGCGGTAAAATGAAACTTTAACAGGCCTTTCGTCGTCTAATAAATGAAGACAGTTTTCAGAATCTAAAAAATATTTTTATTGTATTTTATAGCAGCAGAAATGGAGGTTTTGTATGAAAAAATTATTTTGCCTTATTGTGAGCTTATTTATAATCATTGGATTTGTCAGCGGATGTGCAAAAACAGGGTCCGCGCCTTCCGATGGCGATACGGATAATTCGAATCAGCTTTATGTAACAAGTTTTCAGGCTTTGGTTATTCAAACGGAGGACGGCCTGCTTGTGAAACCGGATAAAAACAGCAGTGAATATAAATCTTCGGATAAAATTTCAGTAAGAACCGGGGATACTCTCATCTATGACAAGGACGGCCGAAGCATTGAACTTAAGGACCTTAAGGACGGGGATATTGTAGAAATAGCTTATGACGGAATTATTATGGAATCCTATCCCGCCCAGATATCCTCCTATAGCATTAAAATTATGGATACCCTGCTGGTTGACGGTTATCTGTCATTAATTGACGATATTTATAACGAAGACACGGGCTTAAACAGTGATATCGGTATTATAGCCATTGATACGGAAGAAATGACGAATCTTTCCGAGCTGGAAAAAGAAAAGCTTCTTGCAAATATAAAAGATAAATACAATATGGAAGTAAAAAAGGGTACCTTTGACGAGCTGGCTGAAGAAGGGTTAATAGATAAAGAAAATCTTTATTTTGAAAATGGCATACTGATTAAAATCACAAAACCGGTCTTTGATGAGAAAGCCCAAAAAATAACCTGCGGTATTGAAAAGTGGAGGAGCGGTTTAGGTGCAATCGGTTCCAATGACGTGACGGCACAATATAACGGAAGTGAATGGACCATTACCAAGAATGGGACATGGATAAGTTAAGCTTTATCATGTAGTATTTTATATAGTTATTCCTGCTTATTGACTTATAGTAATTTTGCGTATATGCTTTAGTAAGAGCCTTCAGACGGGTTTTAGCGGCTCCTGATTTGGCTGTGAAATAACTTCATGAAAGGTCTTGCTTACTATGGTTGATAAAGCTTTTTACAAGCGTTTATTTATATTGGCGGTTCCTATTGTTTTCCAGAATGTTATAACTTATTCGGTTGGTTTAACGGATAATCTTATGATAGGCTCCTTGGGAGAGCTGGCTGTTTCCGGCGTTTATCTGTGCAACCAGATACAGATTATATTACAGATGCTGGTTGCAGGAATAGGTGCCGCCCTGATTGTCTTAGCGGCGCAGTACTGGGGTAAAAGTGACAGGGAAAGTGTAAAAAATATAATAGGGATAGCATTAAAAATAGCAGTTGCCTGCGCCCTTTTATTTTTCATTCTGATATTCTTTTTTACTAATTCGTTCCTGAGTTTGTTTACGGATGACAAACAGGTAATCCGGGAAGGAGTACGGTATGCCCGGATTATATGTTTTACTTACTTTTTATTCTGTATCAGCAATGTTTTAAATGCCTCCCTGCGGTGTATCGGTTCGGTAAAACCCGGATTATACTTTTCTGTTGTGTCCTTTTTTTTAAATGTATTCTTAAACTGGATTTTCATTTTTGGAAATCTTGGTGCACCGGCCATGGGGACCGAAGGGGCGGCAGTAGCAACACTTATATCCCGTATAGTGGAGTTTTGCTGTTATATTTTCTATTTAAAGTATGTGGATAAAAAATTGGCTCTGAAGTTTACCGATATTTTACATACCAACCTGGTATTGGTAAAAGATTTTTTCCGATATGGATTTCCGGTTATTCTGGGAGATGTTTTATGGGGAATTAACTTAGCGGTCCAGGGAGGAATTGTAGGAAGGCTTGGTGCGGATTCCATAGCTGCCGTAAGTATAGCCAATACCGTATTTTCCGTAATCAGCGTCGGGGTATACGGAATTGCCAGCGCCTCCGCCGTCATTATCGGCAATGCGGCCGGTGAAGGGGATATGGATAAAATCAGGGTGTATTCAAAGAGGCTTCAGGCTGTTTTCCTGGCGGGAGGCATCTGCAGCGGTTTTTTGTTGTTTATAATAAAGGATTACGTACTGCTGCTGTATAACGTATCGGCAGAAACTGTTGCCATAGCGCGGGCCCTTATGACTGTACTTTCCGTAACGGTAATCGGTACGGCTTATCAGATGTCTACACTGACAGGAATTGTAAGGGCAGGGGGTGCTACCCATTTTGTACTGGTTAATGATATTATTTTCGTATGGTTAATTGTAATACCGCTTTCTCTTGTTATGGCATTTGCGGTTGGGGCACCTACCTGGATTGTATTTTTATGCTTGAAATGTGACCAGATATTAAAATGCGTGGTTGCCGCAGTTAAGGTAAACCGTTATGACTGGGTTAAGAAACTGACAAAAGAGTTCCGTATGTAAGCCCTGTTCCCAATCTTCAGATTTCATTTTACTTTTTGTATTTTGCCTGGGTTTGGCCGGACCGCCGTTTATAAGGAAAGTTTCTGATATTATATTTTTCAATGGATTCCGGCCCTCTCATTACCGTTCTGACTATTTCCAGACCGCCCATATCATCCGAACGTATTCGCCAGTCCACCATCAATATTTTATCTCCGATAATTTCAATACCGGTTATACCCTTTGTATGAATGCCGCAGCCGGTATTAAAGTAAGGAAGCTCCCCGTTTTTTGGAAACCTGGGCCTGTGGGTATGGCCGCAGATTAGCATTCTTTTGTGCCTTCGTATCCATTTTTTATATGCTTTTTCAATTTTATGCCTTTTGTACAGGTTTTTAGCGGGGCTGGCCGGATTATGA
>DBEP01000060.1:0-161 GCA_002294045.1 Lachnoclostridium sp. UBA903 | reverse complement strand
GAGAATTTTTTCAACCCTAAAAAAACATCGCTGTGTGCTAACCGTATTACCTTGAAATCCGGATATTCCCAGAGTTCGTCTCCATCCCCGACTTCAACATACGTATATTTATTACGGTTATAATATTCCAAAGCACGCAAAAATACGATTTGGTTTCTGGC
>DBEP01000119.1:198-46006 GCA_002294045.1 Lachnoclostridium sp. UBA903 | reverse complement strand
GCCGGGGGCAGGAAGTACGGACCCATCCGACATCATCGCAGTCAAATCTTCCGGTTTATTCAGGCTTACGGCTTTTTCCTGCGCAACTGCCGTTATGGGCATACTGATACCGGCCTCCGACAGATTGCCGGCGGCGTCGTAAGCCTTTACCGAATAAGTATAGGTATTTCCTTCCGTACAGGAAGTATCCGTATAACTTGTCTCTTCGGATGTGCCGATTTCTTCCGTATCCCTGAAAATTCTATAACCCCTGACTCCGGTATTATCCTTCGAAGCATCCCAGCTTAAAAATATCGCAGAACCCGAAACCACGGCCGTTACATTGCCCGGTGCCGAAGGCGCCTCGGTATCCTCCGAAATCCCCGGTACACCTGGTATTCCGGGAGGATTCATCGGCTCGTATGCTTCTGCAGTGTCCGTACTTCCTGCCCCCGGCAGAACTCCGTCAACTGTTGGGGCATTATCAGACCCGGTTACCCCATATCCTTCCCCAATAACAGAGCCGGTATCGGTGATATCCTTCTCTTCATCTGTCCGGTTTCCTTTATTTTCTGTTGTCTCCGCATATACCATATATTCCCCGGATGCGAATAGATCTTGTGCGGCAACTGTTTCCGTCAGCAAAACAGAGATTAATACTAAAACAGTTATTCTGTTGAAAAACTTGTGATAGATTTTTGCATATCCTGACTTCTTTTTTGTATCATATCTATTTTTTGTTTTCATACAACAGCACTCCCCTCTTATATTATATTACATATTTTAACATTTTTGTATATTTTTGTCAATAATACTTTTGAACTGTCGTAAAAAGTAAAACACCATTTTTTTCATTCCTTTCTTTTCATCTGTATCAGAAATTTCACCATGGAAGATAAGATGTAAATTTATCGTCATTCTATGTTTGTATTTTTTACAAATGCTCTTACTTCATAATAAAAGAGTAGCCTACTGAATATCACTGCTGTTAACACAGCAAAAATTGCAGCGCCTTAAAATTATCACTTTTAGAGTGAAAGCTTACATAAGCCAGCCTCGTTAAATAAAAAAAAACACCTTTCAGGCAAGAATTAAATATGAATATTCTTACTTGAAAGGTGATTGCCATTTCTCTTCTACCTTATTTCTATACTTACAAATGGAATTGTGCAATTAAACGCCCCTTTTATTTGGCTCCCATATCATTTTGTGCATTTGCAACTGCATGGTTACACCATTCATACAGTTTTGTATCAAATACTCCACTATTTCTTCTAAGTTGATTTTTCCAAAAACAGGGCTGATGTATATATGACATTTCGTTGTCAAATCATAAGCTTTTATGACTTCCTTCGCACGACTTAAATCCTCAGTATTTCCCACTACAAATTTTACCGTATCTTTTTTGGTAAGTAGAGTAAAATTTGAAACTAACATCTTAGCTTCCATCAAACTTCCCGGAAGCTTATAGTCCATCGTAAATGCAGGCGGATTGTTTATATTAGCAAAAGAATTTAGCTCTATACTTCCGTTTGTTTCAATTTCAATGTGCAAGAACTGATCGGTTGCAAGTAATTCAAGGAGTTGTAATATATCAGGAACAAGTAAAGGTTCCCCACCCGTCAAAGTCACATTTTTGATACGGGTCTCTTTAATATAATCATTGATTTGCTGTTCAGTCATGAATGTATATGCTGCATCATCCTCATTCGCCCAGGCAGTATCACAAAAGGAACAAGAAAGATTGCATCCTTGAAACCTGATAAATACTGCCAACTGCCCTGCAAAAACGCCTTCTCCGTTAATGCTCACAAATTTTTCGACCACTTTATATTGTGCCATTTTAATCCTCCATTGTATCTTGATTAATAGACAACGAGTTCTTTTGTAGGACTTTACTCCTCATAGGAAGCGCAATTATTTGGTGTTTCATAAACTGTTGCGGATTTCACCTGATATCCTCTATGCTCCATTCTATCATAGAAATATTTTGCCATGTTTTCTGCCGTTGGTCGAAAATCCAGCGAGATGATTTGAAAACCTTCACCCTCTAACGCCGCAACTGTTCCAGGTTTCAACGAATTTTTCTCTATAATTAACACATGATCTAAAAAATCCACTTCTTCTTTTATATCATTCTTTAGCTGGGCAAAATCAACAAGCATCCCATTCAATTGCCGATTGGTTTGTAATGTTAAGCTCTTTACTTCAATTACAACTTGCCATGTATGTCCATGTATATTACTGCATTTCCCTTCATAGCCAGATAAAAAATGTGCTGAATCAAAACTATGTTCCGTTCTTAAACTATACATAAATTATAATCCTTTCCATAAAAAAACAGGCATGTAAACTATGCCTATTTTTGTTATCATATATTGATAAAATACGAGAAATTAATGCACTATATCAATTCATATAATATTAAACAAAGCCCTAGTTTTGTTTAGAGACAGGATGGTGCAAATAAACTGTCTTTATTTTGTTTCAGAAAGTATACCACCTACTACTAGGTAGTGTCAAGCTTACCGCCGCGCTAATGGTCAAAAGCTATATTTCTATTTCCGCCTTTATTTTGCGCAGAATCATTTTATGGGACAAAAATACAACCGTCTTAACGTGCCTTGTAAAGTCAAAAAAAATGCCCTTTAAAGCTTGTTTCCTCCTGGGTAATGGCCTCTTTTTGTTAAAAACCAGGAATTATCCAAACTAATAAATATCATATAGTAGAATAAAGTGGTAACTGTTTAGTGCTGCCGACATAAAATAGATTGTGATTTAAAATCTTATGTAAAGGGTTGATTATATGGTTCCGCCTTTTTTAAGTTATATTACGTTTAATCGTATGGGTTTAACAGCAAGAAGCTTAAAATCCATACTGGATACACCAGAAGATTTTGAAATGCATATCATTGACAGCAATTCCAAGGATGATACCTGGGATTATCTTCAGTCGTTGAATGACAGCCGTATTAAGTCAAAAACACGGCTTCCTGTTAATACGGGACCGGTATTCGCATTAAACCTGAATCTCTCTAAGAGAAGGCCTGATCAATATTTTTTCTCTGTTGACAGTGATGTTGTTATAAAAACAAAGGATTGGCTTACACGCTTTATGATGGTATTTAATACATTTCCTGATGTAGGATTATTGGGAGTTCAAAGGACTGCGCCATACATCCCGATATACCCTCCGGTTATATCTAATTCAAGCAACGGTGTTACCTATCTTGAACTTACAAATGGTTATGTGGATGTGGCACTGGATTTTGTACATGGGTGCTGTATGGGTATGCGGCCTGAATTAATTCAGCAGATAGGCTATTGGAGCGAAGAAACCTGTTATGGTGATGCGGAGCTTTCACCAAGAGTTATAAATTATACCAGTTTCAAGGCGGGTTATATGAGTGATCCGAATATGATTGCGCTGATTGATATAGACATGGCACAGACAATACCCTGTGCTGATTGTATAGTACAAGGATACTGTAAACAGGATAAGGTTACAAATACCTGTTTTAATATCCATAGTAATTCCCATAAAAATGAACCTTTTGTTAATAAATTCAAATGGAAATACCTGGAGTTTTTTGTTGAGCTCGAAGCAGGAAAAAGGACTGCTTATTGTGCATCCATTTACGATCCCAGTTCAATGGAGACCCATGCATATAACAGAGAATGGGCAATGGAAAATATGAATTATTATATTCAAAACAGTAACTGAAGAAATGATTCCGCTGCTAAACCCCGGAGCCGATTGCCAGAACACCATTGTGTTCAGCAATAGTTCATATTTATCACTTGAGTCAACTGCCTTTAGTGGCGGAGCATTTCTTATAGTCAGTACATACTCTGCAGTTTATCCGGTTTGCGGGATTCTCCTCCTGCAGCAGGTTGCATCGGCAACATAATTCCAATCCGTCGCAGTGCGATCCAAAGCGGAGCGTTTTTATCTCATTAGGGCGAACTTTTCTATGAAAAAAAAGAGCTATGCTTTTCTTTTTTAAAAACAAATCTCACATTTTTTTATTAGCACCAAAAAATTGCTTCAGTTTTGAGTTTTGCTACTCTTTCAATGTAACACCTCCTGCAAATTCTTTAGGTAAAATTTGTCGTTATGATGCATAAAGTGGATTTGCTTCACGAATGAAAGCTCCATATACTTTCTTTAATTCCATAAACGCATTATTAACCTCAATTGGTACTTCTACATGTGCAATGTAATTTTTACCATTTGGCCCGTATCCTTCAGCATCATCTGAAAGTCGTGGAATTTCGCCCATCAATAGTGTAATATATCTTTCCATATTCCACATTCCCAAAATATTCTGTTTGAACTCTAATTTATCATCTCTTACAACCACCTCTGCATCATAAACCGCATAATTTATTATTATATTATCTTGAGAAATATATTTTCGAAGTCCCGCCTCCATACGATGTTGCATAGTTGCATCCTGCGAAAGAATAATGCTTTTAAAAGAAATATTATTTTCTATCAGCAAGTCTAATAAACATGTTATATTATTCCCGCAGTTTGTAGATTTGCATTCCAAAAAATCTGGTTCCAGGTTATATTTGTACTTCAAATATGCTGCAAACACCTTTGCTTCTGGGAGTCCGTTAGTTTCAATTTCTGGATATTCAGTATGCATTTTCACTCGCAAAGTTTCTGTCGTATGTCCCGCTCCACCAACAATGACATATTTTTTTGCAATTCCATTTTTCATTGCTTCTGCCAATACATCTCCGCCTGTAATAATACTTCCGCCAAAAAGTACCATAACGTCAACTTGTTCCAAATAATATTTTACTTTCAGTTCATTTGAGGTTAACGCAGAAACGTCTCTTTTTCCACAGAATCTACCCAGTATGTTAATATTTTCTGCAATTTTATCTTTCATATTTTCCTCCATAAATTCCTGTTTATTTATCTTAAGAGAACTATTCTTTATTATCATTTTTTGTCCAGCTATATGAAATTCAACTGAAAGCTATGAAATAACAAATGTCATTATTGTCTCCATGTGCCCTGAGGAGGTAAAAAAGATTCCACTTTGGCATGGTGAGGCCTTTGGCGATATGGTTTATTTTCTATAACCTTAATCTAAATTTCAGCATTATCTATTAAAAAATTTTGCTTTAATATCGAAAGCTCCTATAAAATACGACTTACCACCTTATTTAATTTTCCCTTCTTCAGTCTCCACTTTATTCACAAAGTCCATATTGTAACGAACAGCACCGTGATCTTTAATTACCGTGGCTCTTGTGATACGGATTGCCAAAATAATGCAGTTTTCATCCGTTTCATTATTTGCGTCGTCGTACCAATTGGCAAATGCTTCACGAAGTTTAGACCTTAACTCAGCATTTTTAGGGTCTAAAACCCATCCGAGATTTTCGCCGTTTCCGTTTCCGGAAAACCACTCGAAGCAAACCGCAAATGCAACTTCTTGGTTTTGAGCTATCTGCTGCATTTTAGTTGATTTTGCCCAAGTAGTAACATAAAACACACCATCTTCATAATAAGCGTCCACATCACGGACATAAGGACGGGGGTTACCGTCAGCGTTCGGTTCCATTGCGATAGTCGAGAGAGAAATGATATTATCTTTTCCGCTGCCACACCTTTCCTCAATTATTTTTAATCCTTCTTCATACCTGCTCAATTTTATTTCCTCCTCATAATATTATAATCTCAGAATCTCTAAACCTTACCCCGATAAGTTTCGTTAAAGGAGTCTTTATTTCAACTATTATAACATTTTGATTTTGCCTAGTAGCATAAAGAAAATCAACTACATTTCCACCTTGATTTGTAAAATCTTTACCGCCTGAATAACACTTCTGGCATATCTTAATAATATTGTTAGGGACTGCTGCAACAGCTCCCGGAAGATATTATTGTTAAATAATTTCTGCCAGAGCTTCTTGTGACAATCCTTTCTCTTTTCTTAACTTATAAATTTTTTCACCTAGATTCATTTGTTAATACCTCCTGTGATTTGATAACCAAATACTATCAAACTACAATGTCCTGCAGCTAAGTACTTTTTAAACATTCTACAAATTTTCCAATCCATAAGCTCCGTCTTTTCATTTATTTATTTTTTTCAAATTCCTCCTTATGCTTTACAAAAAAATCGTAAAAATACCTTACATTTCCCAGCTCCGTCCATCTTGCAGTTTCCATTTCATTCGAATCCAAATTATATATTTTTGCATTTAAAGTTCCAAGCATGAACGGAGAGTGCGTTGAGATAATAAACTGGTTTCCTAGAAATCTGGCCATTTTATTAATCTTTTCTGCCAGTAATACCTGATTGGCTGGGGATAACGATACTTCTGGTTCATCTAACAGATAGAGTGCGTCAGGTTCAATATAATCATCCAGCATCTGTAATGTTGTTTCCCCATTAGAATACTTTTCCTGGGCAAACTTAAGGTTCTCTATTTGATCATACATTAATTTTGAATCTTTCAAACCAGGAATCTGCTCTTTTGTCAATCCTCTTCTAACGTGTTCATATACATATCCATCCCCTAAAATCTGCTCCTGCTGGATTTTCTTAATTTCATATAGAATATCTTCACTCTTAATATATCTGCTGCCTTGTGGTATATGATCCAATTGTTTACCAGCTTCATCTTCTCCTAATTCATAATCACATTCATGTATGAAATCAGAAAAGTAAGGTGGTATCCCATACTTGTTACTCGTTGCAAATTCGTTTCCTTCTATTTGTAACTTATTTGCTATAATATTAAGTACAGTAGATTTTCCAGAAGCATTATTTCCATACAAAAGAGTGACTGGCTGAAACAGTAATACCTTTTCAGATTTATTTGCAAATACTTTATAAGGATAGGCATTGGGATTATTCACTCTCTTCCGAGATAGTGAAAAACTGTTTAAATATCTAATGGTCTTCACCTTCCTCCAGTTGGATTTGAAATGGTTGAGGGCATCGGATTTACACATGTTCTGCTCCCCAAGAGCATTTATGATATTATTGATTTCCTCCTGCGGGAATGCATCAAGCGAGAAAAACTTTTCAAGGTCTGTAAAAACTGCAACAAATACTTTACCGTCTCAAGTTACATCAATACCGAGTATTGCAAACGTGAATACAAGGGCACCGGCAAGACTTGCAAGGAAATCGGCGCCACTCAGGTTTATAAAAAGAAAATCCACACAAGTACGCGCTTACTCAAGATTCTTAAATCCATTGACTAAAATAAGGATTTCTAACTCCTTTTCTGAGAATCAAGAATAAACAAAGATGCATCATGCCCCATGAATATTTTACTTCCAGTATAAAAAATTTTTGATTGAATATCCCTGTATCCTATTTTTGTCATAATATCAGCTAACTCTATCTGATCAAATCCGTTATGAACCATATCAGAAACAATTCTTTCATTTTTATCAAAATCTACGATTAATAAATGTCCGTTTTCTTTTAAAACTTCATATAATCTTGATAAAACTAATTCAACATCATTAATATGAAGTAAAACCTGGGCCATAAAAATATAGTCAGCATGTAAATCTATAAGACTATCTTTTTCAAAGTCAAAGCATAAAGTAGCTGCATTCCGCATATTAGAACTAGAAATTTTTTGCTTTATCTGATTAATCATGTTTTGTGATGTATCCAGAAAAAGAATGGAATTAAAATCATTTAGCAAGTTCATTCCAACAAGACCCGTTCCACACCCAAAATCAATAGCATCCTTACTTTTAGCATCAACTAAATATTCACAAATGGCATCTGATGATACCTTTGCAATTTGGACCCTTTCAGGAGTGTCATATATACTGGCTATCATTTCAAACTTATCCGTATTCCCCATTATTACCTCTCCAATCTACCTTATTAAAAAATCTCATGATATCTGTTTTATATACTCAAGGATTACTTGCACTAGAACTCTAAACTCAATCTTAATCCTTATTTATCAAGGTTTCTGCCGCTGCAAAAGGATTACAGTCTCCATATACGTTGGGGCGGAAGTTATTTCTTAATTAATAAAGTCACGGCTTTGCTATTGTCTATTGTTGACTTATATTGATATACACCCCGTCCTTAAATTCTTCCAGTGTAATTTTATCAGAATAAATGTGCGGCAGTATTCTCAATATAGTAGTTGTAAATATATAATATTGTACTGAGATGAATGTGTATTGTTTACTTCTATTTCTCACATAAATAAGATGCGTAAGTTTTCAAATCTGAATCATATTCCTTTGATATAATTTTAAATCCTGCATTTTCAATCAACCCTTCAATAATCCAACTATATGTACTAAACTCCTTTGAAACATGCAACTCAAACTCTTTTTTAGACCATAACCCGCTGGATGTAAATTTTTCTATCCAGTTTTCAATATAAAACTCCATATCTTCAGGGTTAAAACTAAATACTACATCCCTAAGATAGAACTTGCCCCCTATTTTAAGATGATTATAGATATTAAGTAACGCCTTTGCCTTCCAGAAATCAGGGAGATGATGAAAGGCATATTCCGTTATTATAAAATCAGCGGATTCGCCTTTATGTTCATAATATAAAAAGCCTGAATGAATACACATAATGTTGTCCATCTTTAACTTCTTATATTTCATTTGAATATAGTCCAGCATCGCCTTCGAGGTATCTACAGCAAAAACTTTTGCACCTTCTTGAGCACATGCAAAAGATAGCGCTCCAGTTCCGGGACCGAATTCAATCACAACATCTCCCTTTTTTATACCAAGTTTTTGTGCCAGCTCCTTTTTTACTTCGAAATTTGTTCCTTGTTTTGAGTCATATAGTGCAACCTCATCTACATTTGTAAAATCAACTCCTGGCTGGAACATCTCATCCAACATCCAATTTTTACACATTATTTATCCCCCTGCAGATTGCGAATGTATTATGCTAATATTACAATTATACCAATAGTTTGCAATATAGTAAACAGTGACTGATACGATTCTTCTATTACGAGAAATTTAAATAATACATCAGCACACCTATTCATCCTGAGCCTGCGGGATGAGGTTATAGGAAGTACAGGTGGTGCTGTTCATCTAATTTTCTCCTCCGTTACTGCCTGCTCTTTGCCAGCAAATAGAGGAAATACGGTGCGCCGATAATGGCGACCATAATACCGGTGGGAATCTCGGAGGGCTGCACGATCACCCGTGCAATGGTGTCGGCTACGGATACGAGCACAGCTCCCGTTAATGCGCAGGTGGGCAGCAATATGGCGTGCTTCGGTCCCACCAGCCGCCTTGCCAGATGGGGGGCAATCAGACCTACAAAGCTGATGCTGCCGCTCACCGCCACGCAGGAAGCTGCCAATGCAACGGCGGCCGCAAACAGACAGCGCCGTTCTTTTTCCACCGACGCGCCCAGGCCGTAAGCTACATCGTCGCCCATATTCAGCACATCCAAAATACGAGCTTTATACAGCACATAAGGGAGCAGTAGCGCCATCCATGGAAACAGAGCCAGCACGAATTTCCAGTTTGACCCCCAAATGCTCCCAGCCTGCCACGTTGCCACAAAGTTAAACTGTGTTTCATCCAGCTTCACTACCAATACGGTGGTCAGTGCCGATATGCCTGCCTGCACCGCGACACCGGTCAAAATCAGGCGCATGGGTGCGACCCCTTCTCCTTTTTTGTATGCCAACGTGTAGATAGCAATGGCTGTCACCCCCGCCCCCGCCAGTGCCAGGAACGGCAGGGTAAACACCGACAGAAAGGACTGTGCGCCGAAGAACAGAACATACAGGATGACCATCAGCCCTGCGCCGGCGTTGATGCCGAGTAAACCGGGGTCTGCCAGGGCGTTTTTGGAAATGCCCTGGATAATGCAGCCGGACAGAGCCAGCCCTGCGCCCACCAGGATAGAAACAATGATTCGCGGCAGACGGAAATCAAATAAAATCAGGTTTTCCTTGTCCGTGCCGCCGCCGAACAGTGTACGCAGGGTATCCAACGGGGTAAGTTTTGTGTATCCCGTATTCATGCTGATGACAAAGGAGATCACAAGCAGAGCCGCACAGCCGAAGCCAATAGCCGTATTGCGGATGGCGATTTTATGCTTGTAGGCTTCGTTTTTCTTTTGTTGTTCGGTCATTACAGTGCCCTCCTTTGTTTACGTGCCAGATATAAGAAAAAGGGAACACCAACCAAAGCAATCAGTGCACCGATAGGAGTTTCAAAGGGCGGATTGAGTGTACGTGCGCCTAAATCCGCCAGCACGACCAAAAGAGCCCCCAGCACCGCCGAAGACGGTATGATGAAACGGTAATCCACATCCACAAGGAAACGTGCCAGATGGGGGATAATCAGCCCAACAAAGCCCACCGCACCCACTACGGATACAGAAGCCCCCGCGAGAACCAGCACGCTGAGGGAGCAGAGGGCATTTACCACTGCCGTATTCACTCCAAGTCCTTTCGCCACATCCTCGCCAAGGCTGAGCAGGGATACGGAGCGGGAAAGGGCGACAGCACCCAGGAGTGCGCCGATGATCCATGGCGTCATGATGCGTATCTGCTCCCAGTTGGAACCGGCTACACCGCCCGCCGTCCAGAACATGATGTCCTGCGCCACGTCAAAATACAGGGCAATACCCTGGCTGAGTGCAGCTAAGAGTGCACTTACCGCTGCTCCCGCCAGCACAAGGCGCATGGGTGTCGCACCCCCGCGACGGAGCGACGCGATTCCGTTCACCAGCCCCGCACCTAAAGCGGCGCCGAGAAACGAGAACAGAATAATCTGCATATATCCCATGCCGGGGAAAAACGCAAAGCAGATGGACAGCGCAAAACCCGCACCGGCGTTGAGACCCATCAGGCCGGAATCCGCCATGGGATTGCGGGTAGTACCCTGCATAACGGCTCCCGCCACGGCAAAGGCCGCGCCTACCAGAGAGCTGGCAATAACGCGGGGAAGGCGCAGGTCTATCACGATCAGGTGATGGGTATTTTCCATATCAAAGCGGAACAGGGCGTCCCATACCGTCTGCAGCGGAATCTCCGCCGCTCCTTTGGTAATGGAAAACGCCATGACCAGCAGGAGTATCCCGCTGCCGAACACAATGATCAGCCATGCGACCCATGCCCTGCCTTTCTTTTTCTCTTTTATGTCTTGGACCGGCTGTACCGGTTCATTTACTTGATACATCAGATGGTTGCCTCCTTGCTGCTATGCCCCGGCCTGCGCCCGGTGCAGGCGGCTGCATATACCGCCCTGCTGTAATAATTGTTCATGATTGCCCTGCTCAGTTATGCCGCTTTCCGTCAGTACGATGATACGGTCGGCGTTTCGTACCGTCGCCAGCCGATGGGCGATAATCAGCGTTGTACGCCCTTTGGAAAGCTCTGCAAGAGACTGCTGGATGGCGGCTTCGGTCTGTGTATCCAGAGAGGAGGTTGCCTCGTCCAGCATAAGAATAGGCATAACCATTACGTTGGCCAGCAGGCTGAAGCTGAACAGGTCTCCGCCGGACATCCTGCCGTTTAAGCATAGCTTCCTGCGGCAGGTAAATGACACACTTGTTCTTAACGGCTTTCAGAGCATTCCAGACCGACGAAGTTAAGTTCTCCTCCATTTTTCGCCCCTCCTTTTTCAAAGCCCTGTTTACTTTTTGAATCATTTCTTGTTTGCTGCTTACTGTCAGTTTGACAGCGCCGTAAGAATTGTTTCAATCCCCAACTCTATCCCCAACGGTCCGCCTGCCGAAATCGAACTGTCCAATGCATATAGATGACCATTTTTAACGGCATCAAGAGAATTCCATACGGAATTGCTTTCCAGGTTCTCCAGGTAGCCTGCCAAAGCAGCCGCAGAACCACCGATATCAGCAGTAAAAATATAATCGATATTCATAGAAGCCAATCCCTCTAACGTGATTTCTTCTCCCTTTGTAGACATATCCACATAGTTTTCTGGCGGATTCAGTCCCAGACCGTTTTCCTGATTAAAAATAAACTGTGTGGTGAAGGCCCAATACTGCTTTTCTCCAAGCATAATGACACCAAATGTTTTATGCTTGTATTCCTCAAGCAAGGCTCTTGAATCCTTAATCAATGTTTCTATCCGTGCAATTTCAGCCTCGGCCTTTTCCTCTTTCCCTAAAATTTCTCCGTATTCCCGTAACGCACCCTGCCAATTGTTCTCATTACTGTCTACGGTTACAACAGGTGCGATTTTTTCCATTTCTTCACCGTATTGTTCATAAGATCCTGAGAACATGATGATAAGATCCGGCTCAATTTCCACAAGCTTTTCAATATTGGGGCCGCCCATCGAACCGACATCCTCAATATCATATTTTGCCTTATAAGGCTTCAGTGAGGCCCATTCATCAAGCATATCAACCTCTGTGGCCGCCACCGGGGCTTCATCAAGCAAAAACATATGCTCAAAATTACGGAAAAACAGAAGGGCAACTCTTTCCGGCTTTTTTTCCAGAACGATCTCCCTCCCAAGTGCGTCCACATATGTTCGCGGCCACGCTGCCGCTTCGGTATCACTGGCTTCCGGCGTGCTCTTATCTGAAACCGCGGACGAGCTTTCCGGCGTGCTTGTACTGCTATTTTCTGCGGGCGTTCCAGCGCAGCCAGCCAAAATACCTGTTAAAAGTGCAACTGATAAAGTCAGTCCCATCAGTCTTTTCATTTTACATTCCTCCAATATGATAGTAGTTAGACTTATCTAACTCGGCACAGGTTAGTATAGCAAACCGTTCTTCATATGGGAATGTGTTATTTCAGAAATCAGCATGTGTTATTTATGAATTTATCCCGGAATTCACTGGGTGAAATTCCAAACTGCTTCTTAAACACCTTGCTAAAATGGAAGGGATCGTTGAACCCGGTAGCCTGCGCTATCTCGTGCAATGGAGCTTTGCTCGCAATCAAAAGCTCCTTCGCGCGATTCAGACGATACTGGAGCAAATAATCTCCCGGCCCCATGCCCGCATATTTATTAAACACATAAGCGAGCCGGTTTCTATTCACGCCGCTTTGTTCAGCAAGCCTTGGGACTGTGAGGTGCTCCATGTAGCGCTCATGGATGTATGCGGAAACTTGTTCGAATAAGTCTTGTGCATCACCACTGGTCTGATTGCGCGCGCAAACGAACACTTCCTCTAAAACGTCACGGAACAATGTTTCTGTCTGAAACATGGCAACGCCACCAGGCTGGCTGGAAATATTCCATAAACGGTAAAGCAATTCCGCCAACCGGGGGCTTTGACCAGTAGCAAGCTCGAAATGCTCTTTCGGCAGGTTAAACCCTTTCGGCTCGGATGCGGTAATGCTGTAAAGAATCAAAAGATACTCCCATCTTGTATTTCCAAGGACGCGCCTGTTCAACCGCATGTGAGCGCCGCCATGAACGACGTTTCCCGGTGCAAGAATATAGGATTTTCCGTTGAAAACAAATTCCGCCTTTCCGTTTAAAGGAAACACAAAGCCGGGGAACGGCTCGGAATGGGCATTGTAACACATCCCATGCTCACGCACATAACGGTACACCGTTTCCACCTGAAAAGAAGTGCGCGCAAAATGCTCCGCCAGCTTGTTGATGTCGATTTTCATTTTGCGCGTCCTCCTTTCGGTATGGAATAAAGTTGTTATTCGGCTAAAGCGTCAAGCACAGTCTGTACGCCATATTTAGTGGCGAGCGGACCGCCTGTCAACCCAGACAGGTCAATAGGATAAACATGACCTTCCTTAACGGCAGTCAGTGAATTCCAAACAGAATTCTTGCTGAGTTCATCCATATATTCCTGATCCTCACCTCCTGATACAAAGAGATAATCCGGGTTGATTTCCGAAAGGCCTTCAAGTGAAAGCTCGGCCCCTTCTTCAGCCCATCCCTGCGGCACAGTTAATCCCAGCCCCTTTTCTGTATCATAATACATACTCAGTTGGCCTATGCCAAACGCCGAAAAGCTCTTGCTTATAACCCGCAAGAAACCTACCGTTTTTCCCGTTTGCGCAATTTTCTCTCTGCCCTCTGCAACCTGAACCGTTGTAGTGTCGATAAAATTTTCAGCGGCTGTTTCTTCTCCAACTACCTTTGCGATTTCTCTGATGGAATTCTGCCAATCCGCAAACAATACTCCGCTGTCAAACACGATAACAGGCGCAATTTTTTCAAGCTGTTCGTAAATTTTTTCATTCGCAGTGGTTGCAAGGATCAGATCGGGTTTAATTTCCAGAAGCTTTTCAAGATTGATTTCGGTATGGCTTTCACCAAGGCTCTCCACTTGATATTTTTGGAAATATTCTTTCATAGAAGCCCATTCGGATAACAAAGTCCATGTATCGGCCGCAACGGGCGGTGTCTCCAACGCAAATAAGTTTTCTGTTATCATCCAAGTCACAGAGGCGATCCGTTCCGGCTTTTTCTCAATGGTCACGTCTTTTCCTCTGGCATCTGTATAAGTAAAAGGAAACGCGGTTTCCTCGCTTTGCGCCGGCTCCGGCGTATTGGTATCCGATATTGCCGTGGTATTCTCCGATGTACTTGTGTTGTTTCCCGCAGGTGTTCCGGCACAGCCAGCTAAAATTCCTGTTAAAAATACGGCTGATAAAATCAGCCCCGTCAGTTTTTTCATTTTTCATTCCTCCAATATAATCATAGTTAGAATAGGCTAACCCGTTTCTGTCGGTTAGTATAACAAACCATAATCTGCTTTGGAAGGGCATATTTCCTGAAATTTAGGGGGATTATTTCCGGTCTGTTTCACTTGAAAAATATGCTCACGCCACTCACTTGGAGATGCACCGAATTTCCTTTTGAATTGCCGCCGAAAATAATGTGCGTCCTCATAGCCCACGCTTTTCCCAATCTCCTTAACATTGCACTCAGTAGCTTCCAGTAATCTCCTTGCCTGCTCCAACCGACAGGCAATCAAATAATCAATCGGGCTGACGCCTGTATGACGCTTAAACACATCGGAGAAATATTTGCCGGACATGCCGTATCTGCCGCCCAGTTCGCATAAAGAATGTGATTCCATATAATGCTGCTCCACATAGACCTTCGCATCTGCGGCGACACTGTGCGCATCAGTCTGCCGAATGCTTTGCGCGCTGGAAAACATCTCGGAAAGGACGGAATACACAAGCGTTTTTACTTGAAGTGTAGCCTGTGCATTTGGCCTGTCCCGTAATTCCACCAATTGCCGCAGCGTGGAAAAAAGCCGTGGATTCACGCCGATTTCCAATTCATAAGGACAGTGCATATAATCTGCGTTGGCGCCGTCGTGATGGTAGGATAGCTCAAACAGCGCGGCAGGTTTTTCCTGGCTGTTTGTGGCGTTGAAACGCTTGCCGGGAGCACAGTGAATAACCCGTCCTGTGCCATACGCAAAGGATTCCTTGTCCAAATATACGACCGCTTCTCCGCTGAGTGCGAAGATAAAAGAGGATACCGCCATTGTGTATTCCTTTTGTATATGACCGGGAGGATGCTCGACATAATACGCCCCATACGGCGTAAACGGCAGCCGGGCATATTCCTCCATTGCTTCGTTCAAATTGATATTCATATCTATCGCTCCGTTCTCATGGTTCTGTTCCAAGTGGAAAGTCGGACCTGTATGTACGATCATTCCCGGCTTCATTACATATGGCGTTCCTTTTAATATAGAACACGCGCATCCGCCCAGGGGAATGATAATCCCGCAAAAATTCGGCGTGGTTTGTTCATTGGCTACCGCATTTCCAGGGTACGGTAGCTTCAAAAATATCTGCAAAAGCCATATTCGCATCTGCATAGTAATCTGCAAGTTCATTTATGCTGATTTCCAGGATGGATTCACCCTTTCTACATCACAGCTGGATGGCTTAACAATTTTATATAGTGCTGCATCGCCCCGTCAACTATTTTAATAAGGGCAAAAATAAGTTAGCATACACTAACTCAATATATCATACCACCATTCCAATTAATTCACAAGGATAAATGATGCTAATCAGTAGACGACACCGGTCAACAGTAATTTTTCTCTAAAATTTATCAAGAGAATAAGTATTCTGATGTGTGAACTATGATGGCACCTATAACTCCACCAGAATCTTTTAAACATATGGCCCGTTTTTTCTTGTGACAACAACTTCAGCTTATCACCTTCAACTTACGGATAAACTGATATTATAACAATTCTTTTAGGGATAAAATCTCCCCTAGCTTCTTCCCAATCGCCAAGTTCAAAAAGCTGTTTCATAATCATCAAAGGCACTTCAAGTTCAAAATTTTCAGGAGGAGCACCCTACCGATACCAGTGATTTTTTCTTATCCATAGGACAGCTTCACTCCTTTTCTTTACATTATAATTACCAATTCCAATGTTATCACTACAAATTCTGATTTTTCGCTCTGCCTAACTTCCCGATAAACTGAAATTTGTCAGCCGCGTTATGTTTATAATATACATATCACACATGACATTTCAGACATATAAGCAGATTATTACAATATTTTATCCATCTCATGTCCGATTCCTTCAAACACAACATATTCGTGCGGAATATTCAATGAATCTAAATACAAATGCATAATCTCATTATCGCAAAATAATACATCAGCCGTTCCGACATGAATTTTTATGTGTAACTTACCGCATATTTTTTCCGTGTTTTGTCTTATCACATATAAAACATTGTTTTCTTCTAAATATATCTTCTCTCTCATCATATCTTCATATAATTTGACGGCTTTGTCCGGCGATTCCCCTACACCATGGTAATCTTTGTGATAATAATGGTGGTAAGTGCCTGCGTAGGCAGTTACAGAAGCAAATAGTTCAAGATATTTAACAGCATAATAAAAGGCCATTCCGCCGCCCATTGAAAAACCAGAAATTGACCTGTTTTCGCAGGTTGCGTCTGTCCTGTATTTCCCGTCGATATGCGGTATCAGTTCGTTAATTATCATTGATTCGACAGGCAGATTATCGATATTTTCGATAACCGGTGAATTGTTAGCAAAAACGATAATGGATTGTCTGTTTGAATAAACCTTTTCCAAGGTCCATATGTCGGTTGATTCGTTGCCCGTCCACCCGTGAAGATGGTACGCGACCGGGTATTTTTTCCCGCTTTTTTCATAATCAGGCGGAAGATAGATATTATAACCGATTTCGTGACTGAACAGTTCACTGTAAAATGTTTTGTGGGTAACATTTTTAGGTGATTCTGTTGGTGGATTTATATAATCCATTCTGCTTTCACTCCTCGCTAATTAAATTTCTCCATTAAGTATGAAGCCCTTTCCTAAAAAGTAAACTCTATCCCATTTGTAGTACTACTAATTGTTCTTATTCTTACCACATTTATTAAATATAATGGGAAGTACGTTTATTCGTCAATAAAGTTCCTCATGCAACTCATGATACCATTCTTCTGCTTCCCTCATTCTGTTTTCCATCTCATCCAACGATTTTACTTGTATTAGCTTCTCCAAACGCTCAACAACAGCCTGTGGCATATGCATTGATATATGTAGAAAATAATGGTATGGATATAACGGGGTATACTTTAATCTCAAAAACATAACAAGCGGCTCTATAACAAACTTATTGTAATACGCATAACTTTCTGCGAAAGTGCCTCTGCTAATATATTTTCTTACTCGAAGATGCTGACTATATCTATAATCACATTCCTTTTTACAGTTTTCTTTATTTTTGATGATTTCCTGAGCATCTGCTTCTTCAAATCGTATAACATCGTCTTTATCAAATATGACCAATGCTCCTTCTACGATATCATTATTTATGTAATGATATTCTTTTCTGTCTCTTGAGTGGAGCTGCCAATTAAAATCCAGTACCAAATACGGACTTGAACCCTTTATATGATATACAATCTGCCCAAGCTTCGGATGATCATTTCCGGTTTCGTCCCGCTCATCCAATTCACCTAATTTTTTTAACGCGATTTCAACATGTTCCAAAGCATCATTTACATAATCATCATCAACATCAATCCAGTAATCGATATCTGAATATTCGTCGGCATGTCCCATAGCAAACGAACCCTCTAACCATAATGCATATATGTAAGGAAGTGGATATAGCTCATTTTTAAGTGTTTCTGTAATTTCTTTTTCGGTTATCATTATGCCCTCCGATAAATTTCTTTTCCGTTACATTATAATTTGATACATCATTGTTAGTAACCTCTCACCTTCGACAAATTGGATTTTGACACTTTATCGACTCCTTGTCAACCTCTCTATCGCTTCCTCTTTTGTCGATACGGAAAAAAATTATTTCCCTTGTTTGACTCATAGAATTGAATCAACAAATATCCAAGAACAATTCCAATCATATTAAGAATTATGTCATCGACATCGAAGCTGCCTATTTTGGTAATATACTGAAACACTTCAATGCAAAGATCTGCAACAAGCCCAATACCGACAACTTTCCAAAGTGAATTTTCACCTTTACATTCACAGGGAACTTTTTTAATCCTAATAATCAACGTGAAAAGCCAAAATTGTTTTTTTATTTTTTGAGTATTCTCTTTAAGTAGCCGACATCTAATAACAAATTCACTGTCTCAAAATTTCCTTTATAAAACACACCCCAGTTATTGAAAACACAAGGCAATTCCTTTGCTTTTTGTAGCGTATCCACTTGAATTAAAGATACAGGAACATCATTTATTTCACAATACTGTTTTATTATCTCAATGTTTTGATAGACATAGGGACATTGCATATCATAATAAATTGTTAGCTCTTTGCTTTCAATTTTTTGATTTTTAGCATTCTGTGCGAACTTTGGTGTTGTTCCGTCAAAAGAAAGTGCAAGTAATTCATATCCATTATCGGTAGTATCAACAACCTCAAAGCCGAACTTTTTCGCAAAGGACTGGTCTGAAAGCCAGGATTTTTGTTTCTTTGCTCCGAGCATACAAATGCCGGATTTCCCCTTTTCTTTGGCATCAGCGAGGCAATACTCCATCAGCAATTTTCCATACCCTTTTCCTTTGTAACTACCAGAAACCCATAAGCAATACACATAATAATAGTTGTCACCAATTATGGGAACCCAAGCTGTTTCCAGGGGAGCATATTCAATAAATACCGTAGCCTTTGCATTTAACTTTCTAAAGACATGACCTTCATTTAGTCGGTCAGAAAGCCATTGTCGCTTCGCATCAATACCTTGATGGGGCTTTTTACTGCGTATAATGCAACATAAATGTTCATTGACAAGGTTTTCTGTTGTTAAGTTTACAAAATCAATACACATTTTAATTTTCCTCTCGTACATATTCCTGTTAGCTATACTTATTACACTCTTATCTAAGCTTGGTTGTTGTTCCAACTTGCTTCTGCCAGAGCTTCCTGTGACAATCCTTTCTCTTTTCTTAACTTATAAATTTTTTCACCTAAATTCATTGTTAATACCTCCTGCAATTTGATAACCAAATGCTAGCAAACTATGATGTCATTTTCTATATTTCTCGAAATGCATATTGTCAACTTCAAGTTGCAAGTGTGTAATTCATTCATAAATAGTGGATTTTATTCTTTTTAAAATTCTTATTTATTAATTATATCAAACTTTCAGTCCAAAATATAGTAGTGTATATTAAATAGCCGCCTAAGGCGAATACTTTTACTTCACCTCAGACGGCATAGATTTTAGTTTCTATTCAATTTCACATTCCGCTTCAGTCCCGGCAAGCCTACCTCTGCCAGAAGGTGGCATCATTTCTGCCCTGGGCATCGGTGGCTGATTCGCAATATAATAATCCATCGCGATGGCGTATATACCTTCCCGGATAATTCTTGGACTCAAAGCTGACAGCAGAAGACATGGCCAAGCCCGGACGTATGTACCATGTGGCATCATCCTTGAACAGCTGAGAATTGTCATTGGAATTCAGCCAAATCTCCCCATTTTTATGCCTCAGATAGCAGCCTGGGAAGTTCACAGACTCCAGGGATACTCCATTGGCATCAGCCAGTCCGGGAACCAGCCTGAACTTACTGTCATCAAAGGGGGTGACATTCGAGTCTATACGTCCTCGGCCATTGATGTGGCGTATGAAGTTAAGGGAAATATTTATGGCTTCAAATCTGGAGAAATCGACCTTGACAGTTCCTGAAGGCTCTTCCACTATGGCACCATAAGCTGTCGGAGTTCCAAATACGGGATAGTCTCCGCTCCATGTGAACCTTTGGGCTCTTACGCTCCTGTTTCCCCATCCTCCTCCGGAATTTTGGAAGGCATGGTATACTATCCAGTCCTCAGTACCATCAGGGGATTTGGTAAAGGTGTTATGCCCTACTCCATAAGCAGTTGCTGCCTGACTGAAAACAGCAGTGCTGTTTTTTACCCATGAGGCAGGGTTCAAAACGTTGCCATCTGAACATGTAATTCTTCCGAGGCAGTAGTCATTCAACCAACTGGCACTTGCAGAATAGATAATGTGTATTTTGTCGTTTTTCATCAGCACCTCAGGCGCCTCGTTGATTGCCGCTCCGTTCTTTTCCCAAGCATAGGTGGGAGTAGAAATCATGACCTTTGCACCGCTTATGGTATAAGGATTGCTCATGGGAGCTATATAGAGATTCTGCGGGGCAGCCGCACCATTTTCACAGCCTGACCATACAAAATACAGGGAACCATCTGTCTTTTGCAGAACGGTAGCGTCTATAGCCCATTTATCGTCCGAGGATGTCACCTTCCCTCTGAAGGTATAGGAGCCCTGGGGGTCCTGTGAATTGCTCTCCAGGCAATACATACGGTGATTGACATTCTGTCCGTCATCTGCAGCAAAGTATATATACCATTTTCCATTGATGTACTGGAGCTCCGGCGCCCATATTTCTTTTGAGTATGCAGTTCCAGAGGGAGGAGTATAAACCTTCACCATAGGAGCACCGCCGATGTCCTGCAGTCTCTGGGTCTTTGCAACACCTATTCCCCCGCCCGTGGTTTTACAGTAGTAGTAATAGCCGTCCTTGAAAACTACAGACGGGTCGGCCGCCGTGGGTGCTACAATAGGGTTTGTGAAGGTTACTACTGTACCGATATAAATCTTAACTGATGACATCTTGTCATTGGCAGTGTCGCCAACATAAGAAGAACTTGAAGTAAAGGTCCATTTTGTTCCACCGAAATTGTCATGCTCATATACTTCTACAGTCCAACCGTTTGGAACCTTTAATGAAGTCATCCAATCATTTGGAATTCCTTTTGCGTTCAACTGAGACAGTGTATAATTGCCTACTCCAAGTGTTATTGCTGTTCCACCATAGTTTATATCTTTATAGAATGTCACTCCGTTTGTTGCTGGTGGTGTAGGTGTAGGTGTAGGTGTAGATCCGCTGCCGCCTGGCTGCCATAAAGCAGGAACATTGGATGGTTCCCAACCTACGAGGGAAGTATGTGCCTGAAGACAGCTATAAGTACTTCCGCTATATGTTACTGTATCACCTACTGCATATGCAGTATTCGGAGCCCATGCCCCTCTATCGGCTGCACTTATCTGGATTGTAGTAAAAATACCGCATAATAATGTAAACACCATTACTAATGTCAGAATTTTGACAAATGATTTCTTTCTTAAAGCATGCATAATATATCCTCCTTATTTTATTTGGCTAATTCCCACAATGCAGGAACATTGGACGGTTCCCAACCAGCGAGGGAAGTATGTGCCTGCAAGCACCTATAGTTGCTGCTGTTGTAAGATACTATAGTTCCCACGCTATATGCCGTATTCGGAGCCCATGCAGAATAACCGCCGCTGCTGATGGTGTAAGCAGCAGTTGCAACAACTGAATTATTCATGCCTGATGCCATAGCAATTGCCTTTATTGTTTTAGTGCCCGTAACAGATATTGCACCTGTATATTGTGCAGAGGATGAAGTAGGTGTGGAACCATCGGTAGTATATCTGATGGTAGCACCTGCTGTAGCACAGGAAATAGTAACATTCTGTGCTGATGAATATGTTCCCCCTGCAGGACTGAAGGCAGGTGTTGCAACAGTCGAGTTATCCTGAATGGTATAAGTAGCTGTTACAGTTTCGGATGGGTTCATCCCCGTTTTGAAAGCTTTGAATTTGATAGTTGTAGTGTGGGTTATTGTGAGGGCTCCGCTCCATATGGTTGAATTCTCTCCCGGCTCAGTTCTATCCGTTGTATATCTGATGGTTGCCCCTTCGGTAGCACAGGAAGCAGTAATATTCTGTGCCGTGGCATAAGTTCCTCCTGCTGGCGAAACGACAGGCGCAGCTACTGTTTGAACAGTACTGCCGTTTGTAACATTTACTGTTATGGTATTGGTTGAGGTTGTACCAAACCTGTTTTTAAGGTCAATTCTATATGTGTAGGTACCATTTGCTCTTCCCGATACGCCATAAACTGCTGTTTGGGCATTCGGTGAATTTCCTTGAAGTGCTTCAGAGAATACGATTTTATCGTTTTCATATATCGTCCATGAAGTTGCATTATTACCCCACCATATATTCATGGTAATATCGTATACTCCATCACCATCCCAGTTATTGTGGCTTATTGAGCCTGCGGCCGGAGCACCTGCAGGATTACCCAGGTCAACTCCTTCATCTCCGCCGGTAATAGTAAAAGTAGCACTTGCAACAGCTGATTCATTCATACCGGATTTGAAAGCCTTGGCTTTTATGGTAGTAGTACTGGCTACATTAATAGAACCCGCGTATTGTGTTGATGCGGCAGTAGGCTCACTGCCGTCAGTGGTATACCTTATGGTGGCACCGCTTGTTGCGCAGGAGATAGTTACGGTCTGTGCAGATGTATAAGTTCCACCTGCAGGACTGAAGGTTGGTGCTGCCACCTGTGAGGTACTATTGATGGTATAAGTACCACTTGCTGTAGCTGAATCATTCATACTTGACTTGAAAGCCTTTGCCTTTATTGTAGTAGTGCTTGATACGCGGATAGGCTCTGTGTACTGGGTAGAAGTAGCTGTAGGCTCACTTCCGTTTGTGGTATACCTTATGGTAGCACCACTTGTAGCACAGGATATACTAACTGACTGTGCAGATGTATACGTTCCACCTGCAGGACTGAAGGTTGGAATTGCCACAGTTGCAGTACCGTTTATACCAAGCTTATTGGATATTGTATTAGTTAATGCGAAATTAGAGGTATCACAAGAAATTTCCCAACCGATGATTCCACCAAAGCCGTTATTAATGACATAGTCACATCTTGCGGCTGCAGAAGTTTCATCTTCATAGGTATACATGATACCCAAGGAGCTGTTATAAAGCCAAGGAACCTGAGATACTGAATCTCTGTATTTTGTATAGCCTGCAGTATTTTCCAGCACCTTCATCTGGGCATAGGAATTCTGTCCTCCAGGGCTGCTTGGATTATCAAGGTTACCCACAGGAGCACCGCTGGCTGTGGCAAATAGGCCGTTTGTACCTGTACCGGCAGCTACATTTTTCCAACCGCGGGAATAGAAAGGTGAACCTACATTAAGCTTAGATGCAGGAACATTATAAGTATCCCTATAGTATTTCATTATGTAATCTGTATTGTATTTGTTTTTGATATCAACCGGTGAAGTTCCGGATGGGTCATTTGGATTCTTGTAAATTGCTGACTGGTGGTTTGTAACTGTCTCCCATGCTCCATGAATGTCGTATGTCATTATATTTAACCAATCCAAATATTGCGAATATACATCAGGTTCTGTTAAATCAACTTTTTCATAACCTCCTGGTGCAGCTATGGTAAGAAGTTTATCGGACATACCGTTATTATTGTATGCTTCGCGGAGTTCCCTCAGCAATGCTGTGAAATTCTGCTTGTCCTCAGGTCCGCCGGGACAGCCCCTGTCATACTCGTCATTAGGATCTTTTGCCCTATTGACTCCGGGGTATTCCCAATCAAGATCTACACCATCAATAAATGGATATTTCTTCAGGAAATCTATGACACTTTGAATGAATATTGCTCTGCTTGATGATGTCAGAGCCATTGCGTGAAAGTTTTCACCTCTTGTCCATCCGCCAACTGAGATAACAACTTTTACATTCGGATACTGTGTCTTGTAATATTTGTATTCTCCGAAGTGTCCCCTTATCATGCCGGGATCCCAGCCTTCGGAGTGTGCGAAGGTAGCCTGGAAGTCTGCGTATTCGTCAGTCGAAACAAGTTTATAACTTGGATCAATAGTAAAGAATGCATGATTTATACATGTTACTTTATTCCATGGGATCATACCTACATTCATTGACATATGTGCCGTATTATACATGCCCCAATTAGGGAAGTATACTACAAAGTTTTTGCCGCTGGCAGCTGAGGACACAGAAGTTCCCACAGGAACCAGGGAAAATACCATAGCCAGCACAAGAACCAGGGGCAGTAGTTTTCTTAAGTTTTTTTTCATATTTTTTACCTCACTATGCTTTGTGGTAGTGTCAGGTCTGACACCCCGTTTTATTCCAAAATCTTAATTGCTTTTAATTCTTCTTACACCATTTTTACCCTTATTTATATAAAGTATAATCAGGAATAATATTGGCATATTGTATAAATATCTCAATTCCATTATATAGTATTTTTTTATTTCCAATAAGTAGACAATATTGGCATTTATTGTTCAATTTTGGTGGCATATCATAGATTTTATTTAATATAAGCGCTATAAAAATATAAAAATCGGATAGGAGGCTACCCATTAATTGAGTAGCCGGCCTTTCAGTCGGGTAAGTAAGGGGAGTTTCACCCCAAACTTGTCACAGAACCGTACGTGAAAGTCTCCCTTCATACGGCTCTTATCATTCAACCTTGAGCAGTTTTAAGTCTTCTAAGTTTCCAGTGAACGAAAAGCTCACTTTATAGCTTCTTCATAACCTACATCTAAAGGCTCAATGAAATAGTTACGGGCTTGCTGATAGGAAATACCCCCATATAGGACTTTTATATTTCATTGTCCTATACGGGGGTAGCATATCATTTGTCTCGATGCCTTTGCTTTTACATATGTACTGTCTATCAGATGTCCTATGCATGTATCAATAACGAACAGCTCCGCTTCTGTAAAGAGTCGGGGCTGTTCGTTCGTTCGTATTATGCTCATAACAGGTGATTTGCCCCATCCTCAAATTGGGATTTATCCTTCCCAAACATACCTCATGGGACCAAAATGATATATTTCAAGATCACAGTCGAACCATTCATCATTCAGGGTCAGGTCACAACTGAACTTTGCCTGATTGTAACCATAGGTTTCATCGATAATATCAATAATCAGCCTGCTGGTTTGCAGTTGTATTGCAAAGTCCCGGATATCCCACTCTTTTCGATAGCCATCCTTACCGGTACAATATACCTTGCAAAAATCAAAGTCCACTTTGGGAAAAGAAACCTTGGCCTTTCCGGTTTGTTCTACATGACTGTCATTAATCGTTCGTATTCCGTCTTCCATGATAAAGATTATGATATCATTCTCTATTTCAATACTGTTCAGTCTGGCATCGTGTAAGCTGACTGGCAATATCATATTAGGCTTTTCATAATCATGCATCTTGGGCACCTCTCTTGACTGAAAAATTTTAACTTGTTAACTTCGTAGTATGCTCGTTTTAAAAAGTAGATTGTTCGCTAAATTTAGCGTTCTGACATATATCTCTGTATTTCATCAGAAGTCAATTTTCGTACTTTTGTATTTGGATATTCTTTGTATTCTCTTTCACAAAAGACAGGTTTCATATCGTTTATCTGCGTGGTATAAAAACAATACGAATTTCAACACTAGTTTCCGATTGTGCTCATTATGATTTCTAACTCTCAGGTTTAGATCAGCACCACCGTAATATCTTGGCATTTCTTTTCATGAAATACCATACGCCACTCCACATCTTCGACCGGTTTAAAGTGCAGTGCGGAGCAGGCCACACTGAGCTTACCTTGATCGCTGCCGCCGAAAATGATGGCAGACGCAGCATCTGCACCACCAATGACGCCAACAAAAACACTGCTGATTGTCTGTGGTTCATTGGGAACGGTGTGCTTCTGCCGAGGTTGGTCGGACTGAGCACAATCGGTGACGGTCAACGAACCATCAGGTAGAGCCGGTGTGAGTGTATAGCTCATCACAGTATAGTGCGTCGGGAACTCCTGGTCTTGGTTGCCGAAATGCTCAGCAGACAATTCCTGCCGTTCATATTCCTGCACGGTCAGCGTGTGCTTTTTACCTGTGGACGGATGTGCAAACTCTATTTGCTCACCGGGCAACGATACCCGAAAGTGCGGCCCCGGTATGGCAACAGGTTCTTGCATCAACGTCACGCCGAGCATTTTAATTTGCGGCTTGCGCTTAGTTTTCCAAGGAAATGCGCTACGCCAAATTGCATAGCATTGATCGGGGTCAAGTCCATAATGCTGCAGTACACTCTTAGCTTCAAGGCTGTTTCCTTGCGGGAAATAAGGATTCCAAGACAAGCCGCAGCCATGCGAGCCTGAAAGCCCGGCTCCATTCAGCACAACCTTAGGATTCATATTGCTAGCCAGCGGATTTTCTCCGTCGATTTGCATCCGCTGCTCATCTGTAAAGTCAGTTTCATCACTATCAGCAGAAAGCTTCCATTTATCCATAAAGGCACGCATACGCTCCAGCGGAACCTGCAAACAAAAATCTACAACCAAGCCTTTGCTGCAGGTGTAAATCGCCGGGATATGCCAAACCTTATCATCCCATACAAACTGCTTATTAAGAACAATTTCCTTGCCGGCTCTTTCACTACCATGGTGCCCCCAAAAATTGCCGTCAAAGTAAACCTTCCATTTGGGTATCTTCGGCTCCGCAGGAACCCACTCATAGTAGTCTTCCGTATATTTGATGCGGTTGTAATCGAATTCGGTCTGTAGTTCTTTGATATAAGCAAAAGGCTGCTCCATGGGGGTAAGCGACAATTTCTCCCGAATCGTATCCATAACGGCCTGCTGTTCAGTAGTGAGCGGATTATCCTGCAGAAAGGCGTCAAACTGCGCTTGTTCCCAGCAATATGCCTGTTCCAGTGCTGCAGCATCACCGCAAGCCAGCAGGAGCCGCAGGAAGTCCCGAAAGCTTCTTGCCACCGGATGCACATAGCTACTCTGTGTGTTCATTGGGCTGACGGCAAAAACCGTCTCAGCAAAGCCACGCACGAAGCAATAATGAATACCATCCACACCGGCCCAGCCTATTATCCTCGCATCCTTTGGTGTACAAAAATAATGATTTTCGTTCTCGCCCTGTTCCAAGCCGATGTGAAAACCATTTATATTCAGTTTCAAATATTTTTCATAAATCATCTTCATCATGACCCCACATTCTATGCATTTTCTGAGCAATAGGAATTTACCGTAATGGCGTTATACTTTTTCATTACGTGATAGCAAAAGCAATAACGACAGTCAGTTTGTATTCATGTCTCCATAGAAATGCTGCTTTCACATGGTAAACTGCTGTCCATGGCTTTGCTGTTCCTCTTGCTTCTGCCCGTCCTGTTATATGAGTTGTTCCATACTGTAATCAAGGATTTTAGCCTTTCGCTCTGAAATCATTAAAGTCTAATCCCCCAAAATAGTATAATAAAAAAACCTGCTTCTGCAGTATAATTATGATTTATCAAATGCCATATTGTAAAATACAAATTTTCTGTATTATACCATTATTTAGGGGGAAATCATAGAGTGATTTATGAATAAGGAATTCTATCATTATTAATATTATGTTTTACAGATATTATTTATTTGTTCCAAGGTAATATCACCAGTATACTTATCCAAAATCTTGGATTCATTAATCCAAATGACACTGGGAACACTATCCACACCAAGCTTTTTAGCAATTCCATCCGATTTGTAAATATCAATACACGATACTCTGATGTTGGCATTATTCAGTTCAAATTCTTTAAAAAATGACAACATTTTTCTTGAATTGGAATCAATTGCATTATAGATATATACCAAGGAAGATTTTCCTTCATTCAGGATTTGTTTTTCATATATTTCACTTTCAGATATATATTTTTCTGCACTATATCCAGCAATGCTTCCATCTCCCACCGCAGTCGCAACCTGCTTTAAAAACTTATCGCGTACATCTCCAACTGCAAATACTCCGGATATATTTGTTTCCATACGTTCATTTGTAACTAAATAACCTCCATGTGTCATGTTCAGTATGTTATTGAATAACTCTGTATTTGGCAGATAGCCAATGAACAGAAAGCAACTGTCTACATTAACAGGTGTTTTTTCTTCTGTTTTTAAATTCCTTAATATAACAGTATGCAGCCTTTCTCCTCCTTCAAAACTATCCACAACCGTATTCCACATAAAATCTATTCGAGGATTTGCAAGCGCTTGTGCCTTTGCAATTTCATTACAATCCATTTTTCCAGTATCATGTATTACGGATATTATAACCTTATCTGCAAATTTTGTTAGAAACATGCCTTCTTCAATCGCTGCATCACCGCTTCCGATTACCATAACTGTTTTTCCTGTATTGGCCGCTGCATCACAAGTTGCACAGAAAGATATTCCTTTATCATAAAGATATAGTTCTTCATTTGCCGCACCGGTTAAACGGGGCTTTCCGCCGCTACCTATAATCACAACCTTCGCCTGATAAATTGTCCTAAAGGTTTCTACCTGCTTTATCTCCCCCTCTAAATTTACGGACCGCACATCAGTTAATTTAAACTCCACACCAAATTTTTTTGCCTGTTTATGGAATAATTCCATTAATCCAAGTCCTGTTATCCCTTCAGGAAAACCCGGGTAGTTTTCTATTTCATTTGTATAAGTAGCAAGTCCACCCACTAAGGTTTTTTCTATAATCAATGTTTTAAGTTTTGCTCTGCCGCAATATATACCAGCAGTTAAGCCGGCTGCTCCTCCCCCTATGATTATAACATCATATGATTCTGTTTTTTTTATCATTGAAATCTGCTCCTTTTTGAATGTTCAAATAAACTCTCTATCATCTCTTTTAACTTACTTATGTGATTTTATAACCATATTAGGGCAATCAGATATGATTGCCCCCCAATAATAGTTACATGAAATATTTAGCTAATAATTTACTGCCCAGAAAAGCTCCTACCAGTAAGAATGCCGCAAATATCCAGCCAGATAATGAAAAAGATGAAATTGAGGTAAATAAAGCTCCAATATTACAACCATTTGCCAATCTTGCTCCATAGCCCATTAATAGACCGCCAAGAATAGCTGCTGTAACCTGCCGAACGGATTTAATTTTCTTAATCTTAAACTGTGAAGCAAATAGCGTTGCTGCCAGAGCCCCAATAATAATTCCTATATTGCGAATGGAACCACCATCTGCCAAAAAGCTAGAATTTAATTCTTTTTGCATTTTTTCAGAGGCATAGTATACCCAACCGCTTGCATCACCACCTAAAGCCTTGTATATCCAGGTTCCCCAATTAGCAAATGCACTTGTTACTCCCCAGCCGCTACCTAAAACCGTAAAATGTGCGATTTGAAAAACTGCGAGCAATACTGCACCTGCTACATATGTCAATGGCTCTTTTAATAGTTTTTTGTAAATGGGATGATCGCCAAGCTTTATAAAAAATTCTTTCAAATATATTCACCTGCTTTCACAGAAGTTACCTACTTCGTCTTTTCAATGATAATTTCCCACTCACCGTCATCCACTTCTTCAATTTCTACATTATGTCCCTGTTTCCTAGCCCATTCAGGAACATTCTTCATTGCACAGCTGTGATCTATTGATACAATTAATACATCTCCCACCGATAACTCATTGATTTTTTTCTCCGTTTTCATAAGCGGAACCGGGCAAGCCTCTCCTAAACAATCCAATGTAAATTCAGTCATTTTTTATCTCCTTATTTTTAATTTATTCTGCACTTCCCATTCTCTTTTCCTGCCACTTTACAGCTGCTATGTATAAAAGCACAATAATTAATCCCTGTATGAGAATTGCACCGAACCATCCAAAAATATCCGGTAAAAAAACCTTCGGAGCATTTTCATTAAATTTACCCCAAAAGCTCATATCATGCGCACCCCAGAAAGAACCTGCTATAAAAAACATCAATGACAGAATTTGCATTGTAAAGCCCTCTCCAACGCGCATCAGAGTTCCGGAAGCACATCCCCCCGCAATTACCATTCCGATACCAAACATAACAGCACCTATAACCAGAGGTAAACCAATGGGCGACACGCCTGACATATTCAGATTGGAAGCTGCATTTGCCATTTTGCTGGCATATTTAATTGCCCCGAAACCGACACTGGCAATTGCAATTGCTACCAATACAGCTCTTGTTACTGATGTACTTCCTGTTATGCACGGATCACGAAAAGCTGCCGTAAAACAAAAACGGGAACGTTGCAGGACATACCCGAATACAATGCCGAATCCCCAATAAATGGGTAGTTTATTGCTTCCAAGTGCTAAATAGAATCCAAAAGCGATAATCAGTATCGTAAGTAAAATTCCCTGGGGAATCTGGCTCTTTTTAGGTTTTCTTGATTTACGGACTCTTTCCACACTTATACTTGTATTACTCCCTGACACTATAATCCTCCTTTCTAAAAAATTGTTAATTATATAACAAACTTTACAGTTAGATTATACCATAATAAAAAAAAATCAGTTAATCAAGAATTTTATATGTTATAAGATTTACTTATACCATAATATTTAATATACTAAAGTGTGTTTGATAAATGCTTGTAACGGGCTGGATATTCCACTTTGCGGTTCAGTATACCGCAAAGTGAGGTGTTCTAGAACACCGTCTTTTTTCAAACACTCTCTAGCCATAATGAACAATATCTGTTAAGATAAATAAAATAACATTTTTGTAAAGTTTTAACATTCCTATATTAAAAGAGTTTATCCCAGAAAGGCAAGTAGTTAAAATGAATATTCATAATCTAAAAATTTTCATTAAGATTGTAGATTCCGGCAGTATTTCTAAAGTTGCGGAACTGATGAATATCAGTCAATCCGCCTTAAGCCAGCAATTACGTGTGATGGAACAGGAAATCGGAGCACGTCTTTTTGAGCGAAATTATAATGGTGTAAATCCAACTGCTATTGGTATGATTGCTTATAATCATGCCCTTGAAATAATATCGTCTTATGAAAATATGCTTACTGACATAAACAACACACAGAATGAAAATAAAACCATTCATATCATTTCTACATCCTGCGTATATTCTTATGCATTACCATGTACCTTTTATCATGTAAAAAATAACTGTCCCGATTATACTTTTAACATGGAAATAATGTCCAGTAAAATTATAGAAGAAAAAATATCAAAAGGGTACGCTGATATGGGAATTATTATAGGTAAACCCAAAAATAGAACTCTATCTGCCAGAAAAGTATTTTCCGACAATGTTTTATTAGTTTCCGGAGAAAAAATGGAGGTTCCTCTACAGGTGAGCATCCATGATTTGTATGAGTACCCTCTGTTGATGCTGGATAGAACCCAGAAAACAAGACAAATATTAGATAAAAAACTGAACCAAAAGGGTATACATATCGATAAGCTAAACATTCCTTATACCCTTGAATCGACTGAATCCATAAAATTATCAGCAATTAATGGTTTCGGACTAGCCTTTCTTCCCTATATGTCAATTAAAAAAGAAATTTATAATAAGCAACTCCGCATTATTAAATGCCCGTGCCTCGAATTTGAAAACGAATATTATTCTATTAAGAATATGAATAACATTCATATAAACAATGAATCCCTAAAAATTATCAAATATATTGAATCGGTACTTAAAGAAACTATTTGTTAGCAGTTATAGTAATTTCCCATACTCCGTTAATGATTTCTTCCGTATTATGCTTTAAATTATGTATCTTACAAAAGGCTTCAATACTTGAGATCGTACAACTATGATCCGTTATCAGCATATATTCCTCTCCGTTTTTTATTAAATCAATGACAGCTTTTAATCTTATTACGGGTACCGGACATATATCACCTAAGCAATCAATTTTAATCATAGAAAACTCCTTATTACATTCTAACGCTGCAGCAAGTATTATCAAATACATTGCTTCCAACCATCGTTGCAGGTATTTTATACTTCGGCTATGGTTTGATATATGCGTAGCCTTCCATTTGCTTATCTGCCAACTCTCTAACCCCGGCAGGTACGACATGTACAAATTCAAAAATCTGCTCTCTGGAAATGTTCATTCCTTGCAATGCATGATTACAAGCTACAAAATGAGTACCATCTTGTGATAAAGCATCCATTGTAGGGAAATAACTGAAATCATTCAAAAAACCTTTAACGGCTTCTGAATTAGCCAGAACCTCTATTTTTGCCATTGGAAATGCACCATCATACGACAATAATAGATTTGTAACATTTTTTAAAAGTAAATCCCATTTATCCATCTCATCTATATGAAAAATAATTTTTGGTTCCATAAATTTCGTCCTTTCCATTTCCTTCAAGCCTATAACCGTTTTTTGGTGAGTAGGAATAATCTGATTGAAGATTATTTTATTAGTTCAATTCCTTTGCGAAGGGTTTCAACATCAATTGCTCCTTCCGCACCCGCAGAAATATATCCGTCTTTATCGATAAACAGAGTGGTAGGTATGGACCTTATTCCGTATGCTAATGCCGCTTCCTGCTCTGTATCAAAATATATGGGGAAGGAAAATCCCTGTTCTTCCACATACTTTCCACCCTTTTCTTTTGTTTCACGCTGTCCGTCCACAAGGTTGACCATCATGAAAATGACATCTGCTCCCATCTCTTCGTATACATCATCAAACTCAGGCATTTCACTTTTGCATGGTCCACACCAGCTTGCCCAAAAGTTCAGTACAATAGGTTTTCCAAACTGCTCCGACAGCTTCACGGAATTTCCCTCCCCATCCAGAACTGTAAAATCAGGTGCCTCCGTTTTGGCTTCCTCTTCTTGTGAAGTCTCGGCTGATTCTTCTTCTCCTTGAGAAACCTCGCCCTTGTTCTGAACGATATCTATATTGTTATTTTCAGGTGATACCTCTTTGCTTAACTTGTTATATGCGAAGCCTGCCAAACCGATAAATAAAACAAATGCAGCAATAAACAGTATTGTTCTTCCTTTCTTATTCATATCATATCCTCCTTAAAAACTCAAAAATGAAAGTAAATATCCCATATAGCCGGTTGCCATTAAAATACCGATGACAATCAGCAGCCCACCGGATATGACATTGATCACATTATAATTTCTCTTAACAAAATCGAAGGTTCCCTTTAGACGATCAATTAACAATGCGCTTGCAATAAATGGAATTCCCAACCCTAACGAATAAGCAAGTAGCATGGTGATCCCTTTTTGTACGGAACCTGCAAGGGAGGCAGTCAATAAAGCCGATCCCAAAAAAGCGCCTACACATGGAGTCCAACTAATTGAAAATACAATTCCAAAAACCATGGAAGAGAAAAAGTTCATCTTCCTGACATTTATGTTTTTTGAACTTGCTCTGTTTAACAATCCTATTTTAAAAACACCCATAAAGTTCAATCCAAAAATAATGACAATCAAACCGGTAACAAGGTTCAGTACCGTTGCATACTCACGCAGTAACTTCCCGAATGTCCCCATAAAGGCACCCATTGTAATGAAAATAAAGGTGAATCCCAAAACAAAACCAATGGCGTTCCAAAAGGTCTTTCTTTTATCTGTTTCACCTGCCGCAAAATAGGATATATAAATGGGCAGCATAGGTAATAGGCAAGGGGAAATAAATGTAATAATTCCTTCTAAAAAGAGTAAAAGATATTGCATATCACTCCTCCATTTTTTTCTTAAAAACCAGACAATAAAAATTATCCCCCAGCCTGAATTGGCTGATTTGTGTAAACCTATTTTCCGCCAGAATGTCAATAGTTTCCTGTTCAGATATTCTATGGGTTACTGGGGGCCCCATAGGTGTTTCTGTCTTATGGAACTCAATAACAGCTAATATTCCTTCCGTTTTCACAATACGCTTTATTTCCCGGATCATTTCCGGAATATTATTCAGCTCATGTAACACAGTGCAAAGCAAAGTAACGTCACATACATTGTCAGGAACATTTTGAATGGAATCTTCAATGATAACAACTCCTGCACCATTTTTTGCATGTAATATTTTTCGCATAGCTTCGGATATTTCAACGCTATAAACATTCCCCTTGGTCATGTTTACAGCGGCATAAGTAAAGATTCCTGTTCCGGCGCCTATGTCGCAAAAGGTGCTGTACTTAGTAATGCCAATTTGTTTCAAGGTTTTTACAGGACTTAATTCCTCAACCCGTTTCGGATTTTCTAACTTATTCACCATGTTTTTCAAACGCTCCTTTCGGACAGAAACGAATATATTTTCCGCAAACTACACATTTATCCTGAGCGATAACGGGTAACGAAAAAATATTGTTCTGTGTAAGTGCACCCATAGGATAGGCTGCCATCACCGGGCATTTATTTTTGTTAATAGTCAGTCTCATCCCGGCTTTTCTCCTTCAGCATTTTGACAGCAAGTGCTTTCTTTTTCAGTCTTTGTCTTTTACGTTGTCACAATAATAGTTTTTCAGTACGGACATAATTTCTTCAACCCTATGATCCGCTATGGAATAGGTGATGCTTTGTCCTGATTTTAAATAATCCAGGATTCCATGGGCTTTGAGCAGCGCAAGATGCTGGGACAGCGCAGATTGCGTAATATTGGGTATTAGTTTTTTCAAGCCACTGACAGTCTTAGGACCTTTGATTAGTCCACACAAAATAAGCAGCCGGTTTTCATTGGCAAGAACCTTTAGCAGTTCAGCAATCTGTTTTGCTTTGTTTTCCATTTGATTGATCCTCCCTGTGTTTTATTTGGCAAATTCCCTGGGTCATCGTTCCCATAGGGCAATAGACACATCAAGACCTGGGTTTGAACAAAATCATCGTCAGCAAGCCCAGCACTGTAGATGTAAGCATAACTCCGTAGAAACCAAAAGCAAACTGTACTGCCCAGGAGGGAACGAAGGCGGTGCTCCCCCCATGCCAGATAGACCGTAGAGGCAATCCACAGATAATCATACCAGTGTTTCTTTTTCCTCATGCGACAACCTCCCTTTTTGGGAAGGATATAACATCAGCAGGACAAGCCTGAACACATTTACCACAGCCAACACACCGGTTTTCATCCACGATGGCATATATGCCTTTATAAATAGAAATAGCTCCGACGGGACAGCTTTTTATGCAGTATCCGCAGGAAACACATTCTTTTGATACCGTTGCTTTTCTTTTTTTGCTTTCATAACAGCACCTCGCGATATAAGTAAATTAGATATTTCTAATTTACTTTTATTTAATCAAATTGTCAAGAAAAAAAAGAAAACAATCATTTCCAGTTGAAAGAAAAGATTGTCTTCGAAATTTCTATGAGAGGGGAGAGTATACCGGACAGGTGTCAATTATTTCTATCAATAAATAATCATTTGTAATGTTTACACTAGACTTTCCATTTTGAGAAGTAATATTATAACCCATAAATTCTACTGTGCTACCGTCTCCGGTTACACTTGGCCTACTTGAATCAAATGGTATCCCAGTTTGAAATAGTCCATCTGGAGATGAGATTCTTATGCATCTCCCAACAACTGCTGGAATGTAATATTTTTTATTCATTTTTTCATCTAGCACAACAATAATAATTTTTGTTACATATTTCATTCAGAGACAGTTCCCTTTTCATTTGATTTGTGGTCTGGGTTGAATCTCCAGTCTTTCCCGAATATACCAGTTTCCTCCTCATCCTGTGAATTATACAGCCTTGTAAATGTCAATTCAGCGCCGAAGAAATTATCCTTCGGCGGCTGTAACAAGTTGTTGAGTATCGTCCAGTTTATAAATTCTTGCTATCTCTATAAGTCAGATCCTTGGCTATACCTTTTGACATATTGTACTCTCCATCTTTATAAACCTCATACCTTCTCCGATTGGTGCACTATTAGAATTCGTATTCAAAGATACCCCACTCAGTTATTTGCTTACGCACAGCAGTTGATACGGACATCTCTGAAATTTCATCTGCTGTCACAGAACGGCGAAGCTTATCAGACAGGAAGATACCCTCGCTTAGGAATGCCGTCTGCATTGCAATATAAGGAGTATCTATTCTTATTTCATCGGTCAGTTCATCACGGAGATATGCTGCCCAATGCACTTGATTGTCGTTATAAACACTGATTTTAGGATTACTTATCGCTTCCATACGCATATTCGTCGGACAGTCAAGTTTTTTGGATACCATCATGCCATTTTCTATACCAAAGAACTCAAGGTCAGCCTTCTCTCCACAGTCTGCAGGCCTTGGAGTACCAGCCATATACGAAGCCAACTCACTTCCACCTCCATTAATCCTTATTAGCTTAAGACCACCAAGCTCTCCTGCTATAAAATTAGTGCCCACCTCATCCATGTTGAGAGCCCAAGATTGATAAATATCCAGTGTCATACCGTTCGCAAAACGGGCTATACCCAGCCCTAAATCCTCGACTTCATATTTATGTCCCCTGAGAATGCGTTCGTTCAAGTGGTATCCTGCGTAGGCCGCTCCGTATACGCTCTCCAGTTTAGGCATCCCAAGGATATAGAGCATTTGAGAGAGATAATAAACACCGATATCGAAGAGCGGACCGTGTCCACCGATTTCTTTGGAAATAAAATCAGGACTGAGTGGGATATCTACACCGGGACGCCCACAGCGACGATGTCCGACACTGCGTGCATGATATATGTTTCCTAAATCTCCGCGGTTAACCATTTCTTTGGCCACGCGGGTTTGAAGATTATAAAGGGAGCTTATTTGTATTGCGAGTTTGCGCTTATATATTTGGGCGGCATCATATAGTATCTTTGCATCTGCATAGCTGCCAGCCATAGGTTTTTCTGAGTAACAATGCTTTCCTGCACGCATAACCTCAACAGAGATAGGCGTATGTAAATTGTTGTGAACACATACATCCACAGCATCAATGTCATCGCGGGCTAAAAGCTGGCGAAAATCAGTATATAAATCAGTAATGCAATGTTTCTCCCCAAAGTCTTCCAACTTGGCAGGATCAATTTCCGCAGCAGCAATAACTTTTGCGCCAGGTATATGGCTCCAAATAGTCATATGTCGGTGGGATATTACTCCGCAACCAATAATTCCGATTCTCAGTTCTTTCATGACTGTCCTCCTATTTTCTTATACAGTAATTGTAAAGTATCAAATCCAACCATTCCATTTGTCATTGATGACACACAGATAATTTTGTTCTCTCAGCCCTAAAGCATCTGCAACATCCTGTGCACACCTTCTTTATATCTACAATAAACGCTGCATCATATTTGAAAAGCGCCCCAGCTGCTCAGTACAGTCGATTGTCCCATCCGAAAAATGCCCTTCATATTCTGCTGCAATATGGCCTTTAAATCCCTCATTTTTTATTATATTGACAATCCTGTCATAAGGAATACAAGAATCTTGTCCCTGTTCATCGATATAGTAGAACTTGCCATGTATGTACTTACTGTAAGGAATCATATTCTTCAAATCTTCAAGGTTTGCTTTTCTGAATGTTTCATACATGGTATTGATTACCCCAGCCTGCTTTATATCCTCAATATGATATTTCACTAAAAGATCTTTTTTAGTCATTCCCTTTTCAAAATCAGATATGATCTTCTCTACATTTTGCCTGATGATGCCGCTTTCTACCATTACTGTTTGGAACGGTCGATGCGGATGTTCCTGAAAAATACCCATATCCGGAACAACCCCGATATAATCACTGCCTTCTTCTTTAAATAATTGGGCATACTCCTGCCATACCTCTGTTTTCCAACTATGCGGTGCATGTAGCTCAACCCCGACCGATACATTCCATTTTTCAGCAAAAGGAATAAGCTTCCTCAATATCTTCGGTGAAATTGCATGTTGGGTACGTACAATCGAAAATCCCATACGGTTAGCATATATGATGTCGTTCATTGTACACTGCATAATTTCTTCTTCCGTCAGATCCCGGCCTGTATTCTGTCCCATATCAATATATGCACTATAACTTAATGGCTGCATATCATATTTTTTAAGTATTTCACAAAACCACTGGCACCATTCTTGGGTAGGATATGGGTAATTTTCTATCATCTGCGCCGCAACTATTTCAATCCCTTTAAAACCTAATTCATGAGCCTTTTTTATGCACTGCTCCAGGTTATAGCTGCGGTCAAAAAATTTCATTGAAAAACTATATAGACTTACACTCATCTCTATCACAATTTTTCCTCCTTAATCTATATACTGGTGCTCTGGGCACCGATACCCTCTAGTACCATATAGTTGCCATAATATCCCGTATAAGGAACCCTATAAGAATATTTCACGTAAATCCGGTGTGTACCACTTAGCTTTTCCCCGTTTAGAACTTTAATTACCGCCTCATCCAAAACAAACCAGTATTCCTGTGACAGATCTTTAAGTTGTACCGGCAGAAATTCTTTACCGTTTAAGCAAAAGCGAATATCCCTATCATTCACTTTTTTTTCATCCAACATTACCTCAAAGGATTCAATGCAGGATAAGTGCGTTCCCCGATAAGCAGTTAGGCGAATGTTAAACTGAAATCCTGCCTCAATGTCATGATAAATTATATTTTGTATAGAACCTTCCTGAATTATATTAATATCAAATGCTGATGCCATTTCACCTATTTCCTTTCTCCGTAATAGATACCTCATATCTACTATGCCAATACAGCAGAAACCCAAAGATTCTTTGCTGTAATACACAACTCAATAAACAAAAAATTTATCTATCCTATTGAATTTTTAATATATCTTTTAAGCATGACTTGATGTCTCCTAAGTTGCTCGCAGCTTTCCACCACCATAATATCCGAAAGGTGTCTTGATCCTTCATATTCACTGCATATAAAGCCCTCATAGTCCGTACTGAGAAGATTTTTTATGACCGCTTCATAATTCAGACTTGTTTCATTACAGGATTCATCCATTTCATAAAACTTTCCGTGAAAATGATAAAAATAATCCTTATATTTTAAAATGTTATCTGGGTTTTCATTATTCGCTCTGAATACATCTCCTAGATATTCTTTTTCCAGGGTGGATAATCCTAATGCCCCCGACTCATTTTCAGCCTCGTCTTTTGATTTTTCTTCTGCATACAGCTTACAGATGGAATCTGCCACAGAGCGGCGTACACCTCTTCTTACGAACCATTCCTTATGGATCGGATTGGCATGTTTTGCAAATATCCCCATGTCTGGAATAAAACCAATATATTCTGTTTTGGTTCTTTTGATAAGGTCAAGGCGCTCCGTAAACCATTGGGAATCCATCGATAAGGGAGGATGGATTTCATAGCCCAGTTTTACCTGCAGCCTTTCAGCTTCCGATAAAGCTGCTTCTGCCACCTCAACTGGGGTATTTGCCCCCATCCTTACACTGGAAAAGCCCAGCCTAAAGGCAATATGCAAATCTTTTTTCAGGGCTCCAACCATTTCATCCGTATCCATACTGATGTTCCCAATCGGATTGACCGTATTAAACAATCCCAAACACACGGGAATAACATTATATTTTCCTATAAGAGTATGCCATTGGTCAACAAATTCATTTGAAATATTCGGATATCCCGGAAGCATATAATCTGCTAAAATCTCTATCCCTTCAATACCGGCTGCTGCCGTTTCCCGAAAACAATCCTCAAGCGTCATGTCTCCACGGTAAAATTCATATAAATAACTGCAAAATGAAACACCCCTACGAATACACGCCATAGGAATCCCCTCCTTTACCAAACTCTTCCTTATTATCAAATTATACAAAGGTCAATTTACGGCACCCGATCGAATCATACCTTGGCTGCATTTCACCACGGTACGTCAGCAGACATTTTATTTCATGGCAACCAGATGTTACACCACCATCTTTTAGCACACGGATCACTGCCCTTTTACCATAACCCCAACGCACTTCTAAAAAATCCAGAATTTCATCTAAGCCAAAAAAGTTCCAACGGTCAGTAGAAATTTTTATATTCTTTCCTTCAAAAAGCTCACCATCGATATAAACCTGGACTTTTTCAAATAGGGCAATGCTGGCATTGGGCAAATCAGGTAATTCAAACTCAAATTGTATACCAATGGTTTCACCGTTTTTTTCAATGTTTGCTGCACCATATTGACTTATCATATTACTGAATAACATATTGCACTCACCCTTTCACTGCCCCAATGGCAATACCTTTCACAAAAAACCTCTGGAAAAACGGATAAATCACGAGAATCGGGAGTACACCAATGACTGCAATCGCCATCCGCACCGAAGTCGATGGTATCTGGCTTGTATCCATTGCCACACCGCTTTGCGCTCCCATCGTATTGATATATTGGGCATTTTGAATGATACGGGTCAGAAGGTTTTGGATGCTATAGAGCCTTGCTTCTGTTACATAGGTCATGCCATTAAACCAGTCATTCCAATAAGCGATTCCCACCAGAAGTCCGACTGCGGCTAAAATAGAAGGTGCCAGCGGTATAACCATTTTATTGAATATCTGTATTTCCGAAGCCCCGTCTATCTTACAAGCTTCTATAACTTCATGGGGAATATTGTTTTGGAAATAGCTCCGCATAATAAAAACATTAAAAGCACTCATCAAAAGTCCCGGAATGATCAACGCCCAGATCGTGTTCTTAATGCCCAGGTACCTTGTGTAAAATATATAGGTTGGTACAAGCCCACCATTAAACAGCATTGTAAAAAACAACAAAAAATTAAAGAATGACCGATGGGGTAAATCTCTTCTCGATAAGGCCCAGGCTAACAAGGATGTTATTACCAGGCTTGCGGCCGTTCCTACTACCGTAATAAAAACAGTAATTCCATAGGCGCGGACAATTTGGGAGAGCTGCATCCCTAAATATTTGTATGCCTCCAAGGAAATGATTGACGGCCAAAACCGATAGCCTTCACGGATCAGTGTAAATTCTTCTGTAAATGATGCTGAAACCAACAAAATGAATGGTAAGAAGCATGTCAGGCAAAAGGTTATTGTTAAAATATGGCCAATGGCATAACCTGGGCTAAGCCTCTTTAAAATCTTGTTCATTGTCCACCTCCTAAAACATGCTGTTATCATTATCGAGTTTACGGACAATCTGATTTGTCACTAATACAAGAATAAATCCAACGATTGCCTGATATAAGCCCGCAGCCGAGGACATTCCGATATCGCCCTGCTGCAATAACGCACGATACACAAATGTAGTAATAACATCTGTTGTCTTATAAATAACTCCTGAATTCATTGGCACCTGATAAAACAAGCCAAAATCCGAATTGAAGATTCTTCCGATTGCCAGGATGGACATTGTAATAATTGTCGGCCGTATCAACGGAAGTGTGATTCTGCTAATCTCTTGCCAACGGCTCGCACCATCAATCCTAGCCGCCTCATAATAAGTTTTATCAACCCCAATCACGGATGTAAAATATATAATAACCAAATACCCTACGTTCTTCCAGAAATTAACGATTGGTAAAATAAATATCCATTTCCCCGCATCCGCATACCATGATATACTCTTAAATCCTAAGGGCTCCAAAATACTTTTATTAATAAATCCAGATTCAGGGCTTAAAAATGCATAGCAGATATAACTTACAATAACCATTGAAATCATATAAGGTAAGAGCATGATTGTCTGATACAATTTCAAGGCAAGTTTAGACCGAAGCTGATCAAAGAAAATCGCAAAAGCAATTGCCACTATCGTATTTATAAAAAGAAATGCCAAGTTATATAGGATTGTATTTCTTGTAATCACAAAAAAGTCCGGGCTATGAATGAGGAATTCAAAATTCGAAAGGCCATTCCATTCACTACCCAAAATTCCTTTACTATACTTAAAGTTCTTAAATGCCACAATTACTCCAAACATCGGAATATAATTATTAATAAGCAAGTACCCCAGCCCCGGTATCATCATCAACACTAACGGCAGATTACGTCTGTTAAATTTGACGGTGTCTGCTTTTTTCTTTTTCACTGCTATATCCCGCATATATCTTCCCTTCCATTTATTTAGGGCCACTATAAAATCTAAGTTATAAATTTTATAGCAACCCCACATAATTATTTCCTGTTTTCAAGCCAAGTATCTAACTGCTTCTGTTTTTCTGCAATTACGTCACCCATTCCAGCATTTCCAAGCTTTGAAATGAATTCTGGCAATACTTCCTTCGGATCTACTATGCCATATTCCAGCGATTCTCTATATTCATTAACGACACTTTGAACTGCCGCATATTTTGATTGCACCGGTGTTGGATCAAAGATGAAACCACGGGCCGGGGAAATTATCGCATTATCATTAAAAGTCTTATATTGTGACCAAACATCAGCATCATTACCTTTCCAAGGGTGAGTCAAAAATTCGTTACCAATAGCAGCAAGCTGATTATTATAATAATAACCTGTAGTTGTTGATGTAAGACCATTGGCAAAATCAGCAAATCCATCAGGCGTAACTACATAGTGTACACCCTCAACACCGCATCCAAGCAAATTAGCAATATCCGCATCAGAATACATCAGATTTAAAAGTTTCATGGATAATTCAGGATTTTCTGCATAATACGGAATTGCATATGTTGTAGCTAACAAAGTTTCTGTATCAGAGACAATAGCTACATCACCCGGTATAACAAGGCACATTTCATGTCCCATATTATTCGATTGAATCTGAGCCTGTCCCGGCTTTTGCATATTGACATACGAAAATAATCTTCCAGCTTGTGTAAGCGTTGCAATTTCTTTCGACTGAGCAAGAACATCTTTACTGATAAGTCCAGCCTCATACCAATTACGCATAAGGGTTACATGCTCTTTATAGCGTTCTGAGGCGTATACATCTTCCACTTTAATATCTTTTGCGTTGACGTCCATTAATACACCAATTTGATCATATAAACGATCTGCTCCGTTGACAACTGTCAGTCCAATATTACTATACATGCTTGCCGGTAAGAACGGAATCATATCCGGGTATTTCGCTTTCACTTGCTTTAGTACATCCTCATAATCCTTCATTGAATTAATGGTTTCCGGATCAATACCCAGCTCATCAAGAATATCTTTTCTGGCAATAATAGCCGCACCCTTAGCTGTTTCCTTCACTGTTGGTAATAAATAAACGCCGCCACCTGCATCGATCGAATAAGCAATATCCTTCCCCAACGCATCAACAATCCCCTGACCATAATTTGCAATCAGATCTTCCAGCGGATGAAATGCTCCGTTAATAGTCATTTGTACACCATTAGCTGCAGATAGCACATATACCACATCCGCCTTCTCCTCAGAAGCCAACATTAAATTCAGCTGATCTGCATAGGTAGAACCACTGATATATTGTATTGTAACTTCCGCACCAATTTTTTCTCTGGTTATCTTACTAATTTCCTCTTCAACAAGCCCCTTATCAGCCGGCTCAGTTCCATTCAAAGAAAGAACCAGTGTCAATTTCTCATATGTACCATTATCAGTTACATCTTTGCCGGAATCATCCTCAGCCTTTCCAGTTATTTCATTAGAAGCGTTATCCGTCTTAGAACTACCACATGCTGCAAGAGTACCAACTAGTATTGCTGTTGCCAGTAACAAACCTATCTTTTTCCTCATAACCCTTTCTCCTTTTACTACAATAGTTTTTGTAACAATTAAAGTATATAGCCAACAGCTATTTTGGGCATCAACAGACAAGACTTTTAACTTCAAAAATCAAGGCTTTTTAACCTATAATAAACATAAAATAACCATTTCAACAGTTCATGATATGCGAAAGTCCTAATACAAATATTACCTGACAAAAAATCAGCAAAATAAAATCCCTGAATAAAAATGGGGTGTATCGCTTCTGACATGAAATAATTAATCCTTCATATTCTCGTGCGATACTCCCACTTTTAGGTACCAATGTGGTCTTTAGCTTTTAAATTCTCTTTCTTATATTCCTGCGGGCTCTTTCCGGTATACCGTTTAAATGTTGTTGAAAAATATGATGAACTATTAAATCCTATTTCCATGGCAATATTCATTATTGACATATCACGTTTCAGCAACTCTTGGGCAAGGGTCATTCGGCACTTGAGTATATACTCCGAAATAAGTAAACCTGTTTTTTTCTTAAACATTTTCGCAAAATAATCTGAATTCATACAAACAGATAGAGCGACATCCTCACGGGTAATATCATCTTTCAAATGTTCATGGATATATACAACGGCCTGGTCGATAACGGACTGGGGTTGGGAAAACTGATGTACTTTCTCTGAGGCCATCATACACAGTTCAGCAATTAATTTGAGAAAACAGGAAACAGAGGAATCTGCCAGTGGGTATAGCTTTTGAATACTACTATTTTCCCAAAAAGTATTCATGTTAATTTCATTATCTCGTGCATAGCTATAAAAAACCTGCAAAAAATCCTGTTTTACAACAAAAAGCTGATGGTTGATAATTACATGCTCTTTTAACAGAGCATCAAAATATTCCGTGTAATAAAGCTTGACATCCTCATATAAATGTTTCTTAATCAATGATCTTATTATATTCATATCCGGAAGTGTAACATCGCTATTACACTCTTTCCATAAATCATAGGGAAATACATGTGTATCCTTTGGAAGAACATTACGACTAATCGCTAATAGATATTCCGCAAGTTCTTTTAACTGGAACGAAAATATCGCCTTGCCAATATAACAATTTGGTGTGAAGTGCAGAATTTTCTCACAGTCATCGATAAACTTGCTACACCTTTCCAAAAGTCTTTCCGTACAATCCTCTAAACCACATTCTTCATAACAGATAAAAAAATAGGAACCGGTACGGAATTCAATGAACGCCCCATAACTCGGATCATCGACAATAGCCTCCTGAGCTAAAACCTTCATGACATTATTAATAATGACTTTCCTACTGGCGGTAATCGTACTTTCAGATTCTGGGACATCAATCAAAATAGGCAATATTTTCACCACTTCCATCCCGGGGAAATTTAACTCTACCATCTGTTCGCGGACGGCTGCCTGGGTTGAAGATATTTTACCGGACAACAAATCGGCCCATAGCGTATCAATAATATAGGGCTGATGCGCAAACCATAAGCTGCTATAATGATGCTCCGTAGATTGTGTGCGTTTTAATAATATTTTTTGTATTGCCTTTTTTAAAACATCATTTAAGGCATGCCTTGATACTGGTTTTAGCATATAATCAAGGCATTCCAGGGAGATCGCTTTCTTTGCATAGGCGAAATCGGGAAAGCTGGTCAAAAAAATACATTCCAGGGGTATTTCGTGTTCACGGATCCATTCCAGGAGCGCAAGCCCATTGCACACAGGCATTTCTATATCACATAGGATAATGTCAATTTGTTCAGAAGATAAAATTTTTTTTGCTTCCTCACCGTTATATGCCTTATATATCTGCGATATCCCAGTGGTAATATCAATATTTTGAATGTGGCCATCTACTTCAAATGGCTGGTCATCAACAATTAATAGGTTCATCTATATCACCCCTTATTTTGGAAAATTCATTGTCCAGTTGTTTGCTTCAACTACGGGCAGTTTAATGCATACACAGGCACCACCGGTGGTGAGATTTTCAAATTCTATATATGCTGCTCCATCGTATAAATGC
>DBEP01000119.1:0-147 GCA_002294045.1 Lachnoclostridium sp. UBA903 | reverse complement strand
TGCTGCTCCATCGTATAAATGCTGTATCCGCTTGCAATAATTTATAATTCCTATATGCTTTCTGTCCTGTTCATCGATAATGGTCTGGTTGTTCCGTATTAGGAACAAGATTTCTTCATCATACCCCGGACCATTATCCTTAATGTT
>DBEP01000002.1 GCA_002294045.1 Lachnoclostridium sp. UBA903 | reverse complement strand
TGGACCTTATCCCTGCTGACTAGTGAATATAATCCGCCAGAGGTTTGAATCCCTTTTCCCCCTCCGAAGAAGGAAAACGCTCCCGGCATGGCAGCAGACGGGAATATTCATCCATTTCCACTCTGCCAAAAGGTATGTACTGATACCATTCCCGCATAGTTCCCGCACCATAGTCATACCACTGGATATCCACCACAATATATTCCCAGCCATACTCCTTTAAATGCTCCGCCATATAATCCGCATTGGCCATTACCTGTATTTCGTTTACCGTCGTATCATAATAATCGTAACTGTTCCAACCCATGGGAGGAGTGGGAGCAAATGTATTTTTGTTCATAGCAGCCTCCTTTTCAGTATTATTTTGATATTTCAATTTATTGTTTTTTATCTATAGTTCTATTATAATAAAAAATGAATCAAGGCAGCAAGAATAATAAATTGATAAAGGAGGGTAATAATTTGATACAATATAAAACGGGAAGCTACGGATTTCTGAACCTGGATAAGCTCAAACCGTCTCCGCTTACCCTGCTGGATTTTGGAATTGAAAGAAGACATGACGAGGTTTATGATTTTGATAACAGCAGCCGAATCATGGAAGGCTACCTTTTCCAATACACCCTGAAAGGATACGGTATCTATGAAACAGAGGGAAAAGAATATACATTAACGGAGGGAAAAGGATTTTTTACCGCTTTTCCCGAAAAAAGCAGGTATTATCTGCCTGCCGGCCATGCCGATCATACCTGGGAATATATTTACATACATTTTGAAGGTGAGGCGGCAAAACCTTTTTTCAGAAAGATACAAAAGAATTTCGGCAGTGTAATAGAAATATCGGCCGACAGTATCCCGGTCAGACTTTTTTTAAGGCTCCATGAAAGAGTCCGTAACGGCCAGAATCCCAAACGATACGAGGGAGGCGAAATTGTCTACCGTTTTCTCTCCGGCCTGTTAAGAGAATTGGAGACACCTGCAATCCACGTCCGGTCAGCCCACGTCAGAAAGGCCGTAAGCAGAATTGAGAAAGATTACCGGTCAATATCCGGCATAGAAGAACTGGCAGAAGAAGCCGGCATTTCCCTGCCTCACTTTACACGTCTTTTCAAAAAGGAAACGGGTATGGCCCCCATCCATTATCTGACCAGCGTGCGGCTGCAAAACGCCATATTTTTATTATTAAACAGCTCCGATTCCGTAGAACAAATAGCCCGCCAATGCGGCTTCTCCTGCGGAAATTATTTTTGCAAGGTGTTCCGCAAATCTACAGGAATATCTCCTCTGGAATACCGGAAAAGAAACTGATACAGGCTAAATAAAATATTCAATGGATTTATCCGGGGTTCTTCTGGTTTTAGTATTAAAAAGCAGCATGATTTCCCTTTTTTCCATCGTACCAAGGGTATAATAACCTTCCTCATCCCCGTTCATTAGCTCCATCTTAACTTTACGGTTCATTTTCCTGGGGCACCCGTCAACTTTCAGAATTCTATTACCGTCAACCGGCTTTTCCCATTCGTAAGGGTCAAAAAGGCAGATATACCCATTATCAACATCCGTCAGAAGGATATAGTGTTCACAGTTGCCCAGCCACACACGTGCAACCGCAGCCCCTCCCTGTAAAAGGCATTCCACAATTTTGCTGTTTTCATTAATCCGGACATTATCCCCCATCAGTATTTCCGTATAAACAGGAAAGTTTTTCGTTTTTCCGAAATGATTGAACCAGTTGGATAAAAACTGCATAGCCATCCGGGAGGTACCGCTTTTTCCGTATTCTCCTTCATTGTTATATTCATCCAGCGTATACAGATATATGGTTTTTATGATTTCCGGCAAAATATCTTCCCGTTCAAACAAATACCGAAATGCATTGATTAACGTGGTCGGTCCGCAATCGTATTCCGATGTCTGAAAACATAACTGATTCTTCATGTCAAATCACCCTTTCTGCACTTCCAAGAAGTATATTTTATCATAAATACCGGAAACAGTTTTAAACATTGGTCATCTAATATTAATATATGCCTGTTTATTTCTTTTTGTCCTTTAGCTGCCGGAAGGATCTAAAGCGTCCCTTAAGGCATCTCCGATAAAATTAATGCTGACTACCAGAAGTACAATCAACAGCCCCGCAGGTATCCAGAGCCATAATTTTGTGGTAAGGACGGAAAGGGACTGGGCACCGTTCAGCATATTTCCCAGACTTGCCTGGGGGGGCTGGATTCCCATACCCAAAAAGCTGAGCGCCGCTTCATCCAGCATGGAAAGTGCAATGACGGAGGTAGCATAAACCAGAATGGGCGCCACCGTATTAGGAAGAATCTCTGAAAAAAGGATAAAACGAGTCGGCATGCCTGCCACAAAATCCGCCTGTACATAATTCATTTCCCGTATGGACAGCACATTGCCCCTTACCAGTCTTGCAATACCCGGCCAGTCCACAAAACCCAGTATTAAAATAATATTCCACAATCCGGGCTTAAATATTGCGGCGGAAACCAAAACCAGAAGAATATAGGGAAAGGACATAACCATATCCGTAAAGCGCATAATGACCATATCGATCCAGCCGCCGAAATATCCGGATATAAGGCCTAATACCACTCCCACCACGGTAGAAACTGCAGTTGCAGCCAGTCCGACAAACAGGGAAACCCTGGTTGCATAAAAGAGCCTGCTTAAAACATCCCTGCCAACCTGATCCGTTCCCAGGAGAAATTTTGCAGAAGGAGCTTCACTGAAACCGCCGACTATTTTATTCGGGTCATAGGGAGCCAGGATAGGAGCCAGCAGAGCACAGACTATAACCACCGTTAAAAAAACCAGGCTTGCTACGGCCAGTTTATGCCTCATAAACCGTTTCATTACCCTGCTGCCGCTTTTCGATTCTCCGTCCCCGTAACTTTTTTTCTGTTTCTTCATAAATAACCCCCATTGCATATTGCAAGTTTGCTTGCGATACTGCCGACATAAGACATCTGCTTTTTGGATGTCGTTGTCTAATAATAAGTGTGAAATGTCTTTTATTTCACACTAACCTCTTTTTAGTCAAACTTTCTTCCTGTGAACATAAAGCAAGTTAGCACCGGCTTATATTAATATTTTATGGTTGGATCTACAACCGCATATAATATGTCGGTTAGCAGGTTGGCAGCCATTACCACAACAGCCGACATCAGGCATACCCCCATGATGACTGGGTAATCCCGGTTGATAATTGCACTCATGGTCATAAGTCCCAGACCCGGCCAGCTGAAAATCTGTTCAACAATAATGGCACCTCCGAAAAGGACCGGTATCTGCATGCCAAATACGGTGACAATGGGCAGCAACGCATTTCTTAAAGCATGCTTGTTAATAACCAGAAAACGTCCGATTCCCTTTGCCTTTGCCGTACGCAGATAATCCTTCTGCAAAATTTCCAGCATGGAACTTCGGATATAACGGATATTGGTACCGGCCATAGAGGTGGCCAGAACGGTCACCGGCATTATCATATGCTTTATGACATCCCCCGCACTTCTTTCCGCTCCCAGGGTTGACATTCCGCTGGACGGCAGCCAGCCCAGCTTAATGGTAAAGACATAAATTAAAATCAGGGAAAGAAAAAATCCCGGTATGCTGCTTCCCAGAAAGGACAGGGTCACCACCGAATAATCTCCCGGGGAATACCGGCGCACGGCACTGTAAATACCTGCCGGTACCGCTATTACCATGCTGACAAATAGCGACGCGGACATGAGTAAAAGGGTGGGACCGATATAATTTCCAATCATCTGGCTCACCGGCTGGTAATTTTTAATGGAATATCCTAAATTCCCCCGGAGGAGTTCTTTCAGCCAGGTAAAATATTGTATGTAAACCGGCTGGTCCAGACCTAAGGCAATTTTCTTTACCTCCAGTGCCTCCTTTGAAATACGGGCACCCTGCACCATTTCCAGAGGGCTTCCTGCAAGACTCATTATAAAATAATCTATGATGGTAATTCCCAGTAATACGGGGATTGCAATAAGAATACGCCTTATAATATATTTAAGCATCTTAAGCCTCCTTCCCGGATAAGCCCTTGAGAATAACCGGACATGCCGCCATGCGGGTGCTTCCCGGACCAACAGGTTCCAGTACGGGTTCCGTTATCCTGCAGGCCTCCTGGGCATAGGGACAACGGGGGTGGAACCGGCAGCCGGAAGGTACGGCCGCACCGGAAGGAATCTCTCCCTGTAAAATGCTCCTCTCTCTGCCCCGTTCCTCCGGGTCCGGTATGGGAGCGGCATTGCATAACGCTTTCGTATAAGGATGCAGCGGATTGGCAAACAGTTCTTTGGCTTCTGCAATTTCCATTATTTTACCCAGATACATAACCGCAATACGGCTGCTGATATAATTCACGGCATCCAGGCCATGGCCGATAAAAAGATAGGTCAGGTTTAATTCTGCCTGAAGGCTCTTAAGCAGATTCAGTATCTGGGCCTGAATGGACACATCCAGGGCACTCACCGGTTCATCGCAGATAATCAGCCGGGGATTTAAGGACAATGCCCTTGCAATCCCTATCCGCTGCCTCTGGCCTCCCGAGAATTCATGGGGAAACCGTTCCTTACTGGCTTTGGGCAGCCCCACAAGGTCCAGTAAGCGGTCCACCTGGCTTTGGGCCGTACGCCTGGTACAGATGCCATGATACAGCATGGGGGCCGAAATAATATCAAATATCTTTTTTCTTGGATTTAAGGAAGAATAAGGATCCTGGAAAACCATCTGAATCTGGGTACGGATTTTTTTCATTTCCCTGGGCGGCATGGCATTTAACCGGTATCCGTCATATATAACCTGCCCGTCCGTAGGCTTTTCCAGTGCCGCAAGCTGACGGCCGACGGTAGACTTTCCGCAGCCGGATTCTCCTACCAGGCCAAGGGTTTCCCCAGTATAAATAATCAAATCCACACCATCCACGGCATGAATTTTTCCTATGGCATGAGGAATAATGCCGCCCATTACGGGATAGTATTTTTTTAGCCCTTTTATTTCTATCAGAGGTACTTTATCCCTTTCCACCTGTTAATTCCTCCTGTTTAGCCTGTTCTTCCCCTGTAAAGCCGAAAGGATACCTGATAATATCCGTCCTCCAGCAGCGTTTAAAATGCCCCTCGTCCGATTCGATTAATTTCTGTTCCCGGCTGCAATCCGGACGGACATAAAGGCAGCGGTTGGCAAAGCGGCATCCATTTATCTCATAATACTGTTCCGGAACCGTCCCTTTAATCGGGATAAGCTCCCGGCTTTTATCATCCCGGATACTTGGAATGGATTCCAAAAGCGCCCGGGTATAAGGATGCTCCGGTTTTTTAAACAGGCTGGCAGCCTTTGCCTCTTCCACAATCTGCCCTGCGTACATAACCAGTACCCGGTCTGCCATTTCCGCCACCAGGCCCATATCATGGGTAATCAGTATAATGGACATACCCATTTCCTTGTTCAGCTTCCTCAGCAGTTCCATAATCTGGGCCTGAATGGTAACATCCAGGGCGGTTGTCGGCTCGTCGGCAATTAAAAGCCTGGGATTGCAGGCTAAGGCCATGGCAATCATGACCCGCTGCCGCATGCCTCCTGACAGGGTATGGGGATATTTTTTCATAACAGCGGCCGGGTCCGGCAGGCCCACTTTATTAAGCAGGCCCATTGCCCGCATCCCTGCCTCTTTTTTATCTACTTTCAGGTGGGTTACCATGGTTTCCGTTAACTGTGTTCCCACGGTAAAAACCGGATTTAAGCTGGTCAGGGCATCCTGGAATATCATGGTTAATTCATTGCCCCGTATTTTATCCATCTCTTTTTCCGTTTTTGCGGGCAGGTTCTCCCCGGCAAACATTACGGTCCCTCCGGCAATTTTCCCATTCTTTCCCAGCAGCCCCATTATCGAAAGAGAGGTAACGCTTTTTCCGGAACCGGATTCCCCTACAATGCAGAGAATTTCTCCCGGGTTAACATAAAAGCTTACCTTATCAATATAGGTAATTTCCCTCTTATCCGTTAAAAATGCCACCTCTAAATCTTTTACCTCCAGTAAAGGCTTCATTCCGTCACATCCCACTCCTGAATATTAATAAAGGACCCGTAGACATCCGGCGTAGCATTTACCAAACGTTTATTTACCGCACCCAATGCACTGATGACATAAGCGGAAATCATCGGAACTTCTTTCTGTACGATTGTATCTATTGTCAGGTACTGTTCCCTGATTTCTGCAACATCACTGGTAGTCTGGGTAGCAGCCAGTGCTTCCGCAACCTGCTCATCGGCAAACCCGGTCCACCCGTCTGCAGACAGAAGCCAGCTGACATCCGGATAAGGGTCCACCGGCGCATAGGTATACTGAACCGCCATAATATCAAAACCTTTATTGCCCGCCGTGGACATAAGACTTGCCAGATCCACGGTATTAACCTGAACCTTGATGCCGATTTCCGCAAGCTGGGCGGTTATATAATCAGCCGCCTGGGTAAATGTGGTATCTCCGCTGTTTACATAGAAATTTAATACCCTGGAAGAATCCCAGCCGTCACTTTCCGCTTCCTTTACCAAAGCTTTGGCTTTTTCCGGATCATAGGCTGTCGGCGTTAAGCCGGAATCATAAAAAGGTCCTGCGCTGGATAAAAATCCGTCAACGATTTCACCTTTCCCGTTCAGCAATCCGCTTAAAATGGATTCACGGTCAAATCCGTATAAAACGGCCTGCCGGATTCTTACGTCCGATACGCTGTCCGTATTAAAAAATATGGACTGGTTCGTAACCGGAGAACCATAGTTGACGGTAACATTGTCAAGGGCTTCCACACCTGCGTAGTCTTCCTGAAGGATATTGCCCGTTGTCTGCTGTACGAAATCTATCTCGCCGGACTGGAGGCTGGTAAGCAGCTGGGCGGCCGGCAGGATTTTAATATTCAGTTTATTAATCTTCGGTGCGCCTTTCCAGTAATTTTCATTGGCCGTATAGGATACGTAATGCTGAAGATCCACATCCGTTACCCGATACGGACCGCTTACAACCGTAGGTGCATTGAACCAGTCATAGGCTGCCAGCTCTTCATCCGGCACATCCTTTAATATATGCTTGGGAACCGTCAGGATATAGCGTCCGTAAGTATTCTCAAAAGTAGTCAGAGCCATTTCGTATTTGGTGGTAAATTCAACCGTTTTTCCATCAATGGCTTTCACGCCGGAAATTTCCGCAGCGCCTTCCTCTGTAAATCCGTCATCTCCAACACCTTCAAAGGCATATAGTGCCATACTGACATTGGCCAGTGTAGGACTTGCCAGTTTTAAAACCGTAAATACCACGTCGTCAGCCGTCACCGGCTCTCCGTCCGACCAAACCGCATTCTCGTCAATATTAACGGTAAAATGAATGTTATCTTCCGTTGTTATGGAGGTTGCCAGCATTCCTTCAAACTCCAGGTCGCTGTTTAGCTCCACAAGTGGCAGGAATTCCAGTGAGGTTGAATACTTAAGGATTTCCGTGGCATCCATTAATAAGGGGTTGATACTGGTTAAGGTATCCGTCATCCCGATGTTTACTATTTTCTTTTCCGGTGCGGCGGTATTTCCCTCACCGGCCGTATTGGTATTATTCCCGCCGGTTTCAGAGGTATCCTTATTACCGGTTTCCGTTTTTCCTCCACATGCCGTAAGTGACAGCAGCATAAACAGTGCCATAAAAAGTGCGGTAATCTTCTTCCATTTCCATCGTTTCATACTTATCATCCTTCCCTTTTTGCTTATAGATTCTTAGTTTGGGTCAAAAAACTTATATATCGGTTCTGCTGCTTTTTATCGAATCACCTCATTCATATATTCCTATAGATTTAGTATGATTAATTGAAGTTATTTTACTACCGAAACCTTTATCTGTCAATTAATATTTGTGTGCCATTTTCTTCATTATCCGATTTATTATATTATGGTTGCTTTTCGTTGTGTTATTTCCCCATAAATCATTCACTTAAAAATTTATATGTCTCCACTATTTTTTAGATTATACAACATATGTTTTGATATAGCAATAATTACAATTTTACAATATCCACCGTTTCTCCCTTCCCCACATATCCAAAGAATTTGACAAAGGGTACTTTTTCCTGATATGGATTTATAAAAAGGGATACCACATCTTGGAAGGCTGAGGTACAACGCTGCCGGCAACTATCCAGTAAATGCAGAATAACAGAAGCAGACAATCTATCACTTTCATAAATCGGTCTGCCTTTTGTTCTTCCCTTTCGCTGTAATAAGTCCTGGTCCTGCCCTTGCCGTAACCTCTTAAATCCATGGCGTTGGCAATATTTCCAACCCTGTCGAAGGAGGTGATGATTAGCGGTACAAGGATTAATACATTCTGCTTTAAGCGGGTCATAAGGGAGGCCTTTTTGGGGTCCAGTTCAATTCCCCTCACCTGCATGGCTACCTTGATATTTTCAAAATCCCTGCCTATATCGGGAATATAACGGAAAGCAATGGAGAATACGGTACAGATTTTATAAGGAATCTTTACGGAATAAAGACCTGCAGCCAGCTCCGAAGGTGTGACGGATAAAATAAACGTCATGGATACCACAAAAGACGTCATCATCTTAAAAAACCGGATGGACAGATACCAGATACTTTCGGCGGAAATAAAATAATGTTCCGTAAACCGGACCAGAACTGTGTTGCCGCCGCCGCACCAGTTACTTCCGCAGTAAGGCTTTACCAGCCAGTATAATACGACATTCAGGAAATTCATGGTTAAGGCTATGATAAAGAAGTATTTCAGAGTCTTCCAATCAGGCTTTAAGGACATCAGGCCGATGAGGCTGATAAGAAATAACGGAAGCAATAAGCGGATATCAAAGGACATAATAATATAGACCATAAGCAGGATGAAAGTACGTACTTTGGTTTTTCCGGTTAATTTATGAAGCCGGGTATTGCCCGGTACAAGGTTAATCAGCAGCCTGTTATTCATGTTCTTTCCCCATCCTCTCACATGCTATAAAATGTTCAATAAACTTTTCCGGATGCAATCCCAGACGTTTTGCCATGGTATAGAGGGAAGTTTGCTTAAGATTGGCTTTCTCTATTATCTCATTATCCGATAACACCTTATAGACGGAAGCATCCGCAACCAGCTCACCTTCCGCAAATACCACCGCCCGGTCCGTATACTGGATGGCCAGATGCATATCGTGGGTAATAAATATAATAGTAATACCGTACTCTTTATTTAACTCATCTAAAAAGTCCATGATTTCCGTATAGTGGAAATAATCCTGCCCGGCCGTCGGTTCATCCAGGATAATGACTTCCGGGTGCAGTACCAGAATGGAAGCAATAGTGATTCTCTTTCTCTGTCCGTAGCTGACCGCCGATACGGGCCAATTCCTCATCCCGTACAGTCCGCACATTTTAAGGGTTTTCTTTACTGCTTCGTCAATTTCCATCCTGCTTTTGCCCCGCAGGGCAAGTGCCAGCTCCACTTCCTCTCTGATAATGTTTTTTACAATCATTTGGTTAGGATTCTGCATAACATAGCCGATTTTTTCTCCGATTTCCTTGATGGAAAGCTTAAGGTAATCCTTTTGCATAATGTAAATTTTCCCTTTAGAGGGTCTGATAATTCCGCAGATAAGTTTTGCCATGGTGCTTTTGCCGGCACCGTTTTTCCCTATGAAAGCAACCTTTTCACCCTTTTTTATGGTAAATGATATATCCCTTAATACCTCATTCTCTCCATAGGAGTAAAAAACATTTTCCGCCTTAAGGATTTCATTGCCGGAACCGGGGACGTATTTTTTCCATTCCGGCTTCTGCTGTTTTATCAGCCTGTCTTTAAAAGGTTCCATGTTCATTGTAAATATATCGGACAGATTCTGTTCTTCCTTCCACTCACAGCCCGCATACTTCATAGCCATAATATAGAGAGGCTCCCGTATCCCGTATTCGGGCAGCAAGCCGGAGGCCAGCAGCCGGTCCGGTACCCCGTCAAAAACAATCCTGCCTTCATTCATCAGAACAATCCGGTCTACAGGACGGTAAAGTACATCCTCCAGCCGGTGTTCAATAATTAAGACGGTCTTATTCCGCTCCCTATGAATACGGTCTATTAAATCCACGGCATACATACCCATCTTAGGGTCCAGGGCAGCTAAAGGTTCATCAAAAATAAGCAGGTCCACATTGTCATGAATTACCCCTGCCAGGGCAACCTTCTGTTTCTGCCCTCCCGACAATTCATAGGGGACATGGAGAAGATACTCCTCCATTCTAACAATTTCACTTGCTTTTTGTACCTTGGGAATCATTTCCCTGCGGGACACACTGTCATTTTCCAGGGCAAAAGCAATATCTTCCCCTACCGACAGGCCTACAAATTGAGCGTCGGAATCCTGCAGAACGGTTCCCACCACCCTGCTTAATGCAAAAATGCTGGCATCTTTTGATTCAATGCCAGCAATTTTACAGGAACCGGTGACGGTCCCTTCATAGGAAAAAGGATTTAAACCGTTAATACAATTAATCAGGGTCGATTTTCCGCTTCCACTGGGTCCTAAAAGCAAAATTTTTTCACCCCGGTAAATGGTAAGATTAATCTGATGCAAGGTAGCTTGGGTCTGGGATTTATATTGAAATCCAAAATCTTTGAATTCAACGATTGGCTTTTTCATTATATTTTACTACTCTTTCTCATCCAGGGTTAAATTTGTATTGCGGGCATTCCGCCTGGCTAATGCCGTCAGTATCGGTATGCCGATTATAGTCAGCACAAGGGTATTGGCAATTCCTCCGGACAGGGACTGCACAAAGGTTACTTCCAGTTCACCGCCGTAGAACAATGAGGTAAAAACCGGTGTAACGATACCAAAGGCAAAGGCATTGCCGATTACACAGGTGATTATGTAAATGACTGCATGCTGTAATTTAAAAATACCGTCATTAATTTTTGCCCCGTAAAGAGGCAGGAGTCCAACAATAAACCCCAATACCCCGTTGCCGATGGACCAGTCAAACCAATAACCCCAGCCGCCGATTAAATCAGCGATGGTATTGCCTGCCAGACAGGCCACAAAGGCGGGCACAGGCCCGAACATGGCACCTACGATTACCGGAACAATCATGGCAGTTGTTAATTTGGTGTTCGTAAAGATGGTGATTCCGCCGAAATTCATTAATACACCGAATAATGCCGCACCAATGGCGATTACTACGACAGTCCTGGTATTCCATACACCAACAATTGTTTTAAAGATACTTTTCTCTTTCATTCTTACATCCTCCGTTTTATGCTATTTTATATATCCTTGAAAATTAAATTTTCATATAACCGGTCTGAATTGTTTAAAAGAAAGATTGCTTATATGGATGTCCGAAATATATCCTATTATTCATATATATTTATATGACTTTAATTATTGGTAGTATATTCCTTTCTTTCGGCTTTGTCAATACAATTTCAGCCAAAATCACGATTTTCCGCTTCCCGGCAAGATACTGCTTTCATCCTTATCCATCTGATAGGTTTCCGATTTATCATTTACAGTTAACGTACTTACTTAGACGTCCGGCAAACAGACCTTAGAGCGTGTTTGAGGGAAAAATCAACAGATATCTATGTTGACGATAACCTCCAGATATCCCTGTTGTATTCCAGTATGGTCCGGTCGGAAGAAAAATACCCTGCATTTCCGATATTAACCAGCATTTTCTCAGCCCAGCCCAGACGGTCTTCATAATCCGCATAAGCTTCTTCCCTTACCCTTACATAATCATTAAAATCCAGCAGAGACATAAACCAGTCCTTATTCAGGATTTCTTTGTAAAGCCTGGTCAGGTTTTCTTTATTGCCAATAGTTAACATCCTGTCACTGATTATATAATCCAATGCTTTTCTAATGTTCTCATCCTTTTCATAGTATTTTTCCGCAACATAATCCGCTTTTTGATAATGACCGATAATCTGGTCACTGGTTTCCCCAAAGAGATAAATATTCTTACTGCCTACCAAATCACTGATTTCAACATTGGCACCGTCCAGAGTCCCCAGGGTAACGGCACCGTTTAACATAAATTTCATATTGCCCGTACCGCTGGCTTCCTTGGATGCCAGGGAAATCTGCTCCGATATATCACAGGCCGGTATGAGCATCTCCGCTTTCGTCACGTTATAATCTTCCACCATAACCACCTTCAGATACGGGTTTACTTCCGGGTCCCCTCCTATTAATTCCTGAAGGCACAAAATCAGGTGAATAATATCCTTTGCAATTATATAAGCCGGTGCCGCCTTAGCCCCGAAAATGACCGTAATGGGAGTCTCCGGCAGTTTCCCTCTTTTAATTTCCTGATATTTGTATATAACATACAAAGCGTTCATCTGCTGGCGTTTATACTCATGAAGCCGTTTAATCTGAATATCAAAAATGGAGTTTTCATCTATGGCAATCCCCTGATTCTTTTCCAGCCAGGTTTTCAGCTTTAACTTGTTTTGATGTTTAATATCCAGAAGCTTTATCAGCACTTCTTTCTCTTTTCGAAACGGAAGCAGTTTTCTTAACTCCATGGCATCTTTATGGAATCCGCCGCCGATAAGGCTTTCGATATAAGCAGCCAGTTCCCGGTTGCAATGCAGCAGCCAGCGCCTGAAGGTTATGCCGTTGGTCTTATTATTGAACTTCTCCGGATACAGCTTATAGAATTGCTTTAATTCCGCAGTCTTTAAAATATCCGTATGGAGGGCAGCCACCCCGTTGACGGAAAAACCATAATGAATATCCATGGAAGCCATGTGGACCCGGTCCCCATTGTCTATTATCACCGTATTTTCCTGCGGGTATTTCCGCCTGATCCGGTTATCCAGAATTTCAATTATGGGTACCAACTTGGGAACCACTTTTTGTAAATAATCCAGAGGCCACTTTTCCAGGGCTTCGGCTAAAATGGTATGATTGGTGTAAGCACAGGTTTTTGTTACAATTTCAATGGCTTCATCCAATTCAATCCCCTGCTTCATAAGAAGTCTTATCAGTTCCGGAATTATCATACTGGGATGGGTATCGTTAATCTGAATTACCGCATATTCATGCAAATCATGAAGGTCGCTTCCCCGGCTTACGGATTCCTCCATGATAAACTGGGCACCGCAGCTTACCATAAAATACTGCTGGTAAATGCGCAGCTGTTCCCCTGCCTCATCACTGTCATCCGGGTATAAAAACAGGGTGAGGTTCCTCCTGATATCCTCTTTATCAAAATCAATGCCGTCTTCCACCAGGCTTTCGTCTACCATTTCCGTATCAAATAAATGCAGCTTGTTGGTCCGGTTTTGGTATCCGATTATATCTATTTCATAGAGAACGGACCTTACTTTAAATCCGCCGAATTCCACTTTATAGGAATTTCCTTTCTCTGTCAGCCAGCAGGCTTTCTCCATCCAGGGATTTTTTTCTTCTTTTTGGAGATTATCCTCAAATCGCTGCTTAAACAGGCCAAAATGATAATTCAGCCCTATGCCGTCACCATTCAGGCCCAGGGTTGCAATAGAATCCAGAAAGCAGGCTGCCAGCCGTCCGAGACCGCCGTTTCCCAGAGACGGTTCCGGTTCTGCTTCTTCCACCTCCGACAGAACTTTTCCGTGTAAAGCAAGCAATTCCCTTATCTCATCATATATTCCCAGGTTTATCAGGTTATTTGACAGCAGCTTGCCGATTAAAAACTCTGCAGAAATATAATATAGCTTACGTTTATCTCCCGATACCTCCCTGTCAGGGGCAAGGCGCTTTATCATGCCCAAAAGTCCGGCAAGCAGCTGCTCTTTCGAACACTGCCCGATGGTCTTTCCGAATTGCTGGTCAAGCAGCTTCTCAAGAAGTTTTGCCGGATTTTTCATCCTTTCGGGTGCTTTTCTGATTTCTCCGGAGCGTCCGCTCTCCGCTACCGCATCTGCCAGAAATTCTGCCTGGCTGTTCAGCTTTTCCAGGCTGCTTAATTTCCATTCCCAGTTTGGAGAGCCCAGGGTGCCGGGTGTATTCAGGCGTCCCTCATTGCCCATTTCAAGAATGTCCTGCACCGGAATCACAGCCATATCCGCAATATTATCCAGGGCATAACGGATAAACCTGTGGGAAATAGAGCCCGCTTCATATCCTGAGGAGTATAATTCCAGCTCCGTTTCCTTTTGTACCTGTCCGGATTGGTTTTCAAACCATCCGAGTATTGTTTCATTATCATGGGTTCCGGTATATACAATCATATTTTCCCGGTCGGGAAAATCGTTATTCCCTTCCATTGGGTCAAATGTAAACTGTATGATTTTCATTCCCTTCAGACCATAATAGTCCCTCAGTTCATATACTTCCTTCCTCATGTCTCCTAAGTCTTCCACTACAATACAGATATCCGGATAGGTTTTGAAAAGCAGGCCGAACAGTTCGTAACCGGGCGCTCCCGCCCATTCTCCCACTACCGCGGTTTCGCAATGTGCAGGTATCTTCCAATAGGTGTCAAAAGCTCTGAAATGATCAATCCGGATAATATCAAACAGCCTGGCAGTATAGCCAAACCGGTCAAGCCAGAACCTGAAACCATTCTTCTCCATATTATCCCAATTATAAATAGGATTTCCCCATCTCTGCCCGGTTCTGCTGAAATAATCCGGCGGCACTCCTGCAATAAATAAAGGATGCCCATCCTTATCCAGCAGAAAGTCCTCCTGAGCCGTCCATACATCCAGGGAATCGATTCCCACATAAAAAGGCACATCACCCATAATCCGGATTCCCAATTGATTTGCATAATTCTTTAACGCCATCCACTGACGGTAAAACTCATACTGGATAAACATTTCATAAAGGATATCTTCCTTGTATACCGTTTCGTCAAATAATCTGTCTGTTATCCAGTTTTTATGCTCCTCTCTCCATTCATTCCAGCATTTCAAATCATTCTTTTTTTTGAAGGTCAGAAAAACCGCATAGTAATAAACCCAATCCTGTCCGGCAAACTCCTTATATTCTTCATCCGGCCGAAAGGCGGCATATGCGGTCCTTAAATATTTTTCTTTATATTTTCTTACTTCCTGATAATTGATTTTCGTACTGTTATTCCGAAAAACCGGCGGCAGGTCCTTCAGCAGCCCTTCCTGATACAGCCCTGCCAAATCAATATATAATTCATCTCCTGCCAGGGAGGAGTAGGGCTGGTAAGGTGATTCCCCATATCCCAGGGGATTTAAGGGAAGAATCTGCCAGATGCTTATATTACTTTTCTTTAAAAAATCAATGAACCGATATGTATACTTACCGAAATCTCCCACTCCGTAATCAGAAGGAAGGGACGCTACCGGCATCAATACTCCTGCTTCTCTCATAAAAACCTCTTTTCCGGGGCTGACGCACAGACGTTTTCACTGCACAAGTGCTGGAGTGTGCTAATTTAAAACCGTTTCGTGTGACAGCACCTAAATTCTTAATATATTGTTTAAGGGCTTGTTTTTCAATCTTCTCGTCAGGATAACCCGCCCTGCAGCATCTCAAATAATGGAGGAAAAAGCCCGGACAGGTCTTTCGGTAATGCAAATATTTCTCTATACTTCTATAATAATCGGCTGCCCGTTTGTCAGGATATGTTCCGAATCCGCCGTTACCGTTTCTTTGTTAAGCAAATTGGTATAATCCCCATCGGGCACCCGGATTTTAACATTGGAAGGTTTGCTTTTCAGACAGAAAATCCCCGCCAGATGGACGGAAAACGGTTTCTGTTCAAGAAAAAATTTTTAAGGATGCCTCTCCTTATTTTTGGATAACATCCATATAATTAATTTTGCAAATTTTATAAGGCATCTCTATATGCCGTCCCGTTCCACCATCCAGAAGCCTTTTTAATTCATCAAAAGCCTGCTTCGACTTCTGAAAGAAATTTTGCTTTACCGTATTCATGGCTATTTTCGTGTATCCCATCAGGGAAATACCGTCAAAGCCGCATACGGGCCGGAAGATATCCAGCTCCGTCAGGGCAAATACGGAACCAATTGCCAGTAAATCCGAAGCGCATACAACAATGTCATTATCTTTCCCCCATTTAAATACTATTTCCCTGGCTTTGTATTCATTATAATCACCGTATTCTACCATAAGGTCAAATCCGAGGTCTTCTTTCAGTTTTTTTATGGCTTCCAGTCTTTGGTCTGAAACATACCCTCCCCTTCCGCCTGCAATATACAGTACTTTATTATTAACTGTATTTTCCACCATTGTCTTTTTTGCTACATCATACTGGGCCTTGTAATGATCGATTGATACGGAAGACGTCCCGGTATTAACAATGGGGGAATCAACCAGGACACTATAAAATTCCTGATTTTCAATTAATTTATATAAATTTATATTTTCAATAGATAGATTATAGATAATAAGGCAGTTAATTCTTTGGGATTTTAAATAAGAACTTACCTGCTTAAAGGTCATACCATCAAATTGGGAACTGAAAAAAGTTACAACGTCAATATTATATTCTTTTGATTTTTCAAATGCTCCCGTAAGATACTGCATACTAATTTCATCAATAAACTGGCTGTTGTGTCTTATATCCACAATAAGCCCTGCCCTGTTAAATTCTTTTTTTGAAAGTGAAACCGCAACGGAATTAGGTACATAGCCCAATTCCTTTACTGCTTTTTCTACCTTTTCCCTTGTTTCTTCACTGATTAACTGATAATTATTCAGGACTTTGGATACCGTCGATTTAGCTACACCGGCTTTTTTCGCCACATCATTTATAGATACCATTGGTTTGTCTCCTTCGGAAAACGGTTTCTGTAATTAATATACAACTGTTTTTCTTTTTTGTCAATTAATTTCATCCTGCGTTTTCACTGTCCTGTGTCCCGGATAAACATGTAAAGTGTAAAAGGATGCCAGCCGCAGTGCAATTTAACTGACATCCTTATCTCCGCCTGTAAATCTTTCCGGTTAATCCAGGAAAGGACATACAGAAGAAGCATGCATTCACCTGTACCTGTTTTTCATAATTCTTCTAATAATTTTCATAAGGACAGTCTCTTACTTTTAATACAAATACCTTCCGTCAGTGCCAATTTTACCCGGTGCCGGATTCCCCGGTAAATCCAAAACATAAATTCGCATATTACCTTTTCCAGAACCGGATATTCTTAACGTATTGTTCCCTACAGCCTTTACCTCTCCGGTAATCGCATCCGTGTAAGTACCATTTGGGATACCTGTAAAGGTTGCACCATCTGTGATGGATACCAGTACAAAACTGTCCACTCCGGTTTCCGTATCAGTATAACGTCTCTTAAAGGCCATATCTCCGGAAACCCCTTCCGTGGAATACTGCCCTTTCCTAAGAGCCGGGATTTCTCTCCTGATTTTATTCAGTCTCTGGATATGCAGGGAAAGGGGATGGCTTAAGGCATCAGCTATTGCTCCGGTTGCATTGGTATAATCCCCGTAATCCGTTACCGTTACAAAACCTTCGATATTCTCCCCGAAATAGGCCCTGCCTGTCTCGCTTAAGGGTTTTGTGGGGCCGGGATCAATAACGGCTCCTTTCATGAATTCAATTTCACTGCCATAGTATATACAGGGAATTCCCCGGAAAGTATACATCAGGTTCAAATTCTCCGCCCAGGTATCCTGTGAACCGGAAAATCTCTGGTTCTCCGGAGCACCATCCGGTGCGTAGTCATGGGAATCCACATAGGTTACATTCCAGGTTGCATCACTGTAATAACGGTCCCCTTCCAGTCCCACACGGAAGGCATCCCTGGCATTATTAAAATTCCAGTGCATGGGAAAATCAATTACTCCTAAGCCGGAAGAATTACTCTCATCCGCTGTATGATAGGTATTGCCGTCCAGTAAATGATTCGTGCTGACAGGCTGGTCGCCGACATTCTGATTATCATTCCAGTGCTGATAAACACTATTCGAATTTGTTAATAAATCTCCCCAGGGATAGACCAAAGTTTCCGCCCAGGTGTAAAATGGTGTGGAAATCGCCGGGATATTACTGTTCCATACCTGCCTGTACCTGGTAGCCACTTCTCCGAACATAAAGAAATCCTCTCCTCCTGCCGTTTTAAAGGCCGGGATAAATTCTTTATTGAAGGTCAGCCTGGAGATGTGTTTTACCGTATCAATGCGGAAGGCATCGACTCCCATATCCATATAGCGGGTGTATGCATCTATTAAATAATCCGATACGATAGGATTCTCTGTGTTTAAATCCACACAGTCCCCTGCTATCTGCCCTGTCTGGACCGTATAACCTTCCCAGCTTAAGCTTTTTTCATGATGATAAATATTTTCCGTATCCTGGGAATCTTCTTTCATGGCATAAAGTCTGGCCTGATATTGTTCTTCCGGTGTTAAGGCATCATAATTATCAGGCAGCTTCCCTTCATCAATTCTAATAATAGCATCCGCAGTATCTTCCTGGGTTTCATCTTTTGTAAATAATGGGAATAAATTTTCCTCCCCAAAATTACCGGTATGGTTTAATACGATATCCTGTATAATTTTTAACCCTTTTGCATGAGCGGCATCAATTAAATCCTGATAAGTTGCCCCATCCGATTCATATCTTGGGTCAACCTCACTGAAATTAACGGCATGATAACCGTGATAATCGTAGCCGCTCATGTTTTTCACTACCGGAGTTATCCAGATTGCCGAAAAGCCCAGGGCTTTTATATAATCCAGTTTTTCCATAAGTCCTTTCATATCACCTCTCCATGCCGGGTCGCCACTCTCCTTCATGGCTGCCACTTCGTCCCAGCAATGCACATTGTTGCCGGAATCTCCGTCATAAAATCTGGTTACTATGACAAAATAAATGGTTTCATCTCTAAAATCACCTGTATCCGCCCCGGGCGTCGGCGTTATGGTAGGCGTTACCGTCGGCGTCACGGTGGGCGTAGGTGTTGGAGTAACTTCCGGATTCGCAGAATGCCATTGATTATCCTTATACCACCATTCCCCTGCTGTCCGGTATAAATCGGCAGTCTGTTGTCCGTTATAATTAAATAGCAGGTTAACCGACGAGGTATTGGAGAGAATATGGCGGTACCAGCCGTTTGCCTCCGCCTCCATATCCGCTCCGGGCCAGGTTATGATACTGCCGGATGGCTGTGCATTCCAGTAATATATTCTGGCACCAGCCCACGGGCTTTTAAAATGTACCGTAATGGAATCCTCCGTAATTTCCGGATTATACGGATACCACTGATTGTCCTTGTACCACCATTCTCCCGATGTCCTATATAAATCCGGTGTCTGTGTGCCATTCTGATTAAATATCAAATTGACGCTCCAGGTATCACGTAAGGTGTAACCAAACCAATTATCATTTTCAGCATTCATTTGTATTCCCGGCCATGAAACCGGGTTGTTGCTTTCCCCGTTCAAATTCCAATAATATATATTCGGTGTGGAATACACCCCTTTATAATGCACCGTAACCGAGGATGCTGTTTCTGCCTGCGTTGTTTGGAATGTGCCGGGTAAAATCCGCCCTGCAGCTATCAGGATAATCAGCAGCACATACGCAGTCAGTTTTTTCCATAAACCTTTCTTCATTATATACCTCCCGCCTTTTTTAAGGGACTGCCCTCAGATGGCATAGATAGATCCCATTTGGAATTGATACCTTCTCACGCAGCCCTCTGATATCAGCCTGCTGATGCTCCGATTTTTACCCGGTTGTATCCCACAGGCCATAAAACTGATAGAATTAAACATTTAATTAATCTCTTCCGTAATTTCCTTAATAATATCCTGTCCGCCCTGTTTCAGCCAATTATTCACAAATTCGTCAAAGAAATCGACGGGTGCCTGACCCATAATAATTTTTGCATAGGTCTCTTCTTCCAGCTTTTCCAGGTTGGACCAGTTGGATGCCATGGTGTCTGTCTGGCCATAATATAAACTGTAAATTTTTTCATACCCGTCTTCTACCAGAGGACGCTCTCCGACCATAATGGAAACCAGACGGCCTAAGTTGGATTTCGCTTTTTCATTTTCAAGGTCCCAATACTTGGAACTATAGTCATTGTAGGGCTCTTTCTTTAACTCTTTCATTACCTCCATATCGTTCTTCAATAACTTATGAGTGCCAAAATCAATATCGTCCATGGTAATTTCGTTGTTCATCCATTTCTTTAAGACATCATGGGAGAATTCGATTTCATCGGCATTGTCATACACGTTAAATAACGGATAAACATCGGATGGATTTAATTTTTCCTTTAAGCCTGATTCAATCCACTTCTGTTCATCACGGAGAAGCAAATTTATAATTTTAGGTGCTGCTTCCGGATACTTGCAGTTTTTCGTAACTACAACATACTGGCTTGTCGGTGCTGCCATCTTTGCCACAAATCCGCCCTCACTGTTTAGGGGAACCGCATAAGCCTGCCAGTCAATTCCATGCTCAAATATGGAATCCTGCATGGTATAGCCACTCCACCAGGGCCCGAAAAAGATACCGGCCTTACCCGCTAAGACAGGCTCGGTACTGTCGCTGCGTACCAGTAATTCAGGGTCAATTAATTTTTTCTGATACATGAAAGCCAGTTCTGCCAGGGCTTCTTTGGTTTCCGGTGCAATGGAGCCATAGGTTACGTTACCGCTGTCATCCTTAATCCAGTAACGGGGATAGGAGCCAAAAGCTGCAAATACAGCATCCAGGCCGAACTGATTGCCGCCCACTCCGGTCAGCTGCCCCGTATTGGAAGGACCCATAATGCCGATGGTATCTGCCGCGCCATTGCCGTCCGGGTCCCGGGTCACAAAAGCTTCGGCTACCTTTTCCAGATCCTCTACGGTTTTCGGGATCTCCAGACCAAGCTTATCCAGCCAGTCCTGACGGATCCACATGGTGTTAACACTTCCGGCAATGATTTCGGGTGCCGGAATTGCCATTATTTCCCCTTCTGCCGTAATCAGGTTCTGCAAAGCTTCTCCGCCGCTGCTTACAAAACTTTTCAGCATATCGGAGGCACAGTTATTAAAAGCAGCGGTAATAGGCTGTAACTGCTTGTATTTTATCATAGCCCGGTACTGGGTCGCATTTACGTTGATAATATCCGGAAGCGTATTACTGGCAATGCACAGATTTACCTTCTGCTCCAGGTCGGTAGTGGAGGCTATCCAGTCATATACAATATTAATATTAAATTGCTCCTTTATAAAATCCAGGTAATCATTTTTTTCCAGGCTCTGTCCTTCCGGAAAAGTTGCATTGGGATTTAGGCCCGCCCCTAAATGAATGGTAACCGGCTCAGCATATTTGCCGAAAGGATCCGTTAATGTCCCATCACCCGAAGCTTCCCTGCCGGAAGTCAGTTCCTCACTGTTTGCCACGTCCCCTGTTTTAACATTTGCTCCGGTGCCTTTTGTGCTTTCCATATTGTTACCCTTCCCACAGGCAGACAAAGACAATGCCGTTACAAAAATTAATAAGATTGCTGTTATTTTTTTTCCTCTCATTCTTATCCTCCTCTAAAATTATTTATATTAGCATTGGGCTATTCTTTCACGGAACCCAAAGTAATACCGGTAACAAAATACTTTTGCAGGAACGGATAAATCACCAGGATGGGTATCATGGCTATAAAAATCTTAGCTGCGTCCAGGGATCTGTTATTGAGTTTTACGGCCTGCTCAATCTGTTCCACATTCATTGTGGAAAAATCCGCCGTCACCACCATCTGCTGGATATAAGTCTGTAAGGGGTAATTGGACTGTTTTGTACTTAGAACCAGTCCCTGGAAGAATTCATTCCAGTGTCCGACTATCGTAAATAGTGCAATGGTAGCAATTACCGGCTTGGATAAGGGAATGAAAATGGAAAAAAAGGTCCGCCACGGCCCCGCGCCGTCCACATAGGCCGCTTCTTCCAGGGCGCCGGGAAGATTCCTGAAAAAATTCACCACCAGTATTACATGAAACACCGGAAGGCTTCCCGATAGTACCAGCCCCCATATATTATCTATCAGTTTATAATTCCTCATAGTCAGATACCAGGGTACGGTGCCGCCGTTAAACAGCATACAAAATACCAGTATCCACACAAAGATATTCCGCTTCGGAAACTGTCTGGCGGTCTTTGACAAAGGATAAGCCGTCAGCAGGATACAGCCGATACCTGCAATTCCTCCAAGAAACACTCTCTTGACAGAGGTTAAAAAAGAGATAAAAAATGCACTCTCCCCCATGATTCTCTGATAGGAAAACAGGTTAAACCCAACTGGCCATAAGGTTACCATCCCTGAATTCACCGCTGTTTTGTCACTCAACGAAATACATAAAATATACCATAGGGGAATAATACAGAGCAGGGCAATCAGAATTAAAATTATAACATTGAAAGTATCAAAAATTTTAGAACTTAAGTTTTTATGTTCTATCAATGGTAAGCCGCTCCTTCCTGTCTTAAAATATCTTATAGCCGGCAAATTTGTCTGCCAGCCAATAACCAAGGGTAATCAGAATCAGGCTTACTACTGATTTTAGAAGCCCTACTGCCGTAGCCAGGCTGAACTGCAGCTCGGTAAGACCGGCCCGGTATACCCAGGTATCTATAATATCCCCGGTAGAATATACCACCGGATTATAGAGATTAAATATCTGTTCAAACCCTGCATTCAATACGCTGCCGAGGGCCAAAATGGCCAGAAGTATTACGGTTGTCCTGATACCAGGAAGGGTTATATGTAATACCCGCTTAAACCGTCCGGCCCCATCCACTGCTGCCGCCTCATAAAGGGTGGGGTCGATTCCAAGAAGGGCTGCAAGATAAATTACCGCATTATAGCCAAATACTTTCCAGATATCCGTGCCGATTACCAGTGGCCGGAACAAGTCCGCCCTTCCGAAAAAATTTACGGGCTCCAGGCTCAGAAAAGAAAGGACTCCGTTAACCGGCCCCGTAAAAGCAAAAATATTCAGGATAATGTCACCCAGAATAACCCAGGAAAGGAAATAGGGAAGATAAACCACTGTCTGAATAGGTCTTGCAAGGCGTTTCCACCGTAATTCATTCAGCAGCAGTGCAAAGACAAGAGGAACCGCAATATTACCGATTATCTTACCGACTGCAATTATCAAAGTATTTATAAATACCTGCCTGATATCACTCATAACAAACATATACCGGAAATTATCAAGCCCGATAAATTCTGACTTTAAGATACCCTGAACCGGATTAAAATCCTGGAATGCCATGATAACTCCAAACATCGGTACGATACTAAACAGAATCAGCCACACTAATCCGGGCATCACCATAATATAATAATGTTTTAAAAATTTTTTATTATGCATTCATAATCCTCCTGAAGCTTTCCAAAACTTTGTAACCTGTACAGTTACCTTTTTTTCTTCTATAGGATATCATGATTATGCAATCGTAAATATAGCCTTATGTTTCCAATAAATAATACAAATTTTATAAAATTATTCTTTACAAAAAAATTGTTCTGAATATTGAAAACATTTTTTACGGAACTGGTTCGGAGTGCAGCCCGCCTCCTCCAGAAACACACGATTGAAGTAATTTACATCTTCATAGCCGGCAGCCGCTGCTATCTCATTGATTCCTTTGTCCGTATCTGCCAAAAGTTTCTTTGCATATTTTATCCGTTCCTTCCGTACAAAGTCATGATAATTCCTGCCGGTCAGCTTTTTGAAATTCACGCTGAAATAGCTTCTGCTCATGCCGACTAAGCCGCCTATCTCCTCCGTATGCAGCGGAAGATTGATATGATTCCGAATATATACAACGGCTTTCATAATACAGACAGAGGTTTTATCAAGACTTTCCTGAACGAGTGCCCATTGGGACAATTCTTTCCTCCATCCGTTAAGCCATTCATACAGATTCTTCTCTTCTTCAAATACCGGAATCAGCGTACTCTCTCTTCCGGTTTCAATCTCCACGGTTTGGATCAGCCTTACTGCCAGATGCTCCATTCTGCGGACGGTAACCTTATTTTCCTTCATGCTCTTGCACAGGATCTGATAGGCATCTTCGTCATAAATCCAGTACATCTTTTTCCATTCGTCCGTAATCTCCTTCCACCAGTCATCCGGCAGCACGGTTTCTGCATCCTCTGCTGCCCGATTCCCCTCTGCATCAGATTTAAAACCCCTGTCCTCCATCATCTGCCGGATACGGTTTAGCAAACTGTCACAATCTTCCATCTCCATTCGCAGTTTTGAGATATAATCCAGCGCACCAAGCCGGAGGGCCTGTCTGACATAAGGAAATTCTTCATAGAACGTCAGTACCACAAATTTCAGGTCCGGATATCTGTCCTTACAGATCTGCATCAGTTCCAGTCCCGTCATTTCCGGCATGTCTATATCCGCAAAAACCAGGTCCGCCGTTTCTTTTTCCAGAAACCTAAGCGCGGCCTTTCCATTTTGTACGTCTCCCACCACCTGCATATTATATTGCCCCTCATGCAATAATGATATAATTCCCTTTCTGGCCAGTTTATCATCATCCACTATCAAAACCTTAATCATTGTCACTTTCCTCCTTATTACTTATTGTGAATCTATATACACCTTTATTCTTTTCGCTATCCCAGAAAGAACTTTTTCAACAGCCTCAAATCCGATTATCTTATTCATCCGGCAGGAGCAGGGTAATTTTTGTTCCTTTACCCATTTCACTGTTAATACTCATAATTGCTTTGTCGCCGTAATACGATTCCAGCATGGAGCGGACATACCGCAGCCCGATTCCTGTATTTTCCGAAGCGCCGTCCTGACTGTACCGGAAAGGCTCCTGAAACTGCAATAATTTTTCCCTGGAAAGTCCTTTTCCCCTGTCTTCAATTATAATTACAGCAAGTTTCCTTCTCTCGTGGTAAAAAATACGTACATGTATGATTCCGTCCTCTCCCAGTCCGTACCTGATCGCATTCTCCACAAGTGGCTGCAATAACATCCTGACTGTGGGCTGTTCCAGGTATTCTCCTTCTTCCACTTCAATATCCGCCTCAAAATCATAACGCATTTTTTGCAGATTAATATAGCTTCTCAGCATATTTATCTCCGAACGAAAGGTTGTAATTTTATCCAGTTTCCCTAGATTATAGGCCAGTATGGAGTTAAGATCCGTAATAAATCTGCTGATTTGAGGCTGATTATGGAGTTTAGCCAGCCAATGTACCGAATTTAACGTATTCATCAGGAAATGAGGATTAATCTGATATATCAGTTTTTCCAGTACTAATTGGTTTTTCTCTTTCTCCGTTGTTTCAACATCAGCAAGAAGATTTTTAATCTGTTGTTTCATCTGGTTGAACTGTCCAAACAACTGATTAAACTCCAGGACACCGGTATCGTATTCAATCTGTTCAAAACTGCCCTCGCCCAGCTTCCTGATTTCTTTCTCAAACAGTTTCAGCGGCCGGTAAATGATACGGTTAATCATAAATACTACAAAATAAAGCATAATAATGGAAATCAGGAATACCATAATACTGCGTTCAAACCATTGGTATAATTCCCTCTTATAATCACTTAAACGCATTACAATCAAATTGGTATAACCGATATCGCTGGTCTGCGCCACGGCAAAATATTGGCCGTACTTTCCTTTTTCCTCCCCATTCGGAAAAATGTCCCTTAATGTCAGTCCATTCTTAAGAGGAAACTCTTTTTCATTGCTGCTGTAACAGATTCTTCCTTTCTCATCGGCCTGCAGTAAAACACAGGGCATTTTTTTACTGATTTCTTTTCCTGACTGGGTTTCAATATATCCCGGCATATCCACCTTCGCTTCGACATAAATCATAATATTGGAATTATCTGAAAAATAACAATTTCTTACCAGGGAAATAACCATTTTCTCTTCATATTTCCGCAGGGAAGAATGAAAACCGCCATACACAATATCCCCCACCCGGACGGCTTCCGGTAATCTGGCAAAATTATAGTCTTCCTTGAAAGTGAAACTTTCGAACAAACTGCTCCCCGTATCCTGGTTATAGTAGCACAACAGGCTGATATCCGAGCTTGGGAATGCTATGGTAACCAGTTCTTTTGCAATCTGGTTTTTCGCCCGGTATAACTCATAGGAATTGCCATATGTAAGATAAGAATCCAGCAGGTTGCCTATATTCCCCTGGGGCATCATTTGCTGGGATATCTGGCACATATACAGATATAACCGGTCCATATTCCGGGTCACCTGCTCCAGGTTTGAAATCATGGCTGTTTCCGTCTTATTCCGCTCCACGGAAATAAGGGCAATATAGGATACAATCCCGGAAAGCAAAAGACAGCTTACCGTAACAAACAAAAATGCCGACACCAACCGTTGGTGAATAGTTTCACCTCGTAAAAATCTTCTTTTTTTCATGTGATTAATCCCTCTCAAGCTTATTTACCCGAATCTGTTTTTCCATTGTTTCTCAGCTTTTTTCCGCTTATGTTTTCCTTTTCTTATATATTCTTACCATTTCCTATACAAATAATGGTATGTCATAGTTGACTGAATAATATCACAGATATTTTTTATTTGCAATTTTTTCAAATAAAATTGTTATATTAAGCCGTATTAATTCGCGTACTTGTATACATTATAAACAAAAAAATGTGAAACAGAAACCGGCTGTACCAGTTTTTATTTCACATTTATTGAATATATCGCAGAGTTAAGAAAGGTGCTGTCGCAAGTTCGTTATGTGTCACTTTATATTTTTCTTATACCCTGAAGTGTTTTCCGAACGGTTAAACAGAAAACGCCGTACCAGGAATGAATCCTTTGATAATTATACTTTAATATCCGCTTTCAGTCCCAATAAATCTTTATTCTCATCTAGTATGGGTTGTATTACCTCCCCGATAAACTCTTCCACCTGCTGCTCGGAACGTCCGGTATATCTGGCCGGGTCCATGGTTTTCTTCAATTCCTCCATGGTCATGTGAAAAGTCGGATCTGCGGCGATTAATTCCAGGAGGTTATTATCCAGTCCTTTTTCTTTTACGTTTCTTCCTGCTTCCATGGACAGGATTCTTATGCGCTCATGAAGTTCCTGCCTGTCACCGCCCCGTTTTACGGCATCCATCATAATATTTTCCGTCGCCATAAATGGAAGCTCCGCCATCAGGCGTTTTTCAATTACCTTAGGATATACCACAAGACCGTCCACTACATTTAAGTATAAATCCAGAATTCCGTCCACCGCCAGAAATGCCTCCGGAATGCTGATACGCTTGTTGGCGGAATCATCCAGGGTCCTTTCAAACCACTGGGTGGCGGAGGTAATTGCCGGATTCATAACATCCGCCATAACATAATTGGAAAGGGCGGCAATCCGTTCGCTTCTCATAGGATTACGTTTATAAGCCATAGCGGAGGAACCGATCTGATTCTTCTCAAAAGGCTCTTCGATTTCCTTCAGATGCTGGAGAAGCCGGATATCGTTGGAAAATTTATGGGCGCTGGCGGCAATACCTGCAAGAATATTCACCACCCTGGTGTCCACCTTACGGGAATAGGTCTGGCCGGATACGGGATAACAATCCGCAAAACCCATTTTTTCCGCAATCCTCTTGTCCAGCCGCTTAATTTTGTCATGGTCCCCGTCAAATAATTCCAGGAAACTGGCCTGGGTGCCGGTGGTGCCTTTGGAGCCCAATAACCTCATGCTGTCAATTACATATCCGATATCATCATAGTCCAGCTTCAATTCCATTAACCATAAAGCGGCCCTTTTTCCTACGGTGGTGGGCTGGGCCGGCTGGAAATGTGTAAATGCCAGGGTGGGAAGTCCTTTATATTTTATGGCGAATTTTGATAGCTCGCTCATTACATTGAGAAGCTTCTTTTTTATAAGCTTTAAAGCCTCCGTCATTACGATAATATCCGTATTATCCCCTACATAACAGGAAGTGGCCCCCAAATGGATAATTCCCTTTGCCAAAGGACATTGTACCCCATAAGCATATACATGGGACATAACATCATGGCGTACTAAGACTTCCCTTTCTCTGGCAACCTCATAATTAATATCATCCTGATGTTTCTTTAATTCTTCAATCTGTTCTTCCGTTATATTCAAACCCAGCTCTTTTTCCGATTCCGCCAATGCAATCCACAGCTTTCTCCAGGTTCTGAATTTCATATCCGGTGAAAAGATATACTGCATTTCCCTACTGGCATAGCGCTCGGATAAAGGGCTGACATACTTATCGTTACTCATAAATTTCCTCCTGATATTCCATAGTATAAAGCTTACATATACACTAAATACCTAAATACGGCCGCTATGCGGCATGTTCCGTAACCTATATTCTCAGTATAGCTCATACCCTTTCATAAAACAAGGGGCCCTTCCCATTCTCCGGGAAGGAGGCTGCCTTTAGGCCGGAATTATTTCCCGCCTTTTGTTTATCTGTTATCTTTCGTATTCTCCCCTGATATCTTCTTCGGGAGGTTCTATAGGGTAATTACCGGAAAAACATGCGTCACAGTAGCCGTTATCCCCGTTAATCAGTTCGCTTAAACGGTCTACGGACAGATATCCCAGAGAATCCGCACCAATCATATCCTTTATCTGCTCAACCGTATTATTGTGGGCTATCAGCTGCTCACCGGAGGGGACATCGGTTCCGAAATAACAAGGGTATAAAAAAGGCGGCGAACTGATTCTGACATGCACCTGGGTAGCACCTGCATTTTTCAGCATCCGGACAATCCTTTCACAGGTGGTTCCCCGGACGATGGAATCATCAATCATAATGATACGTTTGCCTTTTACCACATCCTTTAATACATTTAATTTTATCCTCACACTGGATTCCCGCATGGACTGTCTCGGTTTAATAAAGGTACGGCCCACATAGCTGTTTTTGACAAAAGCGGTGGCATACTGGATTCCGGATTCAAAGGAATACCCCATGGCGGCCGCATTGCCGGAATCCGGCACCCCTACCACCAAGTCGGCTTCCACCGGATGGGTCTGGGCTAATATCCTGCCCGCCATAATCCTGGAATTGTATACGCTTACCGTATCCAGGCAGCTGTCCGGCCTTGCAAAATAAATATATTCGAAAATGCACTTGGAGATTTTCGGCTGGGCCATGAAAACATCCGAATGGATTCCGTCTTCATTAATCATTACCACCTCTCCCGGCAGAACATCCCGGATAAATTCCGCGTCAACCGCATCCAGGGCGGAACTTTCGGAAGCCAGCACATAAGCATTGTCCCTCCTGCCGATGCATAAGGGGCGGAAACCGAAAGGATCCCTGGCTCCGATTAATTTTCTCGGACTCATAATAACCAGGGAATAAGCACCTTTCAGCTGAGTCATGGCCTTTTGGACCGCTTCTTCCACACTGCCGGTCTGCAACCGTTCCCTGGCAATCAGGTAAGCGATTACTTCCGAATCTATGGTCGTCTGGAAAATGGCACCGGTATAAGCCAATTTATCCTTTAATTCCAGGGCATTGATTAAATTGCCGTTGTGGGCCAGAGCCAGCGTGCCTTTTACATAATTCAATACCAAAGGCTGAGTATTTTCCCTGTTGCTTGCACCGGCTGTCGAATAACGCACATGTCCCACGCCGATGTTCCCTTTCAGTCCTTCGAAACTTTCGGGTGTAAAAACCTCATTAACCAGACCCATGCCTTTATAGGATTTAACGCTTCCTTTTGGGCCGTTAGTATCGCTTACCGCAATCCCGCAGCTTTCCTGCCCTCTGTGCTGGAGTGCAAATAACCCGTAATAAATGGAAGACGCCACATTCCCGCCGTCTAAATCATAGATACCAAAGACACCGCATTCCTCATGTATTTCATCCGAAATGTAGCTACTGACACTATTGCTGTTGTTCATCTTAAATTCCTTTCTAATATATAGGAGAAATTCTGATTCATCACTTCAAATAATTATTATTTAATTATTGCCCTAACTCCAATGGCTGAAAAATGGACAATAAATTATACTATTGTCCATTTTCGTCAATCGGACCGCCAAAGAAGGACACGGCCCTGCTTTTTATTTAGTAAGGCCAAGACGTTTTAAAACTTCCTGATAGGCATCTTCCACATTGCCTAAATCCCTCCTGAAACGGTCTTTATCTAATTTTTCACGGGTTTTGATATCCCAGAGCCTGCAGGTATCCGGAGATATTTCATCCGCCAAAATGATTTCTCCTTTGTATCTGCCGAATTCTATTTTAAAATCGATTAATTCGATTCCGCATTCTGCAAAATATCTGCAAAGTACTTCATTCACCTTAAAAGTAAGTTCTGTGATACGGTCAATTTCTTCTCTGGTTGCCGCACCAATGGCAATGGCATAATAATCATTAATCATAGGGTCGCCCAGGTCGTCGTTTTTATAGCTGAATTCCAAAGTCGGACATAACAATTTAATGCCTTCTTCCATGCCGAGTTTTTTTGCAAAACTTCCCGCAGAAACATTACGTACAATTACTTCCAGGGGAACTATTTCAACTCTCTTCACCGCAGTTTCCCTGTCACTTAACTCCTCTACAAAATGAGTGGGTACCCCTTCTTTCTCCAGGAGCTTAAATATATGGTTGGACATTCTGTTATTAATTACGCCTTTTCCAACAATGGTTCCCTTTTTTAAGCCATTAAAAGCAGTAGCGTCATCCTTATAGTCGACAATGTATATATCTTCCTTATCTGTCTTGAATACCTTTTTGGCTTTTCCTTCATAAAGCATGTCTGATTTTTTCATGTCTGGCTCCTATCTGCGTGTGCACCACGCTGCATTCAGTAACCGTTTTCACACTTACTCCTGTTACATACCGCAGGCCGTCCCGCGGTATTGTCAAAACCGGGAGTGCAAAAGTGTCTTTCTTTCACACTTATATTATAGCGAACCTTTGAAGTTTGGCAATATTTTTTTCTCATATTATAAGGAATCACCCTTATTTTTTCCTAATCAAGTTCATAAGCATTGCTTATGAACAGATATGCAGTTATTATTAATCGATATAAACCGGTGCTTTGGGGCTGATTTCTCACTTACTTTTTTAAAATCTCCTGCAATTCCTCAATGGAAAACTGGTAACTCTTATTACAGAAATGACAATTCACCTCAATAGGTTCATTGTCCTCAATCATTTCCCGAATATCCTTCTTGCCGATACTGATAATTGCCTTTTCCACCCTTTCTTTGGAACAGTTGCAGGCAAAGGCCGTCGGCATGGTATCCAGTATTACGGGATTAAACTCACCCAGGATACGGTCAAGAATTTCTTCCGGTGTAAGACCGTCATCCAGCAGATTCGTTATGGAGGAAATTTCACTGACTTTTTTCTCCAGCTTACTGATTGTTTCCTCTTCCGCAAAAGGCATCAGCTGAATAATAAAACCTCCGGCGCGTTTTACCGTATTTTCTTTATTCATTAAAATCCCCAGCGCAACAGAAGAAGGAATCTGTTCGGAAGCGGCGTAATAATAAGTAATGTCTTCCGCAATCTCACCGGACACCAGCTCCGTTTGTCCTACATAGGGGTCTTTTAATCCCATATCTTTAATCACACTCAGGATGCCTGCTCCCAATGCTCCGCCCACATCCAGTTTACCTGAAGGATTTGGAGGCAGCATGACGGTGGGGTCGTATACATAGCCTTTTACGTTGGCCAAAGAATCCGCCGTTACCGTCACACCCTTAATTGGCCCGCTGCATTTAATCTGCAGGGTAAGAAGATCACCGTCCCCTTTCATCATACTTCCCATCATGGCTCCTGCCGTTAACAATCTCCCGAGAGCTGCCGTGGCAACCGGGCTTGTATTATGAATGCTTCTTGCATACTCCACCAGCTCCCTTGTCGTTGCCACAAAGGCACGTATTTGGTTATCCGCAGCAGTCGCTCTTAAAATATAATCCGACATAAAAATTCTCCTTTAATTTATAACTAGATATACTTTTTGTTATCCTGGTATTTTTCTCTGGCAACAAAGTAGACCCTTTCGCTTGTATCTCCAGGTGGGTTATGAGTAAAGGCATCGTAAACCGTAATCAGTTCCATGCCTGCCCTTTCAATCAACCGCTTTATTTTATCAAGGGAATAAGCTTTTTGATAATGGGTCTCCTGAAAACGCTCAAAGAACTCTGTTTCGCTGCTGCCTGTTTTAACAAATATGGTCATATGGTATTCATTGATTTGTTTTTCTTCCTCATAATAATTTTCCCAGATGAAACTGCATTCTTCCCTGTTTTCCGCTATGGTATTATCGGCAAGAAGGTTTTTGTATTTATATTCCGTATTCATGTCAAATATAAAAATACCGCCGAAATCCAGATAATTGTTTACCAATTGGAATACCTTCAGCAAATCCTCTTCGCAGGTAATGTAATTCATACTGTCACAGATACTTATAACCGCTCCAACGGTACCGTACAGCTCAAACTCCCGCATATCCTGCTTAAGGTACAGAATCGGTTTCCTTAAGACGGGTTTATCCTGAATACGAAAACCGGCCGCTTCCGTCTTTGGAGCATCACCGTATTCCGTCTCACCGGCCGCCGGCTCATTATCATATTCCCTTTCTCTTGCTATTTCCAGCATTTCCTCGGAATTATCAATTCCTATCATGTCATAGCCTTCCAAGGCAAGACGCCTTGTAATCTTTCCCGTTCCGCAGCCGAGTTCCAGAACCAGACCGCCTTTTATACCATGCTTCTGTAAAAGCCCGGTAAGGTAACCGGCCCATTCGTCATAAGGCACGTCGTCCATAAAGATATCATAAACCTGTGCAAATCCGGTATAAGCCTGCATTTAGAGTTTCCTTTCCGCCAGCCTGTAATCTTATCCCAGCCGGCTGACTACTTCTGTATATTTTATGGGACCGCCAAATAAATCCAGAGCACTGCCGATAGTGACATCCAGCCTGTCCTTTCCCAGTTCCTTAAGCAATTTCAAGTCTTCAAAGCTTCCTACGCCTCCTGCATAGGTAATGGGAATTTTGTTCCATTCCCCTAAAAGTCTGACTAATTCCCGTTCGATACCCGAAGCCTTCCCTTCCACATCCACGGCATGGATTAAAAATTCGTCACAATATGCCGATAAGGCATCCAGCGTGTCCCGGTTTACCACAACGTCGGTAAATTTCTGCCACCGGTCGGTTACCACATAATATTTCCCGTTCTTTTTCCTGCAGCTTAAATCCAGCACCAGCCTGTCCCTTCCAACCGCCTCTGCCAGTTTTTCCAGATTTTCATAATGTATTTTCCCTTCTTGGAACACATAAGAAGTGACAATTACATGGGATGCTCCTTTTTCAATAAATGACCCGGCATTTTCCTCCGTAATTCCGCCGCCAATCTGAAACCCGCCGGGATATTCCTTCAGCGCCTTTTCAGCCTGGCTGCAATTCTGTCTATAATAATCCGTTCCCGCAGGATTCAGCAGGATAATATGTCCCCCTTTTAAATTATCCTTTTTGTAAAGAGCGGCATAAAAGCCCGCATCCTGCTCTGAAACAAAGTTCTCAACCGCCTTGCCGTCCTCATCGGATAAACTGCCCCCGATAATTTGTTTTACTTTTCCGTTATGAATATCAATACATGGTCTGAATTTCATATATATTCCTGCCTTACTCCAAAATATAGGATTAATCTTACCACACTTACTCTTATCGCGCAAGATGCAGGGGTCTTCGTTCCATTGACCGTCCGCCCCATGTATTTAAAATCATCCATATTCAACATCTCCGCTGCATTTCACAAAGATAGCAATTGCTCCGAATGGAGCAATTATCTAATAAAGCGAAAAAGTAGTCTGTTTCCAGACTGCTTTTCGTTTTTTTTATTTGCCTTTCAGACTTGCTCTGTGATGTTTCTGCGATTGTAAACAATACGGCGCACTTCCATTACATCACCAATCACAACATAAAAAATGGTTTAATTTTAGACATAAATCATCTTCAAACAGAAGAAGAAAACGCAGACTATAACGCTTTTCGCTCACGGACACGCTCCTTTACTCTGCTGAAAACCTCATCTTCGGTGTAGCGGACGGCATCTGCTTTGGCGGCTTTGTCAGCTTCGTCCAGCTTGAATTCAATGTCATCAGTCAAAGAAGCATACTGTTCCAGACTGAGTACCACCATAGAGCCATATCCGTTTTTTGTAAGATAAACAGGATTGCCCTGTTTTACACTCTCTTCGATTTCTGTAAACTTGTTTCTTAAATCAGAAACGGGGCGAATGTTAATCATTATCTTGACCTCCTTTACTGCTATTGATTTTATACCATGGCATTATTTCATCATAATAACGCCATTTTATCAATGTGAAATATTAGATATGTCAAAAGAGTCAAAAGTTTATATTTTCCCCTGCACACAATATTAATAGAATATGAATAAGTTATTCTATTAATATACAAAATAAAAACGGAATTAAAATGATTAAGCCTATTTCTTTGAATAACAATAAATAATAAGTTGAAGTTCTGCCTTTATTCCGCATACTTCATCATTGAATCTGCTAAAGCGTGTTTGAAAAATCATTGTACCGTTCTGAAGGCCCCAATTTGCGGTATACTGCGTCGCAATTTTGGGAGAGTAGCACCACAACGCTTCCAAAATCGCTCCTTGTCTCCCGCAAATTGGAGCATCCAGCCCGGCACAAGCATTATTCAAACACGCTCTAGTCCTTTATAAAACCAAATAAATATTCCGGTTTTAACAACTGCAGAATAATTCTTTCATTCTCCTTTACTTTCCCCACATAATTCCAGTATTCCTGATGAGGAAGTTCTTTTCTTATAATCTGAAGTTCCCCTCTGTAATGACTTAAACAATCATTGACTATCACAACATCTCCCGGTACCGCCTGTTGTCTGCATGACTTTCTCTGCGGAATGGAAATATTCCGGTAATTTCCCCGTGCAACACTGCTTCGTAAAATATGTTCCGATGCATCTGCCCTGTCAAAATGTGAATAACCAAAGATAACCTCTTTTTCCTGGGACGGAATATCCTTTTCCTCATCCATCCGTAAAGTAATTCTGCCGGTGTCCAGCCCGGACAGCATATGCAGTTCTTCTTCCGATGCATATGCGTTTCCGATTAAGATGTCATCAATCTTTGCTGTTGCCAGCAGATGTCTTGCCTGTAAATCAATCGGAAGTCCCCTGTGCATCTCACATGTTGCCAATCCTTCCGAAACAGGCCATGGGCCATAGGTATCCTTTTTATTGCTGGATACAAACGCAGACACCGGTAATCCAAGTGCTTTATACCTATCCGTAAATTCCATAAACTTATTCCATCCAAGTCCCGTATATTTCTGAGGATAAAAATTGTGGCAGACTTCCATATTATGAACATCTGCTCCTCTTTCAATCATAAGCTCCAGACCTATATTGGAGCTGGCATTGAATTCAATTGCTATTTCATAGGGATTATGAGTAAGTGCTATATCTTCACGGTCACTGAAATGACCGTCAAGGCGGATAATATCTACTCCCATCTCAGCAAACACTCCTAAATCGGCAGGTGCCGCTCCCAGATAAGCAAAAACTTCGGGATTGGTATCAACACCTACTATAAAACCCAGTTCTTTCGCCATATGTATCATTTTAGAAAATTTTTCTTTTATAATCTCCGGCGGTTCTTCTACAGACAAAAGACAGGTAAATATACGTCTGAAACCATATTTTGCAGCCAATCTTATATACTCTTCGTCCCTGTCGGGTGTTGAGTGTTCAGGATAAACAGATATTCCAAATCTATGCATACTTTTTTCCTTCCCTTAATAGATACATTCGTCACTCTTGTCCGGCTCTTTTCCGGTTCCCAGCATTTCTGCTATTCTGCATGCATTCCTTAAGCATTTATTTAATTGGGCGTCTCCCTTTTTGGGACACTTTACTATGAAGATTTTATCTTTATAGTTACTGATTGTTTCATCATTTACTGAAGCCATAAAGGCAAAAGCCGGAACCAATGTGGTACGAATAATATCATAGGCAAGTTCTGCACACATACGGGAATAATCCTTGTAGTCAAATGACGGCCCGCAGATTACCGCATCCGGTTTAATCTGCTCAATCTTATTGCATATTTTTTTACTGATTTCCTGCCTGCTGTTGAGATAAGTGCCTGTTCCGCAATAAAAGCATGCTATTACTTTTTCATTGTATTCTTTAAAAAAACGCTCCATCATAACGCTGGGACCAATCGGGATATTTTGCGCACCCAGAGGAAGCGTGTCATCTGATTTTGTCCCCAGACCAGCCTGAACCTGATCATAAATCATAACAATTTTTAACATTATATTCTCCTAATCAGTCAAAAGATAAATCATCCGATGATAATACATCTTCACTTTTTTGATCCGCTATTTCTTCTTCAATCATATAGTTATTATCCATTGCCTTTACAAATGGCAAATATATGATTGCTCCTAATGCAATTAAAACTATCTGCAGAATTGCCCCCTGCCAGCCCGATGACAGGAAGCCCGAAATAATCGGCGGGGTGGTCCATGGCATTATCACTCCATTACAGATTGGTACAATTCCTATACTCATACATAGGTACGATATAACAATGTTAACCATCGGAACCAGCACAAACGGAACGGCAATCACCGGATTTAACACCACCGGAAGTCCAAAAATAATCGGCTCGTTAATACCGAAAACAGATGGAAGAATAGATAATCTACCTAATTTCTTAATACGCTTTGACTTGCAGTAAAAAAACATGATTATCAGCATTGATAATGTGGAGCCTCCTCCGCCGTAAGTGGCGAACAAATCCTGGAACTGAACGTTAATAATATGAGGTAATGGTTCTCCTGCTTCCAATGCAACTAAATTCGCCGCAGACAAGGTATATAGAACCGGTCTGAAAACCGTATCCGTAATATTGGTTCCATGAATACCAAAAAGCCATAAAATATGTGCAAATAAATAAATTACTAACATTGCCCCCAGAGAATCGCCAACCCTCTGGATAGGTATCTGAAGAATATTAAAAACAAATTCGAAGGCATTTCCCCACGGTGTAAATAAAAATAATATATGTATTGCCAGAAAAGACGTAGCAACAATTGCAATTGGTAAAAGTGCGGCAAAAGACTGCCCGACTGTAGGCGGAACACCCTTAGGCATTCGGATTACCCATCCTTTTTTCACAACAGCTTTATATATTTTGACTGCAAAAATAGCACATAAAATACCAACGAATATTCCTTTCGAGCCTACCCAGTCTAACGGTATACTGCTAACCTGAAACACTTGGTCCGAACCCTCCGGCGTAAAGCTTGTTACCATGGGCATCAGCATAAACCAACTCATTAATGCAACAGCTGCTCCAAATATCTTATTCGTTTCTTCATACTTTGCATAGTTGTATCCTATTCCCATAACAACAAAAACAGCCATCAGTGAAAATGTTGCATTTGTTACTACTGAAAACAGGGCGGATACGGATACATCAAAGATATAAGTATTTTTCAATAAATTCATCCATGATTGAATTGGAAAATTTGAAATCAGCATAAAGAAAGACCCAACAATCAGCAGCGGCATACTAATCAGAAATCCATCACGAACTGATAATAAATATTTATTTTTGCTGATTACCTGTGCTATCGGCATTAACTTTGACTCTAACTTCTCCATTACATTATTTTTCATTTCTGCTTCTCCTTATTTTAATATAAGATTCATGTACTCTTCTGCTTGGTTTCATTCTTTATCAATTTTACTGCTGCTTTCAATACCGCCATACCATCCATCATTCCATAATCTTTTGCATCAATCAAACCAACGGGGGCATGATATTCCTGGTATTTGGTTTTGGTTTCATTAAACAGGAAGCGGACCTGTGGTCCAAGCAAAATACAATCCGGCTTCAGTTTCTTAATGATTTTATCCATATCCGTAATCGAATAAGCTTTTACCTCTGCATCAAGTTTGTGTTCATCCGCTATCTTCTGCATATTACCGGCCAGCAGGCTGGTAGACATGCCCTGGCTGCAAAAAAGATAAATTTTTTTCATTCTTTCATCACCTCCTCCAGTTTACTTATTCTTTCATAAACACTTTTGAATTCATGAAACAGCACTTTAAAAACTTCTACACTCATCAGCTGATCCTCTGCATGCATCATTAGTATCATAAAATTTACAGCATCTATTGCAGTGTCCTTTTGAAGCAACTCCATATGAGAAGCATGTCCCTGTACATAACTTTTCTCAGCTTCCTTTACCAGTTCCTCCGCACGGTCATTATTTCCCTTTTTTATCTCTGCTATCGCTTCAATAAAATTAGATCTGGCCACCCCGGCTTCCGAAATCATCTGAAAGCATTTTAACTCAACCTCATTCATGACTAGATTCCTTTCTATTAGTAATAATTTAATTTTAATATATTTTTCACCGGATGCGCCCTTTTTCATTTCCACTTGCCAGGAAATTTATTAGTAAATGAATCAAAAAACTGCCGAACAATTTCAGCAGTTTTTAACTGTTAATTTTATCTATAAATTCTTCAAAAGATTGAGAGTTCATTAAAGAAGAGATTTTCCCCGAATCATTTACTATACCTCCAAGCCATTCAAAAAAAGTACTGAGTTCTTTTCTTTCAATCTCACCAATAGCAAGCATCAATACCAGTCTTACTGAGAATTCTCCCCATTGTATAGGACGCTTTAAAATAGCTACTGCTATTTTAGATTTAATGCTTTGCGATAATAAAGGATGGGGAACTGCAAAAGAATACACAAATGAAGTTGGTGATAACTGTTCTCTTTTGATTACTTCATTTAAGAAGTCCTTCCCTACACATCCCGCCTTTTCCAGTTTGTCACACAAAAATTTTATTACCTCTTTTGGTGTTTCCATATCCAAATCCAGAAAGAAAAACCTCTTTTCCATCATCTTTCCTATATTTCTCTGAAATTTGAGTTTATCCCTGTCTTTGTCCATGTAATTAATTGCCTGAAATATTTTTGCTTTATCATCAATACTGACAAATAAAGATATCTGAATGGTCAGAATTTTCAAGTCATGCTGCAGCGGCAAAGTTGTAATAATCATGTCCGGATTTTGCTTGCGGACCCTTTTTTCCTCAAAAAAATAATCACAGCCAATAATTTCGATTCTATCATAAAAAATCTTTTCTATCTTACCAATGCATAATGTGAACAATGCCTGATTCATTGAATAAATTATCAATACCCTGTATTTGTCACCCGTTACCGTATTTTCAAGTGAAGCACCTATATGCTGGGCCAGAAAGCTGATATCATCCTCATCTATATCAATATTTTCTTTTTCCTGAATAACTTTTGCAGCACATGCGGCCATTTCAAAAAACAGCGGATATCTGCCTTTTATTTCATCCATATAAAAAACCGAGCTTTCCATCTGCTTTTTCTTTCTGGCAATCATCTGTGCTATATGATTGATAAGCCTGAAACGCAATTTTTCGTCATTGCTCAAATCTATTCCAAATCTTTTGTCAATATCCTGAATAATATCATTAATCAATACCTGTAATTCTTTTATGTCATCCCTTGTAGTTTCCTTGGTGCTATAAAGTAGCAGGGCGGAATAAATTATCTCACTCTCAGGAATCCCGATAATAAAAGAATATTTTCTCATTTTTTCAAAGAATTCTTTTATAATTGCATATTCCGCAGAATATTCACTCTTCCAATTCACACTATCTTCCGGATTATGATTTTTAATATATTTCTGCCGTGCCATTCTCTTTAAACTAACAGAAATCCTTATTACAAGAAAAATTATTTCCTCAATAGGTATAAAATACTGATATTTTTCCAATATACTCTTCAGTTCCCGTCTAATAACAGAAACTGATATTCCTTCAAATTCTCTTTCCAGATTATCCAGATTTAATATATTCCCTTTCTGTATACTGCTTAACAGTTCCGCATACATTTTCCTCTTCTGATGTTCTTCCCCCTGAAGACTGATGTAATTCTTTTTACGTACAATGTTCAGTGTGGAATAGGCAGAAATTATGTTTTTAACTTCTTTCAGTTCCTTTTCAATTGAATTCTGGCTGATAAAAAGTTCTTCCGTAATTTGGTATAGACTTACCTCTTCATTTACAAACATTAATTTGTAAATGATATACTTACAACGCTGCTGTGAAGTTTGCGGGATTTTTTTTTCGACACAGAATGTGTTTACGGCAATAGCCTGTAAACACATCTTATAGCCAAATTTAGTATTAGATTCTATTAATAAGGTGTTTCCGCTTTCATTAATGTGTTCAATATCCGAACGTATCGTTCTGTCCGATACATTAAATATGCTGGCCAATTCACGTCCCGTTTTCCACTTTTTTTCTTCACGTAAAAGGGTAATAATCTTCCTTTGTCTTTCATTCAACATATTAATCTGCCCTCCCATAAATATCTTACCACAAATGCTCTGCCTGCCCAGTGATACTTTTTCCTATGAGACGGAAATAAATTGCCGGAAGTTCTTTATCGACAAAAAAGAACCAATTGGAGTGTGCAAACAGCCAATGGTTCTTTTTGTTTTAATCTTCTAGTGCAAGCAATACGTCCAATTCCGTTTGTATATCAAACTTCTGCACATCCACACAACCGCACAGCCGGGTAAGTATTTGTGAGCTATACATTTCCCCCGATTTGGCAGAGTATTTCTTCCAGTATTCGCTTGCCGCACTTAAAATGGAAGCCGCTTCCTCCTGTAACGTTTTTTTGCCTGTGAAGCGGTACATGCACAAAGAAACTGCGGCTTTTATTTTCAGGGAATAATAAAAGCCTAAATAACTAAGGGCCTCCATATCATCCAGGGTATATTTAAGTTCCCGGTTGGCTCCTCTGCTTTTTTCAAGCTTCTTTAACCCTTTCATGGCTTTATCCGCATGATTCCAGATGGAATCAGCCATAGTAAGGGGATCAATTCCCGCCGTACTTCCATTATTAACTGCTGCCCGGCAGTAATCAGACACGGAAACATATTCGCCTCCCGGAACACTAATACAGGATATAAATTCGTTAATATCAGCAAAGACCAGCTTATCTGTTTCCGGCTCATACATGCAGCAGCCTTCCGGATACCACTGGAAGTCATAGTCATGCCAATGGGTACAGTTTACTTCGGGAATAATTTCGGAAGCATGCTTCCAGGTTTTATACAAAAGGTCATCCTCTTCCGATTTAAAATGCAGTTTTAATTCATCTTTAAAAAAAGTCTCCTGAAGGTTGATATTATAGGATAATTGTCCCCAAATAAAAAACATATACCACATTTTATCCACAAACAGCGGATGGGACAGGTCTCTTTTATCCATATAGTCCCGGCCCCAGGTAAAGCCATCGGCTCCCATATAATAGCCGGTCATAGTATCCGCAGGCATCTGACGTAAGTACTCCCCGGCAAAAACAGGATCACCCCAACGGTACATATAAAAATCATCATTACGGACAGTCAGCCAAATTTTAATATCCGGTTTCTTTTCTATCAGAAAATCCCTTATAAATGCAGGTTTTGTATTAGAATACATATGAGCCTGGGAATATTTAAAACTTATTTCAAACGGACATGGAAATTCTTCAAATTCTGATATAATGCTGTCATAACGGGTCATCTGCATTCTGTGGATGAAACGGAATTCCCTGCCCTTTTGTTCTTTTAATACGTCTTTTACACCCCTGCCATAGGTTTCTGCTAAAAAAGGAACATCCGTATCATCCCCAAACATATGCTCCCCGGCAGTCACTCCAAGTCCTGCCAGCAACGGATAAGTCCTTAATAAAGCCTTGGTGCCGCAATATACATAATCTTTCGTAACGGAATTATCCTGTTCGCTGGTAATACCATAAGGACTTTTCTCCGTTCCGTAAGTAAACAAATTCCAGGTAAATAAATAAATTTTAATGCAGCGGTTTTTAGCGTATTCCATAACGGACTGCCAAAAGGATATCTTTTCATCCATGGAGATTTTTTTAACAGTCACAAGGCTGTTATCAAAATCATCAGCATAAATCCCCCATCCGCTTAATTTTGCTTTAAATGGCCTGGTAGTCCGTTTTACATCTTCCAGGGCAGTCAGCGGATACTCCGGAATCCGTACCAGAGACGGGAATGGTGATAAAGTCCACAAAGACAATACATTATATTTATTCAAGGCCATCCGGTCCAAAAATTCCGTCCAAAAGTTAAAATCCCACATATTTTTTATATTATGGGAAGCGGAATCCGCTGAATCAGAATAGCTGGGTGTCCTTGCATCCAGGGGAATATTAAATTTTATTCCCCTGTTCTTAAGATAAGGGGTCACTTCAGTTAAAGTAATGCCCTCTATACTTTTTTCATGGCTGATATACTTTGCCAGATCCAGCAGACCATACATAACTCCGGCTTCATCTCCGCCGGTAATTGTTATTACATTGCCGGTGCGGTTTAACCGGTATCCCTGGAAAGCAATCGTTCCATCTATATCAAGTTCCAGCATTGCTGACGTTTTTCCTTTTAAACAGCCATCCATTTTATGTAATTCTTCCAAAGCAAACTTAACCGCTTCGGTTAGCTTAAATTTACTCTTAGCCTGTATCATATAAAACCTCCATTATACTAAATCGATGGAAAACATATCCCAAACTTCCAATTTATCAACAGATACATCAACTCTTTCGCCACTTATCTTAAAAGATACCTTTTCTTCCCCGATAACGGAACGGACATTTTTCACTTTTTGGAAATTATCAAGTTTTACACTGAAAGATAATCCATGGAAAGGTATATTTTCCATTAAAGGCCTCTGGCCGATTTCATTTACAAAGTGGACTAAAATCTGCTTTTCTTTCGCATACATGGAAACCTGTACGGCGGACGGTACGCTTACTTCCAAATCTCTTCTTCTGCCCAGCATAAAATCAAAAGCATTGGAAATCATTTTGTAATGATCCGACATCTTATATCCGGTAACCAGCATATTTAAGGAGAATGGGAGAAACATAACTTTTCCTTTTCCGAACTCATTTAATATGCACAGAGGAATATCCGTATGGGGTGTTGGGATAGAAGAACGTTCCGGGGGAGCGCCTGCCACTTCCAAAGGTGCAAACGGTGGTACTAAGGTTGCCAGGATTTTTGTTCCATCCTTTGGAGTACAATAGCTTACAACTCCGCGGAAAGCTGCCTTATCCGTGTCCATACCTGCTTTCAGTGCCGCTCCTTCTTCTTCAAAGCGCAGATAACTGGCATAAAGAAATTCTCCCACATTAATATCTTTTTTTACACCAAGTAGATCACTGTTATTTAGAATACTGTTAAAATCCGTATTTTCTGCAATTAAACTCCCTCCGTCCGATACATATTCCTTTATCATATCAGATACACCCTCGTATGCCAGAAAACCTTCCGGAGCGATCACTACCGGATATTTCTTCATAAGCTCTTTATTCATCCGGTACTCAAACATAAAATCAAACTGGATATGAGATTTGACAAGTGCCTCGGCCCAGCCTCCGGTTGCTGCCGTTCCATTGCCTAACAGTAATACTTCAGCCCTACCGGCAGCTCCTTTCATATCTTTCTCAGCCTTTTTAATCATGTTGTCTACCGTAGTTACTGCACGGATAATGCGCTTATCGGTAATCGTATCATTATAGCCCGTAAGGGAATGCCAGATAACCCCGCGGGAAGCCGGAACCTGACACATCCATGGCAGATATTCCGCTTCCGGAAGTCCTACATGCCTCCAGTCCATCCCCGGACAGGAGTGTATGATACCAAAAGGCAGCAGTTCGCCGTCTTCTGTCTGTCCTGATTTCATGGCAACGATGGGATGTATGGTATCCGGGATTCCATTTACTCCTTTGGATAAAACATCTTGGGATTCCGTACAGATTAAGTCGGCTGTTTCATACCTGTCGTAGATACTGTCACGGTCAAACCGCCCAAAGGATTTTGATATAACAGAATTCGGATGATAATATAAAATCATTGGCACATCCGCTCTTTTTGCCTTGATTGTTTTATAAATCACCGCAATATTATCTTTGGTACACTGGGATAACCAGTCGCCTTCAAATTCTGCATCGCTGTCCGGCATTGGCTTACCGTATTTTTCTATATATTTTTCCTGGCATCTTTCACAGAAACAGGCAGAGGCAGAAGGTGCATTAAAAAAGATTCCATCTATGTCGTAATTGTCAAGGACTTCGTTTATAACCGGGACAGCAACTTCCTCATTACGGTATCCTCCCGTTGAACAGGTATTTAAGAACAAAGACCAGTCTCCCATACGTTTCTCACCCCTGTAATAAGGTGACTTATCCCTGTGTCTTGCAAACCACTGTGGTTTTTCCAGATAAGTGGTGTCATCCGTGATACTAAAATCAAAACGGGCAACAAACCTGATATTTCTTTTGTGAAACTCTTCAATTAATTCTTTTAGCAGATCCCGGTTCTCAGGCAAATACTCATTGATATGGTGATACTTCACCTTACTTTCATACCAGGCATAAATTCCGCCTACATTCATCACGACTACATTGGCAGCCATCTCTTCTGTTTCCTTTGCAATTTTTGCAGGATTCATTCCGGGGGTATCCTTTACCTGCAAGTTAAACTGTATCACACGCATCGGTTCTTTCCACCATAGTGTATCACTCATTTTTTAAACTTACCCAATACCGCAGCCAGTTTACGGTACTGCCACAATTAAAACAGGTTGAAACAATCTCTATGTGGCATCCTTTCAATTTTTATATTTTCTTTCAGCCTTTATACTTGAAATTAATTACTTATACTTATCCTTAACCGTCCACGATATGGAAGCTAAACCGCGTTGCTTATCGTCGGAATCTACCCCTTTACGGCTCCGGCAGCAACACCTTTTATAATATTCTTCTGCATAATAAAATAGAGAATAAGTATGGGAAGAATAGTAAGCAGATATGCTGCGAATGCCAGTTCCCACTTATTGCCGTACTCACCGGTAAAGTAGAATTGGGAAAGGGCTATGGTACGCAGATTTGATTTGGTTAACATAAGACGCGGAAATAAAAAGTCGTTCCATATATGTAATGCATCTAATATTATAATTGTCGTTGTTATCGGTTTTAATATAGGGAACAGAACCCTCCAATAAAGTTTCCATATATTTGCGCCGTCAATTTTACCGGCTTCCAGGATTTCCCCGGATACTCCGCGGATAAAACCCACATATAAAAACACCGCCATAGGTATATTTCTGCCGGAGTAATAAAGAATCATACCCAAAATAGAATTTGTCATTTTTATATCCGACATTAATTTAACTAAGGGGACTAATGCAGTATAAAAAGGTATCATGATTCCTAAAAGGAAAAACACATACATAAAATTATAAAATTTCTTATGTTTTGACCATGCAATAATATAGCCGGCAAGCCCTGATAATATTACAATTCCCAATAAACTAAAGGCCGTAATCAAGAAAGTATTTACAAACACCCTGTCATAATTCATGATTTCCCAGGCTTTGGGAAAATTCTCAAAATGAAATTCAGTGGGAAGTGAATTGGGGTTTAAAAGCGCTTCTTTTGTAGATTTTAAGGAAACAAAAATCATGATTAAAAAAGGATATAAAATGATACAGGCCACCAGAATCATAACCAGTTCCATAATATAATCTTTTATTTTACGACGGCTTAAATTTTTTGTTTTAGTAGTTGATGTCATTTTCCCGCCTCCGTAATACGAGCATTTGAAATAGAGTAATTGCCAGGATAATTAAGAATAAAACCACTCCTAACGCAGAACCGTATCCTGCTCGTTTATTGGTAAAGGATTCCCCATAAATAGTCAGTGAAATTAATTCACTGGACCCGCCGGGACCTCCTCCTGTTAATGCAAACATAAGGTCATATTCCTTAAAGGCCCTTTCCACGGAAAGTATCATATTAATCGTAAAGGCCGGGGCAATTAATGGAAAAGTTACATAACGGAACTTTTTCCAGCCTGTGGCACCATCAATATCTGCTGCTTCATATAAAGACTGGTCAATATTCTGAAGGCCCGCAATGTATATAACCATATACCATCCTGCCATTTTCCAGGCACCTACTAAAACACCCATGTATAAAGAGAATTGTTTGCTTCCCAGTAAATTATTCGCCATGACCTCAATTCCCCACGTTTTTCCAAGTAATGATACCGGTTCTGAAAAAATAAAACTGAAGATATAACCAACCACCAGGGAACTTAATACCGCAGGAACAAAAAACAAGGCACGGAATACATTTTTTCCTTTGGCAATACGGTCTAAGCCAACCGCCAGTGCCAGTCCCAGAACATTTAATAAAATCATGGACAGAAAAGCATATATAAATGTATTCTTTAAAGGTTCGATAACATACTTATCACCCGCTAAAGTAAAATAATTCTTCAACCCGATAAACTTAAAGGTTGCGGCAACACCATTCCAGTCAGTAAGGCTGTAATATATTCCCCCCAATAGCGGATAAATTACAAATACAAAATAAAAGATGAGTGCCGGCAAGACAATCAGAAACTCTAAATATGTATTTTTTAATTTATGTGGTTTCATCATCTTCCTCCAAATATGTTCGGGTTGTGTGAAACCCGTTCTCACAACCCGAATCTTCTTTCTATAGAATAATCCGATATTCTTACTTATCTACATAATTAGCCAGGAAATCTTTCACCCATTCCGGATCGGCTTCTACCAGACGGTTATGTTCTTCCTGAATCTGGTCTGCTACTGATTTGGCATCTTGACCGGCAAACCAGTTCTGCTGTCCGTCTTTCATAATTTCCTTGATACCCGGAATCCATTCACGGGAAAGGATACGGCTGTTCGGAAGTTTATTGTTGGCAGAAATATCTGAAATCAGATCATAAGCAGGATCCAGTTTTGCTTTGTTATCTTTTGTAGTCGGCAGATATTTGGTAGACTCATTAAAAATGGTAGAACCCTGTTCTGAAGTTAAGAAATCTAAAAAGTCCAAACAAAGTTCTTTATTTTTGGTTTTACTTGTAATACTGGCACCGGCGCCAAAACTTGAAATAAGCGTCTGATCTTTCGGATCGTCCGTAAAGCAGGATGGAAGAACCATAATTTCAACATCCGGGTCTAACTCTTTAATACTTCCCACAACCATGGCTGTCTGGAATATAATCGGTGTTTCCCCGGTTATGAAGCTCTTTCTCATACTGTCTTTGTCGGCTCCCAGCGCATTATCGGGAATAAAGGGCTTTATTTGTTCATATTTATCAAACATACCTAAATATAAATCATCATTCCAAGCCGCTTTACCTCTTAAAATATCCGCATACCAGTTATGATTTTTACCGTAAATAGACTGATACACATACTGGAAGGTCCATGCGGTTACTTCCGAGGTATCTTTTCCGGCTATGCCTAAAGGTTTTTTTATTCCGGCTGCTGCACATTTATCCAACAGGCTCAAAAATTCCGGCCAGCTCTTCGGATAATTATCATTGTTAAGCTCTATTCCGGCTGCAGTTAAAGCACCTTTATTGACAATTACGGCTGAAACTTCCAAGGTCATAGGGAAAGCATATAAATCTCCGTTATAAGATAATAAGTCTAAATCCCCGTCTACCAATCTGTCCTTAAAACCGGTATCGGTTAAAGGCAGTAAATATCCGCTTTTTGCATAACCCTGCTCTGTCGCACCGTTCTGTTGAATATACATATCCGGCAGGGAATCGGATGCGATCCAGCTCGTCATCATTGTTTCAAAATCCGTTACTGTCTGGGTAACAATGGTGTCTATTTTTACGTCCGGATTCGTCTTCTGGTATTCTTTTAAAACTTCGTTAATTGCCGTTGCTTCCAATGGGCCGCAGGCAATGGTTATTGTTCCTGAGTATGGAACTTTTCCGTTTGAATCTGTTGCTGCTGAACCTGCTCCGGAACTGCTGCCGGATTTGGCAGCTGAATTATCCGAAGCCCCATCTTCTTTTTTACCGCCTGTGCATGCTGTTAAACTTATTACCATAACAATTGTAAGGATGAAAGATAAAATTTTCTTCATAATACAGTTTCCTTTCTTTCTGGCTTAAATTTTTTTACTGGTTCCGATGATACCGGCACTTATGTATCCCCCATAATGTACTCATTTTCGCACCGCTTAAGGATTTACCACATTAATTGGTTTTCCGTCCTTAAATGCCTTAAGATCCTCAACTGCGATATCCATAAGACGCTGTCTGCTCTCTTTGGGTGCCCAGGCAATATGCGGTGTCAAGATACTGTTATAACAGCCGAGTAAGGGATTGTCCTCCAAAATAGGTTCCGTTGAAACTACATCACAAGCCGCCGCATAAACCTTTTTCGACCGTAATGCTTCCGCCAGGTCCTTTTCCACAATCAGAGGCCCCCTGCTCGTATTTATAATAATTACACCCCCTTTCATCTTGGCTATATTTGTTTTATTAATAATGCCCTCCGTAGATGGCAGCAATGGACAATGTAATGAAATGACGTCGGATTCTTTTAAAAGCCTGTCCAATGAAACATATTCCCCGATTTTTTTTCCTTCTTCATTCTGAAACTCATCGTATGCCAATACTTTCATACCAAAGGCTGAAGCAATTTTACCCACGGCCTGTCCAATCCGCCCAAACCCGATAATACCTATATTTTTTCCTGCCAGCTCAATAAGCGGGTAATTCCAGAAACACCAGTCTGCATTTTTACTCCAATCACCGTTTTTAACGGCCATAGAATGTGCCCCAACATGGTGGCATACTTCAAACAGTAAGGCGAACGTCATCTGGGCTACCGAAGCGGTTCCGTAAGTAGGGATATTCGAAACAATAATTTCCCGTTTTTTTGCTTCCGCAACATCTACAACGTTATATCCCGTTGCCAGGACCCCCACATACTTTATGGAAGGGCAGGCAGCAAATATCTCCGCACCGATCGGTGTTTTATTTGTAATAACTGCTTCCGCATCCTGAATCCGTTCTATGATTTTATCAAACGGTGTGCGGTCATACACTGTTAAATCACCCAGTTTCTCAAATCCTTCCCAGCTTAAATCCCCGGGATTTTCAGTAAATCCGTCTAAAATAACTATTTTCATATTAATACCCATTACATAACACATCTGCTTACAGACTTGTTACTGCCACAACTAAAAAGTGTAAATGAATCTATATGTGGCATTCCTTTCTTTAATTTTTATTGCTCTAGTCCTTTGCGGGACAAATCATACCAAAGGCCGCAAATGCTGCACCACTTTTTTTCTGTTTAATCTTCCAGCAGCGCCCATGCTCTGTTAATTACCCTTTTGGTACCAGCTAAAATCAAATCTCCGTCTTCTTCTTTCCAGGGTTTTACTTCAAATGATAGTACATAGGGATTTTCCGCATTTAAGAACCCTTCTTCTTTCAGAACCCGGAAGAAATCCAGCAATTCCGGTATATCATTGGCACTATCCGGGAAACCAAATCTCGGATGCTGGTCCCCATAAGCTTCACATCCCATTTTGATAACCGCATTTCCAATATGGAAATGATTGATATAAGGTCTTAACGTCTGAATAACAAATTTTGAAGTCTCATAGGTAGTTGGAAAATGGGAAAGGTCCACCATAAGTCCGAAATTATTGCAAACCGTTCTCATATCCGCGGCAAACTTAGCAGCAAGGGGGGCCGGTCCGATTAAAGCGGCTTTATCCATATCAAAATCAAAGACTTCCAGGTTTACCGTCATTCCTTTTTTAGCTGCATAATCACATACATTTTTAGTCGTCTTTATAAGCTGCCTGTATGCCTGTTCTTTTGTAGCTTCTTCCCATCTGCCCGCCAGAAAGGCAATTCCTTTGGCTCCTAAATAATCCGCCTCATCTACGGCTTCTATTAAAGTTGCTTCTGCTTTTTTTCTGCCTTCTTCATCCGTATCATTGGGATTAAGCCCTGGACCTAACAGCCTTGGCTGTGCCCCATAACATACTTTCATGTGTGCCTGTTCCAGTATAGCTTTTGCCTTTATACGTTTCTCTTCTTCCTTAAACTGCGTCACTTCAATTGCATCAAAAAAATCGTCACAGGATATCCGTTTTATGGAATCCAGGATTTCATAATTTACCGGCGGATGACTCATCCATTGGATTGTACCGATTTGAAAATACTTATGTATGGAATCTTTCATATTAACCTCTATTCTTGCGCACGCTCTTTGTGCATATCAAGTTTGTGGTGCGCAAGCACAAACTTGCGGTTGAAAAATTTATTTTTCAACCTACTCACTTCTCCTTTTTGTTTTTTATTTTGCCGCTTTATAATTTTATTTACACAGCACTACCGTCACATCATTGACATTAGTGCCTGTCGTCCCGGTAATAACCAGCCCTCCGGCTTTTTTAAGGGCATGATAGGAATCGTTGTCTTTTAGTGTCATTTCACAATTAACTCCCATATTCTCCAGGATGTTCACCGTATTTCCGTCAACTATTCCTCCGTCTGCATCGGTAGGACCGTCCGTTCCATCGGAACTGATGGAAAATAGGATGACATCCTCCATATCTTTTATTCCAATGGCTCCGCTTAGTGCGATTTCCTGGTTTCTTCCTCCAAGGCCGTTTCCCTCCACCCTTACCACCGTTTCTCCTCCTGCTATAATTGCACAGGGCGGTTTTATCCGGTAACTGCCTCCTTCCTTTACCATTCGGGCAATGGATGCCATGAATTTACCAGCTTCTCTTGCTTCACAATCTAAGGATGTGGATATGATATATGGCTCATAACCAAGCTGTTTGGCATGTTTCGCAGCTGCCATGCAAAATTCGCTTACACTTCCGGTAACAAAGGTTTCCACATTGTTTATCTCTCTGGGTGTCTCATTCTTTAAAGCTCCCAGGATGCGGCTGCTGAAATTCAGATTATATTTATTTATGATATTAAATACATCCGTACAGGATGAAGTGTCCTGATAAGACGGCCCGGAAGCTATCATATCTAATTTTCCGCCCAGTACATCCGAAAGGATAATGGAACAAATTTTCGCCGGTGCACAGTACCGGGCAAATTTTCCTCCCTTTACGTCGGAAAGACGTTTACGTAACGTATTGATTTCCGTAATACCGGCCCCGCACTTTAAAAGCTTTTCCGTCACTTCCTGTACGTCCTTTAATGTTATTCCTGCTACCGGTTTTTCAAATAAAGCTGAACCGCCGCCGGATAATAAGAAAAGCACTTCATCCTCTTCACCCAGTCCCTGTACCATATCAATCGCTTTTTGCGTCCCCATTAAGGAATTATCATCCGGTACCGGATGACCTGCTTCTATAATTTCGAAGCTTTCTATCTCACCTTTTGCATGACCGTATTTTGTAATAATCAAACCTTTTCGAACCTGATTACCCAATAGTTCTTTTGCAGTTTTCGCCATGACCCATGCCGCTTTGCCTACCGCAATAACATAGACCCCTCTTAAAAACTTTCTGTTCTTAAGTACTGCTGAAACTGCACGGTCCGGCAAAACATCCCTGATCGAATTCTCAATGATTATGTTTGCGTCTTTATGCATGTTTTCTACTCCTATTTAAGTATCTTTTAGCAATTTAAATATTTTATTTGATTCGATTATAATGTAGCCGATGCCAATCGGGTACCTTTACAGTGACGAAAATCTAACCGCTTTTTGTACTCTGAGTACAAAAATAACCGCTGCGCAGACATTTCATGCGGAGCCCCTCTCTGAATGAAACAGGTAAGTCCACCGCTTACCCTTTGTAAACAGTGGACCTACTTGTAAAGTTAAAGACTTATATTTTTGGTTTTTGATAAGTAATAATATAATTCCGTCATAAACTCCCTTTCCTGATGTTTTGTTAAAGGATTTAATCCCAGAATCTCCTTTAACTTATCCAGCCGGTAAACCATGGTATTTCTATGGATATGTATCAGCTTACTTCCTTCAAATAAATTATAGTCCGTAGTATTCAGTGCATTAACAATTTCCAAATAATTTTCAATAAACTTTTTATCAAATTGATCTTTAAATACACTAAATACACCGTCCAATTCCGTAAGCGGCAAAAGTGCGTGAAAATATTCGTCCAGGTAATCATAAAAAAAGTAACTGTTTTTTTCCGATTTTATATTATCAAATATCCATCTGCAATGCAGGTAACTCATCCGATAGTGAGCAAAGTTGTTTTGAAATGTACCAAAATATAATTTATAATCGATATCATTTGTTTTCAGATACTGTAATATCCGGCTGATACTTTCTCCTATAAAAAGCTTGTAGGTCTGCATTAAATCTAATAATTCACCTTTAAAATGTTTAAAGATAATAATACAGTTATTCCTGGTAACACTCATAATGTCCTGTTTAGAGGCAAATTGGTTTTCCCTTATACCTGACAGGATTTTTTCCGCTAAATTCGACTTTTCACCGAAACTGATAAGAATCGGAATTCGTATTAATTCTTCCTGCAGGTTCAACTGTTTTGCATAATCTTTCAGCTCTTCTACCGTAATATTTTCTCCATAAAGTATATGGTTTAAAAACTGCTCTTTCATGTTTCGTCTTCGATATCTTTCTTCTTTATAAATTTCATATTCCAGCATGGTTTCCATGGACATGCGGACGATTAATGAAATCGGATGTACTATCGAAGGTTCACCGGTGATACCGATCACTCCCATCTTCTTATTTTTATAGCAAAAAGCCACATTTACCCCTTCTTTCACTCCTACGTATTGATTGCTTTTATTTACTATCACCTCATCTTCGTCGCTGTGAATAATCCGGTATGCAATTTCATGAAAAGTCCCAATTCTGCTTTCAGTCCTGCTGGCGATTATTATTCCTTTCTCGTTCATAATATTAATATTGTAGTCCGTATATTTCTTAACTTTTTCTATGAACTGATTAGCCAATACCGGATCCAACATAATACTACCCCCAATCCGTAATTATTCTTTTGATATTCAAATACTGCATTTCATTTCATAAGTTCATTATATTTAGCCTGCTCCAATCATACTACTCATATTTTGACAAAATTCTCTCTTATTTTTGTATCCTACATACAAAAACAGCATTCCTGTAGAACATGAAATTTGATAAGGAAGAAATGAAGAAAACTTTACGAATATCTGAAGACGAGGGAAATAATCCGTTAAAGAAGATGCAGACACTTGAAATCATATCGGAAAAGATACTGACCCTAATATTTACCTTGACAAAAAAAAGACTATTGCAAAATAGTTTTTAAAGCCTGCTTTTCATATGCAGGTTATTTAATCTTTCTATAATGCAATACTCTTTTTTCCATATCTTATGGACGAAATTTACAAAGAATTTATTCCGCTATCCGGTCAAACATGCCTTTTAAGCATGGATACAAGTCTTTAAAAACATCGTATTTTTTATTATACAACGCAACAATTTCCGGTTCCTGTTCCGTGGTTTCCGTTACCTTAATCAGTTTGGCTGCCGCTTCCTCAACGGTAGCATATTTACCGCAGCCGACGGCTGCCAAAATTGCCGCACCAAAGGCAGGACCTTCTTCACTGTTGATTTTGTCTACTTTTACATTAAGTACATTGGCTATAATTTTACACCATAGAGGGCTCTTGGCACCGCCGCCGTTAATACGGATACGGTCAATGGATACCCCTAATTTCTTGGTAATTTCAAAGGAGTCACGAAGGGCAAAGGCCACACCTTCCAACGTAGCCTGGGTCATATCGGCTCGGCTTGTATCCATTGTCATGCCAATAAAGGTACCTCTGGCATTGGGATTATTGTGAGGAGTTCTTTCACCCATAAGATAAGGCAGGAAGTATACGTTGTTTTCGCCAAGCTTCTTAATATCCGCCTGTTCCTTGCCGTACTCCCGGGTTCCGATTATTTCATCCATCCACCATTTGTTGGAAGCGGCGGCGGATAGCATAACACCCATAAAATGGTACCTGCCGTCCGCATGGGCAAACACATGCAGTGCATTTCTGTCCACATCAGCATATTCCCTGCTGGCAATAAATACAACCCCGGAGGTGCCGAGAGAAACATTGCACATACCATGTCCAACGGTTCCGGTACCTACTGCCGCCACTGCCTGGTCCCCGCCGCCGGCAATCACTTTTACGGTTTCCGGAAGACCTAATTCCGCCGCAATGTCTTTTTTCAGGGTTCCGACTACGTCATAGCTTTCGAACACTTTTGCCAGCTGTTCTTCCTTAAGTCCGATGATATCCAGCATTTCTTTGGACCAGCATTTATGTTTCACATCCAGTAACAGCATACCGGAAGCATCGGATACATCCGTGCAATGTACACCGGATAAACAGTACGCCGCATAATCCTTCGGAAGCATTACCTTATTAATCTTGGCAAAATTATCCGGTTCATGTCTTTTCACCCATAACAGCTTAGGAGCCGTGAATCCGGTCAATGCCATATTACCCGTATAGGAGGATATCTTTTCTCTGCCTATTTCATTATTCAAATAATCACATTCGGCCTGGGTACGTCCGTCATTCCACAGAATTGCGGGCCTTATAACCTTATCATTCTCATCCAGGATAACCATCCCATGCATCTGACCGCTGAAACTGATTCCGTCTACGGTTGTTTTATCGCAATCCTTAGTCAGCTCTTTAATTCCATCCATTAAGGCAAAATACCAGTCCTCCGGATTCTGTTCCGACCAGCCCGGCTGGGGATAGTATAACGGATATTCTTTCGTAACAATGCTTTTAATATTCCCGTCTTCGTCCATTAACAGTAACTTAACGGAAGTTGTTCCCAAATCTACACCAATATATAACATACCAACCTCTTTCCCGGATATTGAATTTATAATTACATTCTCCGTATATATGAACAGTCCTGTTATATTACTTTGTCTCTATAATATACTGGTTTAAAATTGATTCCAGCAGCTCCTGTCTTCCGGAAACATTGGGAGTAATGCCGTTTTTCAGTGCATAAGCTTCCAATTCCTTTAAACCTGCCTTGCCTTCCACAATGTCTTTGCCGACGCCTTCCGTATAGCTTGCATAACGGTTGGCAATAAAGTTTTCAAAGACTTTATCTTCAATTAACTTTGCGGCTACTTTTAAGCCTCTTGCAAAGGTATCCATGCCGGCAATATAAGAATAACATAAATCCGTTTCTTCAAAGGACGCACGTCTTACTTTAGAGTCAAAGTTAAGCCCTCCTTTGGTAAATCCGCCGGCCAGTAAAATCTCATACATGGCTAAGGTGGTGTCGTAAATATTAGTCGGGAACTGATCCGTATCCCAGCCGAGATTGCTGTCACCCTGGTTGGCGTCCACACTTCCAAGCACTCCGTTAATACGGCTTAGGTTTAATTCATGCTGGAAGGTATGCAAAGCGAGTGTGGCATGGTTAGCTTCGATATTTAATTTAAATTTGTCAATTAAGTTGTATTTCCTGAGGAAAGCCAGTACCGTAGAGGCATCCGTATCATATTGATGTTTCGTTGGTTCCTTCGGCTTGGGCTCAATCAGAAACTGGCCGGTAAATCCGATTTCTTCCGCATAATCACAAGCCATTTTTAACAGCCTTGCAAGATTATCAAGCTCCAGGGCCGTGTCGGTGTTAAGCAGGGTTTCATAGCCTTCTCTTCCGCCCCAGAATACGTAGTTTTCTCCGCCAAGTTCCTTGGTTATCTCCAGCGCCTTTTTTATCTGGGCAGCAGCATATGCAAATACGGTTGCGTTGCAGGAGGTGCCTGCGCCATGAACAAAACGGGGATTGCTGAAAGCATTGGTGGTGCCCCATAAGCATTTGATTCCGGTACGGGCCATTTCTTCCTTTATTACGGCAACGATTTCATCCAGCCTTGCATTGGTTTCCTCCAAATCTTTACCTTCCGGAGCAATATCCCTGTCGTGGAAACAGAAGAAGGGAATCTGCAATTTTTCCATAAACTCAAATGCGGCATGTACTCTTTCTTTGGCAACTTCCATAGGGCATTCCGCCTTATCCCAGGGTCTGAACATGGTACCCACTCCAAATGGGTCATTACCCATATAGGTAAATGTGTGCCAATAAGACATGGCAAACCTCAGCTGGTCCTTCATGGTTTTACCCATCACAATCTCATCCGGATTGTAGTACTTAAAGGCCAGCGGGTTTTTACTCTCCGGACCTTCATAATTGATTTTTCCTACGCCTTCAAAATAAGCCATATTAATATCCTCCTATATAGTTTTTTCACTAAACTAATGTTACTATTTACAATATAGCAATTATTATCTCCGTTGTCAAGTTGTATTATCTATCCTACCGGAAGAAATCCAGAAAAAATAACCGGAGCCAGGGCCGCTTCCTGATGTAGTTGGTAGACTTTTGCATTGGGAAGGTTCCTTATGACACTTAAACTCCAGAAATTACGCCGGGAGTGAAAAATGGACCTGTCTGAGCGTAAGCGAGTTGTCCATTTTTCACTCCGTTTTAAGTAATTTTTTGGAGTTTATTAGTGTCATAAGGGTTCTTTCCTGCAAATCGGACAACTACATCCGGAAACGGCCCTGGCTCCGGTTATTTTTTCTGGATTTGCTCCGTCTTTTTTCCTACCCCTTTTCAATAAAATATTTTTATGATATGATTAAAATAATATTTTTACTATATGACAGAATCCCCAGGGCCTGTTTGAAAAAATGCTTGTGCCGGGCATTCTGAACGGTGCAATGATTTTTCTAGACACGCTCTACTGTCAAAGACAAGGATGGATAGATAATATGGTTACAGGAAGCAAGGAACTGATTCGTGACATAAACAGCACTCTGGTATTGGAAACAATCATTAATTCCAAACCTATTTCCAGAGCTGCCATATCCAAAAAGCTGGGACTTACGAAAGCTACTATTTCCACTATCGTACAGGATCTTATTAACAAAGATTTAGTGATTGAGATAGGAAGTGACGATACGGATCTTGGCAGGAAACCCATACTGCTCAGCTTTAATAAGAAAGCCGGTTATGTAATCAGCATAGATATCGGCGTAGAAACCATATCCGCATTATTGACGGACTTAGAAGGGGAAGACTGCAGCTTAAAACAAATCAAAACCCCCAAAAATAATGACAGTATTATAAATAGCTTATGCAGTTTAATCGAATCCATGAAGCCTGGCAATTCAGATACAACCTATGGTTTAGTGGGAATTTCTTTAGGTATTCACGGTGTTGTTTATAACAATAAGGTTTCCTTTACACCTTACTATCATTTAACCGGCATTGATTTAGCCGAAGAATTGGAACAGCATTTTCATACGCCGGTATTTTTGGAAAATGAAGCGAACCTGTCCGTACTGGGAGAAAAAACCTTTATGTTTGACTATCCCAATATAGCAAATATCAGTGTCCATTCCGGTATCGGGTTAGGCCTGCTGATTAATAACACTCTCTACACCGGTTATAACGGCCGTGCCGGAGAATTCGGCCATACTATTATCGAAGTTAACGGAAGGGAATGCCCCTGCGGCAATCATGGCTGTCTGGAGCAATATGTGTCGGAACGTGCTTTATTAAAGGAATTTGCAAGGAAAAAAGGGATAACCGATGCGGATTTTGAACTTCTGTCCTCCCTGTACCAGACCGGAGACAAGGATGCCATAGAGATTATGGATAAATTTATAAAATATATGTCTGTCTGCATTAACAATGTTTTAAACGCCTATAATCCCGACATTGTAATTATAAACAGCTCTTTTACCAACTTCTTCCCGGGGCTTGCCGGGCATATTGAACAATCCCTTAGCAGCAGGATGAACAGCGTAACCCATATTGTACCGTCTGCTTTGCAGGATTCTTCCATCCTGCTCGGAGGTATCAGCGTGGTCATAAAAAACTTTCTTGCCATCAGTACATTGAATTTGCGGAACAACGGGCTGTTTTAAATCTTATGCCGGAATTTCACCCTTATTCCGTATAATTGTAACAGCCTGCTTTAAGTTCGCTATCTCTACCGTCTTAAATTCACCGCCGAATTCACCGTCTATGGACCAGGGCACCGGTTCTTCGGAAGTCATAACAATTTCTTTTACCGGCAGGGAAAAGATATGGTCACTGTTTAAATTGCCCGTCAGAAGGTCATTGATAATACCCTGAAAATCCAATACATTCTGAGGCATCTTGATAAATATTCCTTCAAACTGGCCGTCGTCCAACAGAACGTCTTTTCCGGTCAGCCCCTTTATTCCTCCTACGGATATGGAGTTTGCAACCATTCCATAAATGAAGTTATCACTAATAACCCTGTCTCCGCAGGTTATTTCCATATGATAGGATTTCCAATTGGGAAGCCGCTTTACACCTTCAAGAATATATGCCAGCTTTCCAAGCATATTTTTGGTAGTCTGGGGAGTTTCATAGGACGCGTCGGTAAAAAGTCCGAAAGCCGCAGTATATGTAAAGTATTCCCCATTTATGACACCAACATCACAGGGAAATGCTTCTCCATTTAATACTACTTTAGCTGCTTTAAGCAGGTTTTTAGGCAGTTTCAGATTATAGGCAAAATCATTAGTGGTACCGGACGGTATATAACCAATACGCGCTTTACGGGTACTGTGCATAATACCGCTGATTACCTCATTTAAAGTACCGTCGCCGCCGGAGCATACAACCAGTTCATATTTCTCACGTTTTAAACATTCCATCACTATATTTTTTGCATCCTTCCTGCCGGCCGTAGCATATATAACTATCTCATATTCGCTTTTCACAAAATACTCAACAATACTTGACAGCCAATTCTTAATTTTGCTTTTTCCGGCAAGCGGATTATAAATAAACAAAAGCTTCTTTTTCATAATTGTTTATTTATTCCCTCCATCTGCATTTGCTTTTTTCTTCTTGTCATTAATCCGCCGATACGCCCTGTTTCCTTGGCGGATAACGATTTCCAGCCATAATTCATTACCTTATCCAATAGCCCCAGTTCCGTTGCTATTTCATATTTTAATCTTTCATCCGGTTTTAAATCACTTAAATTAATTTTTTCCTGCTCATTATTCCTTGTACTCATATATTATACACCCTTTCTAGATTTTAACAAGGGACTGTTTTCATTACAATTTATCTCTCGTAGTGAAACAGTCCCTTACTTAATATTCTATATAAAGTGTAGCCTTGTTATAATTATTTCATACCTTTACATAAAACTTATTTAGTTAATCTTGAATAATTGAATTGCCTGTTCCAGCTTCTTGGCATCGTTGGCAAGCTCTAAGGCAGACTGGCTTAAGTTTTCAACGGAACCAATCTGACTGTTGGCCGTGGCGCTTACCTCTTCGGAGGAAGCCGCCGTCTGCTGTGCTACCGCTGAAATACTGCGGATTGCATCCATGCTCACTTCTTTCGCACTCTCTATACCTTTTATGCCAATCGAAATATTATCCAGGTTCGTAACCAGATTGCCAACGTGCTTATTGATATCTTCAAATACATTGATTGTTTTATTTAAAGACGTTGTCTGGGATTCTACAATGTTTTCCGCCTGTTTTGCAGATACCACCGTACCCTGGGTTTTGGTCTGGATTGCTTTAACAATATCCTGAATCTGGCTGGCTGCCTTTATGGACTGGTCGGCCAGCTTACGTATCTCATCCGCAACAACTGCAAAACCGCGGCCTGCGTCACCCGCTCTGGCAGCCTCTATGGAAGCATTTAGAGAAAGTAAATTGGTCTGGGATGCAATCTCATTAATGATACCGACAAAATTACCGATACTGCGTGACTGCAATTCCAGGGCTTCAATATCTTTAATCACTATCTGGGTAATATTGGTTGTTGCTTTGGATTTATCATTCAATTCGTCAATGATAACTAAACCGTCCCCAACGATATCTTTTGTATTAGTAGCAATTCGTTCAATCTCATAGGTACTGCTGTATACCTGGTTGATTTTCTCCGACAGGTTGGCCATCTGTCCCAGGCAGTGTTCCGTATCTTCCGCCTGCTGTACCACGCCCTTTTCGATTTCGTCGATAGTAAAGGAAATATCCTTGGTTGCTCCCAAAATCTTCTCGGAAGTCATCGACAGCAGGTCTGCGGATTCCGTAACCTTGGCACCCACGCCTGCAACTTCACCGATCAGGTTGCTCATACCTGCCGTCATATCCGACAATCCGTTGGATAATATCAGGAATTCATCTTTGCGTTTGGTGCTAAATTTAGCCGTTAAATCACCCTGTGCCGCTAAAGATATGGATTTCACGAGTTTAGCAATGGCACTGCCGATTCCACCTGATATAACGGTACCGACCAGAATGGCAAAAATACTGGCCAAAGTAATAAATATGATACTTAAATCACGGATAGCTCTCGGCTGTTCCAAAATTTCCGCTTTCGGAACCAAAGCACATACCATTGCTCCGGTATTCCCGACTTTACTGTACATATAAAGATAGGTGTCGCCGTCATAAGGTTGGTAGGAAAAACCGCTTTCCTCATCGCTTTCGACAGCTTCCGTATAAAATTCATGCTCCGTAAAAACGTTTTGTAATTCTGAGTCTGTTAAGGTTTCTCTTCCGTCGCCCGTTATAAAACCTATAATACTACCGTCGGCGCTTTCAATATCGTTTAGTACATTCATGATTTCATTCATGGATACGTCCATAACAAGCAAACCGTTGCTGAAGGACAGCTTGCTTACCAGCGCCATGGCATAATCGGATTTCTCTATTTTAAGCTGCTCATCTATGCCCTCATGGGTGCCGACCCATACGTTACGTGTCGGATTCTCCAACACTTTCTGAGCTTCACTGGTTTCCGTATACTGGGTAAATAAATCTTTGGGGGGTGTTCCGAAGGTTGAAACCGGACTTCCTACATCTGCCATAAGATGTATGGCGTTAATAAATGTATTGGTCTCCCTTATAACGATGACTTCTTCCTGGAGCTGTCTTAATGCCGTTACATTATCAAGAGTATCGTCTTTGTTTACCCTCCTGTAATAATTCTCCACCGTATTGCTGAGTGAGAATTCAATCGCTTTATCCGCAACCGAATCCAACCCCAGTTCCAGATATTTGCTTACCGCATTCAGGGTATCCGTAGTGCTTTTTTCATAATTTGTAATGATTGCACTTGACGAGGTCTGATAGGATACCACACCGAAAACAGCCAATAAAATAACGGGGATGAAAAAAGCGCCAAGCAGTTTAATCCGGATTCCCTTAAATTGGTCCCAGATTTTCTTTTTTTCCTTTAGTTCCGCTCTTACTTTTTCCGTCTTATCTTTTACCGCTTCCGTTGTGAAATCAAATTTCTGCTTTTCTTTCTCAAGTCTTTCTTTTGCACTGGCCTCCATATCCTCTTTTCTTTTCTCCGCCTTCATAAAATCCTGGAAAAGTCCTTTTAGCTTATTCTTGTTGTCGTTCCCCATAAAAAAATTATTAAATTTCTTCATTTGTTGATCCTCCTGCATCCCCTTTGGTTTGTCATATTTTTTTAGCTTTTGTGAATTAATTATTATTTTATTTGCTTTAGAAGCAACATTTCATGCAGAATATTACTCATATTCGCAAAAAAATATGCTCCCCTTTCTCTAATTTGTCCATGTTATGTATAATTATAACACATAAATAGTCAAAATAAAATGTTTTTCTACAAAATTTCTCATTTTTAACAAATGCTACATGTATTTCTAGATATTACCGGCCTGAACTACGCCAGAATGCATATCCTAAGAATTGCTGTTCTTTCCTATGGTCATAATTTCCTATATGGCAAAGGTTCGGTTTTATGTATTCCGGCCGGCTTTTCAGAGCCCGTACCAAACTGTTATGATATGCGTATCTCTTTATTTAAACTGAAAGAATAAATAATTTTTTCCTTTACCTCTTTTCCTGTTAATTGTTCCAGTGCTTTCCGGTAATACTCCAGCTGTACCCGGTAGCGCCTGATTAACAGTTCTTCCCCGTCCGTCCCGTTCACCGTATCCGTCTTATAATCCAGTAAAACCCACTTGCCGTTTTCTTCAAAATATACGTCAATAATACCCTGGATTAAAACCGGTTCTTCACTCTTTAGGCTGCTGTTGATTTCATTTGCTTTCATTCCCATGATAAACTGGCGTTCTTTATAGAGCCTTCCATGGGCCGCCGCTTCTTTCATCCGGACGGCTATGGGGCTTTTAGTAAACCGGAACAGCCTTTCCGTATCCAGTGCCTTTTTATCAGCTTCCTCTATTTTTCCCCTGATTACCAAACCATGAAGAAGGTCTGTAATATCCTCCCTGGCTCTGATTCCAGACAGGTCCATGGCTTCCAGCACCGTATGATACAGAGTTCCCAAATCCGCTCCTGCGGCAGTATCCGTACCCTTTGCAAATCCGGGCACGGGAAATTCCTTTCCTTTTCTTTCAATTCCCTTAAGAGGCACACCAAAATCTTCCGGCTCATACTGTCCGATTCTCTTTAATTCCGATACGGTAAGCTTTGTATGTATGTTGGTTTCCGTCAGATAAGGATATTCATATTCCATATAAGACTTAATTTCGTTCCGGAATTCTTCATTATATACTATGTCCGTATTCCAGTCTCTAAAATCCTCCTGATTTACTTTATTAAAAAGCTGTTCCATAAATTCATGTTCTGCTGCCTGCTCATAAGAATATTGCTTTATTGTTATTTTGGCAGCCGCGCCGTACAAAGGATTATCCCTGTCCTGCCTGATACCGCTGCTGCAAAGGATTTCCTCAAAGCCCCGGCAGCGCATCAGCGCCGGTATAATCCAGTCCAGATAAGTTCCGGCATTGCTTAGCTGATAATAAAGGAGCTGCTTTTCTTTCTGCCTGCAGACACCGCCCCATTTCATCAGCAGTTTCCCCAAGTCTTTTACTCCGCCGGTTAAAATCAGCTTTTCCTTGGCTCTGGTCATGGCAACGTACAATACCCGCAGTTCTTCTCCCAGGTTCTCCAGCACCAGTTCCCTCTGAATTACTTTTTTCACTAAAGTCGGGGCTTTTATCCTTAGCTGATGGTCGATATAATCGATACCAATCCCCATATCCGGATGAATTAAAAGGCTGTTTCTGGAATCCTGGTTATTAAAGCTTTTTCCCATACCTGCCACAAATACAATGGGAAATTCCAGGCCTTTGCTTTTATGGATGCTCATAATTTTAACCGTATCCCTGTTTTCTCCGGCAACTTTTGCTTCTCCGAAATCAACATCATATTTATCAAGCTTTTCCATATAACGTACAAAGTGGAATAATCCGCTGTAGCTTCCGGCTTCAAAACGGATGGCCCGCTGAATCAGCATGTCAATATTCGCCCTTCGTCTTTCTCCTGCGGGCATGGCGGCTGCAAAGTTATAATAGTCCGTATCATCCAGCACCTTTAAAATCAATTCATGTATGGATAAATGATGTACCATATCCCGGTACCGGTTTAATTTATCCAGGAATTTTTTTAATTTCTCCGAAAGCTCATCCGTATTTTCACGAATATATTCTTCTGCCGCTTCATACATCAGAATGCGCCTTCTCGGTATCCTGATAAGAGCCAGGTCATTGCTGCTTAAATCAACCACGGGCGACTTAAGAACTGCGGTAAAAGGAATATCCTGCCTGGGATTGTCTATGATTTTTAACAAATTCAGTACGGTCCTGATTTCAAGGGTGGAAAAATAACCGGACTGGGTTTCCGTATGGGAAGCGATTCCTTCCGATGCCAGGGTATCGGAAAATATTTCAGCCCAGCCGCTCATGGTCCGAAGCAGTATGACCATGTCCCCATAACAGGCCTTCCGGCAGGCTTTCTCTTTCTTATCATACACAAGCAGGCCGTTTACGGGGTCCGCTAACTCTTTCATGCGTTTTGCTATGGTCCTGGCTTCAATTTCTTTTGCCGTATATTCATTTTCCTCTCCGTCATAATCCTTTCCCGGTACTTTCTCATATTCAGCCGCTTCCTGGTCCGGATTCTTTCCGGCAGGTTCCACGGAGACCAGGATTACTTCCGTATCCGTACTAGTACCCTCTGTCTGGCTTCCAAAGTCGGCTCCCGGATAGAGGGCCGCCTTGTCGTCATATTGTATATTGCCAAGCTTTCTGGTCATAATCTGCTCAAATATAAAGTTGACGCTCTCTAAAACCACAGGCCTGCTCCGGAAGTTTTTATGCAGGTCTATTCTCTGGTACTTACTGTCCTCCAAATCATAGGTATCGTATTTTTCCATAAAAATTTCCGGCCTTGCAAGGCGGAACCGATAAATACTCTGCTTTACATCCCCGACCATAAAAAGGTTCGGATTGCCAAAACGTTCCCCGCAGATGCTGGTCAGGATTGTTTCCTGTACCAGGTTGCTGTCCTGATATTCATCTATCATTATTTCGGCATAATGCCCGCAAAGTTCATCCGCCGCCGGTGTGGGAAGCATTTTACCGTCCTTTTTCTGTACCAATATATTCAGGGCAAAATGCTCCAAATCATTAAAATCCACTATATTTTTTTCAGCTTTCCGTTTTGCAAATTCACTGGAAAAATCCTTGCATAAATTTATCAGTACCTCTGCCGGCTTTTTCATGGCGGTCATATCTTTCAGCATTTCCTCGCTGTTTTGGTAGAAATAATTCTTTATTAAATCGTGAATGGCTTTCTTAATTTCATCCCGGATGGCCTTCACCTGGTTTTTTTTCTCTTCGCTTACTCCTTCCTCCTTTTTGCCGGAGAGCCTGGCAAAGGTAAAACCGGTAAGGAAATCCCCATAGTCATCATAATCATCCAATTCCTTTAACCGAAGCAGTAAATCTTCATCACTTTTTAAGGCCGCAAGATAAGCTCCCGGTCCGTCTGCTTCTTCACAAATCCGTATTGCCTCCCTGCATCTTAATACCAGGTCGCCCGTTACCGTCCTGAGGTAATCCAGCAAATCCCTCATCCAGCCGGAAACCTTCATTTCTTCTAAAGTGGTAATGGAAAAAGTATTCTTTTTTTCATCCAGCCACTCCTCCGGCCAGGGATAACTCATGGAGAAGCTATAAAGCCGCAAAATCAGCTCCTCCGCTGCCCCATCTGACTTGCCGGAAGAAAAGCTTTCTATAAAATCCAGAAACTCTTCCCTGCCTTCCTCATAGCAGCTTTCCAGCAAATCACTGATTACGTCGGATTTCATCAAGGTTAATTCGGATTCGTCCGCAATCCGGAAGGACGGATCCAGATCTATGGTATGGAAATGATTCCTTATAACATTCAGGCAGAAGCTGTGTATGGTTGTTATCTGGGCACTGTGAACCAGTGTCGACTGTTTCTGCAGATGATGGTTGTCCGGCATTTCCGTAATTTTTTTCTCAATGGCCTCACCGATTCTCTCCCGCATTTCCGCCGCCGCCGCATTGGTAAAGGTAACAATTAAAAGCCGGTCGATGTCAAGAGGTTTATCCCCCTCTGTAATCAGCGAAATAATCCTTTCCACCAGAACGGCCGTTTTACCGGACCCGGCTGCGGCCGAAACAAGGATATTCCGGTTTCTTAAATCAATTACCTTCTGTTGTTCCTCTGTCCATTGCATCCTTAGTTCCTTCCTCCCTTGCAGCTTTCTGCGCATCCGTTATTTTATCCCAGACCTCTTCTTTCGATAAAGCGGCTAGATTCCGGTAAGCAAAACCTTCCAGCCTCATATCAAACCCGCAGATACTTTTGTATGTACAGTAGTCACAGGCGCTCCGCCTGCCCATTTGGTACGGCTTTATGTCGGTTTTACCCTCCAGTATCTTTAAACTGTACTGATATACGCTATCTCTCACAAATCTCTCCATGGCTTTTAATTTGCCGTAATCCGCTATGCTGGAGCGTTTAGTGGGAAATCCGTCTTTATTGGTTTCCACCGGTATAATATCCGATTTTACGGAAGGCCGCATTTTCTCCCCTTCGCTGTCAAATCCTTTGTCCATGTGCTTAATCACTTCCGCGCTGCCATTTACGATACCGTTCATTTTCAGTTCCTTAAGAATACTTTCTTCCACATGGCTGCTTTTTTCCACAAAGGGATCGTCAATGTTGTAATACAGGATTCCGGCTGGAATCACTTCCTTGTCCGGGTGTTCCCTTTCCATTAATTCCATGGCAGCATTCATGTAAACCGCCAGCTGTATCTGTAATCCGTAATAGACCGAAAGGAGGTCAAAAGCCGTGTTGCCGGATTTATAATCAATTACCTTAACCATAAGTTTGTCAGCTTCTTCATAAATGTCCAGCCGGTCAATCCTGCCCCGGAGATTTATGCCTTTTTCCTCCGGTAAATCAATCTTCAGGCTGTTAAGCCGGCTTTCGCCTGAGAAAAAAAGTTCGAAGCCCGCCGGTTCAAAATCACCCTTTTTAATCTGTTCGCATAAAGCCCACAAAGTCCGTTTCGTAATCCTTTCCACACGCTTTACGATATACTGATATCTTTTTGTACTGCCGAAAATAGCATTCCCATACTCCTTAGCAGCTTCCTCCACACACCTGCTTCCCCATTCCTCTCTGACATTATCCGGAACCGTATGCCAGCTGTATTCACTCTCTGCCAACTTCCTGGAAAATAATTCTATGGCATTATGGAACAGATTGCCGATGTCCGGCACCGCCAGCCGGTATTCCTGCCGTTCCTTAAGTTCCAGGCCATAGCTGACATAATGTGCAAAGGCACAGGCCGCATATTGTTCAAATCTGGTCACACTTCCGGTCAGGCTGTTTCCGTACAGCTCTTTTGCAATTTCCCTGGACAGGCCCTTCTCCTTATTCAGATAAAAGGCGGCCTGAATTAATCTTTGTATGGTATCCTCATAATCCCCCCTGGAATAATAGTAACTGAATAATTCCTTCCATAAGTCCGTTGTCTCCGTAAACGGATACTTTCTCAGGCCTTCAATAAGGTAGTCCAGCCCTCCGTTTGCTCCCATTATCCGGTTCAGGTCTTTTTTCCTGGCATCCTCATCCTGAATTTCAAGTTTGGGATACAGCTTACGGGTTTTATCAACAAGATAGGAAGGCCTTGCCGCCTTGCCTTCCCCGTCCAGCTTACTATAACTGATATACAATCTTTCCTGTGGTTTTGTCATATTTAAGTACAGGTAAAATTTCTCGGTATATGCGGCCTGTCTCAGTGTCGGTGCCATTTCAACCTTGTTTTCGGCTAACATCTGCCGTTCCATATCCGTTAAAATCCCGCCGCTCCCGTTATTTTTGGGAATTATGCCGTCATTGACCCCGACAAAGAACAGGGCCCTGATATCTTTTAATCTTGTCCTTTCAATATCTCCCACCATAACCTGATCAAGCCCGGGCGGTATCAGGCCCACTTTCGCTTCCGCCAGGCCTGCCTCCAGCACTTCTATATATTCCGCCAGGGAAATGACCTCATCTCCTAAAAGTTCCGCCAGCTTTTCATATAAGTCCATAACCACGCCATAAATCTGCTCATATTCTTTTGCGGCTGCCAGCAGGTTCTGCTCATTAAATTGCTGTGAAAAAGCTTCCAGCTTTTCGGCAGCTTCCATTCGGACCCCGAATTCATAGAGGGCGGCGGTATATTCCTTGACATTTTTACTCCGGTCCGACAGGACTTCATACAGTGTTCTTATTTCTTCACAAAAGGCCTGTTTTAATTCATTAATCCGCGTCAGTTCTCCTTCTTTCTGTCCCCGGTAGGTTCTAATCCAGTCGGAATGCCATTTGCGGTATCCCCGGATTCCCAGGGCAATAACATAGTTCTCCAATATATCCACATCCGTTCTGGAGAAATTGGAAAGACCGCAGCGCAGGTAGCGGAACACGCTTTCATAATCAAAATTATTCCATATAATGTCAAGGGCCGACCGGATTAATTCCACAAAGGGATTGGATAAAACCTCCCTTTTATTATCAATAAAGCAGGGAATACCTGCTTTGTCAAATTCCCATCCCAATTCTCTCCCATAGGAGGCAATATCACCGGTAACAACCGCAATATCCTGATACCGGTAATTTTTTCTCCTGACCAGTTCCTTTATTTCCCGTATAACAAAAGTAATTTCCTGTTTTATGTCCTTAGCGGCATGAATACTGATGTTTTGCTGCTCCTCCTCATAGGCTTTCGCAGGGTAGCGGAAAATATACTCCTCCAGGGCTGCCAGGGCAGGGCTGTTTCTGAAGCGGTAAGGTATCCCGGCAGAATCCGGTTCTTCCGCAAACAGGGGCGGAACTACTTCTATGTCCTCTTCCGCCGCGATATCCGTAAGCTTTCTTATGGTCTTTTTACTTAAATGGAACAATTGGAATTCCTCATCCGGTATATCCAGTTCCTTCTTGTCAATAGTTACGGTAACAAGAACCTTCCTGGCTTTTTTCATCAGTAAAGTCAAAAGTTTATATTGGGCGGGAGTAAACCCTGTAAAACCGTCCAGACATATAATGCTGTCCGCTATCAGATTGGATTGTTCAATTACTTCGCACAGTACGTCCAGAGTTTCTTCCGCGGTTATATAATTCTGGTCCAGATATTCCCTGAAAGCTTTATAAATAATAATTATGTCATGGAGTTTGCTTCGCAGCATCGGCTTATTTTCCGCCATTGCTTCCATTTGCAAAAGCATAGGGATACTGATGCTGTACTGATAGATTTCAGAAACCAAAGACTTCAGTTCTTCAATAAAACCCCGTTTCTGCACATCATGATTAAATAATTCCAGTTCCTTTCTCTTAAGGGCCACTATTTTCCGCAATACCATGCTTTTGCCCGTATCCTCAAGCACTGGCCTGTCATTGCCGCCCACTTCATCAAATATTCGGAAGGCAAGACGCATAAAGCTTAGTATGTCAATATTCATGGTCCCTCCCCTCGGATGCATGGATACGATATCCTTTTGGGTCTGCAGGGTAAACTGCTCCGGAACAATGATGAAATAATTGGTATTCTCGTTATGTATGGATTTATCTATAATCTCTTTATATAGCTGATAGGACTTGCCCGAACCGGACCTTCCTATCACAAGCTGTAAAGACATGCCGTTTTCCTCCTTGATTAAGGTAAACATTATTTTCTCTTATTTGGTTTTTATCGGCAAATAAACTCGTTTTTGTTGCTCCGCTCGCTTATTGCAAGCAAGCTTGCATAAACTCATTATATCATAATTATGATTTCTTTGTAAGATGAATATGTATTATCCCAAAGCAGCCGCAGGTCAGAAAATAATCCCAGGAGAAAGACAGCTTCCGGATGTAGTAGGTAAACTTTTATATCTAAAAGAACCTTTAACGCGTAAACTCAAGAAATTACACCAAGAGTGAAAACCTGATTTGTCTGAGCGTAAAAATGCATCTATAGGAAGCCTCTAAAAGAATGCTCATAACCAAACATTTAAAAGAAGTTTTCCTATAGATGCACTTTATATATTTACGTCTCATTCCGTATCCCGTTTTCAATAAATATTATGTATTTACGGAAGCGGCTGTTTACCTTGAACTTAATTACATATAAGACCCGCCGGATACCACAATACATTCCCCCGTTATAAAACTGGAATCATCACTGCTTAAAAATGCCGCCACTGCTGCCAGCTCTTCCGGTTCCCCTAAACGGTTCATGGGAATGGCGGCCAGGAATTTCTCCATGACATTATCCGGAACCGCCTGAAGCATTTCGGTATTAACATAGCTGGGTGCGATGCAGTTCACGGTACAGTTATTACGGGCAATTTCCTTAGCCAGGCATTTTGTAAAACCGATTACACCGCCTTTGGAGGCTCCGTAATTGGTCTGTCCGATATTGCCGAAGGCGGAAACGGACGCAAGGTTTACTATTTTACCGTATTTTCTCTCCCTCATCCCCGGTACAGCCGCCTTGCAGCAGTTAAACATACCTTTCAGATTAACATCCATAACCGCATCCCACTGTTCCTCTTCCATCTTATGGAACATGGCATCCCTGGTGATGCCCGCATTGTTTACAAGAATATCAATTCTTCCAAATTTTTTCTCAATCTCACCAAAAACCCGGGCTACCTGTTCTTTATCCGCTACATTGCAGACAAATCCCACTGCTTTCCGGCCGGTACCGTCAATTGCACCCGCGGCTGTCTTTAATTTTTCCTCACTCATGTCGAGTAAAGCAACGGCCGCACCTTCCGCATGGAAACGCTTTGCAATTGCCGCTCCGATTCCCTGTGCCCCGCCTGTTACGACCGCCACTTTATTTTCTAAACGCATTTTATTACTCCTTTCGAAATACCAATATCAGCTTTTACATCAATTTATTCACAGCCTCAAGAAGCGCCGTGCCGCTTCCTACATTGCCGGGAAATATTACATAGGGCATACCGGGGAATTTACTCTCATCCCCCGTTAGCCAGACGGGAATGCCGGGAAGAATCTGGCCTAAAACCAGGGCTTTCTTAACGGATAGACCCTTTGTTCCCACGTCGCTGGAGGTAATTCCTCCTTTTGCAATGATAAAACCGGGACGCACCGTTAAAGAGCTTATAATACCGGTTACCCCATCCGATATTTTCACCGATAGCTTAAGGTCATCTTCCCGGTTACCCGTATTTAGGTCAAATCGTTCCCGGCTGGTGTAAACCGCAACGCATGTACCGGCTGCTACGGATTCCTGTGCTTGTTCCAGAACCCTTTCCTGTTCTTTTTTAAACTTAATATCATCCGTAACCAAATGTATGTTAAACTCTATAAATTTTATATTATTACTATTTTTTAAATATTCTAACTGCCTGGTTGTTTTATTTACGTGGGAACCTATAATAATGATTCCGCCGTTTGGGTTTTTTGTATTTTTAAGTTCCTCTCTGCTTAATATTTCTTTATCCGTTACTCCGCCCAGTATCTTTGTAAATGCGGCTGCCGTGCGGAACATAAAATTCCTGCCCCGGTTCATGCAGCGTATTAAGGAAGTCACAAATACCTTAATATCTTCATAAGAGACGGCGTTCACGATTACTTTGCCGAAGTCTTTCACTTCCATTAGCTTTGACATAATCGTATCATAATCCAGGGACCTTAATTCCTCCAGGGAAATGGAAATAACCTCTTCTTTTTTAAACGCTCCTTTGCTCTTTTCTTCCACCCATTCCTTTAAATCGGAGCTTGCGTAGCCAAAAGTACGGTCCTTTGCAAATTCCGTATTGCCTGCCGGCACCAGCATTTCCCCTTCGGCAACATAATGTATGTCATTTAAGGTATAACGGCCGCCTTCCTGAAAAAACGGGCAGAGAATTTCTCCATGGACGGTTTTCAACGGACCGGCCTCCAAAGTCTCCCTTAAAACATTTGTTTCCAAAGGATAATGCCCCCGCAGTGTGGAGTCTCCCCTGCTCACCAGAATAAATTCCATACCCAGTTCCTTGGATACGGCCGTTATATTTTTTGCTATCTCTGTGTGGACTTTTACGGTTTCCTCTTCCGTCAGGCCCCTGGAATTGGTCAGGATGAAGAACATCTTATTTTCATCCAGAAATCCGGAGCGGATACTCTCTTTCTCCCAATCCGTATAGACATATATATCATGTACCGTCTGGATTCCGGTGGGATCGTCATCCAGTACGATAATTTTTTTATTTAGCTGTTCCATTTCTTTCTGGTAATTTTCATTTACTGTCTTTGTATTATAAACCTGATATCCGGAAAGTACATCAATTTTGCTATTCTTTTCATTCATAGTTTCCCCTATTCCTGCCCACGCTTTATGCGCATGAGGTTGAAAGTGAATTTCTTTCAGCTTTTCAAACATGCCATGCGGCATAGCACCCTTTCCCGGTATATTTTCTGTCACTATTTCCAGCAGGATGCCGCTCTGCGGCACCTCAAATCCCCTTTGGGGTTCTTCTTAAGTGTAAAGACATTCAACCAGGGTTATTTTACAGGCATTCAAATAATACGCTCAAGCCCTGTCCCCCGCCGATGCAGAGAGTGGATATCCCGTACTTTACACCTCGCCGTTTCATTTCATGCAGAAGTTTTACCGATATAACAGCACCGGTTGCACCTATGGGATGTCCTAATGAAATACCGCTGCCATTGACATTTACAATATCCGGGTTTAAATCCAGCTCATTGATACATGCAAGGGCCTGTGCTGCAAAAGCTTCATTTAATTCTATCAGGCCGATATCCCTCAGGGATATATTTACCTTGTTCATTAATTTCCTGGTAGCCGCAACCGGTCCCATGCCCATATAGTCCGGCTCCACACCGGCAACGGCATAATCCGTGATTTTTGCAAGAGGACTGCATCCCAGCTCTTCTGCCTTTGCTTTGGTCGTAATAACCAGGGCAGCCGCCCCGTCATTGATACCGGAGGCATTTCCTGCCGTTACCACTCCGTCCTTTTTCACAATAGTACGGAGCTTTGTAAGTATTTCCATGCTGGTTTCCCGTGGATGTTCATCCGTATCAAATATCCTGACCTGTTTCTTTTCTTTAATTTCAACCGGTACAATTTCTTCTCTAAAACGGCCTGCAGCAATAGCCGCTTTTGCTTTGTTCTGACCGGCCAGGGCATAGGTATCTGCCTCTTCCCTGGTAATGCCGTATTTAGCGGCTATATTTTCGGCCGTAATTGCAATATGGATATCGGTACCTTCCATTCCCGCCACCGGCTCACTAAGAGCCACAGCCAGGTCATCCACCAGAACGGAATTGCCCATTCTGGCACCCCAGCGGTTCGCATAGGAACTATATGGGAAACTGCTCATGTTTTCAGCCCCGCCTGCCACGCAGACGGCAGCGTCCCCGTGCTCCACCGTCATAGCCGCCGTAACAATGGCCTGAAGGCCGGAAGCGCATAACCTGTTTACCGTCTGTCCGGAACTTTCCACAGAACAGCCTGCTTTCAGCCCCGCCAATCTGGCCAGAAACGGATTCAGACCATACTGCCCGACACACCCCATTACAATTTCCCCAATCTCTTTTGAATCAACTCCTGCCCTTGCAATTGCTTCTTTTACGGTAATTGCGCCTAAATCTATAGTACTGATATCTTTAAGGGAACCGCCGAAACTTCCTACCGGCGTCCTCACTGCCGACAATACAACAATATCCTGAAACATTCTCACATCTCCTTATATACCCATATACTTTATCCGGCTTACGCCCTTTGCCCTTCCTTTTATTAACTGTATTGATATCAGAATCCTACTTTATTAATACCTTTTAAATGGAGCATTTCCCTGGCTTGTGCCGTACTGGCGATTTCATAATCCAGAGCTTCCAGTATGTTTTTTATTTTGGTAACCTGGGCCGCATTATCCACCGCAAGTTCCCCGTTCGGCTTAATGTATAGTCCGTCTTCAAGACCTACCCTGACGTTGCCGCCGTTTAGAGCACAGAAGGTCTCAGTACGGAACATTCTTCTGCCTGCGCCTACACAGCAGAACTGGATATCATTACCCAAAATCTTTTTAGCCTGGTCGATCATAAACATCAGGCCTTCCATGCTGATTGGCATACCGCCCATAATTCCGGGTACAAACTGGATATAAACCGGCTGAGTAATTACACCTTTTTTCTTAAAAAAACTGAGGTTGCTCAGCTGTCCGTAATCAAATATCTCATATTCCGGCATGGTCTGGCACTTGTTCATCATGGTAATACAGTATTCCATGTCTTTGAAGGTATTTTTGAATACGTTATCATAGGTTCTTGATATAAATGGAATTTCCCAGTCATATTCCGGATTGGTCATGGTATCGGCAAGTTTGCTGAAACAGAAATTAATGGAGCCGCCGTTGGCTGAAGCCATTTCCGGCTTAAAACGCTCAATAACTGCAAATCTTTCTTCCACTGTCATTCCCTGGGCTCCCCCGGTGGTGATACCGATAACCGCATCACATTCCCTTTTTATACTCGACAGAATATATTCGAAGGTTTTATGATCCGCAGTCGGTTCTCCGTTTTCTTTTCTGGCATGGAGATGAACGACAGCCGCCCCCGCTTTGCAGGCATCCACCGCATTTTTTATAATTTCATCCGGATTTTTAGGTAAATAGGGCGACATGGCAGGTGTATGTACCCCGCCTGTAATCGCCGCAGAAATAATAACTTTTTTAATTTTCTTTTCCATAATGGCATCTCCTTACTGGCTGATTGAATTTTTTATTATATATAAAGACTTTTGCGCCATTTCCTTATGAACCGGTAAGTCTACCTCCACGCTGATGGCGCCGTTATATTCACTGTTATATAAATCTTTTATCCTTCTTTGATGAATTGCTGTCTTTTCCTCTTTTAAAAAATACCGGCGGTCCCATGCCCCGTCGTCATCCGAGATATGCGCATGGGCAACATAAGGAATATAGCTTTTTAAATTATCATCCGCTTCCCCCATATGCTCCATGTTATAAAAATCCAAAACAACCCGGATATTTTCCCAATTAATTCTTCTTACTATATCAACCGCTTCCCCTGCTCCGTTGATAAAATTGCAGTAGCAGGGAGCAAGCGGCTCTAAACAAACCGTAATATTATACTTACCAAATTCTTCTGCGGTAACTTTTAAAAAATCTGTCAGCTGGTTTTCTGCCGTATTCCGTAAAAAGCCTTTCGGCAGGTTCCTGGAACCGGGTGAACCTATGCCAATGCATTTGGTTCCGATTTCTTTTGCCCTCATTGCACACTTTTTTGCATATTGCAAAGCTTTTTTTATATTAAAATCCGGTCCTGCAATTACAATATCCCTGGGACAATAAGCATTGATTCCCTGACAGAGTATTTCATTTTTGTCCAGTTTTTGTATCAGCTTTCTGTAATCACTGTCCGATAAGGAAACCAGATACTTTCCCATAAGCTCTATATAGTCATACCCTGCTTCCTTTGCCGGGAAAATATCATCTTCCGCTAAAAGTGTACATCCAACCTGCAAATATACTCCCTCCTGTAAGTAAACGTTTTCTGCTATGTTTAAAAACTTCCCCTGCCAAAGTGACAGGGGAAGCCAGACCTACCGCTGCTGCTGTCAGTTAATAGTGTCCAATACTGCCTGAGCGGCTTTCATAAATTGTTCCGCTGCTTCTGCAGGAGTTGACTCGCCGAACTGAACTGCCGCTGCCGCATCACTGAAGGCCGTATTAATTTCAGTCGCCCCTACCGGTGCATAGGTTCCTTCACCGGCAACCGGAATGGTCGCATTAACATAATCAATTTCCTTTGTCATCGTGTCATCCAGTAACGTCTTAATATATTCCGCCATTTCACTGTTGGCGGGCACGCCTTGTTCCATCTTGAATAATTCCATGGACTCTTCTGTATTTACAAAGAAATGGATTAACTTAGCCGCTGCTTCCTTCTTCGTATCGGTTGTGTTACTTGAGACTGCAAAATGGGCACCCTCTAAGTATTCCCCTCTGGCTCCGTCATTGCCGATGGGATTTCTTGCAAGAGTCAAAGTAAAATCAGGCATCTGCTGCTGAAATAAATGCAGCTGGTTAGCAGGCGTACAAGCAAAGGCAACGGCACCTTTTGTAAAAAATTTCTGCTCAACCGGTGCGGAGGCATCTTCCGTTGATGTGGCCGCATCCGGAATTAAACCTTCATCTCTTAAAGATTTCCAGTAAGCAAACCATTGTTCCACCGTATCCTGTGCAAAGTCCAGTTTGCCGTCTTCCGTATATAAATCACCGCCTGCCTGTCTTGCCATATAGCGGAACATGGTATATTGGGTTGAATTATCACCGCACAGGTAGACTTCCTCGCCTGCGTCTTTTGCCTTTGATACAAGCTGCTGGCCTAAAGCTTTATATTCCTCCCATGTAAAATCCGTATCGTATTCCGGCACTTCTATTCCATATTTCTCCAAAAGAGTAGCATTAACTAATTGATTGGTGAATGTGACACCCTGGGATATCATACAAAGAATTCCGTTATACCTGCCGCTGTTAATAACTGCCTCCGACATTTTGCTTACGTCAATAATTCCATTGTCCACATAGGATTCAATATCGGCCAGGGCACCTCTTCCGGCATAATCCGATACGTACTGTACATGCATGCCGAATACGTCCGGAGCGTTATCACCGGCTACCTGGGTAGCCAGCTTATCCCAGTAATCACTCCAGGAGCTTGGCTCACGTATTACTTTGATGCCCGGATTAGCCGCTTCAAATCTGTCGCAGATTTCACTGTAAACCTCATTTCTTGCAGTATCGCCCCACCAGGCAAACCGAATTTCAATAGTATCACCGGATGATGCAGACTGGTCGCCGGTCCCGGTTTCAGCAGTTCCATCCGCCGTACCGGTTTTCTGGCCATCGGGTGTTGCACTGCCGTTGTATGACTTTGAACCGCATCCGCTGAATGTAAAGATTGTTAAAACCAGGATTAATAAAAGACTTATAATTTTTCTACTCATAACAATTTTCTCCTCCTGTTTATTGATTATAAAATGACAGCTTGTAAACGATTACTAAATACTTCCAGGAAAGAGTCCGACTTGCCGGACTCTTTTTGCCTCATAGGAAAGTCCTCCCTATGAGAATTTGTCACTTAGGCGTCACCGCGTCAGCGTGCTGTTTCTCAGTCATTAATTACGGAACTGTCTAATTCCCAGCCAAGCTTTTCATATTTTTCTCTTCTGGCGTCCTTATCTTTATACAGTTCCTGATGTGCATATTTCCCAACATCCTTGGCAATTGCCCTGGGCACTACGATAACTCCGTCACCGTCCGCCACGATTACGTCGCCAGGATGAACCGTCACACCCCCGATAGCCACCGGAACATCCTTCGCATCAAATCTGGCTCTTACCTGGTCCATTTTCTGTGATACAAAATAGCTCCAGACAGGAATCTTCTGCATAATTACTTCATCCGTATCCCTGATACCGCCGCCGTTTGATACAAAACCTCTGGCACCTTTCATTTTCGCCCCCAGTCCGTTCTCCGAACCCATTAAGCCTACGTCAATCCCCGACATATCAAGTGCAATGAAATCACCTTCTTCAATTTCATCAAACCATGGATAAGTGCATATATTGCCGTAATACCAGTTAGACCATTTTGTATATTCATCACCAATCACTTTGGGGTCCGGTCCTTCATAAGGCAAATACCTTGCTGTTCTTGCAATTCCAACTACCTTTGTTCTGTAGAGCGGTCTGATTTTATAATCCATTGTCCCATAATGATGATATCCCATCCAGTCCATTCCGTCACGGACATCAGCCGCCCGTAAAGGCTCAAAAAGTTTTAGTAACTCTTCCTTCTCTTTATCCATTTACCCTGCCTCCTTAGAAAATTATTTACTGCTTCTCTAGCCGCATTTATTCTGCGCTATATTAGTAATTATAGATAAATTATAGTTTTCTTCTACTCATTTTTTATCCAAAATACATTATATTTTGTCAGGTAATCGTTTTCTTGTGAATAATTTTACGAAATATATATTACTTACAACCCTTTTACTATTTTCCGCCCCATTTTCTGTAGATTTAAAATAAAATTACCAGCAAAATTTGTTTCGCTAAAAATGTTTTCTTTGTCTGTAATATATGATATACTTTTATCAGCCTGATTATCTGTTATGAATCCTGTAAATTATAACCCCATTATATAAATTCTGACAGTATTTTCGCCGGCAGGAAATTTATGGTGGTTTTGTGGGTGAAACGATTTCTTAACTGTTTTCAGGTCTTGGCCGGTATGCTGGTCCGCAATAGAGCGGAAACTTATTTTAGCTTATCCAGAATTCCATGGAATAATACAATCTATTTTTTCTATACAGGAGGGCATCCAATGCCAGGACAAAAAATAACTATCAAAGATGTGGCGGAGAAAAGCGGAGTTTCTGTTGCTACCGTATCCCGTGTTCTGAATAATAACTATTTTGTAACATCGGATATTAAGGCGAAAGTTTTAAAAGCAGTCGAGGAACTGGGTTATATTCCTAATTCAATTGCCCGAAGCTTAAAAATGAACACCAGCGGTATAATCGGCTATATTACTTCCGATATATCCAATGGGTATCATATCATGATAGCAAAGGCAATCGAAGATATTATTAAGCCCAGCAATTATAACCTGATTGTCTGCAGCACGGGAAACGATAAAGAAGTGGAAGAACGTTATCTGAAGTTATTATTAGGAAAAAGTATTGACGCTTTGGTGCTTAATACCTGCGGTAAAAACGATTCCTTTATTCTGCATATCAACAAATCCCTTCCCATGGTTCTTGTCAACCGCCGCCTGAATACTCCCGGATTTCACGGGGATTTTGCCGATTGTAATAATGATTTGGGTATGTATCTTTTAACCAAGGAATTAATCGACCGGGGTCACCGCAAGATTTTACTGATTGAGGGGCCGCCTAATCTAAGTAATACCAAGGAACGGTTTAATGGTTTTCAGAAAGCAATGGAGGAGATTGGCATTGAAGTGTCCCAGAATTACCCCTTCCGTTTCGAAGGTGATTATTCTTTAAAATCCGGCTATGAAGGAATTAAATTTATGCAAAGCCTTCCGATTGAGCCAACTGCCGTTCTGGCAACCAATAATGCCATGACTATAGGCGCACTGAAGGCTTTAAAGGAATTTCAAATACCGGTTCCCGACCAGATCTCCATAGCAGGCTTTAATGGAATCGATAATCTGGAATTAATGGCCATCCGCCCCACGATAGCTGATTATGACCCATATAAAATCGGACTGGCTGCCGGAAAAGCCATATTGGAAAGAATCGAGGACAACACCATCGATAACCGGGAATATATTTTCAGCCCTACCATGATATACGGAAATGCAATTATGCAGATATCGTAATTTTACCAAAGATAAATGGAGGAACCACTTGAATTATTGACATGCATTTGTTATACTGAAAAAGTAAACGATTACTCTTAATGATGGTTTTAGTATGACAGCTGCTGAACCCAATCAAAATGAAAAGGAGTAATTATTATGAAAACTTATACTACCAATAATTTCGGCAGAATTGTAATTATGCATCTGGGAAAAGGCGAACGAATCCTGGAAAGCGTCCAAAAGGAAATTAACCGTTTGGGTATACGAAACGGAGTACTTTTATCTGCCATCGGTTCTTTACGAAAGGCCACTTTGCATGTAATCACCAACACAGAAGAATTGTCCGTCAACCAATACATTACGGTTGAGAAACCCATTGAATTAGGCTCTGCCCAGGGAATTATCATTGACGGGGAACCACATTTTCACCTAACGATTTCAGAACCCGACAAAATGTATGCAGGTCATATGGAAAACGGCTGTGAGGTCCAATATCTCGCCGAATTAGCTATTCTTGAACTGAACGATTTAAACCTGACCAGAAAACTTGATGAGTTTGGAATATCCTATATTGATACGATTTAACCCATTGAGTAAAAGGTTTGCGGCGATTTCTTCTATTTATCATGCAGTACTAAGGCCGTATTTTAAACCGCAATATTTATCCGTAAGAAAGAGTTTGCAAAGCAAACTCTGGGTCGGCTTTTATGCATAGGACGCAAATTCTTAAAAAACATCCCGGTTTCCTTGGCCGGGATGTTTTTATGGTTAATATTGAATTAGATTCCTGTCCGTTTGTCCATGTCACAAGACGGATGGAGCAAAGATTTCTGTTTATTTCTACCCTTTTACACTTCCAGCCGTAATACCTTCAACCAGATAATTCTGGAAAATGACAAACATCATAAACAAGGGAACCAGGGACAGTATGGACATTGCAAACAGACCGCCCCAGGAGCTATTGCCCATGGTATCAATAAATTGCCTCAGTGCCAGTGATACGGTATATTTTTTAATATCGCTGATGTAAATCATCTGGCTGAAGAAATCGTTCCAAGTCCATAAAAATGTAAAAATTGAAGTGGTTATGATTGCCGGTACGGACAGCGGTATTACGATTCGTACGAATAATTTAAAGGAGCCGCAGCCGTCTACAATGGCGGCCTCATCAATTTCCCTTGGCAATGCCCGGATAAACTGTGTCATTAAAAAAATAAAGAATCCGTCGGTTGCCAGGTACTTCGGTACAATTAAAGGCAGATAAGTATTAACCCAGCCAAAGGAATTGTACATGATATATTGCGGTATTAATTTTACATGCATAGGCAGCATCAGGGTCAGCATCATAACGGAAAACCAAAATCCCTTTAACGGAAACTTTAATTTTCCAAAGGCATAGGCTGCCAGCATACAGGAACATACATTGCCGATTACTGCAAATGCTACAAGTATGAAAGAGTTTAAGAAGAACTTGGAATAACTGACTCCGGATATCCCCTTCCATCCCTCTATATAATTTGTAACGGTCCATTTCTGAGGCAATAAGGATAAACCTTTAAAAATCTCGGTATTTGGCTTTAAAGAACTGAACAGCATCCAGACCAGCGGATACAGCATCCCCACACCAAATGCAATTAGAAATATATGATAAAATACCTCTCTGACATGCCTTTTCTTCATATTATGTTATTCCTTTCTTATTCATCATAAAAAACCCACTTTTTCGCACTTAAAAATAATAAACCTGTAAATATCCCTATAATAATCAGTAATACCCAGGCCATTGCGGCAGCATATCCCATATTAAACTGCCCAAATGCTTTTATATATAGGTATAAGGAATAGAACAAGGTAGAATTAAGCGGCGCACCAGTTCCTCCGCTGATGACATAAGCTGAAGTAAAGCTTTGAAATGCATTTATAAAGGCCATAACAATATTAAAAAATACCATAGGTGTCAATATAGGCAGGGTAACACCAAAGAATTGCCTTAGTTTGCCTGCACCGTCAATTCTGGCAGCTTCATAATAATCTTCCGGTATCTGCTTAAGTGCCGCTAAAAATATAACCATGGATGCACCAAATTGCCAGATGGCCAGTACTATCAAAGTATTCAGTGCGGTTTTCGGGGTGGCAATCCAGTTAATTCCTTCTATACCGAAAATACCGATGACCTTATTAAATAAGCCTTCCTTGTTAAATAACTGTTTCCACAGAATGGAAACCGCAACACTGCCGCCAAATAAGGAGGGTAAATAAAAAACAGCCCTGTATCCCCTAATTCCTTTGCGGTTCTTTTTCAAAAGCAGGGCAATGAATAAAGCAAACGCCAGCTGCAGCGGTACGCTGATAAATACGAATTTAACCGTTACCTCCAAGCTTTTAATAAGCTTTGGGTCAGAAAAAAGGCTGATATAATTACTGATTCCTATAAATTTCGGCTCCGTCAGCATGTCATATCTGCAAAGCGAAAAATAAAAGGATGTCACCATGGGAAAAGCCGTTAACCCGAATAATCCAATGAGCCATGGCGCTAAATATAAATACCCCACAAATGATTTTCCACTCAAGCCATGTTTCTTTTTTACTTTCAAAATGCTCCTCCTTCCAAGTCCGTTATATTTGATGTAATCGTTTACCTGTAGACTTCAGACTATAGAAAACACTTCCTAAAAAATCCATTTCAATGGGAAGTAATGTATTGGTTTCTATATGCAATACAAGCTTATAATAGTAATTATATACAATATTGCAATTATATCATCTCATTTTTTATCCAATATATCATATTTTTTGTCATGTAAACGTTTTCTGTATTCAGAAGGACTAACGCCGCACAAGCTTTTGAATACCCTGTTAAAGGACTGGATACTTGTAAAGCCTGTCATATAGGCAATCTCCGTAACGGAGGCATCCGAAGCCCTAAGTATCTCTTCAGCCCGCAGTATTCTTGCATTATTTAAGTATTCCAGGAAATTCATCTTTGTTTTTTTCTTTATATATTTGGAGCAATAACTCTCGCTAAAACCCAAATGGGCTGCGATTTCAGTCAGTGTTATTTTTTCGCTCAGATGTTCTTCCAGATAGCTTAACATTCTTTCCATAATTTCAGAATCATTATTTGATTTCGTCATTATCCTGTTCTGTACTAGTTTCGGATGTTCGGATAGATATACCGTTAATTCAATAACTATGGCAATTAATACGCTTTCTTTCATCGCATTTTCTTTTAGTTCGGAGACAGTCTGCAGCCTGGTAAAGATATCCCTTAATTTTTTACTCTTTTTCAGATGGAGAACATCTTTATAAAAATTCATATAATATTCCTTGCTGTTTTTGGAAAAACCAGCTGTAAAATCCAATGGCAGTTTAACAATACAGACCTTGCTTTTTCCTTCAGGCTCAACATAATAATGAATGGTTCCTCTGCTGATAATAAAAACTTCTCCTTCTTTAATATCATACAAAACATCGTCAATGTTAACAAAAAGTGAACCAGAAATAACATATACAAGTTCAAGCTCATTATGCCAATGCTTTTTCGAAATATATTCATTTCTTACTACAACACTCCAGTTACTTCCTGTTTTGTTTTCATTCACAGCCTTCTCTCCTTTATAAAATGAATCTAAAATAGACTTGCTCACTCCAGATTTATTGGAATCAGATTTAAAATACAACAACCTGTTAAATATAATTATTCTACTATTTTACCAAAATTAATGCAACAAATATTATAATACTTACAGGACAAATGCCAGCCGGATAATAATCCCGAAGGAAGACAGCTGATGCAGCCTAAAGTCTTTTGTACCTGAAAGTTCTATGACACTTAAAACTCCAACACATTACGCCGGGTGTAAAAAGGGGATCGTCTGATAAGAAATTCAAAAAAGTTTGTTTTCTGAGGACTTTTATTTATTAGATTATCATAAAATTATAAAAAATATAATAAGATATATAAAGTATTTTTATGGAGGCTAATGTGTGAATTTCCGAACCGGTATCTAAACATGTATATTTAAACCTATCAATAACCGCCTGTTAAAGCCATAGGGAGAATCCGGTAACAGCAGTATCTGTTCGTGACGGATACCAGGGAAAGAACCACACACCTTAAATTGAAATTGGTATAGTTCAAGAAAATGTATCACTATTCCACACAAGTTAAAAATGAACTTACCGGGAAAGGCATGGTGCATAATATGTCAAAAAAAATTGTTGTAATTCACTTAAAAGAAATTATATATACGGCACTGTTTGCAGGCCTGGGTATACTGCTGATTATTCTTCTGGTTATTATGTTCTTAAACAAGAACGATGATGCCGCAGCAACTATGACAGGAACCCAATATACACCCGGAGTATGGAATTCAACCCTTGTTTTAAACGATACCGCCTTAAATTTGGAAATCGTATTGGATAAGGACCATATTAATTCCATACGCATCGTCAATATTGACGAAGCCATTACTACAATGTTTCCTCTGGTTGAGCCTTCTCTCAATGAAATAGCCGAACAATTAATAAACGGAGCAGATATTGACTCCATAGAAGTGTCAGAGGACAGTAAATATACCCAGACATTGCTTTTAGATGCGATTAAAGCCACTCTGGCTAAGGCAACACCGACAATAGAAAGTACATTCTTTGACTGACAGTAATAAATTTTCATTGTTCTGCTGCTTCCAAACCATATGGTGGCAATCTATAAATCAATACATAAAACTTTGGCCTCCCCGGCATGGTATAATATCCAAGATATTATACCGCGCCGAACAAAGTGCGTGCGCATCAACGCCCAAATGACAGGGGAGGCTGATTCTTTGTCCGTTTACCGTTCAGCCAAGCTAGTTTTTCAAACCGATGTATATAAAAATGCTGCAATCCGCTTTTTAGCAGCGCCGTATCTAATTCTGACCGGTTTATTCGGCTCAATTGATTTGTTACTATATGTTTTAAATATTATATGGCGGTCTTTCACTTAAAAATATGATTCCAATGATACCTGGTCCGGTATGTGCCCCGATTGCACAGCCGACATAGCTTTCCATAAAATTCCTGCACCCATATTTTTCTGTCAGCATTTCCTTTACATTCTGTAACATCAGCCTATCATCCCCATGGACAAGACCTATGGTCTGCCTGGTCAGGTCAACACCCCGCTCTCCTACGATTTCCACCAATCTTTTAATGGAACGCATACGTCCCCTGACTTTCTCTATGGCAACCAATGCCCCGTCATCATTAATCTCTATAATCGGTTTAATATCAAGAAGTCCCCCTGCCAGTGCGGAAGTTCTGCTGAGTCTCCCGCCTTTATAAAGATACTCCAGGGTTTCTACCGTAAAAATATGTTCCATATTGTCACAGTAAAAACGAATTGCTTCAATGATAACCTGCTTAGGCATCTGCTTTTCAGTCATTTTCAAGGCTTTTTCCACTACCAAGCCAAACCCGAGAGACGCACATTTAGAGTCAATTATGGTTAAATCAAAATCCGGATATTTTTCCAGTATTTCGGTTTTAGCAAGATTTGCCGCATTAAAGGTTCCTGCTATTCCCGTTGAAAAACAAATATATATCACTTCGTCACCGTTTACGGCATAAGGTTCAAAATTTTTGTGAAACATGTAGGCATTAATATGATAAGTTTTTACCTCGGTTCCCCCACGCAGGATATCGTAAAACTTTTCCGGCATAATGGTTTCACCGTCAAAATAGTCCTTTTCATTTATGACAACCGGTGTAGGTATTACATGGAGTTTATATTTTTCCACCAGCCATTTTGGCACATCGGAAGCGGAATCTGTAATTATTCTTAAAGCCATTTTTATCCCCCTGTACTTTTAAGCTCAAAGTATATGCTTTTATCATTTGATATTTTCCAGTTCTTCCAGCCACAAAGACACGCTGGCATCACTTGGCATACGTAAGTCTCCCCTCGGCGATACGGCAACCGAACCTACCTTAGGTCCGTCCGGCAGGCAGGACCGCTTAAATTGCTGTGAAAAGAAACGGCGGTAAAATACCTTCAGCCATTTTAATATGACTTTCTCATCATATATGCCGTTAAAGGCAGTTACGGCCAGCCGGTATATCTTGGAGGGTGTAAATCCAAATCTTAAAATATAATACATATAAAAATCGTGCAATTCATATGGTCCCACTATATCTTCTGTTTTCTGGGAAATAGCCCCCTCCACCGGAGGCAGCAGTTCCGGGCTTACAGGCGTATCCAATATATCAAACAGAACATGTTTTAAGCGGTCCTCTTTTGCTGTTTCCGCAAAGTAGGAAACCAGATACCTTACCAGGGTTTTGGGTACGGAGGAATTGACTCCGTACATGGACATGTGGTCCCCGTTATAGGTAGCCCATCCCAGAGCCAGCTCCGACATATCTCCTGTCCCAACGACCAGGCCGTTATATTTATTGGCCAGATCCATAATAATCTGTGTTCTTTCCCTGGCTTGTGCATTTTCGTAGGTTATGTCATGCCTGTCCTTATCCTGGCCTATATCCTTAAAATGCAGTAATACGGCTTCCTGAATGGGAATTTCTTTTAAAGTGGTTCCTAGGTGCTCCGCTAAAGAAAGGGCATTCCGGTATGTCCGGTCTGTGGTTCCAAAGCAGGGCATGGTAACGGTAATAATTCCTTTTCTGTCCAAATGAAGCAGGTCAAAGGCCTTGCAGGTAACCAGCAGCGCCAGGGTGGAATCCAGCCCGCCGGATATGGCGATAACCGTACATTCGGAACCTGTGTGTTCCAGTCTTTTCTTCAGACCGTAGGACTGGATATGAATAATTTCCTCACACCTTTTGTCCCTGTCTGCTTTTAGTCCTGGTATAAAAGGAGCTTTATCAATGAGGCGTGTTAATTTCGTTTCCGGCAGAATATCATTCATCTGATACTCAAATTCTATTATTTCATAATCCTGAAAGGAGGTAGGCGTAAACGTAGTCATCCTCCGGCGTTCATTCATCAGTTTCTGTACATCCAGTTCGGAATAAATCATTTCATTTTCAAACCGTTTTGACTGCCTTAAAAGTATTCCGTTTTCCGCAATCAGGTTGTGTCCTGCAAATACCAGATCCGTCGTTGATTCACCTTCTCCGGAATCGGCGTATAAATAACCGCATACTAATGTGGCTGACTGCATTCTGATTAAATCGAGGCGGTAGATATCTTTTCCCGTGGTCTCATTACTGGCAGAAGGATTTAAAATAACGGTTGCTCCGGCCATGGCATGCTTCACGCTTGGAGGCAGGGGTACCCATAAATCCTCACAGATTTCCACACCGATTGTTAAAGCCGGCAGGTTTCTGCACCGAAACAGCATATTTATTCCGATAGGAATTTTTTCACCCCGGATAGTAATATATCTAACCTTCTCCTGACCGGGGTTAAAATATCTTGCTTCATAAAATTCAGAATAGTTCGGCAGATTTTTCTTCGGGATAAATCCTAGTAACTGCCCGTTTTGTATTATCGCAGCCGTGTTATATAACTTTCCCTCCGTACTGACGGGAACTCCAAGGGTAACAAATACATTCTTTCCAAGAGTAAATTCTACAATCCTGTTAAGCTGTTCCAATGCACTGTTTAACAAAGTATCCTGTAAAAAAAGTTCTCCGCAGGTGTAACCGGTCAGGCACAATTCAGGCAATACCAATACTTTTACCTGATTGCTTTCTGCTTTATCAATTATTTCTATAATTCTGTCCGCATTGTATTTGCAGCCTGCTACCTGTATTTTAGGAGTGGCAGCCGCAACTTTAACAAATCCGTGTTTCATTTAAACTCCCATCTGCCGCATTTAACAGCATAATATCATATAAAAAAGAGTCTGGCTTGCCAGACTCTGGCGCTGACGCGCTGTCACTTTAGTGACAATCTTCCGTTGGCGCATCATGCGCATCCCGCCGGTCGGGCTTTTTATGCAATATGATGCAATTTCCTATTGCATAAAAAAGGCAGCCAAGGCTGCCCTTCATCTTTTGTTCATGTACCCGAAACGCCGTTTCCTGTATTTTGACTCCTAGCCCAAGCTAGGTGGGTTTCCGCACATAAGCCTCTGTCTTCCACTGCAAACGGCGGCCTGACATAATCTTACGGATGTAGGAATCCCTTATTATATCATGTAGGTTCAAAATGACAGGAGTATCGTACATCCCAGGAACTTCTTGTGACTTTATTATATATTATCTTAGCGGATTTTTCAAGTTTTTTATGACATAATTAGTGCTAAATGTTTAACTCTTCTACATATTCTTCCAAGCATTGGAAAGCAAAAACAAATTCCGTGCCGATGCCAAGGGTACTGAAAACTTCAACATTTCCCCCGTGTTTTAAGGCTATCTGCCTTGCTATGGCAAGTCCGAGTCCGGAACCTTGTTTATTTTGTTTCAGTTTTGATTTGTAAAATTTGTCAAAAATACTCGGTAAATCTTCTGCCGATATTCCAATACCTTCATCCTTTATCGATATAATTAGTTTGTCCGTCTTTGATAAAATTATGTGAATGGTTGAATTATCATCTGAGAACTTAATGGCATTATCCAGAATAATCAGAAACATCTGCCTTATACGGTCATAATCTCCCATCATCATATACGACGGATGCTCCTTGGTTATTTTAATTTTAATATTTTTTTCTTCACTGATGGCATGTACGCTTCGAATCAAATCATCAAAAACCTGCAGTATATTAACAGGTTCTTTTTCTACGACAAAATCCGGATTCTGCATTTTAGACAATAAAAGAAGGTCTCCGACTAACCGTTCCATTCCTTTGCATTCCGTCAGTATCCTCTGATAATACTGATTCACTTTTTCTTCGGTAACCACACCATCAACCAAGGATTCCGCATAAGCACGGATAACCGTAATTGGCGTCCTGAGTTCATGGGATACATTGGCAAAAAAATCTACCCGGACCTGTTCCCTGTTTTGGCGTTCTATTTCATTCGCTTTTAATTCGTTAGCCAATACGTCAATGGTTCTCGCCAGATCCCCTATTTCGTCCTTACGGTTTATATTGGTTTTGCTCTCATATCTGCCGCCGGCCAGTTCCAGTGCGGTGCTGCTCATTCTGGATATGGGGTTGGATATACCTTTGGCGAATACAATAGCAATAATGAAAGAGATAAAAAGAGCGACCCCAACGCTTAAGAATATCAGGTACATACTGCTTTGTATAATCTCTTCCTGATCTTTCGTTGCATACCGGAGTAAAACGGCTCCGACTATTTCATCATTGACCCTTACCGGCATACCTATTATTGCTGAGGCGCCTCCGAATTCTTCATAATATCCGCTCGCATACTTGGATAGATTCCGGAATGCGGCCTCAATGACATCCACACATTCCTCAGAAAGTTTAACATCGTCCAAATTAACATTCTGCAGTTTTCTATCCATGGGAACGGCCGCATTGGGATTGGATATGGTCCAGATATCCGGTTTATCCGTATCCAATTCCTGTACTGTCTCCAAATATTCCAGATAGCTTTCATCATCGTTGTCGATAATCCTCTGAGCTAATTTATCCGATATACTGGAAGCCTGTTTTGATAGTTTGTTCCGGTAATTATCCATGGTTTTTGTCTCATATAAATTCATAAAAATGAGACCTACCAAAACGGCTAAGACCGTCAGCATAATAGCATAATTTATGTAAACTTTAAAGAAAAGCCGATTTTTTAACCTGACCTTATTCCTGACCCTATTCTTTTTATCCATTTTTATCCCCACTGTTTAACACACCTTCCGGCGATGTATTACTGTCACTAACAAATATACTCGTGCCTGGAAAGCTTTGTTTCTTTAATTACGAAAAACAAAGCGTATGCCAAGGCATACGCTCAAGGTCCTTCCATTGTGAAATACCTTTTAACTTTTGTGCCGGAAAAAGCAGAACATCTTTAAACCTTGCGTCATGGCCGCCTCCGGCAGCCTCGAATGGCATCTGTTTTTATTCCATAATTTCAAACTTGTAACCGACGCCCCAGATGGTTTTAATATTCCAATCCGGATGTTCCACCGTGTCCAGTTTTGCCCTGAGACGTTTAATATGTGAATCGACCGTACGGCTGTCGCCAAAATAATCAAAGCCCCATAAACTGTCTAGTAAATTATCTCTGGTAAATACTTTATTGGGATTTTTAGCCAATGTCCACATAGTCTCAATTTCTTTTTTTGTCAAAGACATTTTATTTCCACTGATATGTAGGGTATATTCATCTAAATTGATGACCAGATTACAGGTGGATATAACATTGCCGTTGCTTACATCCTTTTCCTTTCTTGTCATTCTCCTTAAAACCGCCCTGATCCGAGCCATAACTTCACTCGGACTGAAAGGTTTTACGATGTAATCATCTGCACCGATGTCCAATCCCATAATACGTTCAAAATCTTCCCCTCTGGCTGTAATTAAAATAACCGGCACATTGGATTTTGCCCTAATCTTTCGGCATACTTCATAACCATCTTCTTTTGGCATCATAACATCTAACAGGACGGCGACCGGATTATAATGTTCAAACATACGAAAAGCTTCTTCTCCGTCATAAGCGATTACCGGCTCGAATCCTTCTTTTTTGGAATAAGTGGATAACACGTCTGTAATATCATGATTGTCATCAGCAATTAAAATATATTGCATGGTGTCTTCCTCCGATTGATTTGAAACATTTAGTAAATATACTAAACATTTCATTTTTACAATTTTAATACGTCCTTAAATATTATAGCCCATATAACCGGATAAAAACAAGAGTAAATAATACATTAAATTTAAAATTCTCCTTAAATTCTTAAGTTTTTTTTAAGATTCTGCCACGTTTCTGACAAAAACTAGTATTATAGTAATTCTATGATAGGTGAGTGTGAAAAATTCTTTTTTTACTATAATGTTTGCATTAGCAAACGACCTGGGGAAGAATAACTATTTGGAGGATAATGCCATGAAAAATTCAATATTAAAAAAGTGTCTGCTGGCACTGGGCTTGTATTTATTCTTCACTGTAATCTTGCCAATACCTGTTACCGGCAACAATATAATTGCCAAAGCATCCTCTGTGGAGAATGAACAAAATACAATTAAACTGAATGTAAGCAGTAAGTCCCTTGTTAAAGATTCCACATATACTTTAAAGATTTATAACATCTCGGACAGCCATAAGGTATCTTACAAATCAGATTCTACCTCAATCGCAACAGTCGATGATAAGGGCAGCATAACTGCCGTCGATTTTGGAACGGCAATTATTACCGTAACAGTTAAGGATGGTTTTAAGACGATCGCTACTTTGCAATGTGAAATAACCGTAGGTCCCCCGGCTATCAGTATTGTGTTGACTAAAACTGATGTAGTTCTGACCGTGGGAGATAGAATGACTTTAATTCCCATTCTAAAGCCAAATAATACTGTGGAAGAAGCTAAATTCTCGAGTAATGATCCTTCCGTTGCCAGAGTCAGCATTGGCGGAAGAATCACCGCCAGAAAAGCAGGCGTCACTTATGTATTTGCTTCCATAGGTAACGGTAAATATGATATGTGTAAAGTAACAGTAGTGGAAAAAGAGTAATAATACAAGTGCCAAGCGCACGAAAAAATTACAAATTAATAAGGAAACCAAAAGACTGTCAGGAATTTAATCCTGGCAGTTTTTTATCTCATAGGTAATGTGACAGCATAACATAGTGACAGCGCGTCAGCGCAAGAGTCCGGCAAAGCCGGACTCTTGGTTATGTATGAAATTACTCTTCCATAATTAAAGTTGATTCCCTATTGTTCTATTAATTCCCGTACTATCCGCTTCTTTTTGCAGCGTTTCCTGTACTTCTTCCACTCCGGTATTTATTTCACTCTCCGGTGCTTGATTGGCAAATTTCGATTTAATAGCATCCATAAAATTAAAACCTGTCATTGCTTCAATGGTTTCCGGAAGCTGACTGACGATATCCGTTACATAACCTGCAACTTTTGCTGCTCCTTTACCTCCATCGCTTCCTCCATTATCAATAATGACAATTTTTTCAGTTTTAGACAGCGGTTCTGCTACGGCAGTAGCGATTTCCGGCAGTCTTTCAACAATCATCTGGGTTACGGCCGCATCATTATATTGCTTATATGCTTTGGCTTTTTTGTCCATGGTCTCGGCTTCTGCAGTACCTTTTGCCAGAATGGCGGCAGCTTCCGCTTCCCCTTTAATCCGGATTGCCTCCGCTTCTGCTTCTGCTTTTACTTTAACGGACAAACTAAATGCTTCCGCTTCCTTTAATTCGGAATATTTCTTTGCATCAGCCTCTTTGCTGATTTTGTACATATCCGCATCGGCCTGTTTATTTACGGTAGCCAGAAGTTCCTTCTCACGCCTGAAAGCCTCTTTTTCCTGGATTTCGGTTTCTTTTTCCTTTTTGGTTAATTCAACAAGCATTGCTGTTTCCGTTACTTCTTTCGCTACCTTGTTCTTTTCAATTTCATATGCTGAGTCGGCTCTTGCCTTTATAGTTTCCTGTTCTTCCCGGTAGGACTGGACCTTTAATTCCTTTTCTTTATTGGCTTCGGCAACATGCGTTTCTGCCACTATCTTAGCTTCTTCTCCCAGCCTTTCCGCTTCGGAAACCTTAATCTTTGTCTCTCTTAAAGCTTCTGCTTCGGCAATTGCTGCATTTTTCTTAACCTCTGCAATCCTTGGTTTACCCAATGCTTCCAGATACCCATTTTTATCGGATATATCCCTAATGGTGAATACTTTCAGCTCCAATCCCATACTGGCCAGGCCTACTGCCGCAACCTCCTGTACCTGGGAAGCAAATTTTTCCCTGTCTTTATAAATTTCCTCCACTGTCATCTTCGATATAATTTCACGTAATTTGCCTTCCAGGACGTCTTTAGCGGTGTCCTTAATTATATCGATGGTTTGCTGCTCCCTGCCCGTATAAAACTGTTCTACGGCATTTAAAATGCTTTCCTTATCACTCTTAACCTTGATTACGGCAACCCCGTCGGCGCGGATATCAACACCCTGTTCCGTTCTCGCGCCTTCCGTTCTTATCTCAATTTTCATATTTTCCAATGAAATCTTGTCAGAGCGTTCCAATAATGGTATTACAAAACCTCCGCCGCCTGAGATAACTCTCTTCTTCAAACCGGTTACTACAAGTGCCTTATCCTGGGGAACTCTTTTCCACATTGTGATTATTAACAGCACAATAAGAATGATTCCTCCTATAATACTTGCGGCAATAATGAATGCTTCCATACTTTTATCCTCCTTAATTTATTATAGCATGATCAATAATTGTGTTTATGATCTTGTTGCTCCAATCAGAAATTACAAACTCAAATATACTTGCTATTCTTGTTCATGTGCTTGTTGCTCCGATCGGAAATTACAAGCAAGCTTGCAATTTCCTCTCTCCGCTTTCATTATAGCATAGACTGGCTTGGGCAGTCTATGCTTCAATATCATCCAGGCAGGATACGTAAAATACATGTTCTTCTATCCAGCATATGGCAACATCTTTCCCTGCTTTTATCCCGTTCCCGTTGGTTGCTTTGGCAGGCGACATGTAACTGTTCCCGTTAATAACATATCTGATTTCTCCATATCCTCCGGGGAATATGGTTTCCGAAACGGTTGCTTTTAATCCGACCAGTTCCTCTGCACTGGGTGCACTGGTATTCTGCGCTTTTTTTAACGGCTTCATGACCAGCTGATAGACTGATATGCTTACAAAAAGTCCGACTGCTGTTGCTATCAGAATAATTAAAAACATGGCAAGAGACGGGTTTACATCTATAAGAATCCATCCTATACCGCCAAAAACCAAAAAAAACAGCTCCAATAGTACCGGACTAACCGGTATAAACATCGTATTGCCGAAAAAATCAATATCCAGATCGAGTCCGTCAATGCCAACAGCATCAAAAAGATTCCCCAATAAAAATGAAATTAAAGTTAAACCAATACCAACAAAAAAGCATACCTGAAAAACTATCAGCATACAGGTCCCTCCTTTTTATATAGAAAAGTTACCCATAAAGGTAAAGATACCGTTCGCAGATAATAATAAAATAATTATGTCTTATTCTACTTTTAATTATTTTATATCTGCTTATATCATATTTATTATACATTAAACCCGCCTTATACCCAAGTTAGAATTTCATTAAAAAGTAAAATACCGGAGAAAAACATTCGTTTTTTATGTTTTCTCCGCGCGGACGGCCCATTTTCTTGAAAACGATATATAGCTATGGAAAATTATACCGGTAAGACTGCAGTATTTTATTACCGTATTAAGCATTTAACCTGGTAAATTTGTATTAGTACCTGCTCCAAAGATTGACATTTCTTATTGTTTGTGGTAAATTTAGTCTATCATTACCTGTTATGGTATTTGATCAATTTATGATAGCACTAGGAGGCATTTTATGAAGAAGGGTACAGTAAAGTGGTTTAATGCAAAAAAGGGGTTTGGTTTCATATCTGATGAAGAGGGTAATGATGTATTTGTTCATTTCTCCGCACTCAATATGGAAGGCTTCAAAGTACTTGAAGAAGGCCAGGAAGTAGAATTCGAAGTTGTAGACGGAGAAAAGGGGCCTCAGGCAGCTAATGTAATTAGGTTATGATATAGGACCGCTGCCTTAAGAAGTTATAATCCAAAGTTATACGTTATAATCAAAACAATTTTTATGTTTTAATTATAGAATTAATTAGTATAGATTTATACGTAACCGGTTATAACAAAAAGAGGATGTCTCGATGCGCTGTCACGACGGCCAGCGCCGGCATCCTCTTTTCTATTGAAAACACCGGTTCATCTTTGTAAGAATCCGTATCTATAAATGTTAATGTTTAAAATGTCTCATTCCTGTAAATACCATAGCAATTCCATATTCATTGCATTTTTTAACGGAATCTTCATCCCGGATAGAGCCGCCCGGCTGTATAATTGCCGTAATCCCGGCCTGATGGGCCGCCTCAACACAATCATCAAATGGGAAAAAAGCATCGGAAGCCAATACGGCACCTTTTGCTGCGTCTTCACCAATTAATTCGGCCCCATGCTCAATGCTTTGCTTTGCAGACCATACGCGGTTTACCTGTCCTGGTCCGATACCCACGGTCTGCTTATTCTTTGCCAGGGCAATTCCATTGGACTTTACGAATTTAACAACCTTCCATGCAAATAACATGTCTTCCATTTCCTTTTCTGTCGGGACCCGGTTGGTCACAACTTTTATTTCATTTTCCACTAACAATTTACTGTCTATGGTCTGGACAATCAAGCCGCCGTTAACCTTCTTTATATCATATGCATTTTCGTCCTGGGGTGTATCAATATCCTTTAATTCCAATACACGGACATTTTTTTTTGTCCGCAATAAGTCAATGGCTGCATTTTCATAGCCGGGCGCTACGATTACTTCCAGGAACACTTTTTTCATTTCTTCCGCCAGTTCCAGTGTAACCTCCCGGTTAACCACTACAATACCTCCGTAGATGGAAACCTTATCGGCTTCATAGGCTTTTTGCCAAGCCTCCAAAACGGTACCGGCACTGCCCACTCCGCAAGGATTTCCATGTTTACAGGCTACTACCGTAGGCTCCGTAAATTCTTTTAATAATTCCAAAGCCCCGTTGGTATCATTAATATTATTAAAGGACAGTTCCTTCCCGTTTAATTGTACCGCATCCGTTATGGAACCTTTTTTCCTGCCGATTTCCCTGTAAAATGCCGCTTTCTGATGAGGATTCTCACCATATCTCATATCCTGTATTTTTTCAAAGGTAAGAGTCAGGGCCTTTGGAAATTCATGATCCTTCCTTTCGTTCTTCAAATAGTCTGCTATCATGGTATCATAATGGGAGGTATGCAGGAATACTTTCTGCATAAGATGAAATTTCGTATCCAGGGAAACCTCCCCTGTGTTTTTTAACTGTTCCAATACCGTTTTATAATCGTCCGGGTCTACAATCACCGCCACATCCTGATAATTTTTGGCTGCTGAACGGAGCATGGTGGGGCCGCCGATATCTATATTTTCCACCGCTTCTTCTCTGGTCACATTATCTTTTAAAATAGTGGATTTGAAGGGATATAAATTTACTATTACCATATCAATGGTTTCTATATTTAATTCTTTCAATTGTGCCATATGTTCCGGTTTGCTTCTCATGGCAAGTAATCCTGCATGTACAATAGGATGCAGTGTTTTCACACGTCCGTCCAGACATTCCGGAAAACCGGTTAATTCTGAAATCTCAACAGCCGCCACTCCGGCTTCCTTTAACTTACCGTAAGTTCCGCCCGTGGAAATAATCTCAATACCAAGGGATACCAGTTCCTTTGCAAAATCAACAATTCCGGTTTTGTCTGATACACTGATTAACGCTCTCATTTTAATCTCCTTTTCCATAATTGGTTATGATTTAAAATAAAAAACCGCCCGGGTAACCCGCAAAATCCTATATATTTTCATATATAAGGTTACTTCAGGCTGCCCAGGCGGTCGGCTGATTCTTTCGGTTTTGTACTCCCCGTGGGTGAACTCCCACTTTCCGCCAGTCGTACAAATTCTCTTTATAGTGTACTATACTTTCGTTTTAATTTCAATTGTTTTTTTGCCGGGAATCCACGCAAAACACGGAACAGAATTGTTGTAGGGTAAGTAAGGTTGCTGCGGAAATTGACTTACCGCAAGGCCATGAATGCCATGTTATATAAGCAATTCCTGATACTAAACAGGAGTCAAGGGTGTTTTTTCTATGCTGAAAACATTGCAGTCCGAGTATAAATGGAAAGACTAGCAGCTTATATCCCTTAACACTACTTTATTTATAAAACATTAATTGAATTGACAGTCGTAATGATATATAATGAATGATACCAAACATTAATTAAAATAATATCACTAGTACGGCCTTGCATAAATTTTGCTTAATATCAGTGCCTGATATTTGCCCAGGGCAAGGCAGAGTAGGGAGGCGTAGCGGTGTTCTACGCTGAAAATATTTTTAGGCAAGGAGTATTTATGAGAAAATTTAAAATTACCGACATACTAATCGGATTAATATTTACATTTTTATTTATTTCCATAGGAGTGATTGCTGCCGTAAATTTCAGGTTTATTTATTATTTTGATATATCTCACTTAAAAATTGCCGAAACTTCCGGTTATAGCAGACAGGTCATTATAGAGAATTATAACGCCCTCATTGACTATAATTCTCCCTTTTATAAAGGGGAACTTAGTTTTCCGACTTTGCCGGCATCGGCTTCCGGATTGCAGCATTTTTCCGAAGTAAAGAATATTTTTACAACATTTTATTATATTGGTATTATTACTTTAATCGCTGCCGTTATCATTATTATTTATAAAAGAAAAAAAAGGGATTTTAGCTACCTGTTGGTATCCTCGGTTACGGTCCTTGTAATACCGGCAATCGTAGCTCTGGGGTGTGCTGTTAATTTCGATGCCTCTTTTGTTCTTTTCCATAAAATATTTTTTCGTAATGATTATTGGCTTTTTGATCCGGTTACCGACCCTGTTATTACGATTTTACCCGACACTTTTTTCTTACATGCCCTTATGGTAATTATTGCTTTTGTAGTCTTGGGAAGTTTAATTCTATATCTGCTCTCCCGCAGAGCGAAAAGAAGCTCCTACGGATACCGAAGATATTGATTTTTATTAAAATAAAGCAAAGTAAGCCCCCGCTTATGCTTCACCAAAAAGCGGGGGCTTACTTGCAAGTTTAAATAAACTGATTCACTATGAATTCAATAAAAGTAGGCTTCGGCAGAATCCCCAGATTGGAGACCGCTACTTCATCGTATTCCATGTTTACCGGTGCACCATAATTTTCACTTCCGCCAATCCAGATGGCACCCAGCCAGATTTCAGACAGGGGTACGGATATCGTATAATTTTCCAATGTTAAAGCCTTCGATTTGCCATTCATTAATTCAACGGTATTCTTACCGTTATGATATACAAGATAAATGTCCTGCCATTCATCCTGTTTCACCTTGGACAGGGAACCGGTACTGTAGACTGCTTCGTCCATTAACTCCGTTGCAATGCCCAATTGCCCTTCTTTATTCTGTATGATTGTCAGGATACCGGTAGAATAAACAATACTGCCTAAAGTAACCGCATCTCCCTGAAAGGAGCCACTGTATATCCTGAAATAAAAAACAAAGGTCTCCTGTCCCATTTGGGTCAGATTAATCCGTCGCATGGCTGAAGGAGCAAAGAATTTATCTTTTGCCAGCAGCATTACCCCCTCTGCTTCATGGCTTAAAGGTATATATGCGGTATCCAATGTTCTCCAGTCACTGATGCCTTCCGCAAAATCATCCTGAAACCAGTCTGCTCTATCCGGCAGGGCAGATAAATATAACCTCCAGCATATAAATTCAATTCCAAAAAATAATACGACGGTCACCAGAATAATACAGGCAATTACTTTTACCCGATACATTCTGCTCAAAATTAAGCAACTCCTTTCTAAATAATATGTAAAAACAGTCCGCAGAAAGAATCTTGGAGCAAAACAGACACCGATACGGCATCCGTTTTGCTCACAAAAATCTTTAGGGAACGTTGCTCCTAAAGAATGTTTAAGTTATACATCCTCACACAGGGCAGGTAAATTATTTTAAGGTTCAGCTACTGTAACGGAGGTTACGACTACTACAACATTAAACTGCGCGGTTAAATTGTCTGTCAATGCTATGGCTTTATTACTGACCGCAACTGTCGTTGCACCATCTGCACCTGTTACTGTTTCCGGAGTATCAGCCGAGCCGACACCTCCGATATTTTCGCCGGAAGCATTAAATACTTCAATGTAATAACTAAAGGTAGCTACGTTACCTGTCGTTACCGCTTTGGTTGTTTCCATAGTCAGGTTGTTATACAAGATATTATCTCTCGAATTGTAACCAGCCAAAGTAATAATGGAAGGATATGATTCACCGGTTACATAGTAGTTGCCCACACCTTCTACCGTAGTATCAGCAGGTTCTGCTGCATAAGCAGTTACTGGTAAAATCATGGCTAAGGATAAAAATGCTGCTGTCAACAATTTAAAAACCTGTTTTCTTCTCTTCAAATTTTTCACCCCATTTCTTTGAACAACAAAATTACAAATATATTTTGTTGTCAATAAAATTATATGAAATTCTCGACAAAACGTAACAGTTCTCAGCCCATATTTCTTAATTAAATAAGAAAGAGTCCGGCAAGCCGGACTCTGGCGTTAATCCTCATATCAGATTTATTTATTACTGCTTCCGTAAGGTAAGCTTATTTTAAACTCCGTTCCCACTCCGGGTTTGCTCTCCACCTGGATATTCCCGTTATATAGTTCCACAATATGCTTCACAATGGAAAGACCTAAGCCGGTTCCTCCCTTTTTACGGGAACGTCCCTTATCCACCCGGTAAAAGCGCTCAAAAATCCGCGATAGGTACTCCTTCCCAATACCGATTCCCGTATCCTTAATCCGTAATATTAATTTATTATCCTCTTCCTTGCAGCTGATAGTAATACTTCCTTCTTCCGTATATTTAATGGCATTATCAAGAAGGTTAATCAGCAATTGCTTCATACGGTCGGGATTGCAGACAAAAGGTTTTAAATAAGGCTGAGGTTCAAAGATTATCTTAACCTTATCCGTTAATTTTGATTCCAGAAGCTCAATTACGGAGTTTATGCATTCATTTATGTCAAAAGGAATAATCTCATATTCCCTTTTGGATTCGATTTCCGATAAAAGGAGAATGTCCTGAATCAGGCTGTACAGGCGTTCCGCTTCGATATCAATGATGTCTAAAAACCGGTTGGCAACTGCTTCTTCTTTGATTGCCCCGCCCTTTAAGGTATCGATAAAACCCCGAATTGAGGTAAGCGGTGTCTTTAATTCATGGGTTACATTGGATACAAAATCACTTCTTATGCTTTCCAGTTTTTTAATTTTTGTAACATCTTCAATAATAAGCAGGACACCAAAATACTGTCTGCCTTCCATTCCTAATGGTGTGGCGGTAACACGGATATTCCTTAAATTCTCCCTGCCTAAGGTGCCCTCGTGTTCCACGCTCTTATTATTTTCCCTTACCTCATCAATGGCATCAAATACGGCCGCATTTCTTAAAACATTGTATATGGACTGGCCCGATATCTGTTTATTTAGGGGATTCACGATACCGATAAATGCTTTGTTATGGAATAATATTTCATTAGAATCATCGACCGCTACCACTCCGGCCGTCATACTGCTTAACATTGCTTCCAGTTCCGCATTCCGCTGGGTTAAGTCACCAACCGTCATCTTTAGGTTTTTAGACATTACATTAAAAGATTCTGCAAGCTTACCCACTACGGATTTATCCCTGGTATATATTTTAATATTGTAATCACCGTCTGAAATACGCTGGGCTGCTTTTGCAACCTCGTGAATCGGCTTTGTTAAAATTCCTGTAAACAAAATTGCGGCAAAAACAGCTATAATAAAGCAAATAAGAATTGCATAAATAATTGAATATAACATATGGCTGTTCAAATCCCTTAATTCGGATAACGGCAGGGATATACGGATTACTCCGCTGAAATCTCCATTGACTACCGGTACCGCACTGTAAGAATACTGCTGTCCCATGGTTTCGGAATACCGGTTCACGGTTACACTCTCACCGTTTAATGCTCTTACAACTTCCTCACGGTTTTTATGATTCTCTAAAGGTTCATCGGTGCCGGAATCGGCATAAACCTCTCCGTTCTTATCAATTATGGTAATTCGAAAGTCATATTTCTCCGCATATTTGTTTACGAAGGCTTCATACTCGTCAAGCTCCTCAAATTGATAGTCCATAAAAATATCAGCCGTTAATTCTGCCTGGGTAAGATAATAACTCTGGCTTTGATTATATATAAACCGGTATCCTTTACTCCAGAATATTGCCGTGGAAATGCCCATGGCAAGCAATATAATCGTAAGATAGCTTATAAACAGCTTTTTATGCATATGAAAAACCTCCCTTATGCAAACTTATACCCCATTCCTCTTACCGTTTTTATATAAACGGGATGGCTTTCATCCTGCTCAATTTTTTTTCTTAAATTGCTTATATGGACATCCACAGTCCTGGTTTCCCCAATGTAATCATAGCCCCATACTTTTTCCAGGAGATTATCCCTGGTAAAGACAATGCCCCTGTTTTTTGCTAACAGATATAACAATTCAAATTCTTTATAGGATAAATCAACCGCTATACCTTTCACCAATACGGTTCTCCTGGCACGGTTAATTTCCAGATAGTCAATTACTATCTTTTCTTCCTTTTCTGTCTCTTCGGCATCAAAACCGCCTTCACTTCTTCTTAATACGGCTTTAATTCTTGCTAAAAGTTCATAAACACCAAAAGGTTTCACCAGATAATCATCCGAACCAACCTCTAGTCCGACAACCTTGCTGATTTCATCTCCTTTTGCCGTCAGAAAAATAACCGGTAAGGTGCGAAGTGCCTTATTGGCACGGATTCTCCTTAAAACTTCTATGCCGTCAATTCCTGGAAGCATCCAGTCTAACAGTACAATATCCACTTTATCTTTTTCCAGTACTTCCAAGGCCTCTTCACCGGTTTCCGCTTTAATTACATGATATCCGTCACGTTCCAGATTGTAAGCAAGCAATTCCAAAATGTGTTCTTCATCATCAACCGCTAATATTGTTTTCATAATAACTCCCATCTGCATGCTTTAGCACATACCAACAAAGGTATCTTCCTTTTCCAAATCCATATCATTAACCCAGTGCCAGGTCTCCCGTTATAATAAACTTTATCCATTCCGCAATATTGGTTGCATGGTCCGCCATTCTTTCCAGATATTTGATAATCATAAGATAACAGATACACTGAGGGACCGTTTTGGGGTCCTTTTGCATTGTATCCGACAATTCTTCCGTGATTTTGTGAAAATACCCGTCTACTTCATCGTCTGCAGGTATAACACCGGAAGCTTTATCCAGGTCCGCTTCCACAAAGCTGTCTATGGTGTCAATAACCATCTTTTTCATGGCGCTGATCATATCGGAAAGATTTTTCGGGGGACTCATATTCGGCAATTTGCTTAAGCGGATTATATATTCGGAAATATCGGAACACTGATCCGCAATTCTTTCAATGTCCGTAATAATTTTCATAATCGATGTGATTTTTCTTAAATCGGTTGCAAGGGGCTGCTGCTTTGCTATGATATTTATGCATTCCCGCTCGATATGCTGTTCCAGTAAATCAATCTCGTCGTCTCTTTTAATAATTTTTTTGGCTATTTCCACATCGGTATTATCCAATGCAAGAATCATCTCATTTGTGGACAATTCCAGTATGCTTCCCATTTTTATTACATTATTGTTTAATTCTTCAAGCTGTGCAATAAAACTTTGTCTCATCATATACTGACTCCTATCTGCCCACTGTATAAGGCTTATTTTAATACCGGCTACTAAAACTGCTCTCCCGGCTGCTCCCATTTATCCAAGAGGCTCTTATATTATCCGGACTTAAGTCTATGATATCCGCCTTAAGCCGTAGTTGAAAATATTTTGTCATTCCTATATATAATATATACTTCATATTAATTGTATTCTGTAAATTTTTCAAGTATAAATTAACCGAATCTTCCTGTAATATAATCTTCGGTCTTTTTATTTTTCGGTTTATTAAAAATCTGCTCGGTTTCTCCGTATTCAATTACCTCGCCTGTCAAAAAGAAGGCTGTTTTATCCGAAATTCTTCCGGCCTGCTGCATATTATGGGTTACAATTATTATGGTATAAAATTTCTTCAGTTCCGTAGCAAGATCTTCAATTTTTAATGTGGATATGGGATCCAGGGCCGAAGTGGGTTCATCCATGAGAATTACTTCCGGCTCAATGGCCAGAGTCCTGGCAATGCAGATTCTCTGCTGCTGTCCGCCGGATATGGCCAATGCACTTTTCTTTAATTTATCCTTGACTTCATCCCAGATAGCCGCCTGTCTTAATGATTTCTCTACGATTTCATCCAAAACATTTTTCTTTCGTATTCCGTGAATTCTGGGACCGTATGCTACATTATCATAAATACTCATTGGGAACGGATTAGGCTGCTGGAATACCATCCCAACCCTCGTTCTTAAACTGATTGCATCCATGTCTCTATAAATATCAACCCCGTCCATGGTAATTTCACCGGTAATTCTTACCCCCTCAATCAAATCATTCATCCGGTTTATTGTCTTTAAGAATGTTGATTTACCACATCCGGACGGTCCGATAAAAGCTGTGATTTGTTCTTTGAAAATCACCATATTTATATTTTTTAAGGCCTGGAAGTTACCATAGAATAAGTCTAAATCCGACACCGAAAATTTTGTTATGTCATTCACCTTTTTCCCTCCTGTTAATACGAATTAATTCGTTCCTTTTTTCTTTAAAAATATCCTTGTAATCATTTTGGAAGCTGCATTCAAGGCGATAATCAAAATAAGCAGTATTACGGCTATGGAACTTGCTGTGGACAAGTCTGCCGTTTCTTTAATTAACCAATACATTTTTGTCGTAAGAGTTGCAGCACCCGCCTCGCCTCCAACCAGGGCCTTCGGAATCTGTGCAACGGTACCGGCAGTAAATATTAAAGCAGCGGATTCCCCTACAATCCTTCCTATACTTAAAATAATCGCTACCAGGATTCCGGGAAGGGCACCTGGCAATATAATTCTGCTTATGGTCTGTAATTTAGTGGCCCCAAGTCCGAAGGAAGATTCCCGGTATGCCTGGGGAATTTCTTTTAATGCTTCCTCTGTCGTGGATATAATGGTAGGAAGCAGCATAATACTTAAGGTCATGGCTCCCGCCAATACGGAATATTCCATTTTTGATATCTGTACAAATACGAGCATACCAAATAAACCGTATATAATAGAGGGTATACCCGCCAGGTTCTGAATGGCAAATCGGATTGAACTTAATATTCTGCCGCGTTTTGCATACTCATTTAAATAGATGGCAGAACTGATTCCTATGGGTGCGGCTATCAATAAGGATAATAATATAATATAAATCGTAGAAACCAGCATGGGAACGATACCGCCTCCCGGCCGGATGACTTTTAAACGTATTGTGCCTGAGCCTTCTTCTATTGCCGCAGCAGCTTCTTCTGCTGTCATATTTTCGATTTTTACATCTCCTGCTTTTGTTATGATATCCTTCTTTTTCAGGGCATACTCCTGATTTTTCATGTTTAGGGCAGTGTTAGCCGGAGAATCTTTATCAATATCTGATATAATAATATTTTTTTCGTCCAGTTTCAGTGTAATACCAAGGGAGGGAACATAAGCGGAATTCTCCTTAACAGCAATCTCTGATTTTCTTTCCACATTTACAAAAGTTGTTTTATTATCCCACTGCCTGGTCAGGAATTCCATATTAATTCCCGGCAGCCCCTTGTATAGTATAAAACCGATAATTATACCCAGTATTGCTATGGTTAAAGCAGTGGACAGATAGATGATACCTTGCAATATTCCGTCTTTCAGTTTTCTGTCATGCGAATTTCTTTTTTCCATTCCAGTCAGCTCCTATGATTAACTGCGTAAACCTTGATCCCCCAGTTTACGGGTTAATTTAATCAGTGTTATATTTATAGCCATAATGAACAGAAAGAGAATTACTCCGGTCGCAAACAGCATATCCTGATGTCTTCCCGATGCGTATCCCATCTCCATGGCTATATTGGTTGTTAACGGTCTTACCTTGGACCAGATGCTTGTGGGAAGCCCGCCGATATTATTCCCTGCTATCATCATAACCGCCATTGTTTCGCCGATTGCCCTTCCGATTCCTAAAACCGCTGCGGTAAGTATTCCGGAACGGGCGGCCGGAATAACCGATTTGAATATGGTCTGTATTTTGGAAGCTCCAAGACCGTAAGATGCTTCACGATAAGAGTTGGGAACTGCCCGTATGCTGGCTTCACTAAGAGATATGATAGTAGGCAATACCATAATGGTCAAAACGCAAATAACGGCTAACAGGGATTCCCCCTGCCCCGTCGGTGATACCTTATTAATTAAGGGTACAATAACACCCAGACCAAAAGCTCCGTAAATAACAGACGGAATACCGGCTAATAATTCAATAGCCGGTTTTATAAAGGCCACTATTGTTTTTGGGGCTAATTCAGCAATGAATACAGCGGTTAATAAACCAATGGGAACCCCGAGCACAATTGCACCCAGGGTTGCCAGCAGGGATCCGACTATCATATAAAATACACCGTATATCTCATTGCCCGGGTCCCATTTTAATCCGGTTATAAATTTAAGGAAGCTGTATGCATCTTCCTCCAGAAAGGGTTTCAGCCCTTTGGAGAACACAAAGACGATAATGGCAATAACACTGAATACACTTACTAGGGCACTTAACAGGAAGATACCGTGGAAAACCTTTTCGGGGTATTCTTTTCGTTTGCTTATCTGATTTTCTTTGTACATACTTTTTTCCATTAATCTACTCTTATGCCTCCGTGTTCTTCAACAAATCCCTGTCCATCCTCACTTAACGTAAAATCCAGAAAAGCTTTTACAGCGGGAGTCGCCTTGTCTTCCATATATACGAGAAGGAAAGGTCTGGATAAGGGGTATGTGCCTGATTTTGCATTTTCCGCTGTACCTTCAACGCCTTCCACATTGACACTTTTTACGGTCTCATCAATAAAGGAGAAAGAAACATAACCGATTGCATTTTCATTTCCTGCTACGGTTGACTGTATATTACCGTTACCTTCTTTAACCGTTGCACTTTCAGCCAAACCGCCGGCATCTTCTAGTTTAATCAACTCTTCAAATGCGGATCTTGTACCGGAAGCACCTTCCCTGGATACTACAATAATTTCACTGTCATTGCCGCCTATCTGGTTCCAGTTGGTAACCTCACCGCTATAAATTTTAGCCAGGTCTTCCATGGTTAGATCTTCAATCGGGTTTGCAGGATTTACAGCTACTGCAATACCATCATATGCAAATGTTACTTCTTTTAAACCGTCTACTTCTTCTTCCTCCTTTAATTCTCTTGAAGAAGCTCCGATATCATTGGCACCGGCAAGTGTATCGGCAATACCGGCGGAAGATCCGGTTCCTGTATAATTTATTGTTACATCCGGATTCAAAGCCATAAACTCATCCATCATGGCAGTTAACGGTTTTTCAACTGAGGTAGAACCTGTAATGGTAATTGTTCCGGATAAATCTTCGGCAGGGGTCTCTGTACCAGCCGGCTCCGTAGTATCATCCGCATCCGGTGCCTGAGTTGCTTCCGGTGTAGATGACGGTTCCGTATTATCCGCTGATGTATCATTTTTTCCGCTGCAGCCGCTTAAAGCCGCTATCATTGCTATCGTTAAGACTGCAACTACTATTTTTCTTAACTTTTTCATTTTCTTTCCTCCTGATATCCGGGTATACCCGTTAATAATATAACTTATCGGAAGTTGCTTTTCAAACTTCTGATAAAAGGCGGTGTTTTTTACCGCCGTGCATCCGACTATAGAAACATGTTTTTTGTTTCTATAGTATTTTTTTCATATATCTTACAAAACGGATTTTATACCTTGATTGTTATATGGGTATTTTTATATTGTAAAGTCTTTGTAAACTTCTTCTCTAAGCACGGGAATAAAATAACGTAATGTAAATTTTTATGCATAGATATTCTGCTTACGGTTTCCTGATTATTCTGCCCTTATAAAGAATTTACATTCTTATTTTTATATGCTAGAATAAAAAAAGAATCCCGCCTGCGGCGGGTTGCGTCAGCAACATAATTCCAATCCGCCGCAGTGCGGATAACGGATTATATAGGAAGAGGAGTAGAATAGCCAAATGAAAAGACAGAATTATCTAAAATGGGATGAATATTTTATGGGAATTGCACTTTTGTCTGCTGAACGCAGCAAAGATCCTAACACAAGTGTCGGTGCCTGTATAGTAAGCGAGGATAATAAAATTCTTTCCGTAGGGTACAACGGCATGCCCATCGGTTGTTCTGATGATGAATTTCCCTGGGAACGGGAAGGTCCCGCATTGGATACAAAATACGTTTATGTATGCCATGCGGAGATGAATGCAATATTAAATTACACGGGAACCCATATGAAAGGTGCCAAATTATATGTAACCCTTTTTCCCTGCAACGAATGTACAAAGGCACTGATCCAGAAAGGCATTTCTGAGATTATCTATTTATCGGATAAATATGCGGATTCGGACATTGTAAAAGCCTCCAAACGTATGTTAGAAGCCGCAGGAATTACTTACCGCTGCTATACTCCCATTAACCGGGACGTAACTATATCTTTATAAATTGAACTGGTTTCAATTTAATAAAATAGTAAAATAATACGCATGTTTTATAAACAATAAAATCCTTAAAATAACTTCATTAAAAATTAAGGTAAATGCAAGGAAGCTTAAATTTTTATGTCTTGCGAACAGACCGTACATATGAAAAAATATATGGTGGTATTATGTACCATTTCATATTTTCAGATAGAAAGGCAGGAGTACCATGACCTTGCTTACCAAACGACAGTGGGCCCGCAGAAAACGCCGCAAGAAAAATATTATGATTATCACACTTACTACACTGACCATGTTTGTAGTATTTACAATCATAGTAATGCTTAGTACCGTTTTAAGAAATGTGGATATTAACGAAAATACGGTGTTTGGCTTCTTTCAACCCGCCAAAATCATTGCCGAACCCAACATAACCGAAATGTTTTTAACGCCTAATGAATATTCCAGACCTCAGACTCCATTAACGGAAGTAAACAGTATCGTTATCCATTATACTGCCAATCCCGGTACCGGTGCAGAGTCAAACAGGAATTATTTTGAGAACCTGCGAATCAGTAAGACGACATCCGCAAGCAGCCATTTTGTAATCGGACTGGAAGGAGAAATAATTCAGTGCATGCCATTGGATGAAGTGTCTTTCGCCTCCAACGACCGCAACAATGATACAATTTCCATAGAATGCTGCCACCCAGATGCAACAGGGAAGTTTAGCGATGAGACATACCGGGCACTGACAGCCCTGGTAGCCTGGTTATGCTGCGAGTATAATCTGGATAAGGATGATATCATAAGACATTATGATGTGTCAGGCAAGCTGTGCCCCCTTTATTATGTAGAGCATGAGGACGCCTGGGAAATTTTTAAAAATGACGTCATGTCCTATATCGATGAAAATGCAATAGAAAATTAATCTAAGCTTTTTGTTTCCTATTGCCGTTATTGCAGCTCCAAGTATTCCATATACAACTGCTCAATTTAAGAAAATCAATTTAAGAAAAAGAGTTTTTATGATAGGCGGCAGCCCATCATAAAAAACTCTTTTTGGTATTTATCGGTTTATTTATTCGTCTAAACTATAATTCGGCGCTTCCTTGGTGATATGGATGTCGTGGGGATGGCTTTCTTTTAAGGAAGCTGCGGAAATCTTTATAAATTTACCGTTTTCTTTCAGCGACTCGATGGTAGAAGTTCCGCAATAACCCATTCCGGACCGGAGCCCGCCCATTAACTGGAATACGGTATCCTCTACCGTACCTTTATAGGCTACACGCCCTTCTACACCTTCCGGAACTAATTTTTTGGCATTGTCCTGAAAATATCTGTCCTTGCTTCCGTTTTCCATAGCCGATATGGAACCCATTCCCCGGTATACCTTGTATTTTCTTCCCTGGAATAATTCATATTCTCCGGGGCTTTCATCACAGCCTGCAAATATGCTTCCCATCATACAAACACTGGCACCGGCTGCAATAGCCTTGGTCATGTCACCGGAATATTTAATACCCCCATCTGCAATAATTGGAATACCATACTTTTTAGCCACACCGTAAGAATTCATGATAGCCGTAATCTGGGGAACACCAATTCCTGCTACGACTCTTGTGGTACAAATAGAACCGGGCCCGATGCCAACCTTAACCGCACTTACGCCGGCTTTAATTAACGCTTCCGTAGCCTCGCCGGTTGCAACATTTCCCGCTATAATCTGAAGTTCCGGGTATGTTTCATGTACCATTCGTACAACTTTTATAACATTGGCAGAGTGCCCGTGGGCAGTATCCACCACAATAGCATCAACTTTGGCATTTACCAACGCTTCCACGCGTTCCAGTATATTGGAAGTAACACCAACGGCCGCAGCACATCTTAGACGGCCTTGGGAATCCTTTGCGGATATGGGATACTTAATCTGTTTTTCAATATCTTTTATGGTAATAAGGCCCTTTAAATTACCTTCTTTATCAACGATGGGTAATTTTTCTTTCCTGGCGGTAGCCAGAATTTTTTTTGCTTCCTCTAAAGTTATACCTTCCTGGGCCGTAATTAAACCTTCTGAAGTCATACAATTTTTAATTTTTTTGGAAAAATCCGTTTCAAACTTTAAATCACGGTTTGTAATGATTCCCACCAGTTTTTTGCCTTCTGTGATAGGAACTCCTGAGATTCTGTATTTTGCCATTAATTCATTGGCATCATGTAATGTATGTTCCGCCGATAAATAAAACGGATCTGTAATTACTCCATTCTCCGAACGTTTTACTTTATCCACCTCGTCCGCCTGCTTTATTACGGACATATTCTTATGAATAACACCGATCCCGCCCTGTCTGGCCATTGCTATTGCCATTCTGTGTTCGGTAACCGTATCCATTCCTGCACTCATCATTGGAATATTTAACTTGATTGTTTTCGTTAAATAGGTAGATACATCAACCTCGTTCGGTATCACTTCCGAATAGGCCGGTACCAGTAAGACGTCGTCAAAGGTAATTCCTTCACCGATTATAGTTCCCATTCTAATTATCCTCACTTTCTTTAAATTTTGCACGTTTTGGGGTTTTAAGTTTTATTATAGATTTTTGTTAATTTTTAAAAGTATACCCAATTAAAGAAAGCTTGTCAATAACTAAACTATAATTCCTGTCCTTACTTTAAATACACTTCCGGCTGCCGCTCCGTGTATGACATACATTTGTCTTTTTGGTTATTAATCATAAGTTCTTTTTTTATCATTTTCCCGTTTATCGTTCCTAATCTGCTTTTCTTCCTTGTATTTATACCACTCTTTAATACTGGGAAACTTTCCTGGGACTCTTTAATTTAATACAGTTTATCATTTTTTCATTGGGCTCAAAAAGTATTTTTGTTGCTGTGTCGCCTTCCCGCAATATAATGACATAAGGTTTTGCGTTCTTATCCCTGGATGTGAAATCCTTGACTACGGTCTTTACATGGTTGTAACTATCCAGTGCATGGGAACCTTTCGGTGCCATAATCTCCACTTGTTCAAAATCGATTTTTAAAGCTGTTTTACGCTTTGCATTCCCCATTATTTTATCAAAATCCAACTGGCCGTCACAAAAAACATATTCGTATTCCACGCTGAGCCTTGGGAAAAAATAAATGATGGCCACAATTAATATTGCCGACACAAATAACAGTATTGAATTTTGGAAAGTCAACAAAAAGGCTACAAACGCTACGAATATCAATAGGAAACGTATGGCATATGTTCCCGCAGTCTCCTTTCTTTTTACCCCTGCCTCAGCATATAATTCATTCATTAATTTTACCTCCTGATATTTCTTACAAAATTAAGGACCTTTTAATAACAAAAAACCTTTCCGGCCTATATTTAGGCGTGTCTGTCTATTAAATATTATACTAGAATTTTGTATAAAGTAAAAGCCTATAACTTAAAATATTTATAATATTTTTCTAAATTAACCATCTATGTACTATAACAAGCTTTCCTGTGAGATAAAATAATAAAAGAAGCTCCGAAATTATTTCGTAGTAGAATAATCTCAGGAGCTTCTTTTATTATTTTTACTGCATTTTATAAATAAAATTTAATGCATGTTTGAGTTGCTTATTTATTTCAATTATTTGAGAAAGGGATTACATCATACCCATTCCGCCTGCTCCGGCCGGCATGGCAGGTTCATTGGATTTTATGTTTGCAACAACGGATTCTGTTGTTAAGAATGTAGAAGCAACACTGGTAGCATTCTGAAGTGCACTTCTTGTAACTTTAGCCGGGTCAAGAATACCTGCGGACACCATATCCACATATTCTTCTTTTAAGGCGTCAAAGCCGATACCAGGTTTCTCTTCTCTTACTTTGCTGATTATAACAGCGCCTTCCAGACCTGCATTGGCAACGATACAGAATAAAGGAGATTCAAGCGCTTTTAATATAATGTTGGCACCTGTCTTCTCATCGCCTTCCAATTCAGCCGCTAATTTGGCAACTTCCTTCGTGGCATGGATGTAAGCGGAACCGCCGCCTGCAACAATACCTTCTTCCACTGCTGCTCTGGTTGCTGCAAGTGCATCTTCCATACGAAGTTTCTTTTCCTTCATTTCAGTTTCCGTAGCAGCACCAACACGGATTACGGCTACGCCGCCTGCCAGCTTGGCAAGTCTTTCCTGTAATTTTTCTTTGTCAAATTCAGATGTTGTTTCATCAATCTGGGCTTTGATCTGAGAAATTCTTGCTGAGATTTCATTTTTATCGCCTTCGCCGTCAACAATAATTGTGTTCTCTTTCTGAACCTTAACGGATTTGGCACGGCCTAACTGATCCATGGTTATTTCTTTTAAATCTAATCCTAATTCGTCGGAAATTACGGTACCGCCGGTTAAGATGGCAATATCCTGAAGCATTGCTTTTCTTCTGTCACCATAACCCGGTGCTTTTACGGCTACTACAGTAAAAGTACCTTTTAATTTATTTATTATAAGGGTGGTTAAAGCTTCACCTTCCACATCTTCCGCAATGATTAGTAATCTTGCGCCTGTTTGAACAATTTGCTCCAATATAGGAAGGATTTCCTGAATATTGGATATTTTTTTGTCAGTAATTAAAATATAAGGATTTTCCAGGTTAGCTTCCATCTTATCCATATCCGTTGCCATGTATGCGGATACATATCCTCTGTCAAACTGCATACCTTCTACCAAATCCAGTTCTGTCTTCATGGTTTTGGATTCTTCAATGGTAATAACACCGTCATTGGATACTTTTTCCATAGCATCGGCAACCATTTCACCTACAGAATCGTCACCTGCAGAAATAGCCGCCACTCTTGCTATCTGATCCTTACCGGTTAAAGTGGAACTCATCTTACTGATAGCTTCTATCGCAACATCCGTAGCCTTTTGCATGCCTTTTCTTAAAATAATCGGATTAGCACCTGCTGCTAAGTTTTTAATACCTTCATTAATCATAGCCTGAGCTAAAACAGTAGCCGTAGTTGTTCCGTCACCTGCAACATCATTAGTTTTTGTTGCTACTTCTTTAACTAACTGGGCGCCCATATTTTCAAACGCATCTTCCAATTCAATTTCCTTTGCAATGGTAACACCGTCATTGGCAATCAACGGAGTTCCGAAGGATTTATCCAATACAACATTTCTTCCTTTCGGTCCCAATGTAACTTTAACTGTATCTGCCAGCTTATTTACGCCAGATTCCAACACTGCTCTGGCTTCTGCACCGTATTTAATTTCCTTTGCCATATTTATTGCCTCCTATAATGATATTTTATAATACTTAGTCTTCCACAACAGCTACAATATCGTTTTGTTTCACAACAATGAATTCTTCCTCGTCTAATTTTACTTCGGTTCCGGCATACTTGGAATAAATCACCTTATCTCCCGGCTTAACATGCATGGTAACTTCTTTGCCGTCTACAACACCGCCAGGTCCGACTGCAATTACTTCTGCCTGCTGCGGTTTTTCTTTTGCCTGACCCGGTAAAACAATTCCGGATTTTGTTGTTTCTTCAGCAACCAATTGCTTTAAAACTACTTTGTCTCCCAATGGTACTAACTTCATATCATTTCCTCCTTATAAATAAATTATTTTAAGATTAAAAGGCTTATGTGGAAGGACAACTCAATCAGTATGTCCTTTACTATTATTAGCACTCACTTCAATTGAGTGCTAACTGATAGATTATATATTAGTAAATTTACTTTTATTATGCAAATTTATTTCCGTTTAAAAAACAAGCAAAATAGGCTTATATTTAATCCTATCTAATTATTAATCTCTTTATCTCTTTTTTTCTCACTTTTTTACCTTCCAGAGCAGCATCCCGTTAAGTGACAGCACATCAGCGCGGAATCCGGCAGGCCAAACCACACCCGTTACATATAAGAAAGAGTCTGGCCTGCCAGACGCTGACGCGCTGTCACTTCAGTGACATCTTCCGTTGGCGCGTCATATACATCCCCTGTCGGATTTTTATCTCATAGGACTAACTTTCCTATAAGATAAAACAAAGGTTACTTAAAACATTCCCATAATTTATCACTTCATACCCGTACAATCACTTTCTTATCAGTACAATATTCTCGGCAGAAGGAGCTGCTTTCCCTGCCAAACCGGGCAACTGTATACGGAAGCTGCCTTGCCTCTCCTCGAATTAACTTCGGATTAGTTTCCAGCCTGCTGTCCTGTATCCGTAACAGCCATTGCTAAGAAGAAAACCCTATGTTATAATGCTAAAATAAATGAAAAAATAAAGGCAGGGATAAATATTGAAAGAAAAGCTATATACCATACCGGTAAATGATGCATTTAATACGGACAGTGAATGCCCAATCTGTCTGATGAAAAAAACTCTGGAAGACAATGCCATCGAATTTACAATGGGCCCAAGTTATATGGAGGATGATGTAAGAGCCGAAACAGATAAAATCGGATTCTGCGGCCGCCACATTGAAAAACTGTATGAAAACCAAAACCGCCTGGGACTGGCTCTTATGCTTAAAACCCATATGGATAAAACCATTCGTGATTTGGAAAAAATAACCGAAGCAAACGGCAGATTATCTTCCCCTTCCCTCTTTAAAAAGAAAGCAGAAATCTCCGGTGTCAAAAGTTATATAGACCATTTAAATAATTCCTGCTATATCTGCGATAAAATTAACAATACTTTTATACGCTACATCGATACCATATTCTCACTTTATCAGAATGATGACCAATTCCGCAATAAATTCGGGCAATCAAAAGGCCTTTGCACTTCCCACTACGGCCTGCTTTATGAGGAAGCACCAAAAAAGCTTAAGGCTGATAGGCTGGAGGAATTTATAAAGACATTGAATACCGTGTATTTAGATAACATAAAGCGTGTCAGAAACGATTTGGAGTGGTTTATAGACAAGTTTGATTACCGTTATGTAAATGAGCCCTGGAAGAATTCAAAGGATGCTCTGCCCAGATCCATAGTAAAAACCAACAGCATCATTACGGACCATTAGAAGCCATTCCAAAAATAATACTTTACAGTACCATAAAAATTAGGCAGGCTCCGATAAATTTCTTGTCACTTTTATTTCGTTTTGCTTAAAAGTTCTTTTAGTTCCCTGGCTTTTGCTTTAATTCTTTCATTGGCATCCCTGGAAATGAGTACTTTAGAGATCCACCTGCCGGATTCCTCATACTTCCCCACTCTCCTGGCTAAATCTGCTACCAGGTAGGTCATGGTATTTTCGTCCATACCGCACATAGGGAACATTTCCTTGGAGAAGGCCTCTAAAAAACCTTCATATGCGTTAGTTAAAAATTCCAGTTCTTCTTTCTGCAATTGTGCAGCGACTTCTTTTCTATCCTTGCCGGTATTATCCGCAGATATATTCTCTGCCTTACCCCGCAGCAGCCAAGCAGTTTTCAGACAGGTATAAGCGCGTTCACTTAACTTGCTTTTTTTGACTATGGTATTTACCAGTGCCAGCTTATGCCTTGCAATTGCATCATCGTAAGAGAACACTTCCCCTTCCGTTCTAATTCCTTTAAAGGAGGCGGATATTTGTTCCTTAATCAGTTTTGCCTGTGACGATGTCATATAATTAAAAAACCGGTTTAATGCCGAGTATCCGCAATGCGGGCATACAATTGCATCATATTTAAGAGAATCAACAAATTGATATTTTGGCCTTAAATCCGTATCGGCGGAAATAAGCTTAACCTTACCGGTTTTTATGGTTTTGGCTTTAAATTCTTTATCGCAGACAGGACAGGTATAGCTTTTGTCAAATATCAGATCTGCTTCTGCTACTTTTGCCTTTTCCTCTGTTCCATCGCCGGATTTTTTATTGTTTTTTTCATCCGTTGCATATACTTCCAGATCAGACATTTTACCAAGTCCAAAGGCTTCCAGCCCTGAAAATAAATTTGACATTCTTCATCCTCCTCTAATCGGGTTTGTATGAGCTCTTTAGGGATACAATCCTGTTGAATACCAGATGCCCCTCTTTTGAATCCTTAGAATCAACGCAAAAATAACCATGTCTTAAAAATTGAAAGCTTTCATAAGCCTTTGCGCCTTTAACGCTTGGCTCTAAATAACAATTCTTTAATACCGTAATGGAATTGGGATTTAAATTAAGACTTCCGTCTTCATTATACACTCCCTTTTCTTCATCTACAATATTCTCGTATAATCTTATTTCGGCTTTTTCTGCGGCAGATGCCGCAACCCAGTGAATAGTGCCCTTTACTTTACGGCCCGCAAAGCCGCTGCCGCTTTTTGTTTCCGGATCATAGGTGCAGTGTATTTCCGTAACCCTGCCGTCTTCATCCGTAACATAGTCCGTACAGGTTACAAAATAAGCATGCATTAAGCGCACTTCATTTCCCGGATACAAGCGGAAATATTTTTTGGGCGGTTCTATCATGAAGTCCTGCCTGTCAATATATAATTCACGTCCGAAAGGAACTTTTCTGGCTCCCATTGCTTCATTTTCCTGGTTATTCGGCACGTCCATATACTCAATTTGTTCTTTCGGGTAATTGGTTATAATTAATTTAACCGGGTCAAGTACCGCCATTACTCTGGGCCTTTTTAATTTCAGGTCTTCACGGATACAGTATTCCAGCATGGAATAATCTACGGAACTCTGGCTTTTTGAGACCCCGCACAAATCCATAAACGTCTTAATGGATTCCGGCGTAAAGCCTCTCCGGCGCAGCGCGCTGATGGAAACCAGCCTGGGGTCATCCCACCCGTCTACAATTCCATCCTCCACTAATTTCTTGATATATCTTTTACCTGTTATAACGTTGGTCAGATACAGTTTTGCAAATTCAATCTGTTTCGGCGGATTGGCATATTCCAATTCCCTGACAACCCAGTCATATAACGGTCTGTGGTCTTCAAATTCCAGGGTGCATATGGAATGGGTGATGCCTTCAATGGCGTCTTCTATCGGATGAGCAAAATCATACATGGGATATATGCACCATTTATCGCCGGTATTGTGATGCGTCATTCTGGCAATACGGTAAATAATGGGATCCCTCATATTAATATTGGGAGAGGCCATATCAATCTTAGCCCGCAGTACTTTGGAACCGTCCGGATATTCGCCGTTCTTCATTCCTTCAAATAATGCGAGATTTTCTTCCATTGTCCTATCCCTGTATGGGCTGTTTTTCCCGGGTTCCGTCAGGGTGCCCCGGTATTCACGTATCTCATCCGGCGTAAGGTCGCACACATAGGCCTTGCCTTTTTTTATTAGTTTAACGGCACCTTCATACATCTGTCCAAAATAATCGGAGGCAAAAAACAGCCTGTCTTCAAAATCACCGCCGACCCACTTGACATCCTCAATTATAGATTCCACAAACTCCGTTTTTTCTTTCGTAGGATTGGTATCATCAAACCTTAAGTTGAACTTACCGCCATACTTTTTTGCTAAACCGTAATTCAGCAAAATGGATTTCGCATGTCCGATATGCAGATATCCGTTTGGCTCCGGCGGGAACCTCGTAATAGCCCCGGTACAATTCCCTTCCCTGATATCCGTTTCAATAATCTGTTCTATAAAATTCTTAGAAGCAGTTTCCTTATCCGACTGCATATCTGTTTCTTTATGCATACTCAAGTCTTCTAGCCCTTTGCCGTCATTATCCATGGCAATTCCTCCTTAAAGCAGTATCTTTTCATAAGCTATATAATACCACAATTGTTATTATTAGTCAAAGCAGGTAATATCTCATTGCCCCATTACGAGTTTTTCCCGGACAGGATGCCCTCCAGAACATTCAGGAACTTATCCATTTCCTCATCGGTGCCTATGGTTATGCGAAGATGATTATGAATTCTTGGTTTATTAAAGAATCTGACAAAAATATTTTCAGCCCTTAAAGCCGCAAACAAATCCTCTGCCGGAACGGTCCCATGGGAGGCAAATATAAAATTGGTTTGGGAATCCGGAAAAGTGAATCCAAGATCCTTCAATTTAACCGAAACCCATTCCCTGGTTTTAATAATTTTTCCCAGGCATGCTTTAAAATATGCTTCGTCTTTCACCGCTTGCACACCATAATACAAGGAAGTCTGGTTCATAGTATAAGAATTATAGGAATATTTTACATCGTGAATGGCCTTTATCAGGGCAGGACTTCCCATGGCATATCCGATTCTCATGCCTGCCATGGACCGGGATTTGGAGAAGGTCTGTACCACCAAAAGGTTGTCAAATTCCTTTATCAGTTCCAGGCAGCTGGTTCCGCCGAAATCAATATAGGCTTCATCCACGATTACTACACAATCCTGGTTGTGTTCCAGTATATCCCGGATAAATCCGGTTTCTTCATAAATAGAGGTCGGGGCATTGGGATTGGCAATAACTATGCCTCCGTTCTCCTTATAATAATCTTCTTTTCTGATTCTGAAATTAGTATCAAGGGCAGGACGTTCGTATGGAATACGGAATAACTCGGCCCACACATCATAAAAGGAATAGGTAATATCCGGAAATAAAACCGGTTTATGGGAATTAAAAAATGTCATGAAAGCCATAGCCAATACGTCGTCGGAACCAACCCCTACAAAAATCTGGTCTTCTCCTAATTTATAATAATCTGCCAGGGCCTTTACCAACAGATTGGAAGTTGGATCCGGATACAGTCTTAATTTATCCATTTGGAATTCCAGCACGGCTTTTCGGACGCCCGGAGCCGGCGGGTATGGGTTTTCATTGGTATTCAGTTTAATCATATCGGGAAAGTTCGGCTGTTCTCCCGGCACATACGGGGCAATTTTCCTTATGTTATTTTCCCAGGTTCTCATAGTAATCTCCTGTCTGCGTGTCCTGCACGTCTTAGCCAGTAAAGCCTTGCACAATTATCACTTAATTCAGCACTTGCTATTAAGCGAAATTTATGCAAGGCTGTACCGACATTTACTTAGTTAGATATTCTTCCGTCAGCTTCTTAAAACCCCTTAAGGAGCCTTCAATAGTTTTATAATCAACACAATACGCAATCCTGCAATAGCCGGGGCAACCGAAGGAAGAACCCGGTACAATAAGGATATTATGCTTTTTCGCCGCTGCGCAAAAAGCCTTATCATCCTCTCCCGGAGCCTTTACAAACAAATAAAAAGCACCTTCCGGTTTGACACAGGTATAACCGTATTGAATCAGGCTGTTGTATAATAATTCACGGTTACGGTTATATATGGAAATGTCCACTTCGGAATCCAGGCATTTTGCAACCACCCGCTGTATCAGGGAAGGGGCGTTAACAAAACCCAGAATCCGGTTTGCCACATTGACACCTGCAATTACATCTTCAAAATCATCCGATTCTTTAGGGATTACCAGATAACCGATTCTCTCCCCCGGCAGGGATAAGGACTTACTGTAGGAATATCCGACTATGGTATTCTTATAGTATTTTGTCAGATAAGGGACTTCTATACCATCATATACCAATTCCCTGTAAGGCTCATCTGAAATCAGATAAACGGAGGTTTTTAGCTCGGCCTGTTTTTTATTTAAAATAGCGGCCAGAGCGGTAATCGTATCTTCCGAATAAACCACTCCTGTGGGATTATTCGGTGAATTTATAATCACTGCTTTGGTTCCGGCCGTTATTTTCTGCTCAAATTCCGCAAGCTTGGGCTGAAAGGTATCCGTATCGGGGCTTATAACCACCAGCTTCCCGTCGTAATTACTCACATAATTACGGTATTCACCAAAGAAAGGAGCAAAAGTTATGACTTCATCCCCCGGATTCAACAGGGTTTTTAAAATAACATTTAATCCGCCGGCAGCTCCGACAGTCATTATAATATTCTCTTCCCCAAAGGCAGTTCCGAATTTTTTATTTATGGAATCCGCTATGGCGGCCCTGACATCTTCATATCCGGAATTATTCATATATCCGTGGACCAGACCGGCGTTTTCCCTACTGATTGTTTCAATAACCGCATCCTTTACTGCCTGAGGCGGTTCTGCGCTGGGGTTGCCCAGGCTGAAATCAAATACGTTCTCAGGGCCGTAAATTGATGCCAGCCTTTTTCCCTCTTCAAACATTGCCCGGATAACAGAACTATTCTTCACTAATCCGGCCATCTTATCTGATATCATATCTCATCCTCTTTTCTTTGATATTAATTATCTTCTTTGATTCTGAATAGTATAGCACAGTAACGTATTAAATTGCAAGACTTCTCTTAACCTTGGGCAGGGAAAATGTTACAGTTCAGCCTTACGGCTAAACTGCAACAAATGATGCACAGAAATTATGCATTCTGCATAATTTCGCGCATGTAGGTCTCGGGTTTTCTGTGACTTTCGCTTCGCTACACTCACAAAAAACACCTCGCGGTACCATAGGCTGAACTGTAACGGGAAAATACAGGCTGAAAGAAGCTCCGGAAGCTGTCCTGCCCCCGGAGCTATTCTTTCAGCCTGCGTTTATCCCGCCTGTCTTAAGCCTTCCCGAAACGGATGTCCAGATAGCTTTTAACGATTTGAACACATTTATCAAAGCCTAACTGCTGGCTGTTAAAACATAGGTCATAGTTTTTGGCATCTTCCCAATTCCTGCCCGTATAGTATTTATAATATTCCGCACGGCGTTTATCGGTAGCCAGTATCTTTTTCTCCAACTCCTTTATGGGCAGACTGGACATATCTTCCAGCCTTTTTACACAGTCTTCAAGGGAGGCATGGACAAATATTTTAACTACGTTATCCATATCCCTCAGGATATAATCGGCGCATCTTCCTACGATAACACAGGATTCCTGTTCGGCAAGCTGTCTGATAACCTTGGCCTGATAATTGAATAAATTATCATTCGAGACAAAGTCCTCACGGTCAGGGGGGATTAACTGCCCCTTATATTCCTTTCTGGCAATTCGGAATAAAAGACTTTTCTTTACCTGCTCATCCATTCTGCCGAACAGCTCTTCATTGATACCGCTTTCATCTGATGCCAGACGGAGGAGCTCCCTGTCATAAAAATGAATACCCAGTTCTTCCGCAAGCATTCTGCCCATGGTTCTTCCGCCGCTGCCATATCCTCTTGCAATCGTGATTACATAATGCTCCATAGTAACCCTCCTTATTCACCCAAATAAGCTTTTTTAACAGAATTATTGTTCATAAGTTCTTTGGCATCACCATCCAGAACAATTTTTCCGGTCTCTAAAACATATGCGCGGTCTGCTATAGATAATGCTTTTTTTGCATTTTGCTCCACCAACAAAACGGTGGTGCCGCTTTCATTTATCTCCTTTATAATATCAAATATTTCCGACACAAAAATCGGAGATAATCCCATTGAGGGTTCGTCCATTAATATAATTCTCGGATGAGACATTAAGGCACGGCCCATTGCAAGCATCTGCTGCTCACCGCCGCTTAAGGTACCTGCTATCTGATTCTTTCTTTCCTTAAGACGCGGAAAACGTTTATATATTTTTATTAAGGTATCTTCGATTTCTTTTTTATCCTTCCTGGTATAGGCCCCCATTCTTAAATTTTCCAGTACGGTTAATTCGGCAAAGATTCTTCTGCCCTCCGGTACATGGGCCATACCCAGAGAAACGATGCTGTGGGCAGGAATTTTGGCTAAATCATTGCCTTCAAACTGAATGCTGCCTGATTTGGCCGCAATCAGACCGGTAATAGTTTGCAGAATTGTTGTCTTGCCTGCACCATTGGCACCAATTAAAGCAATTACTTCTCCTTCCTTTACTTCAAAGGAGATTCCTTTTATTGCCTGTATAACTCCATAATAGACCTGAAGGTCTTTAATTGTCAACATTGCCATGGGAATTCCTCCATTTCTTTCCCCCAAAATTATTCACCCAGATATGCTGCGATAACCTCGGGATGATTTAAAACTTCTTCCGGAGTACCGGCCGCAAGCTCTGTACCGAAGTTTAATACCAAAAGTTTTTCACATATACCGGATACCAGTTTCATATCATGTTCAATCAATAAAATGGTAATATGATAACGGTCCCTGACCAACCGGATGGTTTCCATTAATTCTGCCGTTTCATTGGGATTCATTCCGGCTGCCGGCTCATCCAGCAATAAGAGTTTGGGATTGGTTGCCAGACCTCTGGCAATCTCTAATTTTCTCTGTTTTCCATAGGGTAAATTACTGGCAAGATAATCTGCCTGGCCGTCTAAGTCAAATACCTTTAAGATTTCCATAGCCTTTTCATCCATTTCCCGCTCTGCCTTAAAATAAGCCGGCAGATGAAAAAAACTGTTAACCAGGGAATATTTTATCCGGTTATGCAGTGCCGTTTTTACATTATCCAAAACACTCATTTTTTTAAATAAACGGATATTCTGAAAGGTTCTGGCTATCCCTGCCTGGCAGATTTCAGAAGGAGACTTGCCGACCAGGTTGATTCCGTCAATCTTAATGGTTCCGTCTGTCGGACGATAAACCCCGGTCAGCAGATTAAAGATGGTGGTTTTGCCTGCTCCGTTAGGCCCAATCAGACCATACAGCTGTCCCTTTTCTATATTAAGATTTACGCTGTCAACTGCCCTGAGACCTCCAAAGGAAATCCCTAAATTCTTTACTTCCAATAAAGCCATATTCATCCACCTTCTCCTTCTTTATTTCGCTTTGCTCTTCATAAGCAGAGGCAGCTTCGGCAATTTACCGCTCTCTTCCAGTCTGGTCCGTAAGCCGGAAGAATTAAACAGCATCATTACAATTAAAACAATTGCATATAATAACATTCTGAAGTCGTCGGCAGCACGAAGCATTTCAGGTAAAATAGTTAAAATAACTGCTGCAATGACGGAACCTTTAATATTACCCATACCGCCAAGAACAACGATAACAAGAATCTCAATCGATTTATTATAATCAAAGTCACCGGGTTTTACGATACTCAAATGATGGCCGTATAATACCCCTGCCACACCTGCAAAAAACGCCGCGATAACAAAGGCCATAATTTTACATCGGCTCACTCGGATTCCTACGGATTCCGCTGCTATATAATTATCACGTATAGACTTAATAGCCCTTCCGTGCCTGGAATTTACAAGATTGGTAATAACCAGAAGAGTTATAATCATGATTACATAAGTCCAGGTATAGTTGGAATAACGGGGAATCTGTTTTAACCCCATGGCACCGCCGGTAATTCCCATAAAATTAACAATGGAACGGATAATTTCACCAAATCCCAAAGTTACAATAGCCAAATAGTCCCCTTTCAGCCTTAACACGGGAACTCCGATTATAATTCCAAAAATGGCGGCTACAATTCCGCCAAACAAGATGCCCAATAAAAATTCAACAGGTCCGGGCATATTAACATAAAGTGTGAAAATGGCACCGGTGTAGGCACCAATTGCCATGAACCCGGCATGCCCTAAAGAAAGCTCTCCAAGAAAGCCTGTCGTTAAGTTGAGGGAAACCGCCAGGATAATGTTAATACCAATAGGGACCAGTAAGGACCTGGCCTGACGGTTTAATACACCGCCATCCGCTAAAATGACAATAAGTATATATATGGCAACAATGGCGGCGGTAATAATGATATTTTTTTTATTTAAAAAATTATTTTGATGGCCGATTTTTTCCTTGCTCTCTTTGCTCATATTCCACCTACACTTTCTCAATTCGGTTCCTGCCTAACAGACCGGAGGGCTTAACCAGAAGAACCAGGACTAATACACCAAACACGATTGCGTCGGAAAGTTCGCTGGAAATATATGCTTTTGATATACTTTCAATCACTCCAAGCAGCATACCGCCAAGCATGGCACCGGGTACACTGCCGATACCGCCTAGAACCGCCGCCACAAAGGCTTTGATTCCCGGAAGTGCTCCGAGTGTGGGCTTAATGGACTGATACTGGCATACGAACATAATACCGGCAACGGCAGCTAAAGCTGAGCCAATAGCAAATGTCATGGATATGGTCCGGTTCACATTAATTCCCATTAATTCTGCCGCGGCCCTGTCTTCCGAAACTGCCCTCATGGCGCTTCCTGCTTTTGTTTTTGTTATAAATAAGGTTAAGGCAACCATACAGATAAAAGTAACAGCAAGAGTGACTATCGTTATTCCTGAGACCGTAACTCCTCCTATGGATTTGGAACTAATCGTAATAATTGATTTAAATGTAATAGGATTCGCATTAAATATTAATAAGGCAATGCTTTGCAGCAAAAAGCTCATACCGATTGCCGTAATTAGAACCGCCAGAGCGGGAGCTTTTCTCAGTGGCTTGTAAGCGACTTTTTCAATTGTTATACCTAGTACGGCACAGACAGTTATTGTAAACAAGACAGCCAGTATTACCGGCATCTTTAATCCTACGGTAGCTATATATAAAGTATAGGCGCCTACCATAATAATATCTCCATGGGCAAAATTAATCATTTTGGCGATACCGTATACCATAGTGTATCCTAACGCAATTAAGGCATAAATACTGCCGGAACGTAAACCGTTAATGAATTGTTCGATTATGCTTTGCATTAAATATCACCTCTTTCTCCTTTTTTAACCTGAGATTTTTCGCTAAACTCAGAACATATTGCAAGCGGGCTCTGCGCCAAGCGAAGAAGCTCAGATTATACGGCTGTAAAATCTGTATGAATCACAAGAACAAAAGGAAGAAATATTGGCAGGCAGTATAAGGATATACTATCTCTCACTATTTTTCCTTTTGTTCCGGTACAAATTCTGATATTATTATTCTCTATTCAGAGCAGTATACTCACCGTTTACTATTTTAACGAACTTAACGCCTTTATTCGGTTCACCGTCCGCATTAAAGGTAACCTCACCTGTAAGTCCATTTACCTGAATTTCCGTCATAACATTGATTAAGTCTTCACTTTCGGTGGAACCTGCTGTTTCCAAAGCTGCTTTTATTACATAAACAGAATCATAGCCATCTGCCGCAAACTGGTCCGGAACAGCGTTATACTTTTCCTCATAAGCAGCGGTAAATGCCTGGATCGCAGGGTCCGTATCGGTTGCAAAGAACGGACTCATAAAAGTTGCTCCTTCCAATACTTTCGGATCTACGACCTTGGCTAATACGCCATCCCAGCCGTCGGAACCGATAAAAGGAAGATTCATTCCAAGTTCGTCGGCCTGTGTGGTAATGTAAGCCGCATCCTGATAATATGCGGGTACAAAGATAATCTGTGCATCCGTTCCCTTAATGGTTGTCAATTGTGTTGTAAAATCTACTGCCTCATCAACGAAAGCTTCGATAGCAACGATTTCGCCGCCGATTTTTTCTACTTCATCAACAAAAGCCTGCATAACGCCGGTACTGTATTCATCCGAATTATTATAAATGACGGCTATTTTATTAAATCCTAAATCCTCAACCGCATAATGAGCCATGGTCTCACCCTGCACCGGATCGGTAAAGCATAAACGGAAAGCGTTGTCATATGCCGTTAAATCCTGTGCCGAACCGGACGGAGTAATCTGGAAAATACCGTCCTCATTAGTCTGCTCCGCTATTGCAAGTCCCGCACCGCTGGTAACGGTACCAAGCAGGGCTTTAATGCCTTTATCCATTAAACTGTTATAGGCAGACATTGCCGTATCTCCCGAAGCTTCATCGTCAGCAAAATCCAGTCTTAACTGTAATGTGGAATCCCCAACCTTAACGCCGCCGGCCTCATTGATTTCCTCAATTGCAATTTCTGCTCCCTGCTTAACGGATACACCATAAGACGCAGCTGCCCCGGTTAACGGTCCAAGCCCGCCGATAAGGAATTCACTTGAGCTTCCCGTATCCTTATTGCCACAGCCTGCTAAAGCACCAACCGCCATTGCACCGGCAAGGCCTAAACATAAAACTTTTTTCATAGTTTTTTTCATAAAGTTTCCTCCCTTTCCTTTTATTTGATAATGAATTCAATTCCGGTTTTACCGCTTTGCCTTTATCGCATAGTAATGTGCTAAAGTATCAGGTTAAAAACCGCCATTTCCTCCATTAACAAAGAGTCTGGTTTGCCAGACTCTGGCGCGTCATGCGCATCACACGCGCATCCCGCGGAGCGTTTTTATTCAATAGGACGCATTTTCCTATTGAATAAAATAAGGCGTTCAAAAAATAGCATTACTGAACGCCTTTATTCTCATATATATTACTATTGTAACTTATTTTTGTCAACTGCTAATTTCATAGTAAATTAATGGTTCCCAAGGTTTTTTTAAGAATAATTGCAGGATTCTTAATAAAACCAAATCTGATACACTTAACCCGGACCATTCCATGAACTTAATTGTCGTGATTTATTAATTCTCCTCCGCATTTATCACAAAAATCCAATCCTACCAGGGTAATACCACCGCAGTCGGGACATATCATCTTTTCCGGAAGTATTTCCTTTTCTACAATTTCATACTCTGTTTCTTCCGTGGCCGTATTATTCATCTGCTCCCGACCGGTTTTTCCGGCATTAACAGAGCTTTCTTTATCAGCCGGGGATTCTTCCTTATTCCGTTTTTCCCTGCTGAGGTTCTTTTTATCTGCCGAAGATTCCGTCAGTATTCTTTTTTTAAATCTGCTTAAAATAAACATATTTTCTTTTCCCTCACTAGAAAAATGCTTGTGCCGTTCTGAAAACGAATTCCATATATTATATAATATTATCTTCACTGCGGTACTTATTCATAAGTTTTTTAAATATCTCCCCGTTGGCCGGAGGTGTATAGGTTATTGCATTGGCACCTGCTTTAATGGTATTTAAGATACTTTCCTCAGTCGGTCCTCCTGTTGCTATGATCGGTATTTTAGGAAAATCGTTTCTGATCTGTCTGACTATTTCAACCGTCTTAGCGGCACCGGAAACATTCAAGATATCCGCACCGGCTTCCAGCCTGCCTTTAATATCCGTCTTCTCTGACACAACGGTTATAACAACCGGTATATCAATTTTCTGTTTCAGATATTCTATGGTTTCATTGGGTGTGGGTGCATTTAAAACGACTCCCACAGCTCCCTGGAATTCCGCATCTTCAGCCAGATTAAGCACTCTTTTGCCGGTCGTGGTTCCTCCTCCGACACCGCAGAATACCGGGACATCGGAACAGCTGATAATGGAATGGGTAATAATGGGCTGGGGTGTAAAGGGATATACGGCTATGACTGCATTGGCGTTGCAGTTTCGTATAATAGCCACATCGGTGGTAAATACCAGCGATTTAATTAATTTTCCGAAAATACGGATGCCGCTTGCCTGCTCTATAACCTCAGGTACCCGTACCATGTGCTTTCTGAGGTTCCCCTCAATTTCCGGCAAATGCTTATCTTCCATACATGATTCCTCCCGTTTTTTCTTTAGTTTTTCTGCTCCAGCATAGGAGTAAAGGCCTTCTGGGAAGTACCCCTCATTTCTAAATAAGGAACGCCTCTTTTCTCAATATATTCCCTTGTAATGATAACTTTTCCGATATTCTCATCTTTAGGTATCTCATACATAATATCCAGCATGAACTCTTCAATAATAGCACGCAATGCCCTGGCACCAGTCTTTTTCTCCAAAGCCTTGCCGGCAATGGCATCCAGAGCGCCTTCATCAAATTCCAATAATACTTCATCTAACAGCAACAACTTCTTATATTGCTTCAATATGGCATTTTTGGGTTCCTTGAGGACTTTAATCAGCATATCTTTCGTTAATCCCTCTAAAGCGTATATAATGGGCAGACGGCCGATAAATTCCGGTATCATGCCAAATTCCCTGAGATCCTCTACGGTAACCTTCTGTAAAATATCAGGGTCACTGTCATACTTATCTTTTAAATCTGCACTGAAGCCAATGGAAGACTTCTTGTTCAGCCTGGTTTTTATAATACCCTCCAGATCCGGAAAGGCACCTCCGCATATAAATAATATATTTTTCGTATTTACCGTAGTCATGGGAACCATGGCATTTTTACTGGACGCCCCCACAGGTACTTCAATTTCACTGCCCTCTAAAAGCTTTAACATACCCTGCTGTACCGATTCACCGCTTACGTCCCTGTTGTTGAGGTTTTTCTTTTTGGCTATTTTATCTATTTCATCGATGAATATAATACCCCGTTCCGCTTTCTCCACATCATTGCCGGCTGCCGCCAATAATTTTGATACGACGCTTTCCACATCATCGCCGATATAGCCGGCCTCCGTCAGTGATGTGGCATCCGTTATGGCTAACGGTACATTTAAAAGTCTTGCAAGGGTTTTAACCAAATAGGTTTTACCGCTTCCGGTCGGCCCGATCATCAGCATATTGGATTTTTCAATTTCAATATCATCCATGGTATTGGTGGCAACTCTTTTATAATGATTATAAACCGCCACAGATATTACTTTTTTCGCATGTTCCTGTCCTACAATATAATCATCCAGATTCCCTTTTATAATATGAGGGGACGGTATGTTTTTAATGTCCAGGGTATTTTTTTCTTCATCCTTATCCTCGGCCGGTTTTTTCTTTTTTAACTTCTGGCTTTTGGGAATATCATTCTGCAGATTCCCTAAATTCAGCATATTGGGCGAAATATTCATCATATCCATATAAGGTACGCCATTGGTATTAATGGTATCAAAGGTTTTCTGCATACAGTCGGAACAGATACATATATTATTGGGGATACGGATCATTTTTCCGACTTTGCTTTCCGGCCTTCTGCAGATATAGCATACCGCTTCATAATCGTCCTTGTTCCCGGACTCCTTTTTATCTTCCGTATTGCTGCTGCTCTTATTAACATTATCTATATCATTATTATCATTAAAATCATTAGCCATAAACTACCTCTCCTTTATCTGAGCCAAAGGCTATTCACTGTTATCCATAACTTCCTATTGCACTAAAACCGGCGGGTATAATATCTGTTGGAACCGCAGACAGGCTTGCAGTCGCCTCTCTCCGCTTTCATTATATCATGAACAAAAGGCGTGTTCATGATCTTGTTGCTCCAATCGGAATCGGCAAACAAGTTCGCCGATTCCTCATTCCGCTTTCATTATATCTTACACCTTAGAGGTGTACAATAGGATAAAATTTAAATTTCTATGAACAATTATAATGAAATCACGCCAAATCTTTAATTTCTATAACCAAATATAAAATCTTTTCTTTTATATTTTATCATATTACTTTCAAAATTTCACTAAAAATGTACATTCATAGCGTTATTATACAACTGAATATACTTGTCCGCTGTATAAATAACCGGGGACTGCCGTTTGCAGTAAAGGCAGCGGATGCCCCTTACGGCAAAAGCAATCCCCGGTTTCTTAACCTGATTGTTTTTACACTGACCGGAATATGTCAGTTGTCTGTCAATTCGGGATTTTTACCTAAGTGTACTTCAATTTCTTTTTCTACAAATTTGCCTCCTGAACTTCTCATAATTGTAACGGTAACATCCGTACCCACACGGTAGGAAGTAACCTTTTCCCTTAATTGTGTGCCTGCGGTAATTTCCGTGTCGTTAACCTTGGTTATAATATCGCCGGCTTTGATACCGGCTTCTTCGGCGCTGCCGCCGGCAACCACAGATTTTACATATACACCTACCGGCCAGTTATAGGTATTGGCTATATCTTCCGTTACATCTTCAATGGATACGCCAAGAAAGCCTTTTTCGTTATCCGCCAGTATTTCACGTTCCATCAATTCATTTATAATCGGCAAAGCCCTGGATATAGGAATGGCAAATCCCATACCTTCTACTTCACTGGAGGCATATTTAACCGTATTGATGCCAATTACTTCACCCTTAAGATTTAATAATGCACCGCCGCTGTTGCCTGGGTTAATAGCCGCATCTGTCTGCAGCAGAACCATTGTTTTATCTTCCAATTCCACTGTTCTGTCTTTTGCACTGATGTATCCTACCGTCGTAGATTGTCCATATCCCAAGGCATTACCGATGGCAATAGCCATTTCTCCGACTTTGACGGATTCGGAATCACCTAATTTTGCAACCTCAATGGCAGATAAGGTAGCTTCTTCTATGGTACTTAAATCAACGGAAATAACAGCCAGGTCGGCAACCGCATCCGTTCCCTTTATTATGGCCGTTGCCTCCGTTCCGTCAATAAAATTAACCTTAATGGGATCTGCTCCTTCTACAACATGGTTATTCGTTGCAATCAGCAATTCCTTATCATTTTTGCCAACGATAATACCGGAGCCGCCGCCTTCCCCCTGCTGGTCGAACTGCTGCCCGAACCAATTATAGGATTGGGTGTACGTAGTTGTAATGGTCACAATGGATGGCATGGTGGTTTCTACTACATCGGTAATATCCGTTTTTTGCTGTATTGCATCCTGGGATACGGTAGTTGTCGAAATCTTTGTGTCCTCTTCCTGAGTTGGGGATATATATAATTGAAAACCGCCGAAGGAGCCTCCGTCCCCGATGTTGATGGCTATCGGTGCCGCATCCGGATTAATTTGATAATAAACCACATTAAAGCCTAAAAAACACGCTCCCGCAACTATGCCGAAAATTGCAGCTCCCAGCACAAGCTTTAAGGTCTTTTTAAAAAAATTAAATTTCCTTGGTTTTTTCTTCTTCTCTTCAGACGGCATATCAAATACATGACTGTCGTAGCCATTGACATAGGAACTGCTCTGTCCGTAGCCGCCTTTTTCGTCATAAAAATTATTATACTGTCCGTGCTGATAGTCTGAACCTGACTTTCCGGGAGAGGAAGCGGCAATTTGTTCAGCCCAGAAACTGTAGGACGAAGAGGATTGATTGAAACCCTTATCACCGGAACTATTAGAATTGTCCGGCCCGGTGTTATTATTGTTCATATTGTTTATTTCGGAATTGCCGCCGTGAAAGGCACTGCTTCCCATGTTGTCTGTATTACTATTATCTGCGTCTGCATGATTAAACTGGTTATTGTTGTTTAAAAATTCATCTGACATATTAATACTCCTTTCTGTATCAGTTTTCTTCCTAATGCCCGGAAAAAGTACTGGACGGAAGCCTTTCCGGTGATTTATATCATATCTTTCAACTATTATTGTAATTTTATAGCTTTATTTTAACAATACTTTGTGTAAAGATTGTGAAAAAATATTTAAAAAAGAGAGAAACCTGTTTATTTTTTCAAACACACTCGGCTTAACCACTGTTCCAACCGGTACGGCTTATTACCTAAATTCTTAAGATTATTTCCCTAAATATTAAGAATTTATATATTGTGGATTGGAAACGAATCATGTATTATATTAATGACGCTTTATGACAATACTTTAGAAAAATTACTAATTAAGAAAGAGTTTGCAGGGCAAACTCTGTGCTGACGCTTGGCCGCTATGCGGCATAATTCCTTACAAGCGTCATGCGTATCCCGCGGAGCGTTTTTTATCTGCAAAAGAAGAGCATTTTCCTATAAGCTTATAACAAGATAAAAAATCTTTCTCCCGGCTGTGGTGAAAATTATGATAAAAGACAATCAAAAGACATTCAACCGAATACATGTAATAATTGATGGCTGTTTATTGGCGTTATCTTACGTCGTTTCCTATTATCTGCGTTTTTACAGTCCGTTAAGGTTTCTGCTCAAATGGGATCCGAACGCACAATTTTATACATTGCCGGAATATGCGAGAATATTATTTTTTCTGATTCCGGGTTATTTAATTATATATTACTTATGTAATTTATATGCACCGAAACGGAGCCAAAGCAGACGCGACGGTTTATGGAATATTGTCAGGGCCAATTTTTTCGGTACCTTATACTTTACTTTTATCTTGTATTTGATTAAAGAAACCAATTATTCCCGTTTCATGATTGCCATATTTTTCGTTATTAATATAATATTAGATACCGGCTTCCGTACCATCCTGGCTTATTCCCTCAAAGCAGCCAGAAAAAAAGGTTATAATTTAAAACATATCGTTTTAGTGGGATACAGCAGTGCTGCAGAAGCATACATCGACAGAATACTGGTGAATCCCCAATGGGGTTATTACATTCACGGAATCCTGGATGATAACATAGAACGGGGAAGCGTATATAAAAACATAAAAGTAATCGGCACCATTGACGACCTCCTGGAAATACTCCCTCAGAACGGCCTGGATGAAATAGCCATTACCTTAAGCATTAACGAATATTCCAAATTAGGACGGATTGTAGGAATTTGCGAAAAATCCGGTGTGCATACAAAATTTATCCCGGATTACCAGAACTTTTTTCCCACCGTTCCTTATACGGAGGACTTAGACGGCCTTCCGGTCATCAATATCCGTAATGTACCGTTAAGCAATACACTCAACCGTTTCATAAAACGTGCCATGGATCTGTTCGGCTGTATTATGGCGCTTATTATATTTTCCGTCCCGATGGCTATTGTTGCCATTATTATTAAAGCCACTTCACCTGGGCCGCTTATATTCAGCCAGGTCCGGATAGGACGGCATAACAGGGAATTTAAGATGTATAAGTTCCGTTCCATGGAAATCCAGCGGGAATCCAATGAGAAAAAAGCCTGGACAACCTTTAATGATCCCCGTGTTACGAAAATCGGCAAAATTATCCGCAGAACCAGTATAGATGAATTACCTCAGCTTTTTAACGTTTTGAAAGGTGAAATGAGCCTTGTGGGCCCCCGTCCGGAACGGCCGTTTTTCGTGGATAAATTCAAGGAAGAAATTCCGCGGTACATGATTAAGCACCAGGTTAAGCCCGGTATGACAGGCTGGGCACAGATTAAAGGCTTCCGCGGTGACACCTCTATCCGAAAGCGGATCGAATGTGATTTATATTATATTGAGAACTGGACCATTGGCCTGGACTTTAAAATTTTATTCTTTACCATGTTTAATGGATTTATAAATAAAAATGCATATTAAAAGGGTAAGACAGGAGTTAAAATGAATAGTAAAAGAAAAAAAAGAAAACTAAGAAAAAAATTACTGCTATTAATAGATTTAATACTTTTATTAATTGTCGCCGGGTTCGGCTATTTCATCTATATTACCGACAAAACCCAGCTGGATAAAAGCGGTGACGCTTCCATTGTAACCAATGATATTGACAGTAAGGAAATCGGAGGTTACCGTAATATAGCAATCTTCGGCGTTGATTCCAGAGACAATGCCTTAAAGAAATCCACTCACAGCGATACCATTGTCATTGCAAGCATAAACAGAAAATCAAAAGATATCAAATTAGTCTCCATATACCGTGATACTTATGTGGATATACCGGACAACGGTTTCAATAAAATAAATTGGGCTTACTTTAAAGACGGATACCCTCTGGCGCTTAACACTATAAATACCAACTTTGACCTGGACATCAAAGAATACGTTACGGTTAATTTTAATGCGGTTTGTAAGGTAATTGATTTATTAGGCGGAATTGAACTGGATATCACCAAGGAAGAATTGAAATACGTAAACGGTTATACGAAGGAATTAAACAAAATTAACGGCACCAGCGTCGGCAATTTAAAATCCGCAGGAACTCAGGTGGTGAACGGTACCCATGCAACAGCCTACGCCAGAATACGGTATACGTCCGGAGGGGATTTTAAGCGTACCGAACGGCAGAGAATTGTAATACAGAAAATATTTGAAAAGACGAAATCTTCCGACCTGTTAACCATTAATTCCATTATAAATGAAATCTTCCCTCAGATTTATACCAATCTGGACTCCATGGATATGCTTAGCCTTGCAAAAGATATCCTGGCTTATAACATTACGGATGAAACGGGCTTCCCTTTCGAAAACACGGCTCAATATTATAAAAAAATATCTTACGTTTTCCCTGTGGATTTGGCAGCCAATGTAACGGAACTTCACAAATTTCTATTTGATGATGAGGCATATGTACCATCCGCTAAGGTACAGGAAATAAGCACAAAAATCCTGGAAATTACCGGTAAGAAATAAAGGATGGTGCAATATTTTTCAGACACATACCAGACCGGATAGTTGAAATACTATAAGCCGGAATGCGGTAAGGTTGATTCCTTCTCCTTACCGCATTCCGGCTTACTTGTTTTCTTAATTATTGTAAAAGTGAGGTAACCGCTAATCTTCTTTTATTCTGCCGCTTCGTAGTCTTCCATCCACTGGATATATTCCGCACCCATTTCCCCGGCTGCCGGCAAATAAGTATTATCTATATATTCCTGGAAATCCGAAAGTCCGATTTCTCCGACAATGTACCGCACTTCCGTCTCTGCCAGCTTTGCTACCAAATCAGGGTTGTCGGCACCAAAGGTGGTAAATAAGGGAGCTTTTATAAACGGAGTATTGATTTGAGTTATAACGGATTTCATTGTATTAAAATCCGAATCATATTTATTAAGACGTTCCGGAGTGGTTCCGTTTTCAACGATTGCAGAAGTACCCTCTTTGGCATAGGTAAACGTAAAATAAGAACTTGTAACGCTTTTAGCCAGTTCCTCCTGCTCTGTGGTCCTATCCACCGATTTCGTACTATAATCATAAGAATTATAATGTTCTCCTTCAATTCCTAAAGACATTAAGGTGAACCCTTCCTCAGACATAGCATAATCGATAAGTTCCAGGCATTTATCTACGTCTGCGTCTGCCGATATCATCCAGGCTCCCCACATGGACGGAGTTATAAAACAATTGCGGGTGCCGCTTTCGCCTGCAGGCGGC